>JAJZXW010000022.1 GCA_021806225.1 Nitrospirota bacterium | reverse complement strand
TGGGGAAGAGGCCGGAGCCGCCGGGATCGAAGAGGACGGCCTGGCCGTCGCGGGTGACGAGATACTGGTTGGAGGGGATTCCCTCCTCCCGGGACGATTCCCCGAATCCCAGAAGAAAGTAGCGGTGCTCGCCGTTTTCGAACAGGAGCTCGGTCATGAACCCTCCCTGCTTCGTGTTTGTCTGGGATCCGGGATGTTGACAGGGTCCGGAGATCCTCAGATGATATTTCAATAAAAATAATAATGCAAGAGAGTTATCTTGAAATCAGGAGGCCGGAACGCCCTTCCCGGCGGAGGGTCCGGGTCCGGTGAGGTCAATCCGGATCCGGTTATGGTAGGATAGGGCCAATCAGAAGTCAGCCACGAACCGTAAAATCGGGAGGGCAGGTGGAACTCGCCAAGACACATTGGCCGGACGTGGAGCGGTATCTCAAAAGGTCGCCCCTTTTGATCGTTCCCGTGGGCTCGGTCGAGCAGCATGGCCCCAACGGGCTTATCGGGACCGATCATCTCGTCGCGGAGGCGCTGGCCCGCAGGGTGGGGGAGGCGGAGGGGATTCTGGTCGCGCCGACCCTTGCCTACGGAATGTCCCACCACCATCTGGCCTTTCCCGGAAGCACCTCGCTCTCGCCTCGGACCCTCATTCTCGTCGTGAGCGAAATCCTGTCCAATTTCTACCGGAACGGATTCCGTCGCTTTTTCTTTGTCAACGGCCACGGGGGAAACGATTCCTCCCTGAAGGCCGCCTTTTCCGAGTTTCTGGCGGATCATCCGGAGGGTCGGACCACCCTGGCCAACTGGTGGCTTCTGCCCGAGGTCATGGAAAAGGAGAAGGAGTTTTTCGGAGGGGTGAACGGCTATCACGCGACCTGCGGAGAGGTTTCGGTGACCTGGCACCTTTTCCCGGACCGTCAGACGCCCATTTCTCCGGGACAGGCTCCCGATCCGCACCATGAATGGCCCCTGGGGCCGGACCGGTTCCGCTCCCTCTATCCGGACGGACGGATGGGTTCGGACCCGTCTCTCGCGACGGGCGAGAAAGGCCAGGTGCTCTATGACATCGCCTTTCGGGTCATCCGGGACCGCGTCCGGGAATTCGGAAACGCCCCCTGAGAAAAAGGAGAGCTTCGGTGATTCTCGTCATCGCGAACCAGAAGGGCGGGTGCGGAAAGACGACGACGGCCGTCAACCTGGCCGGCGCTTTCGCCCGCAGGGGGATGGATGTCCTCCTCGTCGACGCCGATCCCCAGGGATCCGCCATGAAGTGGAGGGGGCTCGCATCCGGCCCTTTCCCGGTCGGCGTCATCGCCCTCCCCATGCCGGTCCTCGACCAGGAAATACCCAAGATGGCAAAAAAATACGACCTGGTCGTCATCGACACCCCGCCGGGGATGGAGACGATCACCCGGTCGGCGCTGGTCATCGCTGACCTCGCCATCATTCCCCTCCAGCCGAGTCCGCTCGACCTCTGGTCGGGGACCGACATCGTCGGCCTCATCCGGAAGGCCCAGCAGCTCAATCCGGGACTCCTGACACGGCTTCTGCTGAACCGGAAGATACACGGGACGCGCCTGTCGCGCGAATCGGTGGAGGCCCTCCGGGAGTTTCCCTTTCCCCTGTTCGAGACGGCCATTCACCAGCGAATCGCCTTGGCGGAGGCGGTGACGGCCGGAAAGACGATCGTCGACTACTTCCCCGACGGGCCCTCCTCCTCGGAATACAGGGCGCTGGTGGAAGAGATCGTCACTGTCGGGATGAGAGAGTCACCATGAAGCAGTCCCGACCCTCGATGCGCGACATCGTCCGCCCTCCCCGGATATCCGACTTCATCGAGACGGGAGAGATTCCGCCCGCTCCGGTAGCTCCGGATCCGGAGCCCGGTGCGGAGGCGAAGGACCGCTCGATCCGGATTGCGGTTCCTCCCGAACTCTACGAGGCCTTTCTGTTGAAGGTCTCGGAGAGGGGACTGGACCTTCCGGAAGCGATCCGGGAGATGTTTCTTGATTACCTCATGAAAGAGACCTGAGGTTGGGCCGGATTCTCCGACCTTCCCGTCCCCTGAGGTCAGGCGATGCCCTTCTTGTCGTCAGAACCGGCCTGACCGCCCCCTTCCCCGAATGGGAGGGGGTCCATGAACGGCTCGTCGACGTCGGTCTTTCCCCAGTCCTCTGTGATCCACAGCCCTCTTCCTCCCTCGTCTCCCCGGAGCGGGCCCGGATGCGGCAATTCCTCTCGGCCGTCATGGATGGCTCAGGAAGGGGGGTCCTCTCGTATCGTGGAGGGGCAGGAGCGATCCGGCTCCTTGGCGCCTGGGAGAGCCCCGAGCCCCTTTTTCCGAAGGGCATTCCCCTCGTCTGCGGATTTTCCGACATGACCTATCTTCACGCCGCCCTCGCCCGGAAGATGTGCCTGACCACGTTCTGGGGGCCAAACGCCCGGGAGCTCAGGGACGAAGAGACCTTCTGGCTCTGGTGGGAGATGATGGCCGGGAGGATCGGCGATGGGGATCCCCTCCCGCTGGGTGAGGCCAGGATCCTGCGTTCCGGTCGCGCCCGAGGACGGCTGGTCGGGGGCAACCTCGAGTCCCTTGCGCATCTGGCCGGATCACCCTTTTTTCCGGATTTTTCGGAGGCCATCCTGCTGATCGAGGATGTGGACGAACCGCTCTATGCCGTCGACCGGGCTCTCCGCACCCTCTTCCTTTCGGGGGCTCTCGACCGGCTGGCAGGAATCGTGGTGGGCCCGTTTTCGGGATGGATTCCCCGGGAGGACGATCCGGCCCCGTCGGTGTCCGATCTCGTGCTCTCTCTCGTAGGGAAGGTCCCTGTCATGGAGGCCAGCCTTCCAGGCCATGGAACCCCCATGGCGACCTGGCCCCTGAATGTTCCCGTTGCCCTTGACTGTCCCTCCGGAGGGGTTCCCACCCTCATCCTGCAGGAGTCCCCTTTCGAAACCCCCTGACCCGAAGAGTCGGGTCAGGGGACCTCGTCGCTGGGTTTTTCGGAGGATCCGAATCCGTTTCCCATCAGGGACAGGATTGTCCCGGGGGGAAGGATCAGGGACTTCTGGCGGTCGTTGGGAAAGGCGCGCCGGTTCCGGAAGGTCATGTTCATGAGGTCGATGGAACCGAGAAGGTCGCCCACCGCCAGAAGACCGTTCCGGAAGGAGAGCTGGACCGGTTCGATGCCGACGTCACCGGCTGAAGTCGGTGACGTCGGTGCGACAGGGCGTCGGCGGGAATTGCCCGCAATGGAGAGGATCCGGCCTGGAGCCAGGGTGACCTTTCGGAAAGTGCCGTGCTTCATGACGGGAAGAGGGACCGGATGGTCGGAGACGTTGATCGCGAGAATCCGTCCGGCCTCGAGGGTGGCCTCGATGTCCCCGGTGTACAGGATGCCCCGGGGATCGTAGGCGAGTGAGCGCGGTCTGAGCATGGCCTCGAGAGCCGGAAGAGGGGTTCCCTGGACGAGGTGTGTTCCGCCCCCTGCGATCCGGATCGCCATCCCGGGGTCGAGAAGATTCGGCTGACCCTCTCCATCGACGTCGGGCAGGGATAAGGGGCTTGAGGAGAGGTTGATCTCGAAGATTTCTCCCCCCTGATCGGCAGTGAAGAGGCGATCTCCACTGGCCACGAGGGTGATGGGATTCATTGTCGACGCCAGCGCCGGGACGGGGTCTGATCCCGGCTCCGGATCGGATTCGCCCCCGCGGCTGGCCGCCAGGAAAATCTGTCCCGGCCGGACCTTCACCTGTCGAAGCGTCCGACCTTCGACGACGGGAAGAGTCCTGGGAGCGGTCGTGTTGTTCAGGTACATCAGATGTCCCGTCTCTCCCGCGATGAAGAGTCCGTCGGAGTTGGCCGACAGGGCGATCGGGCTGATCCGCGCCCGGAGGGCGTCGACGGGAAGGGTGCCCAGGGGGATGGTTCCTCCGCCGGCGATGGCCGACAGATACCCCGGCTCGATGGGAAGGGTGGTGGCCATTCCCAGAAGCTTGCCCATGGTGGGTGATCTCTTGAGGAGCTTGGAGATGTGGGCTCCGGCATTGATCCGGATCTTCGAGTCGGGAATCAGGATCAGCTCCTGCTCTCCCGCGCTGAGGTTCAGGGCGTCGATACGTCCGGATCCGTCGGCGATGTAGACGAGATTTCCCGCTTCGGCCACCGAAAGGGGGGCGATCCCGAGCGAGAGGGCCGGCTGTGGAAGGGAGGTGGGGACGGGGGCGGTGTGTGTGTTGCCCGCGACCACCACGGCCTGTCCGGATTCGACGGGAAGAAGACGGATTCCGGAGGCCGAGACCTGGGGGACCGTTTCAGTGAGACCGCTTGCGTTCATGAATATCAGATTGTGGCGGGTGTCCGAGACGAGAATGTTGTTGTCTCGGAAAAGAAGGGAGACGGTCTCGATCTCGAGCTGGGAGGCAAACTGCGGGCTGGGGCTCGGGTAATAGCGGTGGCTCCTCGATTCCGCGTGAAGGCCTCCGGGGGCCGCCAGCAAGATGAGGATCTGAATCAGGACGGAAAAAAAGCCAGGACGACATGAAGCGAATCTGGACATTTCCCGGGGCTCCCTCTGGATGGGGGTGGACGGGGATCGGCATCGCACTCCTTCGAATGATACAATAAAATTTCAGGGAATGTCTTTTGTGCCGGGAATGGATTCGTCCGCGGGAGGCGATGTGGGCAAGAAAGTGGTGATCCTTGTTTTGGGAGGGGCGCTTCTGGTCGCCCTTGTCGTCACGATGGTCAGAATCTCCGGACCGGCGGCGGGATCTGCCGGAAATCGGGGGATCCTGAAGCGGGAAACGGACCTGCGCGAAAAGGCCGGAGCAATCGTGACGGCGGCCAACAAGGATTTTTCCTCCGAAGGGACTCCGGCACTGCTTGCCGCTTCTCTCCGATTCGAGGGCGAAGTCCTGCGAGTCCATGTGGGACCCGGATGGGACCGTCTGGCCAGGGACCGGCGGTCGGCCCTGGTGGACTTCGTGTCTTCCCGCTATGTCCCTCTCTGGCAGGACGAGATGAAGAGCCACCGCGAGCCTGCCATCGTTTTTCGGGAAGGTGCGCGCCGGGTGGCCCTCCATACCGCCGTCGACCGCTGGGTCCGTTGAAGCTTGCCCAAGAGATCGGAAAATAGGTACGATGGTGGGATGGTTCAGGGTTCGGAATCATTCTGAAGGGGGCCCATTTGGGGTGGATTCAGGCAAGCGGCGACAGGATTAGGACCACGCTCAGGACGCAATTCATCACCGGCCTGCTCATCGTTTTGCCGGTGGCCCTTTCGGGCTATATCCTCTACCGCATCTTCATATTCCTCGACTCCCTGCTCGACCCTCTCGTGATCCTTCTTGCGGGTCGCCCTATCCCCGGCCTGGGAGTGGCCGTGCTTCTTCTGGTGATCTTCTCGGTCGGCGTCATTGCGACCAACGTGATCGGACGGAAGCTTCTGGAAATGGTCGAAGGGCTTCTCGGGCACATCCCTATCTTCAAGAAGCTCTATACCGCCATCAAGACGATCCTCGATGCCTTTTCCCCCTCCGGCGGCAAAGGGTTCAAGAAGGTCGTCCTGGCGGAATATCCCCGTGAAGGAGCCTATACGATGGGATTTCTGACGGCGTGGGTGACCATGGACGGAGATCCCGTCCGATATGCGTCCGTCTTCTTTCCGAGCAACAATCTCTATATCGGAGTCCAGGCCTTCATTCCCGAATCCATGGTGGTCGAAACCCAGCTCCCGGTCGAGGAAGGGATACGGATGATTCTCTCGGGCGGCCTGGGAATGCCCTCGCGCCTTCCCGTGTCCCGGATGCCAGAGGAGGTGTTCCATGATCATTGACGGAGCGATCCTCGCGGCAGGATTCGGAACCCGGATGGCCTCTCCCGTCCCCAAGGTCGAATCGGTCGTCCTTGGCGAGACCCTGGTTTCCTACCCCTGGAGGGCGCTCCTTTCGCTTGGATCGCTGTTGGGGCAGATCCATGTCGTCGTGCGTCCCGAAGGTTTTTGGAGAAATCCCGGTCTCGAGGATCCCGCAGGCCGGAAGCCGGCCCTTGTCGTCCAGCCCGTCATGGACGGAACGTGGGGGGCGGTGGAGGCCGTCGCCACGAGCGGCCCCTTTCTCTCGGGAAAGGCCTCCCACCTGCTGGTGGTCAACGGGGATGGTCCCCTGCTCGACGAGGGGCTTCTGGCGAGATTCGCCGGGATGGGGCAGGAGTCTCCCGGAGCTCTCTGTCTTGCCACAGCCGAACTCTCCCATCCCCGGGGATATGGCCGCATCATCCGGGACGCCTCCGGCTGTGTGGTCGATATCCGGGAGGAGAGCCGGGCCTCTGAAGATGAAAAAAAGATCCTTGAAGTGAACGCCGGGATCTATCTCATTCCACGGGAGATACTTCTTTCCGCCGTCTCGCGGGTTCCCTCCGATTCCGTCAAGAACGAGAGATTCCTCACGACGCTCGTCTCCCTTGTGGTGGAGGAAGGAGGAACCGTACGCACCTTCCCGATGACGCCGGAGTGCATGCTGGGGGTCAATACCCAGGAAGAGCTCTCCCAGGTGACGGCCCATCTGAGAACCCGCATCAACAGGAGCCACATGGAGAAGGGGGTCACCTTCTGGGATCCTTCCCGGACCGATATCGGACCCCTCGTCTCGATCGGCGCGGGAACGGTGATCATGCCCCAGGCCGTTCTCGAAGGGAAGACCCGGATAGGATGCTCCTGCCGTATCGGCCTTGGTGTTCACCTCGCCGACACGGTGGTGGGTGACGGCGTCATCCTGAGGGACTACGTCGTGGCCACTGAGGCGATCCTCCGGGACCGCTCGGTCGCCGGACCCTTCGCCCACCTTCGCCCGGGGACCGATCTGGGGGAGGAGGCCCATCTGGGGAATTTCGTCGAGACCAAGAAGACGGTTGTGGGTGCCAAATCAAAGGTGAACCATCTCTCCTACCTCGGTGACGCGGAGGTGGGCTCCGACACCAATGTCGGAGCCGGAACGATCACCTGCAACTACGACGGCTACGACAAGTTCAAGACGCGGATCGGATCCGGCGTCTTCATCGGGAGCGACACCCAGCTCGTGGCGCCCGTCAGTGTGGGGGACCGGTCGGTTATCGCCGCAGGCTCGACGGTGGTTTCGGATCTCCCGGAGGATGCGCTCCTCATCGGGAGAGCTCCAGCCGAGATCCGCGCCGAAGGAGGGATCCGCTATCACCGCCGCAGGAAAGAGAGGGGTTCCTCCCGAAGCGGACAGTCATCACCGAATAAAAAAGGACAGGAATGATGTGTGGCATCATCGGCTACGCGGGGTCGCGCGAACCCGTCGGGGTGGTCTCGGAGGCCCTATCCCGCCTCGAGTACCGTGGTTATGATTCCTCGGGAGTCGCATTCTTCGGCATGGGGGGGGCCATGGCAGTGGTCCGGGCCTCCGGAAAGCTCTCCCGCCTCACCGAGGCGCTCCAGGGAACGTCGGGTCTTCCGGGTGCGGCGATCGGCCATATCCGGTGGGCGACCCATGGCGCCCCTACCGAAGAAAACGCCCATCCCCATCGCTCCGGGCCGATCGTTCTGGTGCACAACGGCATCATCGAGAACGAGCGGGCCCTTCGCCGGGAGCTGATCGAAGAGGGATACGTCTTTTCCTCTGAAACGGACACCGAGGTGCTGGCTCACAGGATCCACAGGGCGTACCGGGAAGAAGGCAATCTTCCGGCCGCGGTCCGAAAGGGACTGACCGGAGTGGAGGGAAGCTACGCCCTGGCCGTATTGAGCGAGGAATGTCCCGGCCAGCTCGTGGCTGTTCGAAAAGGGGCGCCCCTGATTCTCGGGGAGGCGGAGGGAGAGTATTTTGCCGCCTCGGACGTCCCCGCTTTTCTCAAGTGGACGAGGCGGGTCATGCCGCTGCCTCCGGAGGTTCTGGCGACGCTCTCTCCCGGAGGACTTTCCCTGTGCCGTCTCGAGGATGGCCAATCCGTTCCGGCCGTCTTCGAAGAGGTGCCCTGGGATCCGGTCCAGGCTGAAAAGGGACATTATCGGCACTTCATGGAAAAAGAGATCTACGAAGGACCCCGGGCGATCATCGACACTCTCGAGGGACGTCTGGCCGAAGAAAACAGCCGGGTGATCCTGCCGGAGCTCGTGCGTCTCGGTCCCAATCCGACCGAAATCGTTTTCGTCGCCTGCGGGACCTCCTACCACGCCGCCCTCCTGGGACGGCTCATGATCGAATCCTTTTCCTCCATTTCCGTCAGGGTCGAGATCGCCTCGGAATTCCGCTACCGTCCACTGCGCGCCAGAAAAGGGGCCTGGGTCATTGGGATCAGCCAGTCCGGAGAGACTGCCGACACCCTGGGAGCTCTGGAGCTGGCCAGGAAGGATGGATACCTGACGGTGGGCATCACCAATGTCGGAGGATCTTCGATCACCCGGGAGACCGAGGCGACCCTTCTGACAAGGGCAGGCCCCGAGATCGGCGTCGCCTCGACCAAGGCGTTCGTTGCACAGGTGACGCTGGTCTGGCTGCTTGCGCTTTACTTCGGGAGAAGGGAGAGTCCCGAGGTCCGGGAATCCCTCGCGGCCCTCGTCCGTTCTCCGGCAAGGCTGGAAGGCTTTCTGGGATCGCTCGGTCCGGATGCGATCGAACGGATGGCCCGGCAGGTGCTGGATGCCCGGTTTGTCATCTTCATCGGACGGGGGATCGATTATCCCCTGGCGATAGAAGGAGCCCTCAAGCTTAAAGAGATCACCTATCGTCCCGCCGACGGATATCCCGGTGGTGAGCTCAAGCACGGACCCATCGCCCTGGTGGAGCCGGGGGTCCTGATCGTGGCCCCCCTGGTGGACCCACTGCTCCGCGTCAAGGAGATGTCTAACATTCGCGAGATAGAGGCCCGTGGCGGGACGGTCCTGACGATCTGTCCGGCCAGCGGGGAGGCGAATGATCCGCCTCCTTCCGTCCCGATTCCTGCCTGTCAGGGGTGGGACGGGGTTTTTCTGGCCTCGGCGGTGCTGCAGCTTCTGGCTTACCGGGCCGCTTCCATGGCGGGAAACGATGTCGACCAGCCCAGGAATCTGGCCAAGTCGGTGACCGTCGAATAACACACTGAGGAGTTTTTTGCCATGGCCCATGACTGGACGATCGAAACAGAACCCCTGGTTCCCGGAAAGGTCGAGGTGGTTATTCCCTCCTTCTCTCCGGACTCCTCCAAAATCGCCTTCGTCCGCTTGACCGATCCGGACACCATTCACGAGACGCGGGATCTGGGGTGTCTGACAGTCCTTGACGCCAAGTCCCGCGAGGTTCTCCATGACGTGGGGAAGAATCTGGTGGCGGTGAACTACCGGGAACGTGGACGGGGCGCGAGCGAGCTGATTTATGCCTGGTCTCCGGACAGCCGGTACATCACCTTCCATCAGGACCGCGCAAACTGGGAGCATTACGGAGCCCGATGGTCCCTGCAGCGGCTTGACACCCTGACGGGAACGGTCGAGCCCTTTCCGTTCGATCCGGACGCGATTCGCCCCCAGGCCCTTCTGCCGTCCCCCTCGGGGCGTCTTCTCGCCGTACACACCCGCCAGCGCTGGAAGCCCTACACCCGGAAGATTCTCTGGAAGACCACGCAGCATATGATTCTGGGCGACCAGCTCACGGTTAGCGGGCCCCTCGGAGAAAACCCGGTCAACGTGATCGACTGGCCTTCAGGCCGGTTTGCCCAGGAGGAGGCCCTGGGCGACTTCCACTGGTCTCCGGCGGGTGACCGGCTGGTCTATATCATCCGGTTCAAGGAGGGCCGTTTCCGGGAGGAATGCCTTCTGCATCTCTGGGAGCCGGGCTCGCCGTCCCGCGAAATCTTCCGCACCTCCGAGCATCTCGACCACTTTTCCTTTTCCCCCGATGGCCGGTCCCTCTGGTTCCACACCCGGGACCGTCGGGTGGAGAGTCCCCAGAAGCGAAACACCATCCACCGTCTCGACCTCGAGACCGGGGAAGACCACGTGATTCTCGAGCATCGGGAGTTTTTTTATCCACTGCTTGCCGGAGCGGGAACAGAGGTCCTGATGGAGATGCAGCTCGAAGCGGGAGGACGGGGAATCGCCCTCTACCATCCGGAGGCCGGATCGACCGTTCCCGTGGTCAAGACGGGCTACAGCCTCTACCCTCTCTGGGCACCCACGGGAGAGTCCTTCCTCTACCTCCGGACCAGGCCCGATTCCAAGCCCTTCTGGACCTGGCCCACCGAGCCCTTTCTCCAGAAGGTGTCGGGGGGAGCTCCGAGCCGGATCCTTCCGGTCGATGCCACGGCGAAGCTGGTCAACTGCCGTCCCGTCTTCTCTCCGTCCGGGAGGGAAATCCTCTTTGTCGCCAAGGATGAGGAAGAGGAAAGCTCGGACCGGTTTGCCGGTCTGTGGCGATCGCGGATTCTCGATTCCGGGGGAGCTCCGACCTCTTGAACGGTTCGGATACCCGCGACATCCCTCTCAATCCCGAACAGGAGGCGGCCGTTCTTCATGAAGGGGGTCCCCTTCTCGTACTGGCCCCCGCGGGCTCCGGAAAGACACGGGTCGTGATCGAGCGGCTCCTGAGGCTGATCGACCGGTCCGGAAAGGGCGGGGAGCACTTCTTTGTCGCCACCTTTACGCGCAAGGCGGCGGGGGAGCTCGTGGAACGGATATCCCGTAAAGTCCCTGGGACCCGGCTTCCCTGGGTCGGGACATTCCATTCCCTTTCGGCGCGTCTTCTCCGGAAATATGCCGGACAGGCGGGGCTCTCTCCCGACTTTACCATTTATGACTCCGGTGACCAGAAGGCGCTCGTCCGGGGGATCATGAAGCGCCATCGCATCACCGAAGACGATCTGAACCCTCAGGACGCCCTCCGCCAGATCGGCCGCTGGAAAAACGCCCGCCAGAAACCGGGGGCCGATCTCGCGAGACGTCTGTTCGGGACAAATCGATGGCTCGCCACCTGCTACGAGGAATATGAAAAGGATCTCGAGTCCAATCGCGCCCTGGACTACGACGACCTCCTTCTCCGTCTGGTGGCCCTTCTCTCCGGCTCTCCGGAGATTTCAGGAGAGCTTCGGGGGCAGTTCCACCATATTCTGGTGGACGAATACCAGGACACCAACCCGCTCCAGGAGGAGCTGATCCGTCTTCTCTCCCGAAACCGGAGCAATGTGACGGTCGTGGGGGACGACGATCAGAGTATCTACCAGTTCAGGGGTGCGGACGTCTCTCATATCCGGTCCTTCGGGGAGCATTACCCCGGATCCCGCCGGATCCTCCTCTCCCGGAACTACCGTTCCACACCTGCGATCGTCTCGGCGGCATCCTCGGTGATCGCCCGGAACGGACAGCGTTATGACAAGACGGTTCGCGCCGTCCGCGAGCCGGGGGTTCCCGTTTTCATGAAGGAGCTTTCTTCCGAAGACGCGGAGGCGGACTATGTGTGTCAGAAGATCCGTGACTGGCAGCGAGCGGGAGGCCGCACGGGCGAATCGGCCATTCTTTACCGGACCCACGCCCAGGCCCTTCCTCTGGAAAAGGCCCTTTCCCTCGCGGGGATTCCTTTTTACCGCAAGGGCGGGGGAGGATTTCTCGAGGGAAGAGAGGTCAAGGACCTCCTGTCCTATCTGAGGGCCATGGCGAATCCATTCGACCGGGTGAGCCTTTTTCGTCTCCTGAACACGCCTCCGAGGGGTTTGGGCGAGAAATCCCTCGAATCCCTGAAGTCCCTGGGGGAGGCCCTGCCCGGAGCGACGGCTTCGGAACTCCTCGATCGACTCGGCCTGGAGCAGCGGAAGCCGGGGACACTCCCGGAGTTGGCCGCCCTCCTCAGGGAAGGTGGGGAAAGGGCCCGGGAACGCCACACTCCCCATGCTCTTCTGGAGGAGATCCTGGTGCGGACGGACTATCGGGGATGGGTGGCCTCGTCGAGCCACGATCCGGAAGAGCGTGACCGGAGGCTGGGAGCCGTATCGGAGCTCCTCCGGATGACGGAAGGTTTTGCGGTCCCCCCGGAAGAGGGCCGACCGCCCCTGTCATTTTTCCTGGAGGAGATCGCGCTGGCCCAGCAGGAGCCCGGAACCGCCGTGGAAGGGGGCGCCGTCGCGCTGATGACCATTCACCAGTCAAAGGGGCTGGAGTTCGACCAGGTTTTTGTCGTCGGCCTGGAAGACCAGATTCTCCCGATCAGGGGGAAATCTCCCACCGACATCGAGGAGGAGAGGCGCCTTTTTTATGTGGCGATGACCCGGGCCCGTCTTCGGCTCCACATTACCTGGTGCCAGACAAGACGCCTCTATGGCCGGACAGAGTCCCATCCGCCCTCCCCCTTTCTACGGGACATTCCGGAGCATCTGGTCGAAGGGGACCGTCCGGGTCCGTCCAGGAGCCGCGAGCCCGGACGCACGCCCTCCAGGCCATGGGAGGCCCGGTCTTCCGGGTCCGCCCCGAGAAGGTCGTCCCCCTCCTCTTCCCGGCAATCCGTCCCGTTCACGGGCCGGGAGAGGACGGAGAGGGACGAGCGATCCGTTGCCCCGTCCTTGCGGCGTGATTCCCCTGTCCGGCCGGAGCCTGAAAGGGTCCGCATCAGTCGTCCCGAATGGGTCGGAAGAAAGGTGCGCCACCCCCGCTTCGGGGAGGGGGTGGTGACGGACGCCTTTTCTCCGGATCCGGACCTCGAAGTCGTCATCCGGTTCTCCGATGGCGCGTCTAGGACACTGCTCGCCCGCGTGGCCAACCTGACACCCCTCGAGGGAGACCCGCTTCCGAAACCCTGACGCCTCTCCTCGGGTCGGTAAAAATTGCTATAATCAAGAGGGCTCCCGAAGGGAGTTCCAGAAATCAGATTTGAACCTGAAAGGACGTGACACTTGAATCTCTCCAAAGCCGATGTCCTCCATGTGGCCAGGCTCTCGGCCCTTGCCCTTACGGAGGCCGAGGCGGACAGAATGACAGGCGAGATCTCCGCCATTCTGAATTATGTCGAAGGGCTTTCCGTTGTGGATATCCCGGACGAAAGCCAGGACGGAGCGGCCCTCTCGCCGACCCTCCTGGCCACGGACACCCCGTCTCCGTCCCTCTCCCCAGAGGGGGCCCTGGCGGGAGCTCCGGATCGCTCTGGTTCTTTTTTTCGTGTCCCACGAATTCTTGAAGAAGGTCGGTGAAAGATGTTGAGATCCTTTTTGCGTTCCAAGATCCATCGGGCCACTGTGACCCAGTCGGAGCTCGAATACGAGGGGAGCCTGACGCTCGATACAGATCTCATGGAAGCGGCGGGAATCCTGCCCTACGAAGAAGTGGTCATCAGCAATCTCAACAATGGGGAACGCTTCTCCACTTATGTCATCGAGGGGAAGAAAGGTTCAGGAACCATCTGTCTCAACGGGCCGACCGCCCGCAAAGGGGCCGTCGGGGACCGGGTCATCATCTTTTCCTACGGCTTGCTCTCTCCGGAGGAAGTGCCCCATCATCGCCCCGTCATCGTGATGGTGGACGGGAAGAATGCGATCAAGGGCCGGAAGATGGCGGGTTCTGAAAACGGGGAGGGACGGTGAAGAATCCCTTTTTTTCATCCCTCGCCGAATTTGCCCGGGGACGCGACGAACGGCGGTTTTCGATCGAGGAGGTGACCCGCTATTTTCTCTCGCGGACGGAGGCGCTCAATCCATCCCTGAATGTCTGTCTGTCAATCAATCAGAATGCCGTCAACCGGGCCCGTCAGATCGACGCGCGCCTGGTCCGCAACAAGGCCATTTCTCCATTTACGGGCTATCCCGTCATGATCAAGGACAACCTCGAGATGGAAGGCTATCCGACCACCTGTGCCTCCCGGATTCTGTCGGGGTACCTCTCCCGGCGGACGGCGACGGCGGTCGCACGTCTTCTCTCCCTCGGGGTCGTCGTCCTGGGCAAAACCAACCTCGACGAATTTGCCATGGGGTCTTCCACGGAGAATTCTGCCTTCGGTCCGACGCGGAATCCCTGGAATCCCGCCAGGGTTCCCGGAGGCTCCTCGGGTGGATCGGCGGCGGCGGTGGCCGCGGGGCTCGCGCCGCTTTCCCTGGGATCCGATACGGGGGGATCGATCCGGCAGCCCGCCGCCTTTTGCGGGGTTCTTGGGGTGAAGCCGACCTACGGACGGATCTCCCGATCCGGCCTGGTCGCTTTTTCCTCCTCCCTCGATCAGATCGGCCCTTTTGCCGGATCGGGGGCTGACGCCCTGGAGGCCCTGGTGGCGATGTCGGGAAAGGACCCTTTGGACATGACTACCGTCGACCGCGATCCCGCCGAAATGCGGTCCGGGTACCAATCGACGGAGGTCATGGGAGCACGGATCGGGATTCCGGAGGCGCTTTTTGGGGAGGGACTGGACGGCTCGATCCGGGAACGTCTCAAGGACCTCCGGGACGCCCTGTCGGGAGAGGGAGCGCGAGAGGTATCGGTGACCCTTCCACATTCCCGATTCGGGATCAACGTCTACTACCTCGTCGCAACCTCCGAGGCTTCCTCGAACCTGTCCCGGTTCGACGGGGTCCGGTACGGGTTCCGGGTCAAAAATCCCGCCGACCTTCGGGCGATGTACGAAGAGACGCGGGACCAGGGATTCGGGGATGAAGTGAAGCGGCGGATCCTTCTGGGAACCTTCGCTCTTTCGGCTGGCTACCAGGAGGCATTTTACCGGAAGGCCAGGAAGGTGCAAGCGCTGATAAGGCGGGACTTCCTCGAGGCCTTTGAACGGTGCGACATGATCCTGACCCCCACATCCCCCACTCCTCCCTTCGCTTTCGGGGAGAAAACCGGAGATCCCCTGTCGATGTATCTCTCCGACGTCTACACCATTACGGCCAACCTGGCCGGCCTTCCGGCTCTGTCCGTTCCAGTGGGAATCGATTCCCACGGGTTGCCCATTGGAGCCCATCTGATCGGCCCGCCCTGGTCTGAAGGTCGCCTCCTCAAGATGGCGGACCGGATTGCCGGACTTTACCCCATGCCCCTTCCGGAGCTTCACGCCGGTCATGCCGACGGATTTTCCGAAGGAGGTCGCCGATGAGCGGAAGGTCGGATACGCACCTTCGGGAGTGGGAGGTTGTGGTCGGGCTCGAGGTCCACACCCAGCTTCTGACAAAGTCCAAGCTTTTCTGCCGTTGCGAAAACCGCTTCGGGGCCCCGCCCAACACCCTGGTCTGCCCCGTTTGCATGGGGCATCCGGGAACCCTTCCCGTACTGAACGGGGAGGCTGTGCGCCTTGGCTTGAGGGCCGGTCTGGCCGCCGGATGCCGGGTGTCGCCGGTCAGCGTCTTCGAGCGGAAACACTACTTCTATCCGGACCTGCCGAAGGGTTATCAGATCTCCCAGTATGCAACACCGCTCCTGACCGGGGGAGGACTCCGCATCCGGACGGAGGCCGGTGAGAGGACGATCCGGATTCACCGGATGCATCTCGAAGAGGATGCCGGAAAGAACCTGCACGCCGGGATCCCCGACAGAAGCCATGTCGATCTGAACCGTGCGGGCGTTCCCCTCCTCGAGATCGTTTCAGAGCCCGATATCAGGAGCCCTGACGAGGCGGTCGACTATCTGAAGCGCCTGAGGCAGCTCTTGCGGGCGACGAAGGTCTCCGACGGCAACATGGAAGAGGGGTCCTTCCGCTGCGACATCAATCTCTCGATCCGCCGACCGGGCTCCACGACATTCGGAACCCGGGTCGAAATCAAGAATGTCAATTCCTTTCGCTTTGTCCACAAGGCCATGCTCCATGAGATCGAACGCCAGATCGACGCCGTGGAGTCGGGGGAAAAGATCCTCCAGGAAACCCGGCTCTTCGATCCTGTTTCGGGCCGGACAAAGCCCATGCGGAGCAAGGAGGAGGCGCTCGACTACCGGTATTTCCCCGAGCCGGATCTTCCCTCCCTCGTGATCGACCCCGCCATGGTCGAGGAAGAGAGGAGCGCCCTTCCCGAGCTTCCCGAGGAAAAGGTGGCACGCTTTTGCGCGGAAATCGGAATCACCCGCGCCGACGCGGAGATCCTCGTGGCCGAGGAGGGCCTTTCGCGCTACTTCGAGGAGGGGCTTTCCCTTCTCCGGTCCCCCTCCTCTGACGGAGACGCCTTCAGAAAAGCGAGGGAACGCTGGACCTCCTTCGTCCTCTCCGAGGTTCTCAGGGAGGTCAACCGACAGGGCGAAGGGGTGCTGGAAGGGGAAACCTCCGTCGGCCACACGGTCGCTCTTCTCGGAAAGGTCCTCTCGGGCTCCCTGTCCTTTTCGCAGGCGAAGGAGGTCTACGGTCGGGCGGTCGAGGAAAACAAAAATCCCCTCGCGCTGGTCGAGGAACTTGGCATGGTGCAGCTCTCCGGAGACGACGAACTGGGCCTTCTCGTGGAAAGCGTCCTCGCAGAGAATCCCGCAGAAGTCGCGTCCTACCGAGGGGGAAAGGACCGTCTGTTCGGATTTTTCGTCGGAGCGGTGATGAAAAAATCCCGGGGAAAAGCCAACCCGGAAAAGGTCAACGAGATTCTTCGGGACAAGCTGAAAGGGTAGTTCAATGCGTCTTTTGTTTGCCTTGTTCGCGCTGGGGATCTTTTTTGCCGCCTCTCCCGCAAGGGCCTCGGAGGATCCCTTCGACTACCTACCTCTCGTTCCTATGGAAAAGGTTTACGAGGGACTGGGCGGGAAGATCAGGATAGCGGAATCGATCCGGCCCTTGGCCGGCCCCGCGACGGCTCCCCGGAACCTCGAAGTGGTCAGGAAAATCGCTTACCTGAACTTTCCTCCGAAGACAATCGTCTCCACATTTTCCTATGATCCTTCCACCGGCGACTTCGTCAAATTGACCAGTACCTCGGCCTTTTCAAAGACGATCTTCCATTACCACCCCCCGCTAGTCCGGGCACGCCTTCCGTTCAGGAAGGGAGAGAGCTGGGACGGAGAGGACGGTCAGAACACCATCCACGACCGGGTCTGGGGGAAGGTCAGGATCACTCTCCCGGCCGGGACCTTCGTCTGCTGGGTTGTCCGGAGAAAGCTGACCTACGATCTGATCAGCCGGCGTTCAACCCAATACCTTTACGAATACTATGCCAAAGGGATCGGCTTTGTCGGGGAGGGAGGATGGTCGGCCACCGGAAAGTGGCACTGGTCAAAACGCCTTCTTTCCTTCAAAATGGGATCGGGCTTGACCGGTTGATCCGTCCGGAAGGCCGATTCCTTCACCGCCGGAGAGACCATGGTCCGAAAGCCCCGCCCGGTAGCCGTCCTGTGGATTGCCTCCGCGATGATCCTGGCGGGATCGCTCGCCTCGCTCGGAGGGCGATGGCTGGAGGATCGCCCGGGATTTTGTCTTTCCTGCCATGAAATGGCTTTTTTCGGAAAAACCTGGCGGGATTCGGGAGCGGCCACCCATCATGGGCGTTGCATCGATTGCCACTCGGGCGAGGGCGTTATCGGGGCCATTTCGGCCCAGATGACGGGGGTCATCGAGCTCAAAAAGCATTTTCTGGGCCATCCCCGGCCGGCCCGCGACTATGCGCGGGGGATCGTCCCGAACGACAATTGCATCAAATGCCATGTTCACGGCTATCTGCGTGCGGCCCATAAAGATTTCGACGCCAGGGCCCACGAGTGCGCCTATTGCCACAACCATTTTGAAGACCGGAATTTTTCCGGGGAGATCCCGCTCTCGATGGAGCGCTACCAAGAACGATTCGCGAAGGGAGAATTTCATGAGTGAGATCGACCGTATCCATGGCCGGGAGGTGCTCGATTCCCGGGGGAATCCCACCGTCGAAGTGGAGGTGACCCTCGCCTCGGGGGCCTCCGGCCAGGCGATCGTTCCATCGGGAGCGTCTACCGGCGCCAAGGAGGCGCTCGAACTTCGGGATCACGATCCCGAAAGGTTTTGTGGCAAAGGCGTCCGAAAGGCGATCGACAACATTGCGGGAGTCATCCGGGACACGCTCGAGGGGCTTCCGGCCGAGGACCAGGTGCTGATCGACGAAACCCTGATCTCCCTCGACGGGAGCGAAAACAAGTCGGTTCTGGGGGCCAACGCCATGCTGGGGGTTTCCATGGCAGTCGCCCGGGCCGCGGCGGAAGAAAGGGATCTCGAGCTCTACCGATGGCTGGGGGGAGGCCTTGTCCGGACGCTTCCCACCCCCTTCATGAACGTGATCAACGGAGGCGCCCATGCGGACAACAATCTGGACTTTCAGGAGTTCATGATCGTGCCCCACGGAGCGGATAGCTTTTCGGAGGCCCTGCGGATGGGGGCCGAGGTCTTTGCCTCCCTGAAAGGGGTCCTGAAGTCGCGGGGTCTGACGACGCTCGTGGGGGACGAAGGAGGATTTGCCCCATCCCTCTCCTCCCATGACGAGGCCTTCGATCTTCTCCTGATGGCCATCGAGAAGGCGGGATACCGTCCGGGAGACGACGTTTCCCTGGCGCTCGATGCGGCTTCTTCGGAATTCTACAGGGAGGGATCCTATTTTCTGGAGGGTGGAAAAAGGAGGATGGAACCGGGCGAACTTGTCGATTATTACGCCCACCTGATCTCGACCTATCCGGTCGTTTCGATCGAGGACGGACTGGCGGAAGACGACTGGGAGGGCTGGATCTCCATGACCTCCCGGATCGGTTCCCGGGTTCAGCTGGTGGGAGATGATCTCTTCGTCACCAACCCCGACATCCTTGCCGAAGGGATCAGAAACGGAGCGGGGACGGCCGTCCTGGTCAAGCTCAATCAGATCGGGACCGTGAGCGAAACGATCGAGACAACCCGTATGGCGCTTCTGAACCGCATGGGAGCCATGATTTCCCATCGTTCGGGAGAGAGCGAGGACACCTTCATCGCCGATCTTGCTGTTGCGACGGGGGCCGGACAGATCAAGACCGGGTCGCTTGCCCGGGGTGAAAGGACGGCCAAGTACAACCGGCTTCTACGGATCGAGGAGGCTCTGGGAGACACGGGCCGTTATGCCGGGCTAACCCTGGTCCGCCGGAAGTAGGAGGCGCCCATGGGAGTCCCCCCGCGCAAGGGAGTTCAGGAAAAGGGAAAAGGTCAGCTCTGGTTCTACTGGATTGTCGGAGCCGGCCTCTGGATCTGGACCGGGGGAGCTCTCCTGTCAGGAACAACGGGAGTTCTCCCGCTCGGTTCCTATGTCTTCAAGGAGCGGGAAGCGGGCCAGGCTCTCGCACGGATTCAGGGACGTGTCCGTGTTCTCGAGGCCCGCGTTCATTCGTTGCGTTCAGATCCCTTCGCCCTGGAGCGTCAGGCACGTGAACGGGAGCATCGCCTCCGCCCGGGAGAAATCCTCGTCCTGCCCAGGGATAGGGACCGGGAATGACGTTGATTTTTGAAGTGAAAGTGCGTTAGGATCATCACTTGTTGTGTTCATTCCAAATCGGTGTCGCGAATATGTCTGCCGCGACAAACAAACGTTCAAGGCGGTTAGAGGACTCCTTCCGGCGGGCCGGGGGGTTTCCTGGGAGAAAACGAGCGCATGTCGAGTGTCATCAAAAAGCGTCGCAAGAAGATCCGGAAACACAAATACAAGAAGCTTCGGAGACAGTCCCGTCACAAGAAGAAGTAAATTCGGTCAGAGCTGGCTGGAAGGGGATTGGTCGTGAATGAACGGAGGCTGGTGATCGGAGGAACATTCTTTTTGTTCCTTGTCTCGTCGGGCATCGTGACCTATGAGCAGATTCAGATCGGAAACCTGCAGGGACAGCTTCGCCACCTGAAGATTCTCATGAAGGCTGGCGTACGTTCCGTTCCGGCCCCTTCCGCCCCCTCTTCGGAGAAATCCGCCAGCGTTGGGAGCTTCGAGTCCGACACCGTCAATACTGCAATGGGGATTAAGGATTTTTCCACGCTTCTGCCGACGATGGTCTCAGAGGGGCGCTCTCTTGTTCTCACCCACCGCTCCCAGGTCCGATTTGTCGCCTATCATCTCGTCGTCTTCGAACTGCAGGACAAGAAAGGCCGTACCAATCCGGTTCTCTTCAATGTCGAGGACCCGGAAACGCCCGTCTCCTGGCGATATCTCTATTCCTTTTCTTCCCGCTAACAGATCCGTCCTTCTCCCTCTGTTTCCAGCTGGTCCCCCCAACCCGTTTTCGCTTTGACGCGCAGGAGGCCCTGCTCGGACGAAACGCCTGCAGGCCGATTGCATCGGTTGAAAGGGGGTTTGTTTCGAGCGGCTTCAGTCCGCGTCCCCGTATTGTGCGGGAATGATGGTGTGAGGGGGGAGAGGGCCGAAAAAGAGCCCTCCCCTGTTCGATCAGAATGAGCCTGGGGGGGGCTGACCCTTGACCCCCACCTTTTCCAGGGTTTTGCGTGGTCCGACAATGACGGTGACGAAGGGCTTGTCGTGAAGAAGGTGCTGACCGGCAGCCAGTGCCGATTCGGGAGTGACGCGGTTCACCTGGTCAGGATAATCGGTGAAATAGGTCAGCCCTAGGTTGTCGCTCCAGACGACAAGCAGGAGGGAGGCCAGTTTAGATGTGGTGTTCATCAGGAATGGGAAGCCTCCCACCAGCTCGTTCTTGACCGCAGTCACCTTTTCGGGAGAGGGAGGCGCATTCGATGCCGCAGCGAGAACCTTGTCCATCGACGTGATGACTTTCTTCGTGTTCGGGGCGTGGGTCTGAAAATTGACCAGAAAGGGCCCGGGACGGCGTTCGGCGTCGAGCCCGGTATGGATGTAGTAGACCAGTCCCTGCTTTTGCCGGATGACATGGTTCAGCGTGGAGGTGTTGGTGCCTCCGAGAATCATGTTGAAGACGAGGGCGTTGTAGAAGGAGGGATCCTGACGGGCAATGCCGGGGGTCCCATAGAAAACGGTGGATTGTCTCAGTTCCGGTTTGTCGACGAGAAAGACTCCTGGTTTTGGAGAGAAGTCCATAATCCGGTGATGGGGGGAAAGGGGCGCGGCGGTTTGGGGGGCCCATCTCCCGAAGTACTTCCGGGCCAGCGCCAACCCTTCCTTCGGCGTCAGGTTCCCGGCCAGAACCAGGAGCGACCTGTCGGGACGGTAGTGTGCCCCCACGAAGTCCGACAGGTCACGTCGGGACACTCCTGCGAGGGATCCGGAGGTTCCGGTGGGAGGATGTCCATAAGGCCCATGGCCGAAGAGAAGACGGTAGAAAAGATTGGTTCCTTTGGGCCCGGGATGGCTTTCCGCGTCGATGAGGGAGGCCATGCTGCTCGCCTTTTTCCGGTCGAACTCCTGAGGAGGGAAGGTTGGGCTGGCCACCATTTCCGCCGCGAGAGAGAGAAGGGTGGGGGTCTCCGTGGAGAGGCTGTCTCCCGAGACGGTCGTGAAATCCCGCCCGGCGGAGGCTTCAAGGGAGCCTCCTGTCCCGTCGACGATCCGGAAGATTGCGGGAGCGTCATGATTCCTTGTTCCTTTACCCAACAGGCTCGCCGTGAGGGCTGCGGTCCCGCCTTTTCCGGGTGGATCTTCGGCGGAGCCGGCCCGAATGCCGATGCGAAAGGAGATCAGGGGAAGGTCAGGACGGGGGATCACATAGACGGTGAACCCATTCGAGAGCGTGGTCGCAAAAATGGAGGTATGCATCGCCGGAACGGGGTATTGCGAAACGGTTCCTGCGCCCAGGGATGGGTTTTTCTTTTCCGTCCCGGCGGAAGGAGAGGACGCGGGGGCATGGGCGCATGCGGAAAGAAGAGCGAGGGATGGAAGAAGTATTCCCGCCAGCGTTCTGGTCGTTGCGAGTGATTTCAGAGAGGCCATGCGATTCTCCTGTTGTAGGAAATCCCGCCCGGGGGATTCCCGGGTTTGTATCCGTTCAAGGCCTATCGGACGATGCGGCCAGGGCGTGAAAAGGATGGACGCCGAACGGGCCCGGTCGGAAACAGATACCCGACCGTCTCATTGGAGCTCTGGAGATAACTCCGGGCGACCCGGACCACGTCGTCGGCCGTCACGGCCTGAATGTTTTGGACGTAATTCGTGAGATAGCTCATGGGAATCCTGTCGGCGGACATCATGCCGAGAAGCATCCCCATTCCGAATGCCGACTCCTGGTTCATGACGAACTGGGTCAGGATCTGTTTCTTGGCAGATTCGAGAAGGTCCGGGGAGACGCTTGTCGTCCTGACCTTCCGGATGACGGCGTCAAGACGTTTTTTGAGAAGCGGGGGAGAAGTCTTCGGCAGTCCCTGGGCGTAGAAATAGAAAAGGCCCGGGTCTGCGGTCATCGGATCATAGGAGCCCTCGGCATCCACTGCCACAGGATGGCGATAGATCATGTCCTGATAGAGGAGAGAGGTGCGACCGCCGGAAAGAACCTGGGCAAGCACCAAGAGCGCCATGGCATCCCGGCTCCTGAAGTTGGGGGCGTGAAAAGCCATCATGGTGATGGGAAGCATGGCCGGTTTGCGGACGACGGTCATACGGAGGTGGCGCTGGGACGGTTCGGCGGGAATCCGGGCCTTGTCGAGGCGTCCCCGGGGAATGTCTCCGAAGGAGGTACGGATCTTTTTGACAAGAGTCCGTTCGTCGACAGGTCCGACAACGACGATTGTCGCATTGTTCGGCATGTAATGGGCCCGGTAATAGTTCAGGATGTCCCTGCGGGTGGTGTGCTGGATATCCCTTTCCCACCCGATGACCGGATTGTGGTAGGGATGGACGGCGTAGGCGGTGGAATAGACCTTTTCCACGAGTTTCTGTGTCGGGTCGTCATAGTCGTTCCGACGTTCTTCGAGAACGATGTTTCGCTCCCGCTCCACCTGGTCCGGGGAGAGAAGGAGATGGGTCATGCGGTCGGATTCGATAGCCAGGGGGAGGTCGATCTTGTCCGGGGCCACATTCTCGAAATAGGCCGTGAAGTCATAGTCGGTAAAAGCATTGAGCTGACCGCCCACGCCATTGATGAGGGTGTCGAGCTTCCCGTGGGGAAACTTTTTGGTTCCCGTGAACATCATGTGCTCGTTGAAGTGAGAGATTCCGGTTCGCCCCCTGTGTTCGTTCCTGGACCCGACCCTGTACCAGATCTGGAAGGTCAGTGTCGGGCTGTAGGGGTCGTTGACGGTGACGAGGGTCAACCCGTTCTTGAAGTGGTGGAGATGGGGGACAAGCGTCAGTGTGAGCGGCAAGGCCGGATCTGGAGATGTTGCGGCAGAAACCGTCCGGGTGGGATAGAGGGTAACCGGGAGGCAGAGCCAGAAAATGAGAAGCAGACCAAGTATTCCGTGACGCGGGAAACGGTGAGTCATGGGCAGGCTCCCTTGAGTTAGAATGAAGATTGAATTGACCCCGGCCGACCGGCGCTTTTCGGAGGACAGAGATCCTCCCTTACGGTCACTTCAGGTGGGGGACAGGGCGTTTTTCCTCAAGATCAAGGAGCCGGACCCAGGTGGTGATGTCTGTCCGAAGAGGGTCGAGCGTTTTGAGGACGGAGTCGAACCAGACCTTTTTTTCGGGAGTGTCGGGTCCGGCCGATTCGTAGGCATCGTTGAAAGTCGCGACCGCCTCGGGGGAGAGGGCTTTCGGAAATCTCTTCCAGAGTTCGGCATAAATGGTTTCATCCGAGGAATGAGTCTGGACGAGGCGGGCGAAGTCCTCCGCGGAAATGCCGACGTGATTCAGGAAAAACTGGTCCAGGGGACAATTGTAGGTGTATTCCCCGAGGGTCCCGGCGTTGTGGGCCCGGGCCTTGTCGATGATTCTCTTGAGATGGTCGATGCCGTGCAGCCTGTCGACAGGGCTTCTGGGAAAGGTCTTCCTCAAGTCCATGGATACCTCCTCGGCTTGGCTTTTCTGGGAACAGGATGTTCCAGCCCCTGGGAGAAGCGGAACGGGGTTTTCCCGAGGATATCACAGGATAATGTATTCGTAAAAGTCCAGGAAATGCCGGAAAAAGGAATGGGAGTCGCTGTAAGCGCGCGTGTGAGGCTTCCGGGGCGATCGGCGGGTATTGCTGTTACAGCCGGAAACACATTGCCCTTTTGAAAAATTCGGTCTATTCTTTAGCCGTGTATTGATTCGGAGGGGGAAATTTGTGCGGATCCCCTGTCCCTGGCCACGCCGATCAAAAGGAGTCGTCCCTTGACACTTCTGGTTCTCGTTCTTCTGTCGACCATCGTGATTGCGCTGGGAGGAGTGTCGATCTCCCTCGGGCTTGGAATCCGCCATCCGGTCAGGGGGGCAATCGCCCTGACCATCGGCGGTCTCGTCGTCCTGGCTGGCGTGACGCTCCTGTACAAGTCGCTTCAGCACAAAAAGCTCGCAGGCAGGGCCGACGACGTCATCGTCAATGCGGAACACTACTTCAACTACCGGAACCGCCACCTAGTCCGGCAATCGCCCAATATCCGGATAAAGGGTGCCGGGAGCCCTGTCAAGCCAGGCCAGAATCCGGCTGCTGTGAGCCACTAGCCCCCCTTTTCGCTGATGTCTTTCGAGAGCGACCATTTCCCGGTCCTCTCGCTGGGACTGAAGCCGGAAGCGGCGTGCCCAGCTGACGACCCGCACCACATAGTGTTCGACGGTGTATGAGCCCCGGCTGTTGACATACCCCCCGTGGCGCCATCGGGCTTTCCCGGCATTGTAGGCGGCCACGGCGTCGGCCCCGTAAGGGTGTTTCTGGAGCAGCCAGGCCAGGTATCGCACCCCGTAGGTCAGGTTGACGACCGGATCGTAGAGCTGCTTGACGGGGCCGCGAAGACCCATCCATCGAGCGGTTCGGGTAGTTATCTGCATCAGTCCCAGCGAGACATCATGAATACGATCCTCCACGCGACTTTTCCGTGGGTCGAAGCGCGATTCCTGCGCGACGATTCCCGCCACGAGAACGGGGTCGATATGATGGCTGCAGGAGATTTGCGTGATGAGGTGCGAATAGGGAACAGTTGGAGAAAGAAGATGGGCACTCAGGCACCATGCCACGGATTGATGAATCATCCAGTTCAATGCGCAACCTCCTGATGAGGATGGCTGATCCATTCCCGAGCCGGCCAGCTTCTGTCGTCCGTCATGATGCGGGACGCAATAAAACTGTCCAGGCCTCCATCGAGCCGCGAGTCCGACCGGACTCCGGCGCTCCCGGCGGGGTGCATGGCCCCGCGAAAGTGTGTCTCGATACTGATTCGATGGCAGGAACGATTGACAGGTTAAGTATAGAATCAGACTTGTCTGAGGTCAATAAAAATATTATGTGGCGCTAATATGTTGATATAAAAAGAAATGTTTGTTTTCGTACTGTGACGGCCGTCACTTATATGGAGGGAGCCGCGATTTTTCTTTTTATGGTAGTATCTTAAATGATGCATACTCCGGATCGCTGGCTCTCGAAGGCCGGTCTGGCCTCACGGGGTGAGGTTCTCGAGTGGATTGCCGCAGGGAGGCTCTCCCTGGGAGGAAGGCCCGTCCATCCGGACAGGGCTATCCCTTCCCCCCGTTCCACTCCGGAGAGGATGGTCCTGCCCCCTTTCTGTCTCGACGGGATCCGTCTCCTCCCTCCTGCGCCATTGCTCCTGGGGCTCAACAAACCCCGGGGAGTTCTTGTGACCCGCTCCGATCCGGGGGGCCGGCGCGTGATCGGAGACCTTGTCGGCTCCAGCCCGTGGGGGAATGCCGTTTTCGGCTCGATCAGACCTCTCGGACGGCTTGACCAGGCATCGGCGGGGTTGATCCTCCTGACCAATTTCCCTGAACTTTTCAGCGATTTTCTTGACCCGTCCTCCCAAACACTCCGGAGTTACCGGGTCCAGATATCACCGCCACTCGGAGAGTCCGAGCGGACCCTTTTCTTCGAGGGGCGGGGGGGAGAGGGGCCCGGGTATGGACGGATCGAGGTCTTTCCCGAACGAAGATCCCTTCGGTCGGAATGGATCCATGTCCGTCTGGCGGAGGGACAGAACAGGGAGATCCGGAATTTTCTCGCCTGGTATGGTTACCGGGTCCTCCATTTGATCCGGACTTCCTTCGGCCCCTATCAGCTGGGTCATTTGTCCCCCGGAGCGATCGACGATCTGACGGAACGCGTAGGGGAGGCGGGAGTGCGCTGGGTTGCCTGGTCGGGGAGTCCTTGACAGACCCAAAATTGACGATATATTTTTAATTGAAAGGAACCACAGCCCATGAAACATCCAGGACAAACACAATCGCCGGCATTCCGCCCGGCCTCTAAAAAGGAGAAAGCCATGACCAGTCTGTTGCGGTGGGACCCCGTCAAGGAGTTTGATGACCTCGCACGCCGTTTTACCCCTTTTGTACTTCGGAATCCGGAGGCCCGGATCGAGGAGAGGCAGGCGAAGAAAACGGTCGAATGGGCTCCGAGTGTCGATATTTCCGAAGAAGAAGGAGCCTATGTCGTGAAGGCCGAACTTCCGGAAGTCCAGAAGGAAGCGGTCAAGGTTGTCATTGAAAACGGGGTTCTGACCATTTCCGGAGAAAGAACCCGCAATGTGGAGAAAAAAGGGATTCGTTATCATCGAGTGGAACGCGAGTATGGGGCGTTTTTGCGCTCCTTCACCCTTCCTGATGACGCCGACCCGAAGAAGATCTCCGCCAATATGAAAGACGGGGTTCTGGCAGTCCGGATCGAAAAGCTGGCGGAGGCGAAACCCCTTGCCGTCGAAATCAACGTCGAATGACGGAAGGGATGGCACCTTCGATCCGGGCATGAGCCCGTAAAAGATCCCTTTCTGAAGGGACCGGAAATCCGGAGAGGATTGAAGGGGGACCATGTGTCCCCCTTTTTTTGGGTTAAAAATGTATTTGTGCGATAATGACGCGATGAATGAGTCTTGAATTCTGAATGGTCCGCTATGAAGGGGTGATTTTTGTCCGGTCTGACAAAGGACGCTTCCAGTATTTCTCCCGAATTCGCCCTGTTCGATTCCGGGATGGGGGGGCTGTCCGTTCTTCGGCATTTTCTCGATTTCTTTCCCCGTCATGATTTCGTCTATCTTGGAGACATGGCCCGCTTCCCCTACGGATCGAAGTCTCGGGAGACCATCCGGAAATTTGCGATCGAGGATGCCGCCTCCCTGATGTCCTTCCGCCCCAGAACCCTTGTCGCCGCCTGCTTTACCGTGTCCAGCCAGGCTTTGGATGACCTGGTCGAGTTCTGCGCCCCTGTAAGGGTCGTCGGGATGGTGGAGTCGGGGGCTCTTGCGGCACTTTCGAGAACGAAAACAGGACGTATCGGGGTTCTTGGAACGGAAGGGACCATCCAGAGCGGAGCCTATCCATCCATCCTTCGGCGCCTGTCGGGTCGGGACGCCGAGGCATTGGGGATTGCCTGTCCCCTTTTTGCCCCCATGGTCGAGGAAGGATGGATCGATGGCGACATTCCCGAACGGATCGCCCGGGAGTATCTTTCAGTCTTCCTGGACAGCCGGGATTCAGGGGTGGACACCGTCATTCTGGGATGCACCCACTATCCCCCGCTGCTGCCCCTTCTGACCCGGATCTTTCCGGAAATCACCTTCATCGATCCCGGCTATGAACTGGCAAGATCGGAATGGATCGGTATCGGGGAAACACCCGGAAACGGCCGGGGCCAAGTTTCCTTCCTCGTGACGGACAGCAGCCAGAGATTTCAGCGTGTCGGCCAGCATCTTCTGGGAAGGACGATCGAAAATATCCGGGAGATCACGATTTCAGGTGAGCTCCCGATGGTTGAAAAATAAGGGAGGTATGTGTGAGACATGACGGAAGAATGCCGGACCAGCTGAGGCCCCTCGCCATCGAGCCCTCTCCGAACCGGTATGCCGAAGGGTCGGCGCTCGTCAGGACGGGGTTCACCCACGTTCTGGCCACGGTGAGCATGGAGGAAAAGGTTCCTCCCTTTCTCAAGGATCAGGGGCGTGGATGGGTGACGGCCGAATACGGGATGCTGCCTCGTTCGACCCACGAGCGTTCTCCCCGGGAGGCTGCACGCGGAAAGCAGAGTGGCCGGACCCAGGAGATCCAGCGTCTGATCGGACGGAGCCTCCGGTCGGTTGTGGATTTTGAAGGAATGGGCGTCCGGACCGCAACAGTCGACTGCGACGTGATCCAGGCCGACGGCGGGACGCGATGCGCTTCGATCGGCGGTGCCTTTGTGGCGTTGGCCCTCGCTTTTTCCAATCTGAAAAAAGCGGGAATCCTGACCGGGATTCCCCTGAAGGACTATCTTGCGGCGGTGTCAGTGGGTCTGGTGGATGGTGAGCCCTGTCTGGATCTCTGCTATACCGAAGACTCGACGGCGGATGTGGACATGAATGTGGTGATGACCGGTCGGGGCGAACTTGTGGAAGTGCAGGGGACGGCCGAGCACCGCTCCTTTTCTCGCAAGGATATGGATCGTCTCCTGGATCTGGCATGGAAGGGAATCTCGGAAATTGTCGATCTCCAGAAAAGGATCGTTTCCATCGGATGAGGAGCAGAAGAATCGGGCCCGGGAGTTCGAGCGTCTCCTGGGTCGCGGGGATGTCAGGCTTTCCTGCAGGGAGATGAAGGAGATCCTTTCCGGCCGCTCCGGAAAGGGAGGGGAGATTGATCTCCCTGTGCTCCTTGATGTCCGCGAGGAATGGGAATACAGGTACGTCCGCTTTCCCGGAGCCATCCACATCCCTCTCTCCCGTCTGCCCGAAAACCTCGAGAAGATTCCCTCCGACAGAGATATCATTGTCTATTGCCATACGGGTATCCGTTCGCTCCTGGCCTGCTATATGCTGCTGCAAAACGGCTTTGTAAAGGTCAGGAATCTGGATGGGGGAATCGACGACTATGCCCGGAGAGTCGAACCGGACCTGCCCCGTTACCGCCTGGAGGAAGGTCGCCGTCCGCCCGAGACGGTTCTCGCCAAAAATGCGGTCGGGGAGGGAAGGGGAGAGCCCAACCCTTGGGGGGAAGGCGTTTCTGCCCGGATTTCCCTCTGAAGACTCCCGGGGTCTTGTTCTCGGTCCGGAAGTCCGGTATGATTTGATCAGTTGTAGGAATTCTCCTCCGTAAGCCCATGCCGCACCGCTCATTCCGCGAAAGGCCCGGCGGATACTCGACAAGAACAATATGAGGACCTTTTAAATGCCCCGTCCCGATTTCAGGGATCTCCTGAAGCGGAGGCCGAACGAATCTGTCGTGGCCATTCCGGAAAAGTCATGATCACCCTTTCAGGCATCTCCAAGCATTATCCGACAAAATCGCTTTTTTCCGATCTTTCCCTCCGGATTTCCCTCCGGGAGCGGATGGCGCTCGTGGGTCCGAACGGTGCGGGAAAGTCATCCCTGATGAAAATTCTGGCCGGGGTGCTCGAGCCCGACGACGGGGCGGTGAGCATGCCTCCCGGCTACCGGGTCGGCTATCTCCCCCAGGAGGTTCTCATCGAGGGGGATATGACCGCCGTCGGGTGCGTCATGAGCGGAGACGCGGAACTCATGCGGCTCGAGGAGGAGATGCGGCTCCTCGAAAAGAAGCTGGAAGCGGGGGATGCCGGTGTTCTGGACCGGTATGGAGAGGTCCAGTCTCGTTTCGGGCTACTCGGTGGATTCGAGCAGGAGACGACAGCGAGAAAGGTTCTGGCGGGGCTCGGTTTCGACCAGGCGCGGATGGACGCCCGCGTCTCCGACCTCTCGGGTGGGTGGCGGATGCGCGTGGCACTGGCCCGGACCCTGGTCACAAATCCCGACCTGCTGCTTCTGGACGAACCGACTAACCATCTCGACATTCCTTCGATCGAGTGGCTGGAATCCTTCCTTCTGGACTTTCCGGGAGCGGTTCTTCTCATCTCCCATGACCGATCCTTCATGAACGGGGTCGTGGGGGGGGTTGTCGAGCTTTCCGGTGGGAAAGCGACCGTTTTCACGGGCAACTACGACGCCTACCTTACCGAAAAGGAAAGAAGGGCACTGGCCCTGGACGCGGCCATCGCCCGGCAGGAAGAGGAGATCGCAAAAACCCAGGAGTTCATCGACCGTTTCCGTTCCAAGGCCACAAAAGCCACCCAGGTCCAGAGCCGGATCAAGGCCCTCGAGAAAATCGAGCGTCTGGAAAAGGATGCAACGGAAAAGACTGTCCGGTTCACCTTTCCTGCACCGATCCGCTCCGGAGAAATTGTCGCCACATTTTCCGAAATAGAAAAGTCCTACGATGGACGGACGATCGTCCATCCCTTCGACTGGGTCTTGCGCCGGGGCATGAAGGTGGCCCTGATCGGCCCGAACGGGGCCGGGAAGTCCACCCTGCTCAAGATCATGGCCGGAACGGTCGTTCCCGACGCGGGAAGCTACCGGACGGGGACAGGGGTGACCACCGCCTACTATTCCCAGCACCAGCTCGAAATCCTCGACCCTTCCCACACCGTTCTGGCCAGCATGGAATCGGTGGCCCCGGATTCGGAGTCCCAGACCCGGATCAGGGGCTTGCTCGGAGCCTTTCTCTTCCGTCAGGAGGAGGTCTTCAAAAAGGTGGGGGTCCTGTCGGGTGGAGAAAAGAGCCGTCTGGTCCTGGCCCGTCTTCTTCTCGCCCCGGCCAATCTTCTTCTGCTCGACGAGCCGACCAACCATCTCGACCTCCCCTCCCGGGAGGCCCTTGTCAGCGCTCTGGAAGCCTACCGGGGCACACTTGTCTTCATCACTCACGACCGTTATGTCATCGAAAAGATCGCCACCGATATCATCGAGGTGCTTCCGGGATCGATCCGTCTCTTCATGAACCACCGGTTCGAGACTTACCGCGCCAAGCGGGATGGCGTCCTGAATGTGTCGTCGCCCGTCCCTCAAGGCTCGGCGAAAAACGCTTCCCCTTCGGAGGGAGAGGTGCGGGAGACGGGAGGGGAGGACCCGGGAATGGTCGAAAAACGGCTCTCCTGGGTCGAGAAGGAGGTTCTGGAACTCGAGGAGGAGGTGGAGCGCTTGTCCCGGGCGGCCTCCGGCTCTGGAGCGGAGGCCCGCCGGGCCTCGTCGAAACTCACCGTTGCCAGAAAAAAACTGTCGGACAGGACCGCCGAGTGGGAACGCCTCGGAAGTTTGCTCGAACGTTCTGTCCATCGCCCTTCCTGATCTCTCTGTGTCGCCGGGGATCGGGAACGGTAGGGAGAATAGGACTGTATGAGTTCTGCCACCATCGATCTCGCGAAGTCGGACGGAACCCCCGTCACGGTCTTCTACCATCGTAACTGCTCCGACGGCTTCGGGGCCGCCTGGGCCGCCTGGAGACGTTTTTCAGGCAGTCGGCCCCTTTCGTTTGCCCCTTACAACTACGGGGATCTCCTTCCGGACATTCCTGCGGGCCATGACGTTTTCATTCTCGACCTCTCCTTCGATGCCGGATATCTCTCCCTTCTTCGGGCCAAGGCACACCATGTGGTCCTTCTCGACCACCACAAGAGCGCCATGGAAAAAATTGCGCCCCTTTATCCGGGGGATCCCGATATTGTTTTCGACATGAGCCGGTCGGGAGCCATGATCGCCTGGCAGCGCTTCTTTCCTGGAGAACCGGTTCCAAACCTGATCCGCTACGTGGAGGACCGCGATCTTTGGCGATGGAATCTCCCTCTTTCTCTTGAGGTGACGACGGCCATGGCCTCCTACGCCTTTGATTTCGAGGTCTGGGACAGCCTCTGCCGGACCCTCGGATACGGATCCCTCTCCGAAGAAAACCCCCTCGTCGTCGAAGGACGCTCCATTCTTCGCTACCAGTCGATGCTCCTGAAAACGGCTATTCGCGAGACGGGAGTCTGGGGGCGCTTTTCCTCGGGAGAGCGGGCCTTTTTCGTCAACTCCCCTCTCCTGACCTCGGAGATCGGGGGGGCGATGAAATCGGAAACCCCCTTTGTCGTGATCTGGTCCATCCGGAAGGATGGACGTGTATCGTACAGCCTCCGGGCGACCGAGGAAGGGCCCGATCTTTCCAGGATCGCTTCCCGTTACGGGGGAGGGGGTCATGCCAAGGCTGCCGGCTTCCTCTCGGATCGTCCCGTTCACGAAGTCGAGGGAGCCGATGGGGCTCTTCGCCCTGTCTTTTGCGGCGATGGATTCTCAGGGAAGACCGGGAATGGCTGAGGAGAAAGGGCTCGTCCTCCTTCTCGGCACCGGAAACACTCACAAGGCGGAGGAGTTTTACGAAATGGCCCCTCCTGGGGTTCGGGTTGTGGCCGCCTTCTCCCGAGAATCGCCCCCGCCCGGGATCGAGGAGACAGGAGACACCTTTTTTGCCAATGCATTCCTGAAGGCCCAGGCCTTCGGCCGGGCCCTGCGTGGAAAGAGGATGGGGCTTCTCTTCGCCGACGATTCGGGGCTGGTCGTCCCTGCCCTTTCCGGAGCGCCCGGCGTCCGGTCGGCCCGATATGCCGGCGAGGAAGCGACCGATCTGAAGAATCGGGAGCTCCTCCTCAAAAACATGAAGGGACTCTCCGGCCCCGATCGCCAGGCCGACTTCGTTTGCGTCCTGGTGGCGATCGACATCTCTACCGGAGCTCTGAGAGCCGCCTCCTCAGGCCGGGTCTCGGGCCGCATCGCCAACGGATTCATGGGGGAGGGAGGATTCGGGTACGATCCCCTTTTCATCCCCGACGGATATCGGGCGAGTTTCGGAGTCATGGCTCCATCGGAAAAGAACAAAATTTCTCATCGTTTCAGGGCGTTCCGTCAGCTATGCCTTGGACTGGAGGACGCATGGGCAGGGTGAATTCCGGCGCTCTCTTGTGGGTCAGCGTTCCCGGACCGGAGCTCGGTCCGGAAGACCGGAGATTCCTTGAAACGATCGATCCGGCTTCAGTGGTGATCTTCCGGGAAAATGTCCGCTCTCCCGGTCAGGTCCGGGAGCTCATCCTCGCGATCCGGGAAAGCTGTCCCTCGGGACAGGTCCTGATTGCGGTCGATCAGGAGGGGGGGAGGGTGGCCCGGCTTCGGGAGGGGGTTCCCGTTCTTCCTCCGATGCGAACCCTGGGGAAGACCGGCGATCCGGTCCGGATCAGGGAGGCTGGCCGGGAACTCGGCCGGGCCCTCAGGGAACTGGGATTCGATGTGGATTTCGCTCCTGTACTGGATGTCGATTCCAACCCCGGCAATCCCGTCATCGGAGATCGGGCGTTTTCCTCCGATCCCCTTGCGGTGGGTCGCCTGGCAATGGCCTTTGCCGAAGGACTCGAGGCAGAAGGAATCATTCCCTGCGGCAAGCATTTCCCGGGCCATGGCGATACCGACCTCGACTCCCATCTCGCCCTTCCGACCGTCCAGGTGTCCAGAGAGGTTCTTGAGAACAGGGAGCTGGTCCCTTTCCGTGAAGCCATCTCCGCGGGGATTCCCATGCTGATGACGGCCCATGTCGTCTATCCGGCCTGGGACGACCTCCATCCGGCCACTCTCTCCCGGGCGATCGTCTCCGATCTCCTCAGGGAGCGTCTTGGATATGGCGGGTTGATTCTCTCTGATGACCTCCTGATGGAGGCTGTGGCCAGAAACGGAGTCGCCAATGCCTCCTTGTCGGCGCTCGGGGCCGGATGCGATGGTCTTCTCGTCCTGAGGAACAAGGAGGCCGCTTTGAAGGTCTATGAGACCGTCGACAGGAAGGTTCGCGAAGGCTGGCCCCCCGCGATCCGAGCCATCGAACATCGGGAGGAGTGGATGAGGGTGAATGCTCACCGATGGAGGGGGCGATGAGCTCCGGCGGACCCACCATCGGTCGCGATCGGGTCTGGATTCTCCAGACCTTTGAAAGTCGCGATCTCCCTCTTCCGTCCCTCCATCAGATCGATGAGTGGATTTACAGCTCTTCCACCGATGCGGCTCTCCTTGAGACTGTTTATGGGGCTCTCAAGTCTGCTTCGGTAGGCCGGGACCTCTCCCTTCTGGGAATCGAATCCGGCCGTTTGACCGAGGACGATCTGAAGGCCCTCGCTGGCCATCTCTCGGGAGAGGTTATCGGTAATTCGACTCCCGGGGCTCTGGATAAACTCAGGAAGGCCATCTCCGCTCTCTTGTACGACAAGGTCGGCGGCGAGCACGATCCGGTCATTCGCTTTACCCTTCTCACCCGGGATCCGTGGCGACTCTTTGCCATGGTTCTCTCCGGCCTTCCGCCCGAAAAGCTTCGTCCATCAGGCAACCTGGATCGTCCTATCGCTCTGGGCGTCGAACGGATGATGGAAGACCATGAACACCGTCTTCCCCGAAAAGAGGTTCTGGAGAGTTTCAAGAAAGCCCGGGCATTCCTGAGGGAGGAAAAGAAAAGAATCCGCCTGGAGGCCGAAAGGGAGCGTCAACGGGAACGGGATTTTCATGACTGGGTGCGCTCTCTCTGGAGCGACATGGAAGTCAGACGGGAATTGGGGCTCCGCCCTTCAGAATTCGAGGAGTGGGTGGAAGGCGGCCGGATCCCGGTCGTTCTCCGCATCGAGTCGATCCGAAACGGACGAATCCGGGAACGGCGTCTTTTCGATCCGGACGCGGTCCTGAAAATTACACCCGCCACCATCGCTCGATGGAGAAGGAGAGCGATGCGAAGGGTCGTCAAGAATGGCCAGATTCCTCTCCGGAGGCGCCCCAGGGGGAGAAACGATCAGGGGCCACCCCCCCATTCCCCTGGACGGGGCTGATCACCGGCGACGGCTTCGGAAGGTTCGGGAGGCGTCAAGAAAAGCATTCCGAAGACCCTGACTGAAGGAGTCCCCTGAAGGCATCCTTTCCGGATGCCACTGCACGCCCACGAAAAAGGGATGATCGGGGTCCCGGAAGCCTTCGACGAGGCCGTCTCCGGAGATCGCCTCGACCTTCAGCCGCTCTCCCAGCCGTTTGACCCCCTGGTGATGGAAGCTGTTCACCAAGGCCCTGCCAGACATCGCCGCTCTGTCCGGTTCATACAGCTCCTTCCAGCCCTCCCCCAGGGCGACATCGTGATTCGAATCCTGATGGACGAGACCTCCGGAGCACATCGAAGGAAGGTCCTGAACCAGAGAGCCTCCCCGATAAACGTTCATGGTTTGAAATCCTCCGCAGATCCCGAAGAGAGGGATTCCCTCGCGCTCAGACAGGGATATCAGGGAGAATTCAAAGGCCACTCTCTCTTCCGGCATCCAGTGACCTGGAAGAAAGGTTTTCTCTTCATCATAGAACATTGGCGGAATGTCGGGTCCGGAGCCCGACAGGACGATGCCGTCCAGGAATCTCCAGTCTTGCTGATGAGGGGAGAATGGGAAAGGGAGAAGAACGACGCTCGCCCCCCCGTCCTGAAAGTAGGAGACGTAGGAGGACTTCAGGAAAAAACGCGGGTCACGACCGAGCTCCGCCGGAGCGTAATCGGTCGTGATTCCGATGAGGAGGGGATCCATGGCGTGAACCGCCCTCAGGAGTCCTGGTTCGACGCCGGACGAGCAGTCCGGTAGGGACGCGGGGCGGCGGAGGCGTAGGGCTTCCGGGTTCCGGATCCCGGACGATCCCGTTTCCAGTCAGAACTGCCTTCACCCGACGATTCGGACCGGTTGCCAGAGCGGAAGGATGGGCGGGAGTCCCCTCTGCGATCTTCGGACCGGTAGGGCCGGTCCGACCGCTGGCCGGATCTGGAGCCGGGGCTCCTGAAGGGCCGGTTTGCCGATGAGGAGGGGGGAGGTGAGAGGGGAGAGATCGGGACCGCGTTACCGAGGAGACGCTCGATATCCCGGAGAAGAGGCCTGTCTGCCGGATGGCAAAAGGAGATGGCCCGTCCGGACCGACCGGCCCGTCCTGTTCTGCCGATCCTGTGGACGTAGTCTTCGGGGGACTGGGGAAGATCATAGTTGACGACGCAGGTCACCGTGTCGATGTCGAGGCCCCGGGCAGCGACATCTGTCGCGACCAGGATACGGGTCTGGCCCGCTCGGAAGCGGGAAAGGACCCGGTTCCTCTGGGACTGGCTCTTGTCTCCGTGGAGGGCGTCGCTCGGGAAGCCTTCCCTCAGAAGGGAATCCGAAAGCTCTTCCGCTCCCCTCTTGGTCCGGGTGAAGATCAACGTTTGACCTTCTGTGGTCTGGGGTTCGGTGAGAATGGTTTTGAGAAGGCCCCACTTCTGGGATCCATGGCCGATGGAGACAACCTCCTGGTCGATGGAGACGGGCGGCGCTCCGGAGGTCTCGAGCCGGATCAGGACAGGGTCTTTCTGATAGGTTCTGGTCAGATTCTGGATCCGGGTCGGAAGTGTGGCGGTGAAAAGGAGGGTCTGGCGGTCCGCCGGAAGAGCCTTAAGAACGGTTTCGACATCGGGGAGGAAGCCCATGTCGAGCATGCGGTCGGCTTCGTCGAGAACGATGGTGTGGACATGTGAAAGGGAGATCGTGCCCCGCTGCATATGGTCGATCAGGCGGCCGGGGGTGGCGATGGCCAGATCCCAGGGTCGTCTCAGATTGTCCATCTGGCGGCGCATGTCGGTTCCCCCGACAAGAAGAACCGTCCGGCTTCGTAGATATTTTCCGTATTCGCGGGCCGAACGTTCGATCTGTCCTGCCAGTTCCCGTGTGGGGGAGAGGACAAGAATCTGGTGGCGGACCCGTTCCCCCTGGGCCCGTTTGTTCCTGTGGAGGGAGGGAAGAAGGAATCCTCCCGTTTTCCCGGATCCTGTCTGGGCGACGCCCAGAACATCGCGTCCTTCGATGATCGGAGGGATGGTCTGTTTCTGGATCGGGGTGGGGGAATTGTGGTTGAGGTCGGAAAGCGCGCGCAGAAGATCCGGATTGAGGCCGAGGGACTCAAAAGACATTGTTGCTCCTAATGGATAGCCTAACATGATTGGTGGCGGCGGGAATCTATTCGGGGACAAGACAAGTCCGATTGGAAGCGTGGAGCCATTTGGCACCGCGACGCGTCCGAGCCGCATATGGAGCGGAATCGGATATCGGACGCCGAAGGAACCTGTCCTTGTCAACAGAGTGCCGGGGGTATTTGCAGAGACTTGAACACGCGGTCGGACGTTGGTCCATCTGGCAGGGTCAATTCAATGAGTTCCGGCGAATTCGGCGCATGCTTGCGACGCGATACACAATCCATGATGCCCGACGTATATCGAATGTTTATTATCGACTCGTTGATTCTGAATGTCAAGGGAAATCAGGCGTTCCTGTCGAGGCTGTGAGAGATGGCATTGAAGGGCGATGATATCCGGGCTTTGAGAATAAACAGGGGGCTGGATTCCAAGGTCTGAAAATAGTGAGTCAGGAAGGGGGCCGTCACCGGCCCCGGAGGCGCTATTTGAGGGTGGAGATTTTGTCCTGCTGGGATCTGGAGAGCACATTCGCGGCGGCAAGGTGGCCCGCAAGATGGTCCGCCGTCGCCTGGGCCATGAGCCAGGCGATGGCATGAAGATCTTTGTGGATCCTGGAAGGAGAGGGGTGTGACGTGGATGCCATCTTCAGATAGGAGGCCCGGAGGGATTCGATCTTCTTCATTTGTGCCAGAGAGCGGTCGAGCATGTGGCGGCGGATCACCTTGAGCTTTTTCACCTGTTTGTCGCTCAGCCCGAGATCCTTCGCATGGGATAGCATGAAGGTGACCCCGGGATGGTTCTTGAAGACCTGAGGAAGAAGAAAGTCGGTTCCGGCTTTCTTGCGGAACAAGTCGAACTTCTTGGCGGTCTTTTCTCCGGTCAGAGGGGGAAGATTATCCGCCATGGAAAAGGCCGGAAAAGAAAGAGTCGCAGCTAATGCCGCCATGGAAAGAAACAGGGACGTTTTCTTGAACATAAAAGCTCCTTTTCATGTGATCGGACCGGATTATAGCAAAAGCCAGAACCCGGAGGTCCTGGCCGAAACTGTCGCTTTAGGTTTTGCGGGGCATGGATCCTTTACTTTATTGACAGCACCCATTCGGCCACTTTTTTGGCCTGGTCCATGGACATTCCCGGGTGTGGCGGCATCATGATCCCTCCCGTAATTTTGTCCCAATGACCACTCCCTCCCGCGATGATTTTCTTCGCCAGCATTTCGTCAGCCCCCTTCTGGCCGCGATAGCGGTCTGCCACCATTTTGAAGGAAGGGCCCACCATTTTCTGGTCCATAGAATGGCAGGCGAAGCACCCCTGCTCGTTGATCAGCGCCTTGATGTCTGTCGCCCACGACGGAGAGGCAAAGGCCAGAACCGCAACCACACCCAGGGAAACATTGAAGATCTTCATGGCGACTCCCCCTAAAAAGATACTGCCGTGCCCGATAGGTCGGTCTTGCCGGAGGGAGGGAGACCTCCCCACGACATTTCAATTATAGACCCATCGAAGGAAAAGGCAATTTCAAAAAGAAGGCGGATCCGGGCTTCGGGTGGGGAGGACGAGATCGGGATGTCCTGACAAATGAAATGCGAAATCGATGAGATCCCCTCATCGGGGAAGAGTGTCCTGGAGCACCCGGAGAGCATCTTTGGCCTGAACGACCCTCTGATTGGCGGCCTTTCTGAACCACTGGAGGGCCTGTCCCGGATCTTCGGGAACGCCCCTTCCGGTTCGATAGAGGACTCCCAGAATATATTGGGACTGGGGATGGCCCGTCTCCGCTGCCATCATGATCCATCGGGCGGCTTCGGACGGGTCCTGCGGGATTCCCTGTCCTTCAAGGGCCATCATTCCAAGGCTGTACTGGGCCTCGGCGTCGTCCTGCTCGGCCGCTTTCCTGAACCAGAATGCCGCCTCCACCGGGTTCGCGGTAAGCCCTCCGCGACCACTCCGAAGCATCGCTCCGAGGCGTCCCTGGGCTTCCGGAAGTCCCTGTTCAGCGGCTCTCCGAACCCAGATTGTGCTCTCCTGTTCATTGCGCGGCGTTCCCTTTCCTTCGAGGAAAAGCCGTCCCAGTTGAAGCTGGGCTTCTGGTGAGCCGGCGTGCGCCGCCTTTTCAGTCCAGGTAAAGCCTTCCTCTTCAAGACCTCCGAATCGTCCATCGCTCAGAAGGATCCCGAGACGAGCCTGAGCCTTGACGTAGCCCTCTTCGGCGGCTTTTCGATAGAACCCGATGGCCTCTGATACGTCGGGATCCACCCGATTTCCCTCTTCAAACACAAGACCGAGACGGAATGCGGCAAGGGGCTCTCCGTTTTCCGCAGCCAGGCGGAGCCAGTGGAGCCCCGACTCGAAATCGCTCTTCGAAGCAAAGCCTTCGAGATGATGAAGACCCAATCGGAGTTGGGCCTCTGTGATCCCTTGCTCGGCTGCCATCCGGATCCATGACATGGCCTCTTCCTGGGCGCCGGGAGAGGGATCGGCCTGATAGAGGAGGCCCAGTCTGAGCTGGGCCTCCGGATCCCCCTTTTCCGCCGCCTTGCGGGTCCATTCCTGACCCTGGATGCGATCGGGTCGAACCCATTCGCCTTCGAGAAAAAGTCGTCCCAGGATGGTCTGTGCCTCCCGAACCCCCCCTTCGGAGGCTTTTCTCAGCCAATGGAGCCCTTCCTCCCTGAACTCCGGGAGGTCGAGAAGACGGAGGGAAAGGAGAAACTGCGCCTGGGGGTGGCCGGCCTCCGAGGCTTTTCTCATCCATTCCAGACCCTCCCGACGGTCGTCCGGTGAATCCCGTTCCAGAAGACGCCGCCCGCTCTCGTATTGGGCCTCGACCTGTTCCCCCATGGCCGCCAGACGGAACCACTGCAGGGCTTGCTCGTCTCCGGCCTCTCCATGGCTCTGGCAACGGAGTACGGCCGCCCGGTACTGGGCTTCGGGAAGGCCGGATTCTGCGGCTTTTTCGATCCAGCCGGCGCCTTCGTCCCGGGAACCGGGGGTGTCGTTCTCCTCAAGAAGGATCTTTCCCAGTTCGAGCTGGGCCAGTCCAATTCCGGCTCCGGCGGCGGTTCTCAGCCAGTCAATCACCTGTTCCCGGTCGGCCTGGATTTCCCCTCGCAACGCGAGTTCCGAGAGGGCCTCCAGCGCTTCGGGGATGTGGTTTTCGGCGGATTTGCGAATCCAGGCGATCCCGGCGTCGCGCTCCCCGTCTTCAAGAAGGAGTCGTCCCAGCGCGAGCTGGGCCCGGGAATCCCCTTTTTCGGCCGCGATTCCGAACCATTCTCTGGCCTTCTCCCTGTCTCCCCTTTCAAGTTCCCAGGTCGCGAGGAGAAGCTGCGCTTCGGGGAGCTCCTTTTTGGCCGCGCGCTCAAGGGAGTTCCGGGCCATCTCCTCATCTTTCGGAAGCCCTCCCCGTCCTTCCCTGTGAAAGAATGCCAGAGCCAGATGAGCTTCCGGAAGATCCAGCCGGGAGGCCTCGGCAAGCCATCGCAGGGCTTCGTCGTCGTCGGCAGGAAGCCCCCCCCGTCCTTCGATGGAATAGAGGGCCATCTGGAGCATGGCCTCGGGGATGCCGCCCTCCGCGGCCTTCCGGTACCAGTAAGCCAGCTCTTCGTCGATTCCCGGTGGATTTTCGGGATTTTTTTCAAGACCCCTTGCAAGGCGGAACTGGGCCAGGGGGATATCGGCAAGGGCGGCCATCCTGAAATATATGACGGCGGACACAGGATCGGCCTCCCGTCCTTCCCGCCCTTCTTCCAGGCGCATTCCCCACGTGAGCCAGGCCTCCGGGAGGCCTTTTTCCGCCGCACGCCGGATCCAGTCTTCCCCGGCTGCCTGGTCGCGTTCCTGCCCTCCCCGTCCTTCCTCAAGGTATTGGCCGAGGCGAAGCATCGCTCCGGGGACCTCCCCCCGTTCGGCCGCCATCCGGAAAAGGTGAGCGGCGCGCGTTTCATCAGGAGGACCCACCATCCCGGCCTCCTCCATGAGAGCCAGCCTGTAAGCGGCCCCCGGGTGGCCCTGCTCGAGCGCGGCCTCGAAGAGACGAGCCGCCTTCCCGGAGTCGGCTGGAAGATTCTGGCCCTCCAGAGTCAACAGACCCAGGCGATACTGGGCTTCGCGATCTCCGGCTTCGGCCGCCCGAATGAACCATTTGATGGCCTCCCCCACGTTCGGTGGGACATGGACCCCTTCCTGATAAATTTCTCCCAGGACTTCGAGCGTTTCCGGCAATCCCTGCTCCCCCGCCCTCTCGAACCAGTGAAGGGCCTTTTCCGGTTCGCCTGTGCCCGTCAGAATTCCTTTCTGGTAGAAGAGCCCCACCTGGTATTCGGCTTCTGGGAGCCCCTGGATGGCGGCCTTGGTAAACCAGTAGAAGGCAAGGGAGTTGTTCTGGGGAAGGATCCGTCCTTCGAGATAAAGCATGCCCAGGACATGCTGGGCTTCAGAGTCTCCCGAAAATGCGGCCTTCCGGATCCATTCGAGTCCCTGCCCTTCCTGTTGGGGAATGCCGCTTCCCTCGAGAAGAAGCACTCCCAGAAGGGCCTGGGCCCGGACATGGTTCCTCTCCGCGGCTTGCTGGAACCAGAGGGAGGCCTGGACCGTGTTTTGCTCGACGATCCGTCCTTCGTAATAGAGGAGGCCGATGTTGAACTGCGCCTCCGGATCCTCAGATTCCGCAGCCCGCATCAGCCAGTCACGACCTTCTTCCGGCTGAAAGAAGGGGTGCCCTTCTTCCATAAGAAGAAGCCCCAGATAATACTGAGCCCGGCTGTCGTATTTTTCAGCCGCCTTTCGGAACCAGAAGACCGCCCTTTCCAGGTCCCTGGGCAGACTCCGTCCATAGAGACAGGCCAGTCCAAGATTGAATTGAGCCGCACTGTCTCCCGAATGGGCCGCCTCCTCGATCCATTCGAGAGGGTCGATCTCTTCGTCCGGAAGGACCTTTGCCTCCAGGTAGAGGGTGCCAAAGAGGCTCTTGGCCTCCACCATGCCCTGTCGGGCGGCTTGCTTGATCAGGGCGGCTCCCCGCGAGAGCGACTGAGGGAGGCCTCGTCCCTCGAAGAGCATGAGGCCCAGATTGTATTGGGCAGCCGCGAGACCCTGATCCGCTGCCCGTTCGAACCAGAGCGCGGCCTGCGAAAGGTCCTGAGGCACCCCCTTCCCCTTGAGGTGGAGAAGTCCCAGGTTGTACTGGGCCCTGGCATTGCCCTGGTCCGCGGCCCTCCGGATCAGCCGGGCGGCGGGAACAGGATCGAGCCCCTTGAGCGAGGTGGCAGTCCCGGACTCATAGGCTTTCAGGTTGAAGAGGAGACCTATTTTCTGCCACATGGTGGCCCCGCTATAAATTGGAGGATGGACGTTCCTGTATCGGTCGGCCCTGATATCTGAACAGGCCCCCCCTATAAAGAGATGGGGCGACAGGGTACATGGCTCTGCAGAGGTTTTGAACCAAGGGGTCGCACATGACGCTCGCAAGAAATCTGCCAACTTCCCCTTCCGGATAGCGATGGACCATTGACCTTGTCGATGGGGGGAACCCTTTGCGGACCGGGATCCATCCGGAGGGGGCGAGGAGAGCGACTGATGAGGCAAAAGCTTACCCCTAGAGCCTTTTGAGGATCAGCCTTGTTGAAAATGTCTGGACGCAAGCCATCCCGTCATGGTTCCCGATTCACCGGCTTTCGACAGGAGTTCCCGATAACGTATCCGGATGTGAATCGGACCCCCAAAAGGGCTGCGGAAGGATTCAGGAAACGGTGAGGATCGTCAGTGAATTTGACATGCTGCGAAAATATGTCAAAAAGCCTGACAGGGCCGGTGATTTTCCCGATTTCAGCAACTCAGCGCGCGAGAAATTTCCCGGCGATCCAGCGCGCCGCTTCCGTCATCGAAACCGTCGCCGAGGTTTCGGAAAAGACGTCGAGGAGACTTTCTCCCTTGGCGAGAGCCACCTCGACGGTGGGATCATCGGGAATGACAAAGGGGCAAAGCCTTCGTGAGAGGATCTGCCGAAAAATTTCGTAGATGTCCTGATGAAGGGGATGATTCGACTCAAACCGGTTGAGCAGATAAAAACGCTCACAATAACGTGATTCTTCCCGCTCTATGCGGTCGAAGCTTTTTTCCATCTCCTTGACGGAAAGAAGGGAGGGGAAATCGGGCCTGATCGGAGACAGAATCAGGGAGGCGACATTGGTCGCCTCCTGTAATAAAGGACGATTCATGGGCGGCGCGTCGATCAGGATAAAGGGATCAGGGTAACCTGATTGGGAAAAAAATGCGGAGGTTTGGGCAACGAAGTCATCCCGCAGCTGGGAGAGTCGCGCGGTTCCTGCCGCTATTTCTTGAAAATCCCCGGGATCGGGACGGATCACAAGAATGGGGACGCCCGTCGGTTTATAGGTGTAAAACGTCCAGCTACTCCCGATCCGGATTGATTCTTCCTGCCGGAAGGCCATGAGTAGGTAGGGGTACATGCTGCTCTCATTCAGGTCGATCAGAAGGCAGGGGCGTCCTTGCCGGGCATTCTCAACGGCCAGGACTGAGGCCAATGTGCTTCGTCCGCTTCCTCCCGCGAAACTTGTCAGAATCATGACCGGCCAACGGGTCGGATGGGTGGGAAGGGCGGGGACGAGGTCGGAGACAACGGCCTTGATTCCAGGCCACTCCTCGGGCTCTCTGATAGTCGCCTGCGGAGGGTCGAGCGGTCTGAACACCTTTCGGCCAGTGGCCGGTGGCAGGACGAAAGTATGCGTCGCCCGGCTTCCTCCCGAGTCCCCGGGAAGTCCGAAACGGGAGACGGGTGGGGGAAGAGGGGAGACGTCCTCCCTGTCAAAGGATCGTTCCGGAGAGCGTAGCGGGACCTTTTCAAACTCGTGGTAGGGCCGGGGGTTGTCCTTGGTTGCATTAAATATTTCGAGAACTCTCTTGATATCCGAGGAGAGACTCATCGTGACCTCCTGAATCCTGTCTTGGAACGCTCCGGTTCCCTGCATTCGATCGCGTTAATCAATAGAGAAAATACCATGAGACTCCTTCATACCCTCCTGCTCCCGGGAAGGCGGAGGAGCCAAGCAAGCCTCCGTCAAACAGAATCGACGAATCGAGAGGCGCGAGCCAGAGGCGGAGGGCGATTCCTCCCTGAAAGGCATCATAGGTCGCGTTTCCTTGCGTGATGAATTCAGGCCCGATATCCAGACGGTAGCGCTTCGAGTCACCTTGCCAGACCTGGGTGAGGTAGCGTGCCTGGAAATAGACGTAATCGATGTATCCGGTGAAGTTTGCAAATAGATCCAGCCCCCCTCCCAGAACATTCCAGAGAAGATCCGTCTGGAGGAACAGTCCTGTTACGGTTCCGGGGGATGTCAGGGTCTGGAAGTGCTGGGCGACGGCAATCCCCGCGTCCCCTTCCCAGTATCCGAAGGAGGTCGGGAATCGGATACCGATGGCGGGGGTCAGCCCTTCATAGGATTGAGAGAGGTAGGATGTGTCACTCGGCGTCGGATGGTATTCGAATGTGAAGGCGTTTCCCATCAGGAAGAGGTGCAGTAGCGGGAAGGGCTCGCCTCCATTGTCCGAAGAGAACTGTCCAAACCCTGTCAGGGGAATGATGTCTCCGATCTGCGCGTAGTAATACTGGGTGTACTGGGTGAAGGCTGTTTCTCCCGCCATCAGCTCGAGGTGTCCCCTGGTCCGTCTTTTCTTGTCTTTTTCGACAGAGACGAGGGCCGTCCGGGCCTGCATCGAAAGAAGAGCATTGTCCAGAGGGGGTTGCAGGGAAGGTGACGGGGTCCGGATGGCGGCGATGGCTTTTTCGATCTCCGCTCTCGCCTGGTTCAGGTGTCCCAGGATCCGGTCGTTGTCCGCCATGGCCAGAAGAAGGCGAGGGTCACGGGGGTGGCGCACGAGGGTCTTCTCCAGAATCTTTCGGGCTTTCCTCGGCTCTTTCCGAGCCTCCAGGAGATGAACTTTAAGGAGCGACACCCGGATACTGTCCGGCCACCGGGCTCCGGCGTCATCGATCCAGACTTCCGCCTGGAGGGGGTGGCCGGCGGCGATGGCCACCCCGGACGACGCCTCATAAGACGAGACGGTCGATCCAGGACCAATGTTCCGGACCAGGCGGTAGGCCTCGCGATTCTTTCCCTGGGCCTCAAGAATCGTGGCCTCCTTTTCCTGGTAGAAGGGATCAGATGGATGGTGAGCGGCATGGGCTTTCATGAGGAACAGGGCCTGATCGAAGTCTTTTCGGGCCATCAACCGTTGTTCTTCCCGGAGAGCTCGGAGATGATGCAGTCGTCGGAGGTTCCCCCGGTCAGTCTGGCTGAGGTCATGGATATTGTCGAGCCGATTCAGAAGACTGGCAAGGGGACGCTGGATGCCGGCGTCGAGCATGGTCCAGCCCCAAGATATCTCGTGATCGGGGGAGGCCTTTCGGGAGGATTGGAGGGCTCCCAGAAAGGCCCTCCGGGCTTGGACGGGATGATCTGTGTGAGCCAGGATCCCTCCTTCGGTCACCAGAAAATCCGGGCTTTCCTCGAGCTTCGCACGGAGGGATGGATTGAGGCCCGTGAGTGTTGCAAGCGCCTTGCGGTTGTGACCTTCGCGTTCGTAGAGGGACAGAAGGCCCATCCAGGCAGAAAGATCTTCCGGGGAAAGGGACAGTGCCTTTTTGTAGAGATTCTCCGACTGGATCAGCCGTCCCGTGCTTGTGGCGAGACCGGCCTGGGCGACTTTCGCGATCGGCTGATCCGGTCGGATCCGGTCGGCGTTCGCATAGTCCTGGCGGGCGGCGTCGAGTGCTCCCTCCGCCTCTTCCTTCTGCCCCTTTTTCATGAATTTCCAGAAGGAGATCTGGGCGGAGAGGTCGCTTTCCTCTTCAGCCTGGAAAGGGGTGAGAGGGCGTCGACGGGCTCTTTCAAGAGCTGATTGGGATTCTGCGAAATTCTTCTGTCCCAGGTAGGCGTAGGAAAGTCCGATCCAATAGCCGGGATTCTGGGGATCTTTTTCGAGAAGCCTCCGGAAGAGGTGGACGGCTCTCCCGAACCGCGCCCGGTCCAGGAAGCGGTAGGCTTTACGGGATTCGGGGCCGGAGGAGAGCGCGCGTTTTTCCGCAAGCTCAAGCTGGTCAGACAGGATGCGGTCCTTCGGGTGGAGGTCCAGATAGGCCTTCATCTGGGGAATGTTGCGCGGAAGGGTCCCTTCCCACAGAAGAAGCTGTCTCCAGAGGGTCGTGGCGGTGTCCGACACGGGAGAAGGGGATTCTGCCATGGGTTTCAGAATATCGACGGCCTCCGGACGGGTGCGATCCCTGTAGGAAAGGATCGCTCCCAGGGCAAGCCGGTAGTGAAGGCTTCCGGGATAGCTTCGGACAAGGTCCCTGAGCTGGCGGAGCGCATCGCGGCGGCCGGTCTTCGTATGGACCATGTCGTTAAAATATTCGACGGCATATCGGGGCGGGGGCGGATAGGGGCCGAAGGCTTTCTCGTAGTGGGAGAGCGCCCGGAAATACCGATGGCGATCACTCTCCCTTCGGGCCCGTTCGATCTCCCGGCTCCACAAGGGACCGAGCTGTGATTCTCTTGCGAAGGCGGGAAGGGAGGGATCCTGGGGATTCAACTTGCGAATGGCCGAGATGTATCGATTGGCCAGGGGACGATTCCCCTGACGAAGGGCGTCGGAGGTCAAGGCGATGAGGGCTGGACGGTTTGTCGGGTCGATAAAGAGAAGTTGACGGTACGTCTGGGTCTCAAGATCATCCCGGCCATGGGATGCCCAGAACTCCGCCTTTTTTTCGAGAGCCAGCGTTACCGGTGTTTCAGCTCTGGCTTTTCCGTAAAAGATCCCCAGGAGAAGGAGCACTCCCCACAGCGGGGCCAGAACACATTCCGGAAAGCGGGCGTTCACAAAAGACATGGGAAGACTCCGGGGGAAGACAATCAAGGGCTTTGCCTCCGGTCTGCGAGGCCCGGAAGGATCCAGGACAGGATGGTGCCCAGTATGACACTGAGGAGAAGAAGGGCGAGCAGCGTTCCCAGCGGATGGGAATAGAACCAGAATCGCAGGGCTGTCAGAAAAGGGAGGTGTCCCAGGGAAAAACGGTCCCCCGGAACGAGAAAGGATTGGATCCGATCGGCTCCCACCACGCTCACCTGTCCGAAAATGTCGGAAAAATGTCTCGGGTCGAACAGGACCCGGTCCATCGAGAGAAGGGACTCCTCGCTCACACCTCCCAGGGAGAGGATGATTCGCCGGGGGGCCAGCGGAGAAACGTCCTCCTCCATGACGCCCAGAGGGTTTCGGTCTTCCTTGAAGTAGGCGGCGAGAGCTTCTGGCCCGTAGGCTTTGGGAGGTGGGTTGGACCACCTGAAGAAGCTTTCCAGGCGGCTTTCGAGCCGGATCCGGGAGCGGGTTTCAGGGGTGTCCAGGGGAAGGGCTTTCCCGTATCGGAGCAGGAGGGGATTCGAATCGTAGGTTCCGATCAGTATCAGGTTCCTGTCCCGGAATTCGGAAAGATGATCGGCGGTCGTGACTGACAGATAAATACCCGGGGAGCCCGTTTCCTCGGAAAGGAAGGCCATGAGATGAAGAAAAATCCTGAGATCCCCCTCACCGGGGGATTCAGGGAGGACGAAGGCCGTTCTCCGCAGGTCAGGGTATCGGGTGAAGGGATATCCGCCGTTGGGGACGAGACGGAGGTTGGGGAGACGGACATAGTGGGGGATGCCGGTCAGATCAAGCGACGAATTCCCGAGAATCGTTCCCTGGAGGCGGGGATTATGGTTTGCGGTGCAGGAGAGAACTCCCGGTATCCCCGAGTTGAAGTTGAAGTTGATCCGGAGAACGTTTCGGAAAGGGGTGAGATCCTTGAGGCTGACAGGAATTGTCCGGACTTGATCGGAGGCTCCTGGCGGGGTGGAGGGGAGGGGAATCGAATCCTGGAAGGTCTTGTTCAGGAGAAGGTCCAGTCGTGAGCGCTCTTCCCCCGGAAGGGCGGCATACCGGTAATGAAGCCACAGGGGAAAGGAAGACTGATGCCAGACAAAGAGGTCGGAGGGAAGGGAAAAGCGGATGGGAAGAGATCCGGTTCCGCTCACCTTGAGTTGGTCCTTGTCTGCCAGGGTGTCAAGGCGAACGGGTTTCCGGGTGTCGATCCACCGGGGGGCCTCGTTTTTTCCGCGCGATGCCGGAAGAACGACGTTGGAAACCGTCGAAAGAGAGCCTGATGCGTCAAATTGGCCCAGGGAAAGAGCCAGAGCGGCGGTCCGGACGTCCCCGGAGGTCTTTCCGAGAATCAGGAGAATTTTTCCGTAGGAATCGTCCGGATTGTCCACGAGTGCCAGGGTCGGTCCATTGACGGGTGGAATAAAGGACCAGTGGGGAATTTGGGGGGCTGCGGCCAGCAAGATCAGATTGCCGGTGGGAAGGGACCCGACATCGTTGGGGAGTCCGGTTATGGCCTGAAACTTTAGCGGGGAGCTCTCGCTTTTCAACCCGATCCAGGATGCGGTGATCCCGGCGGCCTCAAGGAGTGGAAGATCGGTGTGTCCCATCAGGAAGGTCAGGCTCCGTGTCCCGGTCATGGCGTGGTAGAGGAAGGGAAGCGGAAGGTCCGAGAGCCGGTTGGGAAAATGGATCCGGATCCCCGAGAGCGAGACTTCGCTCGACGGATCGATCCGGATGAAGGGGCCCGTGTAAATTGTGTCGCAAGGATGCTTCGGATCTTTCGCCACCCGGATCCTGAGAGAGTTGAGCGTCGTGACCAAATAGGGGGGAATCCTGAATGTGGCCGATTGTGGCGCGGGATGCTCCGGAGGAGAGGAGGGGAGAGGCAGGGTTCCGAGAGAGGTCTCGTTGATGTCCACCTCGAGTCGCGGGATACGGATGGGAGCCTTCTGGGGGAGATAGGAAAAACGAACCGTCACCTGGCCCTGTTCCAGCATCTGGCTGGGGGGAACCCCAAAGAAGGCGGTCCGGTCCATGCTGGTTCCGGAGATCTCCACGGATCGTCTCCAGCCCAGCTCCGAAAAGGTGAAGGATTTCGCAAACCCCCGGTAGGCCGCGGGGGGATGGGGGGCGGTTGCGGGAGGCTCGGGTGTCGTCGCTCGGGATGCATTCGGGCTCGTGAGAAAAAGTCCGATCGAGAGGAGCATGAAGGAAAGACGCAAGAAATCCGGTCTGGGGAGCCGTCTCACTGGGCCTGCCGTTCCCGGAAGAGCGCCCGGAAGAGCCTGATCTGACCGGCAATGGCGAACTTCGAGATCTGGCCCAGGCTGGACATGATTTTGTCCCGGCGGTTCTGGGAGAAGATCTTCACCCAGGCATCGGCCCTTCCGTAAAGGATCAGGACGAGGTTCCTCTCTTCTGCCAGAGTCAAAGGGAGGAAATTGAGACGCACGGAAAATTCGTCAAGGCCGACAACCTCGCAGGGAAATTCATAGACCGTGTCGAAGAGGGCGATCTGAAGCAGGAGTCGTTCTCCCAGAAGCAGGGCATCTCCCTGGCCGATCTTCAGTCGGACACCCAGATCGGAGACGTCTTCGGTTTCTCCTGAAAGGATTTTCTGTCCCGGACCCATGATGCGGGCCGGAAGACTCAGGGGGATGCGGGGACGGTTTCTCCGCTGGGCCGTTTCCCATCCCACCGCAAGCGTGGCTCCCAGGACAATCATGTTGTGAATGACCCAGGCTACGGTCAGAACGATGGTGGGTATTTCCCCCAGTCCTTTGGCGTAACGATAAATGCCTGCAATCAGTCCTCCGAGGTTGAGAAGCCAGAAGACGATGAAGGGCCGGGCGATCCGGTGGTCGAAAAACTCGTCCTGGATGACCCCCTCCTTGGATGTGACGTTGAAGATTCCAGCCTTGGGATTGAGGAGTGCCATCACCGTCGGAATGAGGATGTAAGGGGCCAGAGTCGTCTCGTAGACCTCGTTCCAGAAGGAGTGGCGGTGAGCCCCCTGGATTGTGGAGTTGGTGAGGAGCGCCATGGCCAGAACCGGTAGGGCATAGGCCGCAATGGAGTAAGCATCCGCGTCGAAGATCTTGATTCCGAAATAAAGGTAGGCGAGAGGGGCGAGAAGAAACACGATCCGGGGCAGTGAAAACAGAAAGTGCATCATGCCGTTCAGATAGCATAGACGCTGGGAAAGGTTGAGTCCCGGGGTGAAGAGTGGGTTGTCGATCCGGAAGATCTGGATCATTCCCCGGGCCCATCGGACCCTCTGCCGGATGTGTGCGGACAGGGTGGTGGTGGCCAGTCCCGCAGCCTGGGGAAGGTTCAGATAGGCCGATTGCCATCCTTTCTTGTGAAGGCGAAGGGAGGTGTGAGCGTCCTCTGTCACCGTATCTACCGCGATGCCTCCGATTTCCTCGAGGGAAACCCGTCTGAGGACGGCGCATGATCCACAGAAGGTCGTCGCATCCCAGAAGTCATTTCCGTCCTGGACGATGCCGTAAAACAGGGACCCTTCGTTCGGAACCTCGTGGAAGACGTCCAGGTTCCGCTCGTAGGGATCGGGAGAGTAAAAGTGATGGGGGGTCTGGACGAAGGAGTACCGGGAGTGTTTTTCCAGGATCCCGACGGTTGTCTGGAGGAAGGAGCGCGTCGGGATATGGTCGCAGTCGAAAACGGCGATATATTGTCCGGAGGTGCGAGAGAAGGCGTAATTAAGGTTCCCCGCCTTGGCATGCCGGCGTTCGGGCCGGGCGATATACTCGATTCCGGCAGCATTGGCGAATTCCCGGAAGGAGGGGCGATTCCCATCGTCAAGGAGATAGATCTTAAGTTTTTCAGGGGGCCAGTCCAGGTTCAGGGCACCCAGGACCGTAGGGCGAACAATGGAAAGGGGTTCGTTGTAGGTGGTGATGAAGACGTCAACGCGAGGCCAGAGCCCTGCATCCTCGGGAAGGGGCTCGGCCTTTCTCTGAAGGGGGGAGAGAGACTGGAAGTACCCAAGGACGGTGACGGTCCAGGAGAAGAGCTCGGCTCCAAAAAGAAGAAAGATGAAGGGGTACTCGTAGTCGTGGATTCGCGGGTCACCGATGCCCAGTGTCTGCGTGGCCCTCCACCATCCGTATCGACCGGTGAGATACAAGGAGATGAAGATCATCGTGATGAGTACCCATCGCCTTCCGGAAAAGACGGCTCTCAACAGAAGGGCGATCAGGAGGAGTGCACCACCCAGCCAAATCTGGGTCGTCCAGTTTTTTGCGGGAATGGTCATGAGAAAAAGAAATGGCAGGATTCCCGCCAGGAGAAGGGCGATTTTTCCGGAAAAAGAGATTCCAGATTCTTTGGGAGTCACAAGGGGCACCTACTCTATTGGAGGGGGCAGGCCGACCGTGTTCCGCGGATTTCCACCGGTATCCGCAGCCCTGCCCCCGTCATGTCGGGCCCGATATTTCAGAACTCAGGCGATTTCCGGACAGGAGCGGTTCACGGGTGTCGGAGGACGGAAGTCCCACGAGGAATCGGTGTCCGTCCGGTGGATTCATATGGGGCATGATTGATTGTCACTGAACAGCTGCAAATATCATGCTATAAAAGGAGGAAGTGCAAGCATGTGTCTGGAAATGATTCTTATTAAATATGAATTATTGGTGTGTTAAAAATTCTGACAATTCTGCAGTCCTCTGTCAGAAGTTTTGACAGGAGAAAGGGAATCAGGAGGCGACAGGGAAGCTCCACGGAAGAATCAGTGCTCCGTTTGACCCGAAGGAGAATCTCCGGTCCAGAAATCCTGTTCCAAAGAGCGAAAGTACCTGGTCGTAATAGTGGGGAGGGGTTCCGTACAAACCATCATGAAGGGCTTGGTGCAAGGACAGCCGCGTGGTCCTGGTGAGGCCGGTTTTTTTCTCGGCCCGGAGAGCGGGAAGAATGGCTGCGGAGAATCCTTCGGGACCATTCCCGGCGGTCCAGCCAAGAAGGGTGTTGGCGTAGAGCGGGACCCCGGATCGTCGCCCCAGAGCCTTGAGCATGCCCGACATGCAGGCGAGAAGGCGTTTTTGGAGGGGGCTTTGGGGAGGAAGGAGGCCGGCCCAGAGGTAGCTTCGGATGGCGTCGTAGCTTCCGATCGGCCCCGTGAGGGGATCGGAAAGAATGTGGCCGTTTCGTGTCACGAGGATCCAGTCCGGAATAAACCCGCGGGGGGCGATGGTGGTCATATGGTTCAGGGAGGCTTCGAGAATCTCCTTCCAATGGGACTTAGGGGAAAGGGAGGCCAGCCGGATCAGGATCTCGGGGGACAGGTAGCTGGGGTTCAAGCGGGTTGCGCCGTTAGCGAGGCGAAAGCCCCAGGGCCCAGGAAGGAGGGCCCATCCGTATCCTTTCAGGAAGAGGACTTCATTTTTTTCGATCAGGGACAGGAGCCGTCGGCCTTGCATCCCGTACGCCGGAATCTTCCAGATCCGACCCGCCTCGATCAGTGAGTATGCTATCCAGCAATCGGCATCAGATGCCGAGTTGCTGTCCAGGACTCCCCAGCGTCCGTCTGGTCGTTTTCCCCAGAGCCAGGCCGGAAGGTGGGCAGCCAGATCTCCTTGGGCCAGGTTGTTTGTGATCCAGGACAGGATGGCGCTGAAGGAATGAGGGTCGTCCGAGACAATGGAAAAGAAGAGCGTGTAGGCCTCTCCTTCCGAGGTGGTCTTGTCATGGTCCGTGCGATCGATCACCCGTCCGTCCTTCTGTAGGAAGCTCTGTCTGAAATGAGTCCAGAGGGGCCAGGAGGAAAAGGTTAAGGCGGAGAGAGGCCCGGGAGATCCTGCCATGATAACGCCCACCGTTCCAAAGAGGAGGAGGAGACGAAAGGATATCCTTCCCACCGGTCGATGGCATTTTGTTGTCATGCAGCCCTCCAGGAACATCGGGTTACGGATTCCTGTTTTTTTACTCTGGGTTTTCCTTCTCTTGTCCAACCGGTTTTCCCATCAGAACTTTTCTTTATTGGTAGCGGTATAACGCTTTGACGGCCTATCCGCTGGATGGTCAAGTAAGGATGAGATGGAGATTTGTTCTGGCATAAGGAGGGGGTGTCAATTCCATAGCGCCCATGAATCCCCAATCGACTCTCGGCATCTTAGCTCCATCTGTAGCACTATCGAGATAAAGTCTTGATTGAGAATTTGGTATTGGGCAACTCTCCCATCAATGGTCGGAGATGGGTGAATCACAAAAAATCGCCCCCTGCTTCCCCACCGAGCTGAGCAAGAAATACCTTGGCGAGATAAGAACGGAGTTTTCCAAAAAGAATAGCACCTTCTTCAAACCGAAAGAATGCCGGTGTTATTGTCCGGCCCTTAAAATAAAAACAGCCTGGTGCACATCTTTTAGAGGCGGGGCAGGTGCTGTTGAATTCGATCTTATAGGAGCTTGGCCATTCTGTCGATTGGAAATATTGGACTCAGTGATTTGGTGCAATAGAGCACAGGTGGTTAACAGCCTCGTAGTGCTCAACGGTCGGGAATGGGGTATAAAAATGATGCAGAAGTGCTTTCCATTCCTGATATTGAGGCGACTGACGGAATCCTTCCGTATGATATTTCAGGCTTTCCCATCGGACTAAAAGCAGATATCGATTTGAGTTCTCCATGCAGCGGTGTACCTCATGCGACAGGTACCCCGGCATGGATGAGATAATGCTTTGTGCAATTGAAAAGGCCGTCTCAAACTCCAATGAAAAACCCGGCTTAATATTTAGCACTGCCACTTCGAGAATCATTATTTTTCCATTTCTCCCTTCGAATCCCTTCCCGTTTCAGCCAAATTCGCCCCTTGCCGCCTTCTGGCTTCACTCTCCGGACCTTTACAAGAAGCGTTCCCTGGTCCGGCTTGAGTCTCCAAGTCTAGATCCGAAACCGCCCCAAGAAGAAAAACTGATCGGAAACTATTGTGCCACATTAAACGGTCACGGTTTAGTACTTTCCCAAGAGTTCTTCAAGAGAGCTTGAGAGTGGTTTTTCGTTTTTCTGCAAAATTTCATCGTAGGGGACCACCCGATTTCGTCGTAGGGGACCACCCGATTTCGTCGTAGGGATCCACCTCGCGAGAGTCAGCCATACTTGTGTCTCACCATCCCAACAAGGAGGAGGAGAC
>JAJZXW010000019.1 GCA_021806225.1 Nitrospirota bacterium | reverse complement strand
TTAAGCCCTCCTGGGCCCATGATACTGCACCCGCGAGGGTGTGGGAAAGTCGGTCGCTGCCGGACTCCTTTTCTTCTCTCTTCCCGTTTTCTTCCCCCCTAGGGCCCTCCCATGGGGGGTTTTTTTTAGGACATTGGATTTTCTACCTGAAGGGGCCCGCGTGACGCGACTCCCTCTCTTCCTGATTACAACACTTCTCCTTTTCACCTCCTGTAGCCCCCATTTTCATTCGACTCTGAAAAAGGATGCCACCGGTCTTGTCCTCGCGATTCCCGATGATCCGGCCACGCTGGACTGGAACAAAGCCACCGATGGCAACTCCTTCGAGATTATCACCAATCTCATGCAGGGTCTCACGCGCTTCGACAAGAGGCAGAATGTCGTGGGCGCCGATGCGGACACCTGGTCGGTCGATCCTTCGGGACGTCATTTTATCTTCCATATCCGCTCCTCGGCCCACTGGAGCGATGGGGAACCCGTTTCGTCGACAAACTACCGGGACTCTTTCCTGCGGCTTCTGAGTCCCCAGACCGCCTCCCCTTATGCGTATTACCTCTTCGACATCGAAAACGCACAGTGTTATGACGAAGGGCGGTGTCCGGCCTCTGCCGTGGGCGTTCATGTTCTCTCTCCCGACAGCCTCCGGATCGATCTTTCCCACCCCATGCGGAACTTTCCCTCGCTATTGACGAATGCCATCACCGATCCGGTGAGGCTCGACCTTATCCGGGAGCATCCTACCCACTGGACCGATCCCCGCTATTTTGTCGGGAACGGACTCTTCAGTCTTGCCGCCTGGCATCACGATGCCTACCTTCTTTTGCGCAGGACACGTCCCGCCCCTCCGTCTTCCCACCTTGTCTCCTCGCTGACTTTTCTCGTCATTCCAGAACCGGTGACCCAGCTTACCCTTTATGAGCAGCATCGGCTCGACATCGAGGGCATTCCTTCGTTTTACATCAAGAAGTACCTGAAGAGTCCCGAGCTTCACCGCATTCCCCAGCTGTCGACGATTTACTACAGCATGAACATACGAAGGCACCCGTTCGACAATGTTCATGTCCGGAAAGCCTTCGCCATGTCGGTCGACCGGACAAGGCTCGAACGGATTTTTCTGTCGGCGCTCCCTTCCCTCTCTTCCTTCATTCCCCGGGGACTCTCAGGTTACGACCCCGAAGCGGCCTATGGTTTCGATGTCGCCCGCGCCCGGGAGGAACTTGCCCTCGGAGGCTTCCCCGGCGGACAAGGATTCCCTCACGTCACCCTCGTCTTCCCCGAAGGGACGCAAAGCCGGATTCTGGCGACTTTCATGCAGCAGACCTTCAAGGATGTCCTGGGAGTGACGATCGAGCTTCGTTCCATGGAGTGGAAGGCTTATCTGGCGGGACTCGATGCGCACACTCCCGCCATCTACCAGTCCGGCTGGATCGCCGACTACCCCGATGCCATGACCTTCCTCTCCCTGATGAGGAGCGGATCCGGGAACAACCGGACAGGCTGGTCTGATCCCGCCTTCGACCGACTCATCGACCGGGCCCAGGAGGTCGATGAACCCTTGAAGGGGCATCTCTATGCCGAAGCACAGCGAATCCTGCTGAGAAAGGCCGTCGTGGCCATTCCTCTTTCCCAGGGAATCTCAAACATCCTTGTCCCGCCGACAGTGGTCGGCTACTGGCACAATGCCATGGGCATGGACTCTCTCGGGTCGGTGAAAAAATTATCGAAGGCCCTTCCGATGTGATATTCTCGAATGATTGAATCCTTTTGCGGGGAGGGGGCTTCCCCGGGTTATCATTGCTTTCGATCAGTTTTAATCTTTTATCAAGTGGAGTGTGTGTGGCATCGCTCAAGTCTCTCCCGGCATCCGAAAGGTTCGAGGAGGAGGTCCGTCAGTTTTGTCTGACGGGATTGTCCGCTGGCACGTTGGCTCAGGACCATGCCGAATGGGTGGACCCGTTCGTTGCGGCGGGGGTGGTGGTCTACTTTTACGAGAGGAATATCTATACCCCGGTGGGGCAGAAGGAGATCGACGGGTTTCTGGCCACGGACCGCGGTTTTTTCGTGGTGGAGTGCAAGAATGTTTCAGGTCCCGTGAGCGGGACCCTGAACGCCTCCTGGCAGGTTGGCAAGGAGCCCATCCTGGTCTCCGGGTCGAGCCATGCCAACCCGATCACCCAGATCAAGAACCGGATCGGTCCCCTGGCGGCCTTCCTTCGGGACAGAAAGGTCCCCTTCTACCTGACAGGGCTCATCGTCTTTCCCGACGACGCCGATCTGTCACGGCTCTCCGAGAGCGGGACGCTGAGCGTTCATGAACCGCCAAACAGGGATCACAGCTACGTTGTGACCTGTCTCTCGAGAGTCCCGGGGATCCTGGGCCAGATGCCTCCCGGGGCCGTCACACCCGCCGATGCGGCGAAGGTGGCCAAACTTCTTGGTCTGGTCGTCTCCGACTTCGACTCTCCGGAAAGACTGCTCCGATTCCCCGAGGGGGGATTCGACGACCTTTCGATGGCCCAGAACGAGCGGATCCTCGATCGCAAACGGGATCAGGCCAAAGAGTCGTCTCTTGCTCTTCCGGAAGAGGCGCGGGATGCGATCATTCGACCCATCGATGATGCCCGGGCGAGTCTCCTGACCTCACTCCGTCTCCACAATGGGCGGGGAGGAGCGGAGGCACGCGGACTCCTTCTCCCTCTTCTGGCCGGATTTCTCCTGCTGCTTCTCATGGGAGGAACGGTGACCTGGTATTACCAGAACCGTAAAGAGGTTCTCCTGATCCAGAAAAAGAATGAGGAGCAGCTTCTGCCAGAGCTCATCGGGAAGGATCCGGAGCTCACCCCTTATGCCCTTCTGCTTCTTTTTTACAGCCAGCACCCGTCCATCCCCCCGGACAAGGACCTCCTCTCGCTGGCTTTCCCTCTCAAGACCCGTGAAAAGGCCAAGGTGGAGCCGGAATTCCGGAAGAAGTTCCGGGCGCGCATCAACGAGGACATGAAGCTTGTTTCGACCATCTCGCGATTCAAGGTTTCCATATCCGCAACCCTCGTCCGTTACGACTCGGGCCGGAATACCTTCTACCTGACAGGGATACTTCCGGTCCGGCTCCCCGGCGACCGCGAAAACGGAACCGGTCTCTTTCCGACCGGCCAGATCGGAGTCGCCACGAGACTCTCCTGTCCTTTTTGCGACTCCCAGGTTCTTCTCAGGGATTGGCCTTTAAAGGCCAGCGTCTCTCCGCGCGGAATCTTTTTTTCCTTTCCCTATCCGCCAGGAGACGTCTCAGGAATCATTGCCCAGGCTCCCTGCGCAGGATGCGGGATCCCCGTCCACGTCAATGTCTGGATGGCTCCGGAGGCAGTCGACGCCGGACGGACCTCCTCCGGCAAGCCTTTTGTCTCCATGGTGGGGTCGGTGAAGGTGCTGTCCATTGTGCTGGATACCGACGGCCGGGAGCTGTACCGGAAAAATCCCCCCTCCATCTGACCGGTCGATGCCTGGCTCGCGATCAGCCGTCTGCCTTTTTCGGTAAAAGTTCGGAAAGACGGCGGTCGATCTCGTTCAGAATGATGGGAGGAATCCCGGATTTTCGGTCGAGATAGCGGCCGAGCATGTCCTTCTCCGGCACCACGAGAAAATAGTCGACCGCATTCTTGATCTGGGGGGAAAAGAGCTGAAGCTGCCCCTGTTCCCCGCGGGAAAGGGAGAGGGAGTAGACGAGTTTAAGCGAATCCTTGAGATACTGGATCAGGGGAATGAAATCCGTGTCTCCCGAAATGAGAACCGCCGCATCGTAATGGGCCATCTTTGAAATCATGTCGATCGTTATTCCGATGTCGACTCCTTTTTCCCCTTCCACCGTTCCCTGATACAGAAACGATCCTTCCCGCTCCTTGTCCCGCAGGAGCTCCTTGACCTTGTACGGACGAAGGACGAGCTGTCCGACGTACTTGAACTCCAGGAAGGAGGTCCTTTTCTGGATGTCGTCGAAAACCTCCTCCTTGGCCCTGGAGAGAAGTTCTCTTTGATGCTGGTGCCAGCGCTGGGCCAGGGATTCGACCAGAGAGGGGGTCAGGTCGGGATAGATTTCCCGGTATTGGTCGATGATGTCTTTGACGGCCCGATCGAATCGATGGAGAGGTGTCGTCGCCTGGGTGTTGTACCAGTAAACCCGGAGCAGGCGGTGGGGGATTCGGGTCTGGTCGGAGAGGACGCTGATGGCCTGGCGGAAAAAGTCTTCCCAAAGGAAGTGCTTTTCGTCGAGACGATATTCCGGAAGGTTGTGGCCGGCGGCTTTGAATCGAAACTTCTGAAGGTCCTTCTTGAAGTTCTGGCCGTCAATGAAGATGACCGTTTTCAGGATGTTCATGGATGCGTTCTCCGGTGGGGGAATCCGATTTGAGCTGGGTTGGGGCAACGGGGAGGAATGCGTCATGGGGAGAAGAGGATCGGAAATGAAAGAGCCCCTAAACGGGGCTCCCAATGAACTAAGTAAGCGGACATTTCGTCCATGTGAGATCTTAACAAGGGAGTTTCGGGTGTGTCAAGGAAAAATTCCGGAAGAAAGGGCCTTCCTGCGGGAGGGAATTGAAAGGGGGGACCGGGGAAGGAGTGCATCCGCGAAGGCTTCAGGGAGCAGGGACCGATTGGGGCTTTCCGTCCTCGCGTATGCGCTCGACCAGCCAATCGGTCAACTCCCGCCCGGAGGAGTCGTTGGGGCTGTTTTTGTGAAAACGTTCGTGGGCCCGGATTCCACGCGGATCTTCCTTTGCGACCCGGGAGAGAAAGGCCGAAAGGGGGCATTGGTCGATATCCGGGGAAACGGGAGCGGCAGGAAGACCGTGCACCCAGCGATGATAGGAGAGCGCCCCCAAAAATGTCGTGATTGAGCCGGGTGAAAGGGAGGGGTGGACGGTTCGGCTCCATTCGAGAATCCGGTCGGCCGGCATGGGGCGGGCCAGGGCATACCCCTGGCCGAAAGTGGCGCCGAGGATCCTCGTCGCTTCGACCATCCCCGGATCTTCGAGTCCTTCGACGATGACGACACGTTCGAAATCCTGTCCCATCCGTATGATGGTGCCGATCATGCTGAGAGTGTGAAGGGGGGCGACATGGATCCGCTTGAGAAGGCCCTGGTCGACCTTGATGTTGTCGAAGGGCAGTGTGGCCAGTCGCTGGAGACTGCTGAACCCCGACCCCAGATCGTCCATGGCCAGCCTTACTCCCAGCCGAATCAGACGTTCAATGGCCTCGTCCTGGGTCTTGAGCTCTATTTCCCGGTTCTCGAGGAGCTCGAGGGTCAGACGCTTCGGATCGACTCTGTGGCGGCGAAGAGCATCCTCGACCCATCTTGGACAGTCCGGATCGCGAAGCGTACCCGGAGGAAGATTGATCGAAATGTCCAGCTGAAGGTTCTTGGCCTCCCATCGGGGGATCCAGGCCAGGGCGGCGTCGAGGCCGGACCTGAATAGACGGTCGAGTTCCGCATCTCCGAGGGACGGGAGAAAGAAGCCCGGGGTGACGACCTCACCGGATGGCCTCACCAGTCGAGCCAGGGCTTCGACCTTGACGGGGCGCCCCGTGGTGAGGTCGAAGACTGGTTGCATGTACATGGAGAGCCCCCCGGAGAAGAGCTCGTGCCGGTAGTCGGCGGCCTGGTCCTCTGGAATGACGCTGGCGGGAGCCCGGCAAAGCTCCCAGATTTTTTCCCATCGCTGGGTTAGGCCTCTCACGAACTGGACGCTCCAGGGGGTATCGAACTGGTTGGGGTAGGACCCATAGAGAGAAAGGATGGCCACGGCCGTTCCGTCCGGATTCCGGATTGGAATCGAAACGGCCGACCGGATGCCCAGGGGACGGACCACGTCCCGCCAGTGGGAGACCCGGGAGTCCTTCTGGTAGTTTGATATTTTCTGGGAGGAGAGGCTGCGCCAGGAGTAGGCGATGAGTCCCTTTCCCCGAGGAGAATCGGGGTCGACGACGGCCTCGAACTGGGGGTTGCGCATGATGGCGGCTCCCTCCTGACCTTTCGGCCCCGCACTGTCCTCGACGATGAAGGTGCCGTTGCTGTTGAGGCGCATCAGGAAGACGCAGGCGATGGCGGGAAGGGCTCCCAGGAGGGCCACCTCCGTCCTCCGGATGTCGGCCCAGAGGGCCCCCTGGGGCGGAAGGGGCGCCGAGAGGACTGAAAAATACTCGCCCGATACTTCGATCCCCGCGCGTAGTTCCTCCTGGAGGTCGTCCTGAAGCCGGATCTCATTGGCGAGAAGGAGCCGATAGCGGTCGCGAGCGGTCAGAAAGGTATGGGTGAGATGGTCGGCAAGAAGACGGCGGTAAAGGGCCATGGATTGGGTGATCATGGCCCCGTTGACGCCGATCATGGCATGAACTCTGCCCGTTTTTTGCGCCATTTCAATGATCATTTCCCGGGTCGTGTCGCCAGAAAGGAGAAAACGGAGATGCTTTGCCTGAAGGGAGGCGATGTTCTGGAGCTCTCCCTCGTCCAGATCCTTCAGGAGATTTTTCTGTTCCGGATCCTGTTCGGTCTGGGCAAAGAAGGCCTCCACGAATTCGACGATCACCGACTCGATGTGGGACTGGTGTCGTCGAAGAAGCTCCTTCGTGTCGGCTCCGTAGGCGTCGAAAGAGGATTCGGTGGCGGGAAGAGCCGGCAGGGACGTCCCGAAAGACCACCACTGGGAGCGGGAGCCCTTGGCCGACTTCGCCTGATAAAGAGCCGCATCGGCTTGCCGGACGAGCGTCTCCCCGTCGTCGCCGTTGGAGGGAAAGAGTCCGATCCCCATGCTGATGCTGATCTGGATCTCATCTTCTTCTCCCGAGAAAAAGGGTGTTTCGATGGCCTGATGGATCCTGTTCAGGACGTGTGACAACTGGCTCGTCGTTTTTTCAATGGAAAGATCCTCGATGACGAGTCCGAATTCGTCTCCGCCGATACGGGCCACGAAGTCGCTCCCCCGAACCTGTTGTCGAAGTCTTTTTCCGAGCTCTCCCAGAATCGCGTCCCCTTTTTGGGCCCCGAGGCGATCGTTGATCGGGCGGAAGTCATCGACGTCAAGGGCGCAGACCGCAAAGACGGTACCCTTTCTCTTGGCTCGTGCGAAGGCTCCGCTGAGAGCGTTTTCAAGTCCGTGGCGGTTCGGGAGACCCGTCAATGGATCCTCGGAAAGTTGGCGCTCCATCTTTTCCCGCGATTCGTGGAGATCGGTCAGGTCGAGGAGGACCAGCATGGCTCCGTCCTGCCGATTCTCCATGGGAGCCGGACTCCCGGTTGTTTCGGCCCAGAGAGTCGTCCCGTCCTTTCGCCGGAGGCGCAGGCTCGCGCGAATCTGTTTTCCGAGGAGGATGTTGTGAAGAAGGGGGAGAAATTCCCGGAAAACTTCTGGGGGATCGAAGAGGGACTGGAATGGGAGTCCCGAGAGCTCCCCGGGGGTGTATCCGGTGACTCGCCAGAAGGTCGGATTCCCCTTTCGGATCCGCGCGTCCTGATCGATGAGAAGAATCCCGGCGGCATTGTTTTCGAAAAGAAAGGCGGCATCGGACTGGAGAAGGTTGCCGGATACCGGATGGGCCGAAAGATTGATGAAGCAGTTTTCTTCGAGCTTCATGCAGGAGTATTCGGCTTCGACCGGGATCAGCGAGGCGTCTCTTCGCCTGAAAAGGGCGGACAGACGTCCTTCGGGGAAATCCGTTCCGGATTTTTTGGGGGGAGGGATCCTGTTGTCCCAGGAGGCGGCGTGCATGCCCAGCAGTTCTGCTCGGGGAGTTTCCAGAAGGTGGCAGAAGGAATCGCTGGCCTCGAGGAGAATGCCCGTATGGTCGAGAACGCAAATCGGATCTGTTAAGGCTTGGAGAAGAACATCTCCGTGAAGGCGCAAAAAAGACACGCGTTCCGCAGATTGCTCCCGATTGCGGTTGGCTTTCCCTGAGGCCATGGTTTCTCCGCTCCCTTGAAGAGCCTTGATTGACGGTCCCTTGAGAGATGGAATTGCCCGGTAGCAAAGATGCAGTCTACATGAAATCTTTCCGGGAGGGAATAGTCACACTGTGAGTAAAATCACAAATACTTGAATTCCTTTGGGTTCGCTTCATGAATGAATTCATTTAGCTAGCCTCCCATCTTCGATGTCCACGGCCATCACCGCTCCGTGTTTTCCACCACGTTCTGGAGGAGCGAAAGCCGGGTTTTCGCCGGGGCTGGACGCCATCTTGAAGGGAGCGGACACGCGTTGTCCGAAGGAGTCCGGGACGGGGCAGCCTCTGTTTTGTTTTCCTTGACGAACGGTTTTCAAGGGATATACTGGTGAGGTTAAATGCATTTCATGGAATGTGGCTCCATTGGAGCCAGTAATCAGTAATGATGATGAAGGGAGGTCCCATGAAAAAGGAAGTCCCGACGAAGTATCAGGAGGTCAATCGACTCCTGCAGGAGATACGGGAACTTCTTCCCGAAATCGAATTTCGGTATTCTTCAAGAACGGGCCTCCTGGAGTCTGTGCATTTCGCTTTTCCGGAGGATCGTCCTCTCGATCTCAATTTCTTCGATTCTCTGCCGCGCTCCTATCCGACACCGAATCTCCTGAGACGCTCCCACCTTTCCTCACGGGCACACTTCCTGAACGAAGGGCTGGATCCTTCCTCCATCGAAGACTTTCCCGGAGAGATTCCCTATCCGAGACCCCGGGGATCTTCGGGGGTCTCATCAAAAAAGCCCTGATGCAGGCCTGCCTTCCCTCTCTCCCGGAGATTCTCGGTCCGTGCGGGATGGCTCCTTGCTTCTCCGGTTCGATCTCCCTAAAATAGGCCATTGGAAACGCATCCTTTTTGTGTCTCCGGCAACGACCCTTCCGGAGACCTTGTCCCCCGGCTTGTCCGGGAAGATCGTCCGGCCATGTGACGGGCCTTGAAGGAAAGAAGAGGTTTTCGTGGCGCACTCCGAGGATCCGATCCGCCTTCGTGACCGATATCGTGGCCCAATGTGGCTGCTCCTTCTGGCTCCTTCCTTTCTCTTCGTCTCCTGTTCCAGCCTGTCCACACCTCCGGGCGGGCTTGGGGTTCCTCACCTCGAAAGCCGCTCATCGGAAAAACGCCCTGTCTGGATCGACTCTCCAGGCATCTGGCAAAAAGAACATCCGGACCGCGTCTACTTCGTAGGTTCGACCTCAAAGGAGCCCGACCAGGAATCGGGACGGACGGATGCCTACGAGAATGCGATGCGCTCCATTGCCGAGCGTATCGGGGAGAAGGCCCGCTCCCTCTATCGGGAGAAGAGTCTACGGCGGATGGGAATGGGAAGCGGGGGCATGGACATGAGCGTTCAAAGACGTGTGTCCTCTCTCGTTATGACCCAGGCCCAGGCCAGAATCTCGGGGGCAAGGGTCGACGATTACTATTGGCGCAAGTATTGGGAAAAGGATCGTGCGGAGGGATCTCCTTATTCTTTTTACAAATACCACGTTCTCGTGTCGATCCGGAAAGACCTGTATGAGCGCCTTCTGAGGCAATCCCTGAAGGGAGCGCGTGACAGCGCGCAAGACCCCCGGATGAAGGCTCTTTTCGACAAGATGCTGAGACAAGGGGCTCCGGCGCCATCCAACTGATTCGTTATGGGGGCCCGGAGGTCCCCAAATCCCAAGGAGTGACGTTGGTTCTATGGATTTCCCGTGCGACCATGATCCTGTTCCTTTTTTCCCTTTCGGCCATGTCGGCCCAGGCTGAGGAAAAGTGGTACGAGACGGGACATGATGGATCGGTTCCCCAAAGCCGTTATCTTTCCGCTCTCGGGTACGGTTCGACGCTCGCCCGTGCCAGGAAGGATGCTGCACGGAATCTCGCCGACCAGATCGATTCCGATATCCGTTCGAAATACGAGCAACGGACTTCGCGTCAGAACATGACAATCTCCCGATCGACGCGGGACCTCCTGTCCGTCCGAACCCACGCCAAGCTTTACGGACTGAAAAACATCCGGGGAAAATTCCTCTCCTCTCAGGGATCCTATGTCGCATTGGTCGCGGTGAAGAAATCCGACCTTCTCCGCTATCTTCGCGGACGGATCGATTCTGAACGGAAAATGATCGCTGCGCTCCGCTCCGACCTGGAAAACACCTCAAACTCCATGAGGAAGATCCACGACCTTTCGGCCATCGTCCATGCGAAGGAGCGAGCCGCTTTTTTTGATCGCGAGGTGGCGTCGGTATCGGGCGGGAGACCGTCCGGGCGCTTCGGGACCCAGCATGAAATCGACCAGATCGAATCGTTGCTGTCCCGCGACATGACGGTTTCCGTGGTCGTGAAAAACGATTGCGGGCGTGTCGATCCCTTTGCCAGACATGTGAGGGAGGCGATCGAACAGAGCGTGACCCGGATGGGGCTTCTTGTCGTTCCCTCGGGTGGGCGGATCGGTGTTTCCGGCCATGTTTCGGCCACTCCGTTGCCCCCCGGATTTTCCCGAAGATATCGATATTACGTCCTTCGGTATGCCCTTTCCCTCTCCGCTCCCGACGGGACCGTCTGGGGGGCGGTGGTCGATCAGCGCAAGGTCGCTGGTCTCGATCCCGCCCAGGCCGAGCTGATGGCGTCCCGGACCGTCTCGGGCAAGGGGGTCGGTCCCCTGCTGGCGGGTCTCAAGAGCCGCCTCTTCCTGGACAAGGGGGATCCACGATTTGTCTCCTTCCCTCGCCAGACCGCGGGGAAGGGGAAGGATTTGACGGCGACCGCTCCGTTGGACGGCTCCTGCCAGGACTTCGGACGCTAGTGTCCCGGGTTTTGCAAGAGAGTTGAATGGCAAAGCTCCTGGAGTCCCGTCTGGGGTTTACGAATGACGGAAAGATAAGCATGCCATTCTGGCGGCCGGACACCGGAAAGACCCGTCCGGTCCCGACAGGAATCCTCCCGGTGTGCGGGAGGCCAACAAGGAAAGGAGTATCGATGAAGCAAAAATTGTATTGGGCGGCCATAGGAGCCTTTGCGGGATCGGCCCTCGCGCTCTCCGGTTGTGCATCCCTCTCAAACATGCCCAAGGGGCCGGAGGGCTACAAGGTCGTGGCCCGATCCGACTCGGGCGTCCCCTCCTGGGTCAACGGCATCGGCCGCTGGAACCAGAAGAAAAGCCACCGCAGCGCGAAGTGGTTCGGGGCAAGCTCCCCTTTGGAAAATTCCCTGCAGGGAGCCAAACACGATGCCTACATCCGGGCTCAGCGGAAGGCTTCGGACCGGATCGGAGACCAGAACTGGAGCCTTGTCGGGAACTCCGTGAAGAGGGAACTCAACGCCGACACCCAGACCATGATGCGCATCAAGGACAACACGAAGACCCAGATCCGGCAGACTTCCCAGGGCTGGCTCGTGGGCGGGGAGGAGTACCAGTATTACTGGCTCGAATACCAGCCCAAACATCCCAATCGCGTGTCGCCCGACAAGCGGACCCTTTTCCGGGCATGGGCTCTTGTGCGCTACAGTCAGCCGAATTGGGAGTGCTCCCGACGAAATTCGCTCAAACTGCTTCCGATGATTGCGAACAATCTTGGCGGGAGGCTGAAATTCAAGAAGTTTGATGCCAACCGCTTTTCACAGGTCATCAAGGAGATTTCCGACAAGAATCTCTCCCTGATCCCTGAAAACGTCTGCACGGGAGGCTAGGATCCGAAGGGGCGGGAGGGTGACCCCTTTCCGCCTCTTCTTTCTCCCTTTTTAGTCTGCCCCCTGTTTTTCCTGCTCTGTCGCGTGAATTCCCGTAAGAATCGATCCCATCCACTGAAATATGTTGTTTCGAGAGATCTGCTCCCTCAGGATCTTGTTTCGGCCAGTCCGGATCGAGAGAGGTTCCGCCAGGGCCCTGTGAATGATCGCCGCGGCTGTCTGGGGATCGAAGGGATCGATCAGGACCGCCTCCCGAAGTCCCTGGGCGGCCCCGGTGAAACGGCTCAGGAAGAGGGTGCCTCCCTCGTCCTTCTGGGCTGCCAGGTATTCCTTCGCGACGAGGTTCATGCCGTCGTTGGTCGATGTCACCAGCGCTCCCGCCGCCATTCGGTAAAGAGGGGCAAGGATCCGATGATCGACGGTGTTTTCGACGGATACGACCGGGAACCAGTCTCCGGCTTTCCAGCGTTCATTTGTTGTCCTGACTGCGTCGCGGACTTTCTTCTGATAACCCTGATAGGTGGGGTGGTCTGAGCGTGTCAGAGGGGCGATCTGCAGGAGGCGGAGCTTTCCGATCCATTCCGGGAAGCTCCGGAAAAAGGATTCAAGGATCTGAAGCCGTTTCAGAAACCCCTTTGTATAGTCCATGCGGTCGACGGAGATGAGAAGGCGCTCCTCCGGGCCGATTCCATGCTCGCGGAGAAAGGCGCGTGCCTCGGCCTGTCCCTTCGGGTCCAGGGAGAAGGATTCGAAGCGCCCCGGATCGACGCCGATCGGGTAGTCTCCGACATGGATTCTCCGGCCATCCTTGACGACCTGTCGGGGTGAAACGGTGATGCGGGAGCTTCCCGGGAATTCCCGGGCGACGGACTCCAGAAAGCGCTCCCTGTAGAGAGCGGTCTGAAAACCGAGAAAGTCATAGTCGAGAAGGCCTTCGAGAAGGGTTCTCCGTTCCGGAATATGAGCCAGAAATTCCTGGCGGGGCCATGGAATGTGCCAGAAAAAGGCGATGGGGGGAAGGGGGCCGGGAACAAGCGCCCGGAGCTCCTTCGCGACGAGAGTGAGCTGGTAGTCGTGGATCCACAGAACACCGATCTCATGGCTTCGGGTGATCCGTGCAATGTGGTCGGCGAAGAGGCGGTTGACCGCGGCGTATCCGGCAAAGTCGCCCGGGCGGGAGCCGACTCGCCCGGGTTCCTCATGGAAGAGGGGCCAAAGGAGGTCGTTCGAAAATCGTTGATATTCTTCCTCCAGGGGGGGATTTTCAACGGAGAGCCGGAAGAGGGTGTAGGAGGCGGGATATCCCGGAACGGAAATATCGAGGGATGCGGGGCCGGGAGAGCTCCGGAGAGAGACCCAATCTCCCCCCGTCTGAAGGAGGAGTCGGTGAAGAGACTGGCTGACGCCTCCCGCCGGATAGCGAAGTTTCGGAGGTTCGTTCTCCGGAGAGACGCCCTTTTGGAAAGGCTGGACAATGACAGGTTCCCGGTGGGTTGCGACCAGGAGTTTCCTCGTTCCGAAAAGACTTCTGAATCGTTCGGAGACAGAAAGGGCGTTCCATGTCCGGGGTGGGTCCCGTGAGGAGAATGCCGGGTTTTCCTTGATGGGTTTGGATGGGGTCAATATTCAGTCTCCATTGTTTTAGGCATTGTTAGAGGTCGATACCTGGAAGGCTTCTCCCATCCGGCGCAGGAGAGTCATCGATCCCTTCAGGGAGGGGAGAAGGAGACAGAGTCCCATGATCGAAAAGGCCCAATGGGTACCGAACCGGTTCGAAAGCTCCGGAAAAAAGGCCATCCCTCCCAGAATTCCTGTGAGGAATCCCATGCTCATGACGGTCAGGACACGCGCGAGAAGACGCGGAGGGGTCGTGTGCTGGATCAGGGTCTGGGAGAGGGGGTTGACCAGGGAGACCGCGGCGCCCCAGAACGCGAAAAGGAGGAGGTCGAGAGGAAGGGATGATACGGTTCCGATTGCGAGGGAGAGAAGGCCGGCCAGAGAAAATCCTCCCGCGATGAAGGCCATGGAGTTTCGGGGATTGTAGAAGGTCAGGAACAGGGAGGAGAGAAGCATGCCAACTCCGAAGGCGGAGACCAGATCTCCGAAGCCTTCTGCTCCCCGGTTCAAAATCTGTTTGGAGAGAACCAGCAGGAGAATGTTGACCGGTCCCGTCACGAATCCGTAAAGGGTCATGAAGAGAAAGGGGGTCAGAAGTCTTCTGTGGGGGGAGAAGACAAAAGAGAATCCTTCCCTGATTTCTTCGGCCATGCCGGTCGGTGATGGGTCCGAGCCGGAATTGTGGGGCTCCCGAAAGGCGATGAAAAGAAGGAATATGGCGGAGGAAAGGAAGGTGATTCCGTTGATGAACATCTCGCCCGAGGGGTTCCAGAGGACCGCCAGGAGGCCTCCCAGAAGCGGACCGATCAGGAGTCCGATCTGGCCGGTCGTCTGCATCAGGGCGTTGGCGGAGAGAAGCCGATCCTTGTCGACGATAAGGGGGATGGCGCTGTAAAGGGCCGGACCGAAGACCCCGCTCATGCTCGAAATCATGAAGACGAGAAGATAGAGGAGGGGAAGGGTCAGGTGGTGAAGCGTGTAGAGGAGGGGGATGGCCATGACCAGAAGCCCACGGGCGACGTCGACGCCGATCATGATCCTTTTTTTTGAGTGGCGGTCGAGCAGGACGCCGTTCAGCCATCCGAAAAGAAGGGGGGGGAGGGTCTGGAGGATCCCGACGACGACCATATCCGACACCCGGTGCGTAAAAAGGTAGACGAACCAGAAAAGAGCGACCCGGTTGAGATTTTCTCCGATCTGGGAGACGACCTGGCCACCCAGGAGCAATGAGAAGTTTTTGTTCCCCAGAAGAACGCGGGTATGAGACGGATTGTTCATTCGGGCAATGGCCATCCTGATACCTCTCCATGGTTAAGGATTCACATCAAGCCATTTCGCAAGATATGTGCCCGGAAAAATATCTGATCGTTCATAAAAATAACGAAAGAGAGATGTCCTTGAGGGTGACAAATGTGTGGTCGGGTGTGTGGCGAAAGGAAACGGAGGAACCGTTTTCGGTTTTTCTCAATGGGGGACCATCTTTCTCGAGGGCGGAACACCGATGGAAATTTTTATTTGACAAACTTTGGGGGAAGGCGTATAAAATGGACCCTTGTTGAGCGAAACCGGAAGCGAGCCCGAAAGGGGGAGCGGAGGGGGGTGCTTGACAGAGGAAGGCCTTTTGGGTAGAATCAAAAGGTTC
>JAJZXW010000032.1 GCA_021806225.1 Nitrospirota bacterium | reverse complement strand
TGCTCGGAGATGATGGCCGGGACATCCTCGGGTTTCACCCCTCCATACATGACGCCGTCGGGATAGACGATCATGTTGGCTCCGGTATCGCAAGGACCCAGACAGCCCGTGTTGGTCACGGCAAATCTCCGGGAAAGGCCCCCCTGTTCGAGCTGCATGGCCATGGCCTGATAGACCTCCATCGCCCCTCTCTGGGCGCAGGATCCACGGGGATGGCCCGGAGGACGGGATTGGACGCAGATAAAGACATGTTTTTCGGGCTTCGGCATTCAGATCTCCTCTGGAAATTGAAGGTACCTTATTGGTGTGAAGCAAAAATGGTCCGGCATTGAAAGAATTCATGCGGTAGGATTATCGTAACTGATGCCGGCCGCTCAACACAAGCAGAGCCCCGATGGACCCCATGGATCTCCGAGGACTCGATCCTTCCGATGCTCGCCGGATTCTTGGGGAAGAGGGCGAAAACCTGCTCCCCCAGGAGCGTCCCCTGCCTCTTTTCCGGAAGATGCTCACGCTTCTTTCGGAACCCATGCTTTTTCTCCTCCTCGGTGGAGGTGTGGTCTACTTTTTCCTGGGAGACCGCTCCGAGGGAACGATTCTTCTCTCCTTCGTCCTCGTTGTCTTGGGAATGACCTTTTTTCAAAAACGGAAAACAGAACAGGCCCTGACAGCTCTTTCGCAGGTAGCCGCTCCCCGGACGACGGTCATTCGGGGAGGGGAGCGGATGAGCCTCCCTGTCAGGCAGGTGGTGAGGGGAGACCTGGTGGTCCTGGAAGAGGGCGACAGGGTCCCGGCCGACCTCCGCCTTCTTGAGGGACGACTCCAGATCGACGAATCCCTCCTCACGGGAGAATCCCTGCCGGTTCTCAAGCTTCCCGGGTCTGAGAATCTGCCGTTCGGGCACCCCGGAGAGACGACGAGCCCGTTTCTTTTTGCCGGAACGATGGTGACATGGGGAAGCGGCAGGGCCCGTGTGTGGGCGACGGGCGAAAAAACCGCCATTGGCGGGATAGGCGGCGCCCTGTCCCGAATCACATCAAGCCCCTCGATCCTCGAAAAGGATTCGGCGAGGTTTGTCAGGATATCCACCGGCATAGGGTTAGGCTTGGCCTTGCTGGACGTTATCCTTTTCCGGTCTGTGGCGCATGGGGACCTCCTGAAAAGCCTTCTCGGCGGGTTGGCTCTCGTGATGGCCATCCTCCCCGAGGAAATCCCCGTGATCCTGACGGTCTTTTTTGCCCTGGGATCCTTTCGTCTCGCGAAAAAAAATGTCCTTGTGAAGCGCATGAGTGCAGTTGAAGTCCTGGGGTCGGTCACTGTTCTGGCCGTCGACAAGACTGGAACGCTGACTGAAAATCGTATGAGTCTCGAAACCGTCGTGGGGAGAGACCATGTCTTTCATACCTCTGACGATGCCTCCTTTCCCGAAGAGTTTCACAAGATCATCGAATATGCGGTTCTGGCGTCTTCTCCCCAGTCTGAAGATCCAATGGACAAGGCCATTGCCATTTTTGGAAAGAAGTTTCTTTCCGGGACGGAGCATCTTCATGAAGGCTGGAGCCCGGTCAAGGTCTATTCTCTCGAGCCTCCCATCCTGGCCATGTCACGTGTCTTCGAAACCTCGGAGGAAAGGCCTTTTCTTTTTGCCACCAAGGGGGCTCCCGAATCCGTTCTGGATTTGTGCCACCTTCCTTCGGAAGAGCTCTCAAGGCTGAGTCTGACCGTCGAATCTCTGGCCCGGGAGGGGTTCAGGGTTCTGGGCGTGGCGACAGGAAGAATGGCCTCCTCCTCTCTTCCCGACAGTTTGCATCAGGTCCCCTTTGCCTTCCTAGGCTTTTTGGGGTTCAAGGATCTTCCCCGCAGTGGCGTCAGGGAGGCGATCGGCGAATGCCAGAGAGCGGGAATTCGCGTGATCATGATGACGGGGGACCACCCTGAAACAGCCCGCTCGGTGGCAAGGGCCGTGGGAATCCCGGAGCGGAATGTGATGACGGGTCCCACCCTCGATTCCCTGGTTGATCCGGAGAAAATCTCCCTCTCCGATGTCTCGGTCTATGCCCGCCTTCGACCCGAACAAAAACTCCGTCTGGTGGAAATCCTGAAGAAAAACGGGAATATCGTCGCGATGACAGGAGACGGGGTCAATGATGCCCCGGCTCTCAAGGCGGCCCATATTGGGATCTCCATGGGCCGAAAGGGAACCGATGTCGCCCGTCAGGCCGCATCCCTGGTCCTCGTGGAGGACAGTTTCCTGGACCTTGTCGAAGGGCTTCGGATGGGACGGCGAATTGTCGACAACATCACGTCGGCCATCAGGTTTGCCGTTGGGGTACATATCCCCCTTGCGGGCCTCGGTTTGTTGGGGGCCGTCTACGGGGGTGGATTGATCCTGACCCCTGTCGACATCGTCCTCCTGCAGTTTGTTATCGATCCTTCCTGCTCCCTTCTCTTTGAAGCCGAACCGGAACGGGAGGGTCTCATGCGGGAGCCGCCCCACCCCTTCGGAAAGACCCCTTTTGCGTGGAACTCCCTGAAGGGGGCCCTGTGGCAGGGTTTCTTGATCATGCTGGTTTTTTTATTGGCCATCGAAGTCTTTTTCTCCTTTGGATGGTCGCGGGAGAGCCTTCGGACGATCGTTTTCGTCTCGCTTGTCCTCTCGATTCTCCTTCTCATTCTTTTCAGCCGGACATCGCAAAAAAAGGAAATCATCAATGTGCGTCTGGACAATCCTGTTTTCCGAAAGATTGTCCTTTGGGTGCCGGTATTCCTATTACTCCTTTACGAGATCCCGTTTTTGCGCCGGAGCCTGGGGTGGGGAAGGATTGCTACCTTTGGGCAGTTCATGGGGATTGTCGGTTTGGTGGCAGCGACAGGGATCGCCTTGCTGGGAATAAGAAAGGTGGAAAACAGGGAGTGAGGGGGAAGGACCGATATCCTGAAAGGTTTTGGAAGAAAATTTTTGGAAAAGGTCATGCCACGTCAGGGTATGGACAATTTCCTGACCCTTATGGTATGATCCTTGGCCGTTACCTACCGCTCTGGGGGATCGTCTAATGGCAGGACGACAGTCTCTGGATCTGTCTATCTAGGTTCGACCCCTAGTCCCCCAGCCAAACTTTCAGGGATTCCCTGATATTCTCATCTTTGCTTCTTCCCTGGATCACATTCCTTGGCTTTTTCAACGCAAACCTGCCCGATGGGCGATCTGTCTGTTGAAAAAACAGTTATAAAACTCAAGGCCAAAAGGGCTCCCACGCTTTCCAGGAAGAATACGCGTGGTATATTTTTGAGAAATTGCCCTTTCGAACTTTTTCCGGGGGGCGCAAGGCGGTTCATAACTTAGAACATGGCCTCGCTAATTTAATCGTGTCGCGAGATTCTTGTTCCTGGTGATTCGAGAGGGTGAAGAAACGATTGAGCGGTTCTTTTTTGGGGAGAGCCCATGAAAAAGATGATGCAGGCCATCCAGGTGCCGGCTCCCGGCGCCCCTTTCGTGCTTGCCTCCCTGCCTGTTCCCGAGCCGTCCACCGATGAAGTTCTCATAAAGGTCGAAGCGTGCGGGATATGCCATGGGGACGCCCTGGCCCTGGAGGGAAACTATCCCGGCCTCACCTATCCGGTGATCCCGGGCCATGAGGTGATCGGAACGATCGTGGAGATGGGGAGTCTGGCCGCCTCCTTCTGGCGGTCCGGCCAAAGGGTGGGGGTCGGGTGGCACGGAGGCCATTGTGGACAGTGCGCCTCCTGCCGGAGAGGGGATTTCTGGCATTGCGAACATGTCAGGACAACCGGTCTTTCCCGCAACGGAGGTTATGCCGAATATCTTGTGGCCCCCTCCAATGTCTTGGTCGAGATCCCGGCAGGGATCCCCTCCCGGGAGGGGGCGCCCCTTCTTTGCGCCGGAAACACGGTCTATGCGGCCCTTAAAAAGAGCGGTGCGCAGGGCGGGGATCTGGTGGGCATCGTCGGACCGGGGGGGGCTCGGACATCTGACGGTTCAAATTGCAAGGAACCTTGGCTTCAGGACCGTCGCCCTGACCCGCGGAAAGGAGAAGGCCGACCTGGCAAAACGCTTGGGGGCCCACCACGTCATCGATACCGGCGGGGAGGCCGCCGCCTCTGATCTCAGGAACTTGGGAGGAGCCCGCTTCATGTTGTGCACGGCTCCGAACAGCCGTCTCATTGCGGACCTCCTGCCGGGACTTTCCCGCGGGGGGAAAATGACGGTCGTCTCTTTTTCCAGGGGAATGATCGAGATCCCCCATGCCCTTCTTCTGGGAGACGCCATCACCCTTCAGGGAACGGCGGGAGGCCACATGGAGGAGGCGCTGAGCTTTTGCGAGATGGCCGGAATTCTGCCGATGGTGGAGGAATTCCCCCTTTCCGGAGCGCCGGAGGCCTTCCGGAGGATGATGGAGGCAAAGGTGCATTTTCGGGCCGTTCTCACGATGGGAGGAGCGCATGCGTGACCTGCAAGGGGTGATCCGGCAACGGCATTCGGCCCGCGTTCCCTTCGATCCAGAGAGACCCGTTTCCCATGAGGCTCTTGCAGAGATCCTCGAGGCCGCCTCCTGGGCCCCCACCGCCCACAACATGCAAAACTACGAAGTGATCGTGGTGGAGGATCCCTCAATCCTCCGAAGGCTCGGGGACCTGAAATCCGGTCTTTCCCTGGAGTTCATCCGGGAGAATTACAAGCAGCTTTCCTTTTCCGAAGAAGAGCTGAAAAAGAAAAAGACCGGCATCATGGCCTCAATGTTTCCCCCGTCCTGGCGCGATCCCGCGCTTTTTTCCCGCCTTGAGGAGGCGGCCTTCGCCGAAGGCCCTTCATTCATGAGCCAGACCCTCCGGCACAGTCCGACAGTCCTTGTCGTCACCTATGACACCCGGAAGCGGGCGCCGGCCTCGGAAGGGGATGTCCTCGGGTTCATCAGCCTGGGCTGCGTCCTGCAGACGATGTGGCTTGTCTCGGAGTCTCTTGGGATCGGCTTTCAGGTCATGAGCGCCTTCAGCAGTCCCGCTGTCGAGCCCGGGGTCCGCAAGATTTTGGGCTTTCCGGAGCATGAGAAGATCGCCTATGCCGTTCGGCTTGGATACCCGCAAAAAGAGTCAGAGCCCGAGCTCCAAAAATATTTGAGGGTCCGCCGGGATATTTCTGACTTCGTCCATCTGAACCGTTATGGGGAGAATTTCCCATCCATTCAGGAGAAATCATAATCCGATCGGGCGCGACACCCTCGTGCGGGGAGAGGAATGTCACGGAAACCCCTTTGGAGGGGCGGAGGTCTTCCGTTCTGAAAAGGCTTCTCCTGATCCTGGTCCCGGGGTGGGTGGTGCTCCTCCTTGCGCACCCGTCCCTTGCCGATGAGCCGATTCTCCTGTCACAGGCAATGAGCGGAGGGATCTTTTCCTACCGGGTTATGCCGGGGGACATCCTGTTGGGGATCCGATCCCGGTTCGGGGTCTCCCTTGCGACCCTTGTCCGGGAGAACGCGATCCGGAATCCCGATTTCATTCGTTCCGGACAGAGGCTCCGGATCGACGACCGGCATCTTGTTCCCCCTTCCCCCGGTGACGGGATCGTAATCAATCTTCCAGAGAAAATGCTTTTCTATTTTTCAGGGGGAAGACTTCTTCTTGCGGCCCCCGTCGCCCTGGGAAAACCTTCCTGGCCCACACCGGCTGGAACTTACCGGATTGTTGAAAAAAAGGTCGACCCCGACTGGGTGGTTCCCCCTTCGATTCAGGAGGAGATGCGCAGACTCGGCCAAAAAGTCCTGACGCGGGTGCCGCCGGGGCCGGACAACCCTCTCGGCCATTACTGGCTGGGGCTTTCCCTCCCCGATTACGGAATCCACGGAACGAATGCCCCGTCAAGCATCTATACCATGACGACGCATGGGTGTATCCGCCTCCGCCCCGAAGACATCGAAGCCCTCTTCAGGAGGGTCTCGCCCGGGACCCCTGTCCGGATCATCGACCGACCCGTTCTTTTGTACCGTTCTTCCAAAGGGCGCCTCTATCTTGAAGTCCATCCGGACGTGTATCATGAGAAAAGAGATGTTGCCGAAGATTTTTTCCGCTGGCTTTCCCGGCATCCCGGGATCAGGGTCGATGAGGAAAAAGCGCGCCAGGTTCTGCAGGATCGGGATGGGCGTCCCGCGGATGTGACCCCGGTTCCTCCCATCCTCCCACCTCCTAGGAGGAATCAGTCATGACCCCGTTTCTGTCCAGGGAGCTTTCTCGCCGGAAGTTCATGAAGGCCGGGCTGGCCACCGCGGCCGTCTTGTGCTTTCCCGGTATCGTTTTATCCCGCCCGATCCCCTTCGAGCAGGAGCGCTCGCTCTCCTTTTACAACCTGCACACCGGAGAACGGATGGAAACGGTCTTCTGGTCGCAGGGGAGCTACCATCCCTCCGCCCTCTCCGAGATCGACCGGTTCATGCGGGACTTCCGTACGGGGGAGGTCCGGAGGATCGATCCGCGACTCCTCGACCTTCTGTCCCTTGCCCGGATCCGTCTGGGATCCCGGGAGCCCATTCACCTCATCTCCGGATACCGGTCTCCCCAAACCAACGCCATGCTCCGTCGCCATTCGAAAGGGGTCGCCCGGCACAGCCTCCACATGGAGGGGAAGGCGGCAGACATCCGGATCCCCGGAGTCGCGCTCGAGCATCTGAGGCGGGTGGCTCTCTCACTTTCCGCAGGGGGGGTGGGCTATTATCCCCATCTCGACTTTGTCCATATGGATACCGGGCGGGTCCGGTGGTGGCAGGGACGCTAGCGGGACCCCCGGAAAGACTCTGACAATCTCCCTCCGGAGAGGCGGATGACAGAAGATTCTTCCACAGCCATCGGGCAGATCACGGACGTTTTGGGGCCGGTCGCGACCCTGGCCTGCCGGCCCCTTCCTCCTCTTCGCCAGGCCTTGTCCATCACAACCCCGACCGATCGCTATCTTCTCGAAGTGAATCAGCATCTCGATGAAAATCATGTCAGGGCCATTGTCCTCCACACCTCCCGTGGGCTCCGGTGCGGCCTTCGGGCCGAGGATACCGGAGGGCCGATTCGTGTTCCGGTCTCCCCCTCCTGTCTCGGACGACTTCTCGACCTTTTTGGAGCCCCGCTCGATGGGGGGCCTCCGTTGCCTGACGGGGAACGGAGAAGCATTTTCGGAGAGTCCATACCCCTTTTCGAGACGACCGCGGGGCGGGGGATCCTGGAGACGGGCATCAAGGCGATCGATCTGTTGTTCCCGTTCATCCGGGGCGGAAAGACGGGGCTCTTCGGCGGAGCCGGGGTGGGAAAGACCGTCCTCATCATGGAATTCATGCATTCCGTCGCCACGATCCATAAAGGGTTCTCCGTCTTTTCCGGAGTCGGGGAGCGGATCCGGGAAGCCCATGAACTCTGGTACGAAATGCAGGACGCCGGGGTCATGCCCCGGACCCTTCTTGTCTTCGGGCAGATGGACGAATCCCCGGGGGTGCGTTTCCGGGTGGGGGCGACGGCCCTGACCTATGCGGAATATCTCCGGGACACCCTCGGGGGAGAAGGGCTCTTCCTGATGGACAATGTGTTCCGGTACGTCCAGGCAGGAAGCGAAATATCCGGTCTCATGGGGCGCATGCCCGCGGCGGTCGGCTACCAGCCGACCCTGATGTCCGAAATCGCCGAACTCCAGGACCGGATCCTGTCGACGGCCCGGGGGGGCATCACTTCTGTTCAGGCGGTCTACGTCCCCGCCGACGACATGTCCGATCCTGCGGTGAGCGGGATCCTGAACCACCTCGATACCACCGTGATCCTCTCCCGGGGCCAGGCCGGGAAGGGACTCTATCCGGCCATCGATCTTCTGGCCTCCCGAACCAACTTCATGGACCGGTATTTTCTGGGAGAGCGCCACTACGCTGTCGCCCGGGCCGTCCGGGAGCACCTTGCCCGTCTGGCCGAGCTCGAGGACATCATCCGGATGCTGGGGATCGAGGAACTCTCGATTCAGGATCGCCGTATCGTCCTCCGGGCGCGAAGGCTCATGCAGTATCTGACCCAGCCTTTTCATGTGACCACGGCCCACTCCGGCCTTCCAGGGGTTTCGGTGCCCCTTTCCTCCACTCTTTCCGACTGCGAGGCCATCCTTGCAGGGAATCACGATGACAGGGCCGAGGACTGGTTTTTCATGAGGGGATCCCTGTCGGACGAGTCCCCGTGAAGACATTCGCCGTGATCCTTGCGAGTCCGGGCTCACGTGATCGGATCGAGGATGTGGCCAGCGTAGTGGCCCGGGACGGGTCGGGGAGCTTCGGAGTTCTGGCCGGCGCCTACCGGAGGGTGACGGTCCTTTCCTGGGGACTCCTAAGCTTCAGGAAGGGGGACGGAACGAGGGAGTACCTGGCCGTTGCCGGCGGAGTCTTTCACTTCTCCGAAAATCTCCTCCGCATTGCGACGACCGCTTATTTCCGGACCCGGAATTTCGAAGAAATCCCCTCCCTCCTCGAGACGGAACTTCGACGGCGGGAGGAAGGGATTCGGAAGACCCGGTCGAGCCTGCACTCCCTCGACCTCGAGCTCATGAAGCGCCTGACCTCTCTTACGGAAGGAGGGAGTCCATGACCCCGACGAAGGATCCCGACAAGCTGGGACATCATGTTCTGAGGGATATCCGGCGTCTTTTGAAGGCCAGGCGGGAACAGAATTCGCTTCTGGGCCAGACGGTCTACCTCGGGACCGTGGGTTTCATGATCGCCCTCCCGCTCGTGGGAGGCGCCTACCTTGGAGAGTGGCTGGACCAGAAGCTTCCGGGATACTCCTTCAGCTGGACGATCTCCCTGATTTTTGCCGGGCTTGTTCTGGGGGTGGTCAACGTCTATTTCTTTCTCAGGGAGTAGGGGAGCTCCGATGCCCAACGCCAGTCCGTTTTCGGGAACCCTTCCCATCGCCGGCGGCTTCAGGATCGCCGGAAGCGTCATGATGACCTGGATCATCATGGCGCTCCTTGCGGGATTTTCCCTGGTGATTTCCCGAAGGCTCCGTGCGGAACCGGGGGGGCTCCAGACCATCCTGGAGGGCCTGGTCATGGCCATGGAAGAGGCGATCGAGGCGGTCGTCCCCGGACGCTCCGACCAGCTTCTTCCCTTTCTCTCCACCCTCTGGATTTTCATCTTCCTGGCAAACATGGCGGGGCTTGTTCCGGGCCTCTCTTCCCCCACCTCCGACCTTTCGGTGACCTCGGCCCTGGCGGTCCTCGTCTTCTTTTCCGTCCACTGGTTCGGAATCCGGACCGACGGCTTCATCTCCTATCTCCGGCATTATCTGTCGCCGACCCCCTTCATGCTGCCCTTCCATCTGATCAGCGAACTGTCGCGGACCCTGGCGCTTGCCGTCCGGCTGTTCGGAAACATGATGAGCCTCGAGCTGACGGCGGTGCTGGTGCTTTACGTGGCCGGCCCGCTCGTTCCCATCCCGATCCTGATGCTCCACATTGTGGAAGGTGTCATCCAGGCCTATCTCTTCGGGATGCTGGCCCTCATCTATATTGCGGGAGGGCTGAGGTCCCGGGACAATCAACCGGACTAGAAGGGAGATTTCATGAAAGACATGACCTGGTTCACCCTGGTGTCCACTGCCGTGGCCGCCCTTGCCATCACTGTCGGGACGATCGCTCCCGGGTTTGCGATGGGACGGGCGATCTCCCAGGCCCTGGACGCCCTCGCCCGGCAGCCCGAGGCGGAAAAATCCATAACCCGGACTCTCTTTGTCGGACTGGCGATGATCGAATCCCTGGCGATTTACTGCCTCGTGATCGTTCTGATCATCCTTTTCAGGAACCCCCTGATGCAATTCATCCTCAAACATTGATCCTGGAAACGGGGCTTCCGTGCATCTGAGCCTGTCGACATTCCTGATCGAGATCGCCAATTTCTTCGTCCTTCTCTGGATCCTGTGGCGCCTTCTGGTGGGTCCTGTCCGCCGGATCATCGCGGAGCGCAAGGCCGGGATCGCCCGAATGCGGGAGGAGGCTCAGAAAGACCGTTCCGAGGCGGAACGCCTTCGGAGCCAGTACGACAACCGGCTGAAGGCGTGGGCCGCCGAAAGAGAGCAGGCCCAAAAAGCCCTGCGAAAATCCCTCGAGGAGGAGGAATCGCGCCTGCGCGCCGCGCTTGCCAAAGACCTGGCCCAGGAACGGGAAGTGGCCCGGGTCCGACAGAATCGGGACGAGGAGGAGGCCCGCCTCTCTCTTGAGAGACGCGCCCTGACGCAGGCCATGGCCTTCGCCTCAAGGTTTCTGGCTTCCGTGGCCTCTCCGGAGGTCGAAGGCCGGATCATCGATCTTGTTCTGGAAAGTCTGGGGGATCCGGACGGACCTCTGTCCAGGATGCTGGGGGAGAACGCCCGGCCGGAAACGACAGTCAGGATTTCGTCGGCCTATCCGATTCCGGAAGGTCGACGGGCCGCTCTCGAGAAAGTGCTTTCCGGCCATCTGGGTCCCGCTTCTGGGACCGTCTATTCGGTGGACGAATCCCTGGGAGCCGGTCTCCTGATAGAGGTCGAAGGCGCCGAAATATCCGCAAACCTGAGAGACGAACTCCGGTCTTTTTCGGAATCGGGCCAGCCCTGATGGGACAGACCTCCTCCCTCCCTCCATCCCCCCTGGACCGCCAGTCGGATTGGCTGACCCGGTACCGCTTCGCTCCCCGCATCGCCCTGCGCGGGCGTATTCTCTCCATGGGGGACGGGATCCTCTGGATCCGGGGGCTTCCGGGGGCCGAAATCGACGAGCTCGTCCGGTGCGAGGATGGAAGCCGGGCTCTGGTCTTTCAGGTCTCAATCGGCCAAGTCGGGGCCATTCTGCTCGAGGAGTCGAAAACCCTCTCTTCCGGACAATCCGTCGACCGCCTGAGGGTTCCGCTGGACATCGGGGTCGGGGATGATCTTCTCGGACGGGTCATTGATCCACTCGGCCGTCCTCTTGACGGAGAGCCGCCTCCCGCCTGCCCCCTCCGGAATCTCCTCGAATCTCCGTCGCCGCCCATCATCGCCCGGGATTTCGTGGCCCGCCCCCTTCTATCCGGCATCCGGATCGTCGACACCCTGATTCCGGTCGGAATGGGCCAGCGCGAGCTTCTCATCGGGGACAGCGGGCTGGGAAAAACCTCGGTGGCGCTGGATACCGTCATCAACCAGAAGGGTCGGGGGGTGAAGTGCGTCTATGTTCTGGTCGGACAAAAACGCTCCACCGTCATGAACACGATCCAGATGCTCCGGGACAACGGGGCGATGGGCCATGTGGTCGTCGTGGTGGCCGAGGCCACTGCCCTGCCGGGACTTCGGTACATCGCCCCTTTTGCGGGATGCGCGATCGCCGAATACTGGATGCGGAAAGGAGAGGACGCCCTGGTGGTCTATGACGATCTGAACGCCCATGCCAACAGCTACCGGGAGTTGTCGCTTCTTCTCAGGCGTCCACCGGGCCGGGAGGCCTTCCCCGCGGACATCTTTTCCCTTCACGCCCGTCTTCTCGAACGTTCGACCTGTCTCTCTCCTGCCTTTGGAGGCGGGAGCCTGACCGCGCTGCCGATCATCGAAACACGGGAGGGGGAGATCGCCTCTTATCTTCCGACCAACCTCATTTCCATTACCGATGGACAGATCTACTTTGACGGCTCCCTGTTTTCCTCGGGATTTCTTCCGGCGATCGATCTTCGCCGCTCCGTCTCCCGTGTCGGGGGACGGGCCCAGCCAGCTGCGATAAGGGAGGAAGCCGGTCGAATGAAACTCGACTACCTCCAGTTTCTTGAGCTTCTGGTTTTTACCCGCTTCGGGGCGAAGCTCGAACCGTCCGTCCAGAAAAAAATCGACCGTGGGCGAATTCTCCGGGAGATCCTGATCCAGGAGCGTTTTTCCCCTTTCTCGCCTGAGGATCAGATGGCTTGGCTGGTGGCCTACAATCGGGGCTTCTTTGAGGGTCTCGACCTCGTTTCGGTCAGGCCGGCTCTTTCGGGCCTGGTCAAGGAGGCAAAGGCGCGCGGGCTCACCCTCTCCTCTTCTTCCGAGGAGTGGGTGAGGCTCCTCGGGACGACCCCATGAGCCGCCTCTCCGATCTCAAAAACCGGACCCGGGCCTTCCGGGAAATCCGAAGCATATTGAACGCCATGAAGAACCTGTCCATTGCCGAACTGGGCAACCTTTCGCGGATCCGGGAGTCCCAGGAGGAGATGGCCCGGATTGTCGAGGAAGCCCTGGCGGAGGTCGAATCCTCTGGGATCGTCCGTCTTCCGTCCGCCCTGTCGGGAGCTCCCCGGTTCTACCTTCTCTTCGGCTCCGAGCGGGGATTCTGTGGGGACTTCAACGAGGCGGTCCTGGCCCGCTATGAAAGGGAAAAGGCGCTGGTTCCCGGGCCATCGAAGGTCCTGGCTATAGGCCGGAAGATCGGACTGAGGCTCGAGGGAGACGCCACCCTTGCCGGAATTCTCGAAGGTCCCGGAACGACGGGAGAGATCCCCGGGATCATCGAAGGACTGGTTCCCCGCCTCTCCGAATTTTCCGGGAATGACTGGGTCTTCATCCACCACCAGGCCGACGATCTTCCGGAAAAGGTCCTTGTCCTCCATCCCTTGAAACGGGCATGGGAGAGGACGGAGGGGAAAAATGCCTATCCACCCCTTATCACCCTTTCCACGGAAGAGCTTGCCGCCGGACTTTTCGAGCAGTTTCTCCTCGCTCTTCTCAACCGGGCCTTCACCCTCTCCTTCCTCGCCGAAAACAGACAACGCCTCCAGCACATGAACGGGGCCCTCGACGCCCTCGACGAGACCCTGGGAGAACTCGAGAAGCATGGCCATGAACTTCGTCAGGAGGAAATCACGGAGGAGCTGGAGATTCTTCTCCTTGGAAGGGGAAAAAGATCGGGAAGGGGCTATCACTCCGAATCAGACTGAGTTACTGAGTTAAAGAGCCTGTTCCTGTTCCGATCAGGCTCAAAAAAACTGTCTGAAAAAGTGAAGGATCGGATTTTCGGGAGGCGTCGGCATCGTCTGGGTGCAGCTGGCCGCCGGTTCGGTTCCGGCCAGAAAAGGAAGGGCGAGGGAGGGACCGCAGGCGGGATCTCCGCGGAGTCCGGACTTTTCATCAACGCTGGTCGTGATGATGTCCGGGGGCGGGAGGGGAGGGGAAGGTTGGACCCCTCCCTGCCAGGTCAGAAGAGATGAAACGATCGGAAGGGCCAGTTGGGCCCCGAAGCGGTAGGTGGGGGTATCATCGTCGAAGCCGACCCAGGCCAGGACGACCTCCCTCGAGGAAATCGCCACAAACCAGGCGTCGCGTCCCCGGTTTGCCGTTCCGGTTTTCCCGGCCCAGCCCTCTCTTCCGGGGGTGGTGTTCATGAAGGCCGCGGCCGTGCCCTCCTCGAGAACCCGGTGGAGGCCGCTCCAGAGAAGGTAGACGGGACCGGGGGAAAAAATTCTCTCGGAGACGAGATCCTTCCCGTCGGCGGAGCTGATCAGGGAGGGGGAGACCGAGAACCCTCCATTGGCGATCCGACTATAGGCCGTCGCCATCTGAAGGGGAGTCTGTGCGACCACTCCCAGAGGGTAGGACATGGGGATGCGGGAGGGCCCCGGTGTTTCGAGTCCCAGTTTTCTTGCCGTGTCGACCATCGCCTGCTTGTCGAGTGTTTCCGTCAGATGGAGAACGGGCAGATTCATGGATCGCGCCAGGGCCTTGTAGAGAAGAACGGATTTCGCGGCGTCATACTCGTCGTTTTTGGGGATCCAGCGTTTGTGGCCGAGAAAGAGGTGCAGCGGGGTGTTGGGAAGGGAGCTGGCCAGAGTCGCCACGGGAGGGGAGGATCCTCTGGGGGAGAGGGCCGTCAGGTAAGGGACGATTTTGAAGAGAGAAGCCGGTTGGCGCCGGGAGCGGGTGACCCTGTTCAAGGGGGAAGAGGCGAAGTCCCGACCGCCCACCATGGCACGAATCGCTCCCGTGCGAGGGTCCATGACGACGAGGGCCGCCTCCAGAGCCTGTGGGTGGGACTTGCGGACGCGGGGCGGAAGATATTTTTCCAGCTGTTTGAGGAAGGCGGGAACGATTCTGTCGGCCTGCTCCTGAAGGAGAGGGTCCATGGTGGTATGAAGAGCCGCCGGAGCGACCGGGGGCGGGATTTGCCGCTCGCGTCTGGCAAGGCTGTCCAGGAAATAGGGGCCGATGGGATGGAACAGTCCCCGGGGTTCGATCATCCCGAGCGGTTGCCGTGTCAGCGCCGTCCAGGTTTTTTGATCCAGGATCTGGTGACGGTATAATAAGGCAAGGATTTTGTCCCGCAATTTTTTCGTTCGGTTCGGATGGAGAAAGGGAGAGTAATAAGTGGGAGCCCTGTTGAGGGCGGCCAGGGTGGCAGCCTCCTTCCACCCGAGTTCGCTTGCGTGGCGCCCGAAATAGCGCAGGGAGGCGGCTTCCACTCCGACGATGCGCTCCGTTCCGTATCCTCCGAGATCGATATGGTTCAGGTACAGGTCGAAAATCTCCTGGGGCGGGAGAAGCGCCGCCATCCGGATGGCCAGAATCGCCTCCTCCAGCTTCCGCCCGATGGACTTTTTTCGGCTCAGGAACAGGATCTTCACGACCTGCTGGGTGATGGTGCTTCCCCCTTCCTTGAAGCGGTGGGCGCGGAGGTCCCGAAAAAAGGCCCGGCCTATTCCACGAAGGTCCAGTGCCGGTGAGGAGAAGAAACGACTGTCCTCGGAGAGCAGAAAAGTGGTTTTGATCGCCTGGGAGATTTTGTCGAACCCGATCGGACGGTATTCGATCATCGCCCCGTCCTCGATGGATCCGAGAAAAAGGGGCGGGAAGGTGAGGCTCGAGACAGGGTATGAGCCCCTTCCCTTGTCGATGCGCATAAGGTCGGAGATGTGCTCGTCCGCGTCCCAGGCGATTTCGGCTTCCCTGCCGTCTTCAAGGGAAAAATGGATGGTCCGGGTGGGCTTTATCATCTGGGGCGGGGAAGGGATCATGCCTCCTTCCCGTGCGAGGGTCAGATAGTGCCAGACTCTGAATAAAGGAATGGGTTGACCCGTTCTGAGGGTGAGCGGATCGGAGTAGA
>JAJZXW010000011.1 GCA_021806225.1 Nitrospirota bacterium | reverse complement strand
CCTTGGCCGCCATGGTCCGGGCCACCGGGCAGAACGTCGAAGTGATCGTCGGCGAAACCGAGGTCCAGAAGACCTCCTCCGACCGGATCCTGGAGGCGGTCAATGCGCTCTCGCAGGTCATGGACGCCCGGGGACGGGACGTCGCCTCGGCCGTTCCGGCCGTCGACCGACTCCGGGGAATCGTGGACACCCTATCGGCCCTGACGTCCTCCTTCAAAACCGTTTCTCATGAACACACCCTCTCCAAGGAGCCCGCATGACGTCTCTCAAGACCTTCCTCAAGGAGATGTCTGTCAGCCTCAGGGAACGATCCCGCCCCCAGGAGGTCCACGGGGCCATCAACACCCTCATCCGGCTGGGGGTGGTCATGGGGGGGCTTTCCGCCGTCCTTCTCGCAGGAAACGGAGTCTATTTTCTGAAGACGCAACGGGAACTTCGAGCCTTGCAGGCCCAGGCCTCGGATGTTCGCCATCTTCGATCCGACCTTCATTCGCTATCGGCCTCACTCTTCACCATGGTCCAGATGAGACCGCCCCTCACGCTGGTAAACCGCGCCCTGTTCCGGGGATACCAGATCCAGGGGGTTTCGATGCTCACGGATATGCTCCGACGAAATCCCGACCTTCTTTCCGGGAACCTCACGGACATCCGGGCCCTGACCGGATTGTTTGTCTATTCCTCCCTGCAGAATATCGAGCGGGAGGGATTCGATACCCCCCATCTGAACCGGCCCCTGGTTCCCCCGGCCCTGGCCACCCAGATGTACGGGCTGATCCAGGGGCTCGACCGCCGGATCGATCATCAGGAGAGGGCGATCGAATCCCGGCGCGTCCTGATTCGTCACCGTGAAATGACCGGAGGGATCGCGTCCCTGCTCCTCCTGGTCTTTTTCCTTGTCGCCTTCCTCCTGATCGAAAGCCGCTCCTTCTCGTTTCTCAAGACACTCGAGTTCGAGGTGGACCTGACCAAAAGGCTTCTCATCACATCGGACGTCATCCGGGAGTGGAAAGAGTTCGCCAAGGACCTCCTCTTCCGGATCAACAAAAGCTTTCCCGTGAAGTTCCTCTTCACCTTGTTCGTGACTCCGGACGATACCTACGAGGTCTACATATTCTGGAACGGCGTTCCGGAAGACAGCGTGCGCCGTTTTTTCGAGGAGGCAATCGAAGCCCGGATCCGGCAGGCGAACACGCATCTGTCTGCCGAGAAAGATCTTGCGTTTCTTCATGAAATGACCCATGAAACGGCCCCCTTGGGGGAGGAGGTCACCCGGGACATCCTCATGGAGACCGAAACCCTGCTCCTGGATCGTCCCCAGATCGGCGGAATCGTCGGTGTGGGACTCGCCGGAAAGGATCTCGACCCCATCAAAAAGACCGTGGTCCGCGGGTTCCTTGTCTCCATTCTCAACGTGCTGGGGTCCGTCAAGGCCCTTTCTCTCTACAACAAGGAGATCGAATATTACGCCGTCCGGGATCCCCTGACCCGACTTTTCAACCAGCGTGTCTTCTGGGAACTTCTCGAATACGAGGTGGGGCGCGCAAAGCGCCACCGCACTCGCTTCGTCCTGTGCGTGATCGACCTCGACGACTTCAAGGGCGTCAACGACGCCTATGGCCATTCGACGGGGGATGCTTTTCTGAAGGCAATGGCCGACCTCCTGATTAACGAGATCCGCTTGGGAGACATCCTGGCCCGCTACGGAGGCGATGAGTTCACCCTCATCCTTCCGGAAACGGATCTCCCCGGGGCCCTCTCGTTCATTGGACGCCTGAAGGAGAAGATCACCGAGTTCCGGATGGATCCGGGAGAAGGGCATCCTCCGGTCGAGGCGTCGGTCTCGATCGGGCTGGCGGCCTTTCCCGACCATGCCGACACGCATCAGGACCTCTTCACGGTCGCCGACCAGATGATGTACCGGGCCAAACAGGCCGGAAAGAACACCGTCCGGGCGCCGATGATCGAAGAGGCCCTCCATCTTCATGCGACGGCCAAACGCGACGCCCACCTTCTGCAACTCATCCGGGAAAAACAGGTGGTGCCCTATTTCCAGCCCTTCATCGATCTGGCCTCCGGCGAGATTGTCGGCCACGAGGTGTTGGCGCGCCTTCGGGACACAGACGGACAGATTGTGCCTGCGGGGGAATTCATCGCTCTGGCGGAACGGGCCGGCCTGGTTGCCACCCTCGACTTCGACATTCTGGAGCGGGCCCTGTCGCTGGCCGAAGAACGAGATATCCGTGGGCGTCTTTTCTTCAACCTGACCCCCAACGCCATGGCCATTCCGGACTTCGTTCCCCGGATCGTGGAGAGCGTTCAGAAGCACAGACTTCCAACGTCCCAACTGGCCTTCGAGATCACAGAGCGGGAGGCGATCAAAAACATCCGGATCGTAGAAACCATGATCCGGGAGCTCAAGGAACTGGGCTTTCTGTTTTCGATCGATGACTTCGGAGCGGGCTTCTCCTCCCATCATTACCTGCGGGCCTTTCCCGTCGACTACCTGAAAATCGATGCGCCCTTCATCCAGGGAGCCGGACGGAGCCATGCCGTCGATCTGGCCATCGTCCACAGCATCGTCAGGCTGGCCACCTCGCTCGGCGTCCAGACGGTGGGGGAAGGAATCGAGACCGAAGCGGATCTCGAAGCGGCCAAGATCTGCGGGGTCACTCTGGGACAGGATTTTTCTTGGGAATGCCGGCCCCGGCCCCGCAAGCGGCGGTTTGAGGCCCGAGCCG
>JAJZXW010000046.1 GCA_021806225.1 Nitrospirota bacterium | reverse complement strand
GCCTGTTCGGAGGCGAAAACCTCCGAGTCGGCGGCCTGACCTTTCAGGCCCGCCGATCCATCCCCGTTTTCAGTCCGGGGAGTTGGCAGGAAGGAATCCCCTTCGTTCACGGAGGGGAGGACGTCAACGACAACAAGGCATGATCGGGAAGAGCCTCACAGGTCGAGGAATCTCTCGTTGCTGGCTTTCACGCCAAAATGGGACAAAAGGGTACGGACGTGTGTCGTCTCCGACCACAGAGCCTTGTCGTCGATGGAAATGTTTTCTTCCCAAGGGCGACGGCCTGAAAGTGGGTATCGCTAGAGGCCCTCTTCCCGATGATCATACGACAGTTCCGATTCTCCCATCCAGTAACACAGGAGCGGAGCGGGAATCCGCATCAATGTTGTCGGAATGCCTAGCATGCTCGACACTCCAAAGTCCTCCAGATTTTTTGTGACGACATACCCCCGGCGGATCTGTTTATCCCGACAGATTTCTGTCAGGCCACCGAGGTCAGATGTTCCTGTATGCGTTGCGCGATACTTGATTTCAAACGGGATGATCTGGTCCCCGACCTCGCACACAAGATCGACCTCCCGGCCCCTTTTTCCTCTCCAGTAGGTGAAGCGGACGTTCTGGGCGTAGTATCGGCCGAAAAGATGCTTGAAGACACATGTCTCAATCAAGGCTCCGAAAGCCGTCGCATTACCCATGATCTCTTTGCCCTTCAACAACACGGCCGGTGCGATGGCGGCGTCCGCCAGATAGATTTTGTAGCGCGCGCGGAGTACCCCCTTTCCGTACCCGAAAGGAGGAAGCCGATAGATCAGATGGATGGCTTCAAGCAGTTCGATAAAGTGCTGGGCCGTCGGTCGTTTGACCGAAAGGTTCTTGCAGAGATCCGGAATGTCGAGCAATCCTCCATCGTGCATGCAAAGATAAAGGAAGGTGGATTCGAGATCCAGAATGCGCCTCACGCCGAAAAGGGCCGTCATGTCCCGTTTGAGGACCTTGTCGATGATATCTTCCCTCAAGAGTCTCTGGGCCTGTGTGATGCTTTCGATTCTTGCCGTCTGGGGGAACCCTCCGCGAATCAGGTATTCATGGAAGTGCGCAACGTAGGGTTTGATGATTTCGCTTGATCGGTAGAGCTCGCGGGGAGCCCATTCAAAGAGGACGCGCAACGAAGGAATAGGGGGAAGATCCGGAAGCTCCACTTCTTTCAGATTGAGGTACTCATAAAACGACAGGGTCGTCAGTTTTATCGTATGCCAGCGTCCAACCCCGGACTCCTGTTCGGCTTCGACAAGCGGCATGGCCGATCCGGTAAAGACGATCCGTCTCTGTTTTGAAAAATCGACCTGGTGCTTGATCCATGTGCCCCAGTTCCGGATAAACTGGGCTTCGTCGAGAAAAAGATACTCAAGGCCGTTTTTTGGGGGTTCCCGTTCTTTCCATGCGTCAATAATTCCCTCAATCCCTGTCAGCTTCAGAAGAGGGTGGTCAAAGGTGACGTAAAGAATGTTGGACGCCGGAACACCCTTTTTCAAAAGTTCCCGTACAGCTTGGAGAAAAAGCGTGGTTTTTCCGACCTGTCTGGCCCCTGACAAGAGTACTGCCCGATGGACAGGAGGAGCCTCGATCCATCCCTGAAGTTCGTGGAAGACGGCTCGTCGCCATGAGGGAAGATCGGGGATCCCTTCTCCCCTCCACCACGGGTTAAATTGAGACAGAATCCCGATGATTTCTTCTTTTGAAATATTCATGAAGTGTATATTAACTAAATATCAAAATTAATACAAGTATACATTAACAAATTTACAAAAAAACAGAGTAGATATCATAAATCTGGGCAACCGGATATTCCGGATATCCCTGAAATCAGGTTCCACCGAACACATAAAGGAAGAATCCATCGGCCTCCACAGGATCTTGCAAATTGTGATTTCAAGTTGGGTGTCGAAAGGAAGGATCGCATCAGGCGTTCGAAGTCGTCCAGGAGGAGATTGACGGCCCGAGAAGTCGCGGAGGTGTCCGGGACCAGATTTCTCCCTAAAGACCGACATTCTCGGAGAGTTCCTGTCTTTACATTCAATGGGAAGCCGATCGGACAGGTCAATACGGAGGCGTGGAGAAAAGCTTTGAAAAGAGCGGGGATTTCCGATTTCCGGTGGCACGATCTGCGACACACATGAGCCAGTTGGCATGTGCAAGGCGGAATGCCACTGAACGTTCTTCAGAAATTGGGGGGCTGGTCTGATTTCAAGAGGGTCCAGAGATATGCCCGCATGGCGCCGGAGCATCTGTCCCGGTTTGTGGAAAACTCAAAACACGTCACAATTACGGCACAACCGATGTTGAAGATAGTCTAAAACTGGAGCGGGATATGGGATTCGAACCCACGACCTTCAGCTTGGGAAGCTGACACTCTACCGCTGAGTTAATCCCGCCCTCGGAGTGTATGGAAATTTATACCACAGAACCCGCCGGGTCTCAATCCCCCCACCATCATGCGCACAACCGCCTCCCACGAATCCTATGATCTCGACTGCGTCCCCCTCGCGGAGAACGGTCCCCTCCCAGTCCTTCTTCGAAAGGATCGCCAGGTTCACCTCGCAGACGACCGGCCGGTCAAGAAATCCCATTTCCCCCACCAGGGCCCGGAGGGTCGCTCCCTCCTCCACCAGCCTTTTTTCCCCGTTCACGGTAATTGACGGCACCGGATCCTCCCCGCCTACATTTTTTGAATTTCCTGTATTATACTATAAAGTTGGATAGGCATAATATTGAAAAAGAAAAAAGGTATTCAGGTCACCGACGGGACAGGCCATGATCGACACGCGTCTTCAACGATATTTTCTCCTGAGTCAGATCGCCCTGGTATCCGCGACCTCCTATATGGCGGCCGACGCCGTGAATGAGACGATTCGGGACCGGATCTCGGGACACTTCGCCATTCCGGAGATCCACGGCATGATCGTCCGTCCCAGGACCGCCCTTCCCTCGGCCGCGGATATCGCCTCGATCGCCCGAGGCAACCTGTTCGATCCCGCACGCAGGGGAAATGCCGTCTCATTCCCGGGAGACCTCGACCTCGGCGCCGCCGCCTCGCGGGGAGGGGTCGAGGCCGGGGGGTCGGTGGTGGCTGTCGGAAGCTGGAAGGACCAGAAGAATCTTCCCGTCCTCCGCCCCGACGCCCTGAAACTCCGGCTGGTCGGGACTCTCATGGGATCCGGGACCGTTTCCGGGGCCGTTCTCGAAGACACGGCCAAGAAGACCCAGAAGTTCTACCATGTGAACGACCCGGTGATCCCCGGACGGGTGAGCCTCGCCCATGTCCAGAAAACATCGGTCATCCTGAAGGTGGGGAACTCCTACGGGATCCTCAAGGCCCGCTTCACGGCGGAGGACGATGGAGGTCAGGCGGTTTCCGCGGCCGAATCGGCCTCCCCCCACGGAATCAGGAAGCTCGATGCCAACCACTGGCTGATCGAGGCCCGGGCCGTGCATTCGGCCGTCCGGAACCTGAACCAGCTCATGATGCAGGCCCGGGCCGTTCCCAACATTGTGGGAGGAAAACCGAACGGCTTCCGGATTGTGGAGATCCAGCCCGGAAGCCTCTACCAGGAGGTGGGGCTTCTGCCGGGGGACGTGATAGAGTCGATCAACGGCATGTCGATGAGCGATCCCCAGAACTTCATGAAGGCCCTGTCGACCCTCGGAACGGCCGCACAGGTCAGCATCGACCTCGTGCGAAACGGAGCTCCTCAGACCTTCAGCTACCAGGTGCAGTGACGGACCCTCATTTAATGCGGGGCCTATCGGAGCCCCGGAACAGGATTTTCGGATTGATCAGACAATGGCCCTTTCCTCATCGACCGGTTGGCAAGCCCTGGAACTTGCTCACACGTCCCGTGACAGCCCTGCTTCTCGTCACCGGTATCGTCTTTCTTCCAGGCACCGCAGGAGCGGCCCCACCCCCGACCCCCGCTCCTCTTGCCGTCTCCGCCCCCGTCCAGAAGGTTTCCATGAACTTCAGGAACGTCGATGTCTCGGTTCTGGTGCGATTCATGAGCGATCTCCTGGACAAGAACATCGTGATGGACGAGCGGGTCAAGGGCAAGCTGACCATCCTCTCCCCGACCGAAGTCTCCGTCCCAGACGCCTTCCGGATCTTTTCGGATGCCCTGCGCATGAAGGGGTTCGAAACGGTCTCCAAGAAGGGAATGATCTACATCGTGCCCGAGACCCAGGCACCCCCCAACCGGGAGATGTTCCTCTACACCCTCGAGAACACCTCGGCCAAATCGATCGCAAAGACCGTCAACGCCATCCTCTCGAAGGGATTCTCGCCGAAGCCGGCGGGCGGAGTCCGGGAGGGAGGGTTCGAAGGTCCGATCCAGATCGTCTCCGACAAGGGCTCCAACAGCCTGATCGTCTCGGCCACCGCCCACGACTATGACCTTCTGAGGCCCATCATCCACTCGCTGGACTCCCAGCCCGGCGAGGTCTACGTCAAGGCCTCCCTGATCGAGATCTCGACCGACAAGCTGAACAACATCCAGGTAAATCTTCTGGGGGGAGCCCTGGGCTCGAACAATTCAGGTGTCGTCGGCCTCACGAACTACGGGATGCTGGGGGGAATCGTCAACGGCGCCACCGGAGCATCTTCCCTGAGCGGAACGGGAACGACTGGAGCGGCCGGATCCCTGGGGGTCATTTCAGGAGCGGCCGGAGCCCTCCAGTCACTCTCGGGGCTCAACGGCCTCGTCGCCGGCGTTCTCACCGGAGGGTCCTTCAACTACAACGGGGTCAACTACCCCAACATCGGACAACTCCTGAACGCTCTCGAGACCTTCTCCGACGTCCGGACCCTCTCCACCCCCGAGATTCTCGCCACCGACGGCGTCAAGGCCAAGATCACCATCGGGGAGGACGTCCCCTTCATCACGGGCCAAAGCCAGACGGTCGGCGGCAACGTCATGACCATGATCCAGCGCCAGAATGTTGGGATCACGCTGGAGATCACTCCGCACATCCTGTCCCACCGGCGGGTGCGGCTCGACGTCAAGCAGGTGGTCTCCGCCCTCACCAACGCGTCCCAGGTCATTGGCACGATCGCCGTAGGCCCCACCACGACCAAGCGGTCGGCAAAGACAAACCTGACCGTCTCCTCGGGACAGACGGTGGTGATCGGCGGCCTGATCTCGAAAGAGACCAGCATCAACGACCAGGGAATCCCATTCCTCTCGGACATTCCGATTCTCGGCTACCTCTTCTCGAACACGAACCACGAAAAGAAGAGGGACGACCTTCTGATCTTCCTGACCCCCTACGTCATCCGGAGCTCGGAAGATCTGGCAGTCGTCAAGCACGACGCCCCCGATCTGCTGAAGAAGTACGCCCGGAAAAATCATCTCGTCCAGAACCTGATCCTCGACCGGAAGACCACATCCTTCTCGAGCGACCAGTTCCTTCGCACCGTCGACGTCCCCGGAGAGCCGGGGGCCCCCGAATAGGCCATCCGATGTCCGCCGACGCCCTCTCGATCCTCCGGGCCCTCCAGGCCAAGAAGAGCGGGTCAGAGGACTTTTCCGGGACCCTCGACAAGGCCGGCTACACGCCCGAGACCCTCTGGAAGGAATGGGCCGCCGCCCAGGGCCACGAATACCGGGCCACGGTCTCGTCCGACGAGCTCGATCCGACCCTGATTCCCCGGATCCCCATTTCCTTCGCCAAGTCCCATCTTCTCCTCCCCCATTCCCTCGCGGATGGGCCGGAAGGGCCAACCCTGTCCGTGCTCTGCGGAGGACCGGAGTCCTTCCTGGCCCTCGAACCCCTCTTGCTCCTTCTCTATCCTGGGGGAGACCGGCCGCTCCTCCGGCCGGTCCTTCTCCCCCAGACCGTCCTCTACGCCCTGATCAACACCGCCTACGAACGCTTCGGACAGGCCGAGACCGGCCGGATCCTCGACAGGGCGGAGGAAGAGGCGGATACCTTCTCCGACCTCCTCTCCATCCAGGAGACAGTGGACCTTCTCGACGCGCGGGACGACGCTCCCATCATCCGCCTCGCCAACTCGATCCTCTCCCAGGCCGTCCGGCAGAAGGCCTCCGACATCCATCTCGAACCCTTCGAGGAGGAGGTCAAGGTCCGCTACCGCCTCGACGGGGTCCTCTACAACGTCCTCTCCATTCCCCAGAAGCTCAAGGCAGGGATCATCTCACGATTCAAGCTCATGGCGAACCTGAACATCGCCGAAAAGCGTCTCCCCCAGGACGGCCGGATCCGCATCCGGGCGGCGGGACGCGACGTCGACATCCGGGTCTCCTCCATCCCGGTCCGCCACGGGGAGCGCGTGGTCCTCCGGATCCTGGAGCAGGGCACACTCCTCCTGCCTCTCTCCGAGATCGGCTTCTCTCCGGAGGATCTGGGCCAGGTCAACCGTCTCATCACCCTCACCAGCGGGATCATCCTCGTCACCGGACCCACCGGCGCCGGGAAGACCACCACCCTTTACGCCATCCTGAACACCATCAACAGCCCGGACAAGAACATCATCACCATCGAAGATCCTGTGGAGTACCAGCTCCGGGGAATCGGCCAGATCCAGGTCAATCCCCGCATCTCCCTCACCTTCGCCTCCGGGCTCCGGTCCATTCTCCGCCAGGATCCGGACGTCATCCTGATCGGAGAAATCCGGGACACCGAGACCGCAGAAATCGCCATCCAGGCCTCCCTGACCGGCCATCTGGTCTTCTCCACCCTCCATACCAACGACGCCCCCGCGGCCATGACCCGGCTCATCGACATGGGTGTCGAACCCTTCCTGATCTCGACCTCCGTCCGGGCAGTCCTGGCCCAGCGGCTCGTCCGGCGCATCTGTCCCTCCTGCCGGACCCCCTACCGTCCCGGTCCCGACGAACTCGCCCGCCTCGAGATCTCCCCCGAAGACCTCCCGGAAGGGACCCTTTTCCGGGGGACCGGTTGCGCCTCCTGTCTTGAGACCGGCTACAAAGGACGTCAGGGGATCTATGAACTCTTCGTCCTGGACGACGAGATCGCCCACCTGATCAACACCCGGGAGGATGCGGCCACCCTTCGGGAGGCTGGACGGCGCAAGGGGATGAAAACGCTCCTTGACGACGGGCGGCGCAAGGTTCTGGAGGGAGCCACCACCATCGAGGAGGTTCTCCGGGTGGCCCAGAGCGAGATATCCACCGACTAGAATAAGGAAGCCCCCCCTTGCCCGTCTGGAACTACTCCGGCGTCCGCCCGAACGGGGAGAGGATCCGGGGACTCATCGATGCCGACAGCCTCCAGTCCGCCCGCCAGAAGCTGAAGAAAGAGGGCATTCTTCCCGTCTCCCTCGATCCCCACGCCGGAGGCAGGGAGGCCGCCACCCCGGAATCCCCTTCCGGAAGGGGCCGCCTCTCGGCGAAGGACCTCTCGACCTTCACCCGGCAGCTCTCCATCCTGGTGGGGGCCGGGGTCCCCATCGTCGAGGCCCTGGGCGCCATCCTCGACCAGGGAGGGGACACCCCTCCGGCCCGCGTCGCCTCCCGGATCCGGGACAACGTCAAGGAGGGGCGAGCCCTCTCGGTGGCGATGGGATCCCTCCCCGGTACCTTCTCCCCCATCTATCTCAACATGGTGCGCGCCGGGGAGGAGTCGGGAACACTCGAGATCATGCTGGGCCGCCTGGCCGACCTTCTGGAAAAGCAGAGCAACACCCGGCGCAAGGTCGTGGGCTCCCTCTTCTACCCGATCATGCTGATGGGGGTGGGGATCCTTATGGTGGTCTTTCTCCTGATCGTGGTCATGCCCCGCATCACCTCCATCTTCGAAGGGCTCAAGGCCACCCTTCCTCTACCGACCCGCATCCTCATGGGAAGCTCCGCCTGGCTCAGAAGCCACCTCATCGCCGTCGGCCTGACCCTGGCGGCCGGAACGATCTTCCTGCTCCGCTTCGCAAAGACCCGGCGCTCCACCCTCGACCGGTGGGCCCTCAAGATCCCGAAGGTGGGCGACCTGGTCCTTTCGACCCAGGTGGCCCGTTTCTCCCGGACGCTGGGCGTTCTTCTCTCCTCCGGAACCCCCCTCCAGAAGGCCATGGAGGTCTCGGAGGCGGTGGTGACTAGCGGCCCGGTGCGGAACGCGGTCTCCCGGGCCCGGGAAGACCTGGCATCCGGAAGTTCCCTCTCCCGGAGCCTCCGGGAGTCGAAAGTCTTCCCTCTCCTGGCCGTCCACATGATCGCGGTGGGGGAGCGATCCGGCAAGCTCGAGGAGCTTCTGATCAAGCTTGCGGAAGGCTACGAGCAGGAAGTCGACCAGACGATCGTGACGCTGACATCCCTCATCGAACCGGTTATGATACTGTTCATCGGAGGAATCGTCCTCTTCATGGTCATGTCCGTCCTGCTTCCCATTTTCGAGATGAGTCAGGCGGTCCAGTAAACAACCGTCATACTTGGAGATCCTCATGTCATTAACTCTTTTCCGCCGGTCGGAAAACCGGTTCCGGTCCCGCCGCCGGGACGGCGGATTCACGCTGATCGAGATCATGGTCGTCATCTTCATCATCGCCCTTCTGGCGGCCCTCGTCGTGCCGAAGATCATCGGGCGTACCGAGGAAGCCAAGAAGACCGCTGCCATGACCCAGATCCGGGAGTTCGAGAACGCGCTCTCCCTCTACCATCTCGACAACGGATCCTATCCCTCGACGGAGCAGGGACTCGAGGCCCTGGTCAAGAAGCCGACCCTCCCTCCCGAGCCCAACAACTACAAGGCGGGAGGATACATCTCCAAGATCCCGAAGGATCCCTGGGGCCATCCCTACGTCTATCTCTCACCCGGCTCCCACGGAGAGTTCGACATCATGTCCTACGGCGCTGACGGAGCCCGGGGGGGCAAGGGAAACAACAAGGACATTGTATCCTGGGATCTTGAAAAGTGATAAATCGGTGATGGATATTTTTCCGGTTTATGGTAAAGTTGAGTCAACAGTATGAGCGATGTGGCACGGAACCGGAGCGCGCAGCAGTGATCAGGGTTGGAAACGGTCTTCGCAGGGTGAGAGAGTTCATTTCAGCCCGCCTTCCGAAAGGGAAGGCACCGGAGGCGGGGCAGCGGCCTTACTCCTCCCTGACCCCGAAAAGGGTGCTTTTCCTCGGGACGGTCGGTGGGGCGGTCTTTTTCGCCGGCCTCTGGCAGGGGTTCCCCCATCGCCAGACCGCCCGCTTCCTTCTTCAGCAAATCTCCGACTCGAACGGGATCGGGGTCGAAGCCGGCAAGGCGCGATTCGACTTCCCGGCACGCCTTGAGTACGGAAACCTGAACCTCGTGGCTCCCTCGCCCGAAGGCCCCGTGAGCCTCCAAATCGACCGCGCCTCCGCCCGTCTCGAGCTTTCGAGCCTCGTCCAGCGGAAGCCACGCTTCAATTTCCGGCTTCGGGCCTATGGAGGCGAGTTCGACGGTCTCCTGCGCCACCTGCCTGAACGCCGCAACCACCTCCGGGGATCCACCGTCCGCCCGCTTGACCTGGGTCTGACACGCCCACTTCTCCACCAGGATCTCTCCGGGTCGATGACCCTCAAGACCGACTACACATGGCAGTCCGGTGCGGAGATGGCGGGACACGGAGTCTTTTCGGCCAGCATCGCCAACCTCGTCCTCAAATCCCTGAACGTCGGAGGCTTTCCGCTTCCTCCCGTCACCTTCGACGCCGTCCGGAGCCGGATTTTTCTCTCCGGAGGGCGAGGTCGCCTCGAGCAGCTCATGGCGACCGGTCCCCTGGCCGACGTCACCGGAAACGGCACCTTCCTTATGGCCCAACCCCCTCCGAACACCATATTGCACCTTCGCCTTAATGTCCGGTTGAAGGGTCCCCTTGGCAACCTTCCCCTCCCCGGTCTCTCGGGAGCCTCGGGAAGGCCCGTGACCCTCACGCTGGATGGCCCCGTTTCCAATCTGAACATCGCGATGAATGGCATCCCGATTCCTCACTGACGCGGTCGGACGCCTGCGGCGCTCCCTCGCTCCGGCCCAGATCCTGACGGCCCGAATCCGGAACGGCCAACTTCTTCTCTCCGCCTGCTCCCCGGCCAGAAATGCCCCTCTCTGGACAGAACGGGACCTTCCCCTCTCGGAAGATGACGGCCCATCCGTGCCTCTTCCCGCCTCCGAGGAGGGACGGAGCCACCTTCCGCTTGTCCTTTTCTGGCCCTCCGAACGCACCGTCTCCTCCTCCCTGCGGCTTCCGCCCTCCGTCACCGCATCCGAACGGGAAGCGGCCATCGGGGCGGTAATCGAACTCATGCTTCCCTGGCCGATCGAAGATAGCCTTCTGGCCTGGGAGAGCGATCCCGCCGACCCGGCCTCCCTCACCGTCTGGGCCATCTCTCGGACGGAGCTTTCCTCATGGCTCGAACCCCTGCGGAAGAAGGGTCTCATTCCGCGATGGGTCCTCCCCGAATCCCTTCTTGTCCTCGAACGCTTTCATCCCGGACCACTCGAGGGGAGTCGCCCCTCCTTCGCTCCCCTGGCGACATCCGGGGTGATCGACGGAGAAGGGGACAGGACTCTTCTTCTCCTCTCCCGGGGAGGACGGCTCCTGGGCGAAAGCGCCTTCCGGCAGTCCCGGCCTTCCCCCGAGCTTCGGGATCGCCGCATCGGGGACCTGCTCCTCGGCTTTCTCGCGGCCGGACAGGAGCTTCCAGAGCGCTTCCTCCGTGGTCCGGAGATTCTCCCGACTCCCGCCCTCTCGGGGATCACCCATCCGGAACCCGGCCGTCCGGAGAATCTCTCCCTGTCCGGATGGAGGCTCATCGCGAGACGCTCCCGGGAGGAGGCCGCCGCCCTCTCCTTCCTGAAGGGCTCCCTCTCCTGGCAGGGAGACCGTGCCGAGAGAAAGGCGGGGCTCCGGATCCTGGCCTTCCTCTCCCTTCTTCTGGCGGCGACCCTTGCGATCGACGCCTCCGTTCACCTCTCCCGGGTCGACCACCGTCTGGAGGCGGCCCGGGCTGCCCTCGACCAGGCGGCCTCCCGGGCGCTTCCGGGCCACAGGATCGTCGAGCCCTTGGGACAGCTCACCCAGGAGCTTGCGAGCCTCGACCGCCAGAAGAAGCTCCTTTCCGGGGGACCGGACGTCATCCGGATCATGCGGGACCTGACGACATCCCCTCCCTCCGGGATCTCCTATGAAATGGTCTCCCTGACAGTCACCCGACGTTTTTTCACCGTCAACGGCAAAACCGACAGCTTCCGGAGCGTCGACGCCCTGAAGAAGGCCTTCGAGGCCACCGGCCACATGCGCGATCTCTCGATCCAGAGCGCCGGTCTCGACATCGACCGCAAGACCGTCACCTTCCGGATGCGGGGGCGCCATGACTAGGCCCCGGCTGCTTCAGAAAGTTCTTGGTGAAGCGGACCCCCTGATCCGGCGAATCCGTGTCCAGTGGGAGCGGTTTACCGAACGGGAGCGCCGGCTCGTTCGCCTCCTCCTCTCCCTCCTAGCCGGACTGGCGCTCTGGACGGCCGTGACCTCCCTGTTCTGGGATCCCTACATGGCCAAACGCGACGAGATCCTGGCCCTCAAGGCGGAGATGCTCAAGGTTCTGGCCCTCTCCCAGGAGATCGGCTCGACCCGGGAACTGATCGTCGCCCAGTCCCGGAGGCTGGGACAGGAGGAGCGGGGGTTCTCGCTCATCGCCTATCTCGAAGAGGAGGCCGACCGCGCCCGCATCCGCCCCCTCGTGACCCGCATGACCCCCCGGAACCTCCCTCCAGAGGGCGCCTACCGGATCGGGATGGTCTCGATGAAGATCGACTCGGTCGACCTTCCCCACGCGGTCTTCTTCCTGGCCCGTCTCGAGCGATCACCCCACTTCATCCGGATCACCCGGCTTTCCATGAAGCGCCGCTTCAACGACCACTCCAAACTGGACCTAGAGCTCGATGTGGAAGCGGTTCAGCCGGCCTGATCCCGCCCGACACTGGCGGGAACCCCGGGGGGTGGTCCTGGTCCTCGTCCTCTTCATGATCCTGCTCCTGACCCTTCTCGTCACCCGCTTCACACTGAAGACCCACGCCTTTCTCCGTCAGACGGAGATCTACGCCCACTCCGTCTCGGCCCTTTATCTCGCGCGCGCGGCGGTCTCCATCGCCAAGGTCGCCCTCGTGGAAAGCACCCAGATGTCGGCCCAGAACGGGATGAGCATCATCGCCACCAACCAGCCCTGGGCCACCCCCATCATCAACTATCCCGTGGCCGACGCCGGCTATGTCTCGGGAATGGTCGAGGACGAGTCCTCCAAGTTCAACATCAACATGCTCACTGGAACCCCGGGAGGCAATATCGATCCACACCGGCTGATACAGTTCACACGGCTCTTCACCCTGGCCGGAGCGAACCCCGCACTTCTTCCCCTCGTCTCCCAGTGGGTTTCGCCCGCCCCAAACATGACCGGTCCCCCGGGGCCCTACGCCGGCTTCACGCCCCCCTACCGGAACAGGGGCGGACCGATGGACGTCCTCTCCGAACTCCACCAGATCGCCGGCATGACCGAGGCGAGCTACCAGGCCGTGGCTCCCTATCTCACCGTCTACACCCCCGGTCAGATCAACGTGAACACCGCCTCCTCGACCGTCCTTCAGGCCCTCGATCCCGGAATCACGCCGGCCATGGCCCAGGAAATCATCGCCCAGCGTCCCTTCCTCACACTGTCTCGATTCCAGGGGGTCGTGGGGCCTGCCATTTTTTCTGACATTTCAGGGGATGTGACGCTGACGAGCCAGATCTTTTCCGTCAACGCCGTGGGAATTTCCGGGAATACGAAGCTTGCGATCCGGGCCGTCCTGTCGGTCAACGGGATGCAGACCCAGACACTCTCCTACCGGGTGGGGGGCAATCGCCTTCTCTACCAGATCGACTCTCTCCTGAAGAACGCTCCACCCCCCTCCCAGAACGCCCCCGCGATCCCGACCTTGCCGGCCGGCGGCGCCCCCTGACCGGAAGGTCGGATCAGGTCTTCTGTCGGTCCTTCATCCGGTTCAGGGTCAGAGCCAGCCGGCGCCCCAGGCCGTGAAAGGTATCGGAGTAAAGGAAGGTTGAAGGAAACATCGCCCGGCCGTCCTCGATCACCAGTTCGATCGGCCTCCCCCTGACATGTTCCACCTCCTCCGGCACGACATAGCAGCCGATCGTGAGAACCATCTTCCGGAGAAGCGCCAGGGCCTCGGCGCTCCGGTCGCTAATCTGGCAGTCGGTGAGGACGATCGCGGCATCGTAGAGAGGTCCCGTCCGGTCGATCAGCGGAAGCAGGTTCTGGAATCCTTCCATCTCGTCTGGCTGGAGAAGGTTGAGGTAGTCAGGGTGAATCCGGAACTGGAAGCGGCTCGAGGACGCGATGACGTCAAAGGTTGAGGCAATCCCCGACCGGTAGACCACCTGGGTGAGGTGAGAAGCATAGTAGTGGGGCCACCCGTCCATCGAAAAGGAAAAGTCCACGATGGCCAGGATCCGAAGTTCGGCCCCTCCCTCCCGGAAGGGGGAGGGGCGGTTCATGACCTTGAGCGTCGGCTGGACGAGCTTTTGGGAAATCAGCCGCCCCGTCATGCCAGCCAGGGGCTGATCCTCCCGGCCGATCTTCAGGAAGCGGGCCAGGCTCTTCGTCTCCGAGCGGATGAGTCCCTGGTCCCACGGAAAGACCTCCCGGCCCGTCTGGGGGGGAACAAAGACAGGGATCTCGCCGTGGAGACGGAGCATGGCCGGCTCCTCCATCTCCGCCCCCAGCCCGACTCCTCCCGATCCGGGGCGGTTTTTCCGGTTCTGGGCTCCTTCCGACCCGTATCCATGGGTCGTTTCAGGGGGACGATAGTCCCAGGGGGGCCGCTCCCCGGAGGATTTTTCCGGAGCCTGGCTTCTGAATCCTCCTCTGCCGGAGGTCACTCCCCCCGAGCCTCCGGCTCCGGCCGAAGAGGACTCCGGGGAGCGGGCCGAAATCCCTTCGGAGGCCCGCCCCCCTTCCCGCGTCTTGCTGAAAACGGATTTCCATTTCTCGTGAAACTCCCAGGCCACCGACAGGAACTCATCCTCCGTCCTCGCCGATCGCCCGAGCTCCATGGCCGCCTTCCAGTCGGAAACGAATTCCCGGTAGCGGCCGTAGAACCGGTACCGGGTCAGGAACACAAAGATCCGCATGAGAAGGGGAAAGCGTTCATGGGGCAGACGGACGCTTCCTCCCATCTCCCGGTTCAGGACCATCTCCCCAAGGACGAAGGGATTGACGCTCAGGCGGAGGGTATTGACGGCGAGTCTCCTCTTCGGGACCCGCACGGGAAAGAGGGCGTCGTAAAGGGGCGCAAAGGCACTGGCCCCCAGGCGAAGCCTCTCCCGGGTGATCACATCGGCCCGATAGTCGTCCATGAGGGTGAGGATCGGGGCGGGAACCGCGTAGAGGCCTTCCGGTGGATCGGGGAAACCGGCCCGGAGCTTTCCGAGCTCGTGGATCGTCCGCAGACGGAGGATTTCCGGCAGATCCGGACGTGCGAGATGGGAGCGCACCCCCAGAACCAGGGCCTTCCGGCCAGGGTCCCAGTAGGCCTTGTCGGTGTCGGGCCGGACCGAAACGCGCACGGAGATCCCCCCGGAGTACTGGCTCGACAGGATGGAGAGCCGTCGCTCCAGGGCGCGGATATCGGTGCCGGGGAGTGCCATCGGTCAGCTTTCCTTTCGGGGACTTTCCCTGGAGGGAGCAAAGGCCCCCGTCAGAACCTGTTCGATCGCCTGCAGTTGCTCCTCGTCGGGATAGCCATGCTGATCATGGGAGATCAGCCGGTTGAGCCACAGGCCGCGGGCGGAGGCGACCGGATCGGCCCCTTCGAGGATCGCCTGCCCCCAGTTCTTGAGATGGCGGGTCGAAAGAGGGGCCGAAAGATGGCCCTGCTTGTAGGCGTCCCGAAGGGTTTCGGCGACGCGCATGATGTTTTCCGCAAGGCGAGGTGAAAGGCCCTGCTTTCGGAAGATCTCCCGCTCGAGATCGGTGTTGTAGTCGACGAAGACGATCGACTGGAAGCGGTCGAGAAGGGATTCGTCGAGATCGTGCGTCTGGGAATAGGAGGCTCCGATGTTGCTCGTGGCGCAGAACTGGATCCGGTCGAGCGGAACAGCAATGACATCTCCGGTAATGAAGTCGTGGAGCTCGTAACGCTCGAGAACGGGATCGATCGCCTTTAATATGAGATTCCGGGCGGCACGGGAGGCCCTGTTCAGCTCGTCGAAGACCACGGCAACCCTCTGGCCATCGTGCGCCAGTCTGAAAACCCGCTTCAGGGGGCCCTCGACTCTTGTCCAGTCTCCGAGGGTCTGGGCTATGACCGAGAGGGGGATGTCGGCATATTCCTTGGAAAGGGATATCATGGTGCGCATTTTCTCCTGCGGCCCGATGGGAACGGGCTTGGAGAGAAGGTCGTAATCCTCCATCCCGTCGGAGCAGGGAATCATGACGATCTGGTCAAGCTTCCCTTCCTTTCGAAGAGCCGACAGATGTTCGATCACGATGGAAAAGGTCTTTCCGGATCCGGTGGGTCCATAGAGCAGGACGGAAAAGCCCTTCTCGAAGATGGTCCGGAGAGAAAAGGGATCGGCGGGATTCTCGGAAGAAGGAAGATCGGGGACGGCCTGGTCGTCGGCCTCCTCCACCCGCTTTTCTGCCGGTTTCAAGGCATTACCTCCCTTTTCCTGGGAGGCGGCTCCCTTCATCCGAGCGCCGAAAAAATCCGACGACGGGCGGATGGCCTTCTTTTTTCGAAAGTAAAGGGACAGTGACACAAGGAAGAGGGCGACGACCGACAGGCCGTAGGACATGACGAGGACGGCGCTGGCTGGGGAAAAATAATGAAAATTGGCACCCACGATCAAGAGGAAGATCGACAGGGTGATGAAGACGAAGATACCGTAACTGATGCGGCGAAAGGTCCCCGAAAAGGAACGGCTCCCCAGAATCAGCAGCATGAGTATGACGACATAACTGACAACAGCGCCGACACCGGCCACATTGCTCATCGCCTCAGAGCCCCCTTAGCAGATCGGCCCCAAAAATGGGATCAGCCGTATCTCGTCATTAAATGGTTCCGGGCCAAAAAAAAGGGGGGCGGCAAATCGCCACCCCCCCCTTTTCGTTAACATGACTTTGGCCAGCGATAAAAACTCCTGACTACGCCTTGACTTCGTAAGGAACAGCCTTGGAGGCAGGAGCCGTCGCGGTCCGGTAGAGATTGTAGAGGAAGATCCACTGCCCCGTGATGATCATGAAGCCGCCCCAGGAGCGGGCCACCATGTAGGGGTGGGAGGCCTGGACGG
>JAJZXW010000034.1 GCA_021806225.1 Nitrospirota bacterium | reverse complement strand
TCCAGGCCAATTGCTGTAATCTTCATGGTGGTTCCTCCCTTTTTCCGGTGATTGGTGACGGTTAACCACCCACCATTCTGGCCCATCACGAGGCCGTCAAGGAAGGGGAGGGACCATTTCATTAAGAGCGTCCCCGCGCCTCTGATCCATGACCAGATCGCCCACCCTCTGACAGGACTCTGGAGCCGCCAGATCCGAAACGATCAGGAACCTTTGCCCGTCCTGCCCGTCCTCTTCTATCACGGATAGACTCCCTGGACTCTTCCGGAGAGGCTCTCGGGGGTCCTCCTTCCCCGGCGGTTCTCGCCCCGTCGTCTCCCGACTTCTCCCTTTCGGTCATCGACATGGCCCGCATCGACGACCGGGAAATCCAGAACCGGCTGGAAGACCTTTCGGCGATTCTCGCCCTCCTGGCCCTAAAGCACATCACCGACGACCTGGACCGCTGCCTCCGGATCCTCTTGCAGGAGGTCCGGAAGCGAAAGGCCGCTTACGGTATACTGAAGCCGGAACTCGCCTATCTCACAAGCTATCACGGCATCACCCGTCCGGAGGACGTCGCAAAGACTCTTGTCCCCCTCTTCAGGGGGAAGGCATGCCCCCCAACGTCATCGATCAAATGTTCGAAGAAGCGACCCAGAAAGGCGTTCAACAGGGAATTCAGCAGGGAGCCCGCGAAGAACAGGACAGGGTCGTCCGGGCCCTCCTTGCCAGGGGCCTTCTCTCCCCCGAGGAAATCGCCCGGACCCTCGGCATGGATCTCTTTCGCGTCCACGCATTGGCCCGGGAGGCCAAAGAGCCGTCCTGATCCCGCATCCATCCCCCTCGAAGCCCTCTCAGGGGGTGGCGAGCTTGAGCTTGTGCTTCTTGCAGAGCTTGTAGAATGTCACCCTGGAAATGCCCAGAAGGTGGGAGGCCTTGGTGATATTGAATGAGGTCTGGGACAGGGCCGCCTCCAGTCCTTCCCTCTCGGCGTTGGCCCGAATCTCCTTGAGCTTGCCCAGGGTCTTGGTCGGGCGGGATTCAAGGCCCAGGTCGGAAGGCTGAATCATCCGGTTGTCGCACAGGACCATCGCCCGACGGATCCGGCTGATCATCTCCCGGACGTTGCCGGGCCAGCCATAGCCCTGCATGGCCTCGACCGCCCGACTGGAAAACCCCTTCAGGCATTTCTGCTTTTCCCCGGAGAACTTCCTGAAAAAGAAATGGGCCAGAAGCTCGATGTCCTCCGAGCGTTCACGCAATGGAGGCACGAAGAGGCGCAGGACATTCAGGCGATAGAAAAGATCCTCCCTGAACCGCCCCGCCTTGACCGCCTTTTCCAGATCGACGTTGGTCGCGGCGATCACCCGCACATCCACGGGAAGGGACTTTACCCCGCCGACCCGTTCGATCACCCGTTCCTGAAGAAAGCGTAGAAGGTTCACCTGCAGATCGAGGGGAAGATCGCCGATCTCGTCTAAAAACAGCGTTCCTCCCGCCGCCATTTCGATCTTGCCGGCCTTTTTCTGGTGGGCTCCGGTAAAAGCCCCCTTCTCATGGCCGAAGAGTTCGTCCTGGATCAGGGTGTGGGGGATGGATCCGCAGTTGACCGCAATGAAGGGGCCGGACTTCCGGGGAGATCGGTCGTGGATCGCCTTGGCTGTCAGCTCCTTGCCTGTTCCGGTCTCCCCCGTGACAAGGACCGGAGCCTCGGTCTGGGCGATTTTCCGGATGTCCTGGAAAAGCTGGCGCATGGGGGCGCTCGACCCTACCATCTCCTGTTCATCCCCCTGGGAAATAGCACCCGATTTTGCCTCCAGGGATTTTTTCTCGATCAGGGCCATCCCGTAAGCATGGCCGATGGCATGGGACAGTCGGAGGAGATCCGGGGGAAGGCGGTGGTAGTCAAAAAAATTGTGGCCGATCAGCGACATCAGGCGCTCGTCCTTGAGGCACCCCGGATCGATGAGCCCGATCCAGCGGGTCAAGTGGGACGTTCGGGCAATCACGGTCTCTATCTCGGAAATATCCTGCTGGTGGGACTTCGAACAGAGGTCATCGACCAGGACAATGAGCCCCACCATCGGGGGATGGGGATCATGGCCGAAGTTGAAGACGGGACGCGGCGGGATCGGCTTGAAACGCCACTCCGGCATGGTTTCCTGGAAGGCCGGCCCCCATTGGGAAAAAGCGTCATTCTTGTCCCACACCACGACAGACCGCTGATTGGCGATCATTAATCCCTCCCCCAAGCATCAAGACATATCCGATGAGTCTCGACCTTCATTTCCCGGCGTGCACAACCATTCTCCCTCCCATTGCCGACGGGGTGCTGACCCGTCGAAGGGCGGCCGAGGTAGTCCCCCTCGACTAGAGAATGCGGGGCAGAGAAAAAAAATTCTTTTTCAGAATGGATCAAATATAGCCTATAGGTGTTATTTGTCAAAAATTCCTACTTTTTAAGGTTCCCCGACGTTCCCCGACAATGACAGTCGAGGCATTCGGGATCTTAATCCAGACCAGGGGCCTCGAATCAACCCGACCAAAGTCGTCTTTTTCTCCGGTCTCCCCAAAAGCGCACCGGCCCCCCCCTGAGATCCCTTCCCGGAGAGAACGCTCCCCAGAGACTGCCGGCGACATTGCGATCCTCCTGCCCGAAAAATAGAGCGCCCCGTCACTCATCCGGATTCTAGAAAAAAAGAAATCCCGGAGAATATCCCGATTCTTAACAGCGATAGAAAAATCTTACAATAAATGAATTTTCTCAACTAAAATTAATAACTTTCCTTATTCATTCCCTCCTCCGTCGAAGGAGCTCCTGTTATCCGGAGATTACAGATTTCACCGGGGACGCCCTGGATTTTCCGGCCGGACCGGAGCGTCCGGACCTTCTTTGAACACTCGATGCAAGTTGTTTTATATATTGATAAAAACAGAACACCCCACCCCCTGGTCACACGCTCGGAAGGGCCCAACCCCTCCCATGATTGGGTCGGAACGGGAGGATGGGCCCCGTCCCTAAAAAATACGCAAGACATTGATTCCATTGAACAAACACAACCTCTCCCTCGACAGGCCATTCATGCAAGTCATTAAAAATAATGACTAATATAAATTGGCACGGCTGTTGCTTTAAGGCATCCCGGGCAAGGACGAAGGGAGGTCGATTCCTCGAGACTCCCGGAGAGAAGCCCGCACGGATTCGTTTCCCCGGTCATCCGTTCGGGCACCCAAG
>JAJZXW010000016.1 GCA_021806225.1 Nitrospirota bacterium | reverse complement strand
TCTGAAGATCGAGGGCCTTGTTCCAGACGAACCGGACGCACCCCGCGTGGCGGGACAGGAGACTCTCCTGTTCGAGAGTCGGGACGAGTCGGAATTTGAACGCTTTAATTCTTTTCATGTTGGGCATTGTAGCAGAAAACCCCGCACTGAAAGCCAAATCCGGGACGGCTATGCCGTCCGCGCACTCCTTCCCCGCCGTAAACGGCGAGCTTTGCCGCGCGATTGGATCAATACCGGGTCCCGCCTGTTGAAGGCCCTGTAGAAGCCGACAAGCGCCTCGTAGGGAGTGGAAAAACCGGCGGGGGATTCTTCGCCGGTGATCGGACCTGTCGTTGTTTTGCTAATCGACATCAGGACCTCCTTCTCGATGAGTAATCCGTTCAATTGTCCAGTCCAGCCCCTTCGCCCTCGTTTCTTCCGAGCCCCGACAGCCGGACCAAAGCGAACCGGAATTCCGGACGCCCAAGCAGATTGTTCGATACGAGCGACGCAATGACCAGAAGCGCCCCCGCAAGCTCCCCTGGACTCGCCTTCTCTCCTGAAATAACCGAGATGGCAAGGGCTACGACCGGAACGAGATTGATGAACAGGACGCCGTTCACCGACCCCAGCAGGCGGTTTCCGGCATTCCAGGCAAAAACGCCAAATATTCCTGCGACCATGACCATATAGCCCAGGTCCCAGGCCACCGAATGAAGCTGCGACCCGTGGGGCACATGAAGCCATCCGGCTGCAGTTCCGAATCCCGTCAGTCCGGCGACCGTGATAGTTCCCAGGGCGCAGGTGAGCGCCGTATACCGGAGCGGTGACCATTCCGAAAACCGGCTCCCGCCCCATGTATAGAAGACCCAGCAGAACGCTCCGGCCAGGATGGCCAAGTCGGCCAGGAAACGGGAGTCCATCGATTTGAGGAGGCGAATATCCCCTTTCGTCACCACCAGGAAAACCCCGATAAAGGCAAGCACGATCGCCGCCAGGGTGAAGGTAGTCGGCCGCTTTCCGGAGGTCAGCCATGTCACGATGGCGGACATCAGCGGCATGGTAGCCATAATGACCGCCGCATTGACGACGCCTTCATGCCCCGAGATTTTCTGTTGCCCGAAAAAAACCAGAAATCCGAACCCCGCGAACCCCATCGATCCGAACACCCAGAGAGAGGCCGCGCGCCCTTCCGTCGCCAGCGCCCGTCTCCCCTCCGAAGCGTACAGCATCGACAGAAACAGGAGAGAGGCGATCCCGTAGCGGACCATCGTAAGATAGAACGGATCCATAAACCGCAAGGCGTGTTCCATGACGGGGAACATCCCTCCCCACGAACTGACCGCCGTAAGACACAGCAGAACCCCCAACGTCATCCGATTTCCCATCACATCTCTCCTTCGATGCCTCTGTTCCCGTTGCTTCTTGCCCGCTCTCTCATTCCATGATAAAGTCCAGAATAGAATTAGTAAAATTAATATTTATCATTAATAATATGAGATATTATTCATATGACCATCATTCAGCTTCGCGTCCTGCTGGAATTGAAGGACCTTGGAAACTTCACCGAGGTTGGAGATCGTCTCGGAATCACCCAGTCCGCGGTGTCCCATGCGCTGGCCTCCTTCGAAAAGGAGGTCGGTCTCGCCATGTTCAACCGGGACCGCCGGGGAGTCTTTCCGACCGAAGCTGGCAACCGGATTCTCGACCACGTCCGGGAGATCCTGGTTCGGGTCGACCGGATTCAGGAGGAGGTCTCGCTGCTCTCGGGCCTCAAGATCGGAAAAATCCGGATCGGTACTCTTCAGAGCGCGGCAATCCGGATGATGCCAGGGATCATCGGAACCATGAGGCAGAAGTTTCCGGGGATCGAAATCTCCGTGTTCGAAGGTACCGACCAGGAGGTCCACGACTGGATCCTGTCCGATACAGTGGATCTGGGAATCCTGACGGCACCCTGCGACAGGCTGGAAATCATTCCTCTGCTGACGGACCGCATGTTCGGCATTCTTCCCGAAGGCCATCCTCTCGCCGACCGCAACTCCCTGACCCTCGACCAGCTTTCCTCGGAACCGATCATCCGGTCGCTCGGGAGTTGCGGCATGCTGGTGGCGTCGGGATTTTCGAATGCCGGACTCTCCCCCGGAAAAAAGACGATCGAAGCGCGTAATATTTCGACGGTGTCGGCCATGGTCCGCTCCGGGGCCGGGTCGGCCATCCTGCCGGGACTGGCGGTTCCCAAGGATCACACAGGAATCCGGGTGATCCCCATCGAGCCCCCACTGTTAAGGGAAATCGTCCTCGGAGCCCAAAAACTATCGTCCCTTTCCCCGGCGGCCCGTGTCTTCGTCGACCAGACTCGGGAATGGCTCAAGGGACGCTTCGACGATCTGACGTGAGGGTCTCCCCGCCAGCCCATTCGTGATCGGGGGATTTCCGGTCAACGGTCTTCTACCAGGAAGGATGGATTCGCACCCTCATGCCTCCTATCCGGAAACGTTCCTTCGGAATCGTGCCGATCGCCTTCGAAAAAGACGGGTTCCCTGTCTTTTTGATTCTCCGCGCCTACAGGAACTGGGACTTTCCGAAAGGGGGCGCCGAACCGGGGGAATCCCCGCTCGGCGCCGCCACGCGCGAATTGAGGGAAGAAACCGGCATCCAGAAATTTACGCTGGCATGGGGAGAGATTTCCATGGAGATCGAACCCTATTCCGGGGGCAAGGTCGCAACCTATTACCCGGTGCAGGTCGAAAAGCGGGAGGTCACCCTCCCGGTGAGTCCGGAACTGGGACGCCCGGAGCACAACGAATACCGCTGGGCGTCGTTCGATGAGGCGCGGGCTCTGTTGCCGCCGCGGGTGATTCCCGTTTTGAAGTGGGCGATGAAGCGGGCGGGAGATCGATGTCCCTGAGGTCCGGATCCCCTGATTGACGTTCACATTAGGTGATGGTCGTTTTCAAGAGCCATGAAAGCTCAAAGTGATTTTTGAAAAATCCCCTCGGATGGCGTTAGAGCCACCGGAATAAACCACTTGGGACTCATCCGCCCGAAATCCGTCCGTACGTTGTTTCGAAGCTCCATCTTCGAGTTGAGGACAAAAACCTTCTTGCCGTGACGCACGAAGACCGCCCAGTGCCAGGAAGGCGCCTCCTTTTGGAGGTGCCACTTGATCCAATCGCGCGGCAAAGCTCGCCGTTTACGGCGGGGAAGGAGTGCGCGGACGGCATGGCCGTCCCGGATTTGGCTTTCAGTGCGGGGTTTTCTGCTACCATGCCCGACATGAAAAGAATTA
>JAJZXW010000054.1 GCA_021806225.1 Nitrospirota bacterium | reverse complement strand
GAATTTGAACGCTTTAATTCTTTTCATGTCGGGCATGGTAGCAGAAAACCCCGCACTGAAAGCCAAATCCGGGACGGCCATGCCGTCCGAGCACTCCTTCCCCGCCGTAAACGGCGAGGTTTGCCGCACGATTGGATCAGGGAAATCTCCGGAACGGCCCGGACGGGAGAATTCCTCCGGATCACATTCAAGCTTTCGGGAAGAGACGTCCAATCCTTTCGCCCGACGGTGCTTGCGGCCGAGGAGGGGAAGGAATTATGCTGGCGAGGACGGTTGGTCATCCTGGGGCTGCTCGACGGGGGGCATTATTTCCGGGTCGAACCCCTCGAAGCAATGGCCACGAGAGTGACCAATGTCGAAAAGTTTTCGGGGGTTCTTGCTGGTCTGGTTCTTTCCAGACTCGCCGAATCGATCCGGGAAGCCAATATGGCCATGAACCGGGCTCTGAAAGAACGGGTCGAAAAAGCCGCAGAATACTGAAACTCTTTTTCAGGCATCCATGATTCGACGTGAAACCACGGTGATCCTTTTGGGAACGATGGTCCCGACGAGAGGGAGGGATGATGGCAATCGATGCCGAAGCGTTTGCGAAGTTCTGGATCGACAGCGGGAACGCGCGTGATCTGGATGCGTTCATCGTCTTCAGGTCTCCCTGAATCGTGAAAATACTGGAGGACCCCGCGGGCGAGGTCTGCGGAAAGGAGAGATTGCGCGCTTACTTTTCCAAGGGTCTCGCCCATTTCCCCGGCTTGAGATTCCTCCTCCGGGGAACCTTCTCCGGCGTGAACAGCATCGTTCTCCTCTACACTTCGCTCAATGACGAGCCGGTGTGCGAAGGGATGGTGCTGAACGACCGGGGCCTGGTCACCAGGGGGCTGTCCCATTATGGTTCAAGGACGGAGTTTTGCGGGAAGAACCTTTTGATCGGGGGGCTGGAATGGCTTTCCCAAAGGAGGATGCGTTGCGCAAGGTCGTCCCATGTTCGTCGATCGAAGAGGTTCGCGGGAATATCGACCGGATAGATCGCCTTATCGTCGAACTTCTTTCCGAGCGCGGGGATTTCGTCAGGCAGGCGGCAAGATTCAAGAAATCCGACGATGACGTCGAGGCGCCCCGGCGCGTGGAACAAGTCGTCTCGAAGGTCAGGATGCTGGCCCGGGAGTTCGGGGCGAACCCGATCATCGTGGAACAGCTCTACCGAATGATGATTTCCGGCTTTATCGAGGAGGAACTGTCCGAACGTCGCGTGCGCTCGGCCGACGCGCAACCGGAACTGTCGGAGGAAGGCCGGAGCGATTCGCATCGAGAGGCGGGGGAAGAAGGAACCGGACAATCGGCCGGCTTGACCGGATCTTCCGGAAGTCTTCGGGGCCATGGAAACCCGATGATGCCCCCAACCTCTCCCGCACCCGAAACAGATCCCCTCCTTCCCTCCACGCCCCGAACCCGATTCGGGCGCTTGCCCGAGCGGGGCTCCTACGACCGGAAGACCCTGCATTCGATCCTGGATGCGGGGATCGTCTGCCATCTCGGATTTTCGGTTGAAGACCGCCCCTTCGTCATCCCCACGACCTATGCCCGGCGGGGCGACTCTGTTCTTTTCCACGGGGCTCCGGCCGCCCGCCTTTTCAGGCAGATGGAAGCCGGCCGGGAAATCTGCCTCTCGGTCACGCTCATCGACGGGTTGGTCCTGGCCCGCTCCGTCTTCCACCACTCACTCAACTACCGCTCGGTCGTCCTGTTCGGGGCAGCTTCCGAGATCACCGATCTCGAGGAGAAAAGGGAGGCCCTCCGGGCGCTCACGGACCACCTGGCCCCGAACCGGTGGGAAGAGGCCCGACGACCCACCGAAGGGGAAATTCGCGCGACCGCGGTCTTCTCCCTTCCGATATCGGAGGGGTCGGTCAAGATCCGCAAGGGCTCCCCGGTCGACCTCGAGGAAGACATGGGGTATCCCGTTTGGGCGGGGTGCGTTCCCCTCCGGACCGTTTTGGGTCCCATCGAACCGGATCCCGCTCTCTTTCCCGGAGTTCTCCTTCCCGCCCTTCTCGATCATCCCCGGTTTGACAGGAATGGGTTTCGCCAATGATCTCCCCGATTTCGGTCCTCGGGCTCGACCATCTCGTCCTGACCGTCCGAGATGTCGAGAGGACCCTTTCTTTTTACCGGCGCGTTCTGGGGATGGTTCCGGTCACATTTGGAAATGGACGTCGGGCTCTCTCCTTCGGGAACCAGAAAATCAATCTCCATCCGGTGGGGGAGGAGATCGATCCTCACGCTTCCGCCCCGGCTCCCGGTTCGGCCGATCTCTGCTTCCTCGTCGATCTCTCGATCGACGCGCTCCTTTCCCACCTGGCTTTTCTCGGAATCTCTCACGAACTGGGGCCCGTTCATAGAACCGGCGCAATGGGGACCCTGATCTCGGTCTATATTCGTGACCCCGACGGAAACATGATCGAACTCTCCCGCCCCGTGACTTCTGCGGCGGAAATCCCGGAGAATTTCTTCCTCTTCAAATCCGATCGTCTTCTCTTCAGGAATTTTTCCTCAACGGACACAGACGCTGTCCACCGTTACGCCTCCGACCCCCTCGTCACCCGGATGACCTATTGGGGGCCTTACTCTCTGGCCGAATCGGAATCCTTCATCCGGCGGGGAATCCGGAATGCAGCCGGGAATCCCCGTTCGTTTTACGATTTGGCGATCGTGTCGAAAGAAAAAGGGCCGCTATCGTTTCCGATCGGAGGATGCAAGATCCATGTGACAGACCGGGAGAACCGGGAAGGGGAGATCGGGTACTATCTCGAACAAACAAGCTGGAATCAGGGATTCGCAACCGAAACGGCCCGGTCCCTTCTCTCCTTCGGGTTCTCCCGGCTCGGTCTTCACCGGATGGTGGCCCTGTGTTTTGTGGAGAACAGGGGATCGGCCCATGTTCTCTTTCGGTACCTCGGCTATCCCGGGAACGCGCTTGTTTTCAATACCAGAAGCGGGGATCTCGTCGTCGAAGAGAAAGACGGACTGATCGTCATGGACTTTCCCGCTCTTCGGTCGAAACCCTGTTCGCCACCGGGCGAGCTGGTCGAGGGGCTTGGAAAAGTCCCTGTCGAGGTATGGACCGGAATGGCCTATATCGCCGTTTACGAAAGCGCTGACGATATTCGCTCGCTCGAGCCCGACGACGCGCTCCTGCGTTCTCTGGATTTGAAGGGGGTCGCGGTCACGGCTCCGGGACGAAAACTCGAACAAGATATCGATTTCGTCAGCCGCTACTTCGCCCCGAAGGTCGGAGTTTCCGAAGATCCGGTCACAGGCTCCGCCCACTGTTCCCTGGCTCCTTACTGGGCGGAGCGGCTGGGAAAAAACGAGATGAAGGCCCGGCAGTTGTCGAAGCGGGGAGGGACCGTCTTCTGCGAAGTCAGGGGAGATCGCGTCTTCCTCTCGGGAAGAGCGGTGACGTTCCTGGAAGGGGAGATCGATCTTCCGGCCCATGGCCCCCTTTTTGAACAGCCATCCCTCCGCTCCCCGTGTCTAAAAGTGAACTCTCGATGAATCCCGTGGTCCAGCTTGAACGGACAGGTTGCGGCATCGCCAGCGTGGCCGCGATCATGGGACTTTCATATCGAGAAGTGCAGCAGACTGCAGAATCTCTCGGCATTATTGCCCATGACAGGATGTTATTGTCGGAGACGACGTATGTACGGGCACTCCTGAACCATTTCGGCGCGAAAACCCCTCTGGGGGAAATTCCCTTTTCCTCCTGGGAGGACCTTCCGGACCTCGCGCTCCTGTCCGTCAAGTGGCATCTTGAAAAAGGGATTCCATTTTGGCACTGGGTGGTGTTCGTCCGCCAAAACGGGAACGTCTGTGTTCTCGACTCGAAAGAGGGCCTTCGTTGCAATCTCCGGACAGATTTCGGGCGAATTCGGCCAAAATGGTACATTCCGGTGATTTTCGAGCAAAATTCACGGGAGATATCCTCCTGTCAACCGGATTTTCGCCCGATTGAAAAAGGAGAATCGACGCCGGATAGGCCGTTGAAGGATCTTCCCGGTCCCATGGCGTTGTCCGGAGACGATGAGGAGGATCTGAAAATGCTGGAGGAAAGTCTGTGGCTTCCAGAAATCCGCTTCTCCCATGGGAAGATGGAGGAGATTCTGGCAGAAGGTTTTTTCGAGTTCGGAAGTTCGGGACGCATCTACGACAAGCATGACACGATCCGGACTCCCCCACGTGAAATAGGAGCAAAACTTCCCTTCCCAGGGTTTTCTGTAAATCTCTTGTCGTCCTCGGTTGCCTTGGTGACCTACCAGAGCATTCTCCGAGGTTCGGACGAAAACTTTCATCATGCGCTGCGCAGTTCGGTGTGGACCCGAACCGACCGGGGATGGAGGCTGATCTTTCATCAGGGAACCCCGATCCAAAGGTCCTGAAGACGGTCAGAGTTCACTGGAATAACTTGCATCTCTTTCTGGACAAAGGAAAGAATGCTTGAGGGAAACTGATGTTGCTACTTCGCGATTTGTCTGATAGCGACATGTCCACCATCAGTCGTTGGCCTCCCTATCCCCTCGGATTTGAAGAGCTGGACTATGCACTGAGAGTCGATGGATGGTTGACGGAATTTAGAAACAAACCAGTCACATGGTGCTTTGCCGCGGAGCAGGCGGGCGAACTGATCGCATTCACGATCCTGTCCAGTACTGAAAGGGACGAAGCGGAGTTTCGCATCGCCCTGCGGGCCGATAGGATCGGACAGGGATTGGGTTTTCCCATCACCGCCCTGACACAGAAGAAGGGGTTTTTCGAGCTCGGGCTTTCGCGCATCCATCTGATCGCGAGAAAGAACAACCCGACGGCTATCCACTTGTATAAAAAGACCGGCTTCGTCGAACGAGGAGTATGCTGCAAGGATACAAACGGAAAACGGGTGGAGTATCTGACGATGGATCTGACGAAAGATGCCTATGCGATGAAAGAATCGGGGTCATTAAGCGCGGGTTGCTGGTAATCGACGTCCAGAATGAATATTTCACCGGGAAACTGCCGGTATCTCATCCTCCGGGAAGTTTCGACAATATTCTGCGGGCGATGGATGCCGCCAGGAGCCATCGGGTCTCCGTGATCGTGGTCCAGCATACGGCGAGGTCCGATGCCTCCCCGATCTTCCGGAAGGGAACCCATGAATGGAGGCTCCATCCTGCCGTCGACCTCCGTCCCCGGGATGTTCTGATCGAAAAGAACTGGCCGGACAGCTTTGCGGAAACGGGGCTGGAGGAATGGGTCGAAGGGGCTGGGATCGATACCTTGGCTTTTGCGGATACATGACGCAGATGTGTTGCGACACCACCGCACGGGGAGCCTTTCATAAGGGGTATGCGGTGGAGTTCCTCTCAGATGCGACGGGAACTCTGGCGTTCAGTAACGAGACGGGAACCGTGACGGACGAGGAGCTTCATCGGACCGTCCTGACGACGCAGGGCAGCCTTTCAGCCGTGTGATGAAGACCGGGGAATGGATCGACCGTGTGAGCCGCGGAGCGTAGGGGGATCCGTCCGGATTCCCCCGCACCAAGGAGCCCCGCCCTGTGGCGGCGGGAGGAGAGAGAGATGCTTGGAAAACTGTCGAGGTTCCTCCGTGCGGGCGACAGAAAGCTTGCGATGTATCGGGATGAATTTTCGAACGTTCCGGAAACGATTGTGGCGACAAGCAAAAGCTTTTCGCATAAAGATCGGATACCCGATCGCTTCACCCAATCCGGAGACGATCTCTCGCCGGATCTCGAGTGGAACGGTCTCCCGTCCGGGACCCGGGGGGTCGTCGTAATCGTTGAGGATCCGGACGCTCCGCTGCCGGACCCGTTCGTCCATGCCCTTGTTTTCCTGGTTCCCCCGATGGCCGGAATCCCGGAAGGCGCGATTCCGAATTCCGCGAACATTCGGGAGAGGAATCCCGATACGCCTCTTTGTGTAGGCAAAAACACATTTGGACGGACCGTGTATTTGGGACCGGCACCAATCCCCGGCAGCGGACCCCATCATTACTACTTTCAGATCTTTGCGCTCGATTCCGAACTGACTTTTCGGAAGCCACCGGACCGTAAGGATATGATTCGTGCAATGGCCGGTCATGTTCTGGCCAAGGGGATCCTTGTGGGGACCTACGAAAGATAGACGAATCGGAAGGACGCCGGAGCGGGGCGAACACGCTCTTCCCCTGGCGTGAAAGCCCGCCCATGACTCTATAAATCAGGGGTGGCACAGAAAAACGTCCTGTCCGATTTCTTTCGTGAAGATTTACAGAAACATATTCGGGAAAGGGGCGCCCGGATAGGAGCAGGAGAGAAGATGCAACGCGAGATTTCGATCAGACTGATCCCGGATGGCGATCTCGTGTCCATCGTTCCCCTGTTGCAGGTCTTGAACCCTGCCATTCCGGAAGGGATTCTCCTGGATCGGCTGACGGAAATGGTGTCCCCGGGGGTAGAAGTGCGCCGGGGCTTATTCCGGAGGGAGGCTCATAGGCATCTGCGGGATGTGGATTCTCACCAAATACTTCGTGGGACGGCATCTCGATCCGGACAATGTGGTCGTGGCGGAAGAATGCCGGTCGATGAGGGTGGGTGTGGCGTATTCTGGCTTTTGTGCATGACGATGCCCGGATTAAGGGTGTCTCGCGAGCGAGCTGAACTGCAACCTTGAAAACAGGAGGGCCCGGGACTTCTGGAAAAGGGAGGGGTACAGAAAAATCGCCGTCCACTATCAGAAGTTTCTAGAGTCATGACCCCGAACAAGCGGGGGGATCATTTTCGATACCGTAGCGGGTCAGATGGAGTGACCGAAATAAGCCAACAAAACCCACAAAATTTAGAGGAGGCGCCTTGATCAACGTCAGCATTCTATATCCCCAGAAGGAGGGAGGACATTTCGACCTGGAGTACTACCTGAAGACCCACATGCCCCTGTCCATCGAAAAACTCCGTCCGGCCCTATTGGGCGTTTCGATCGAGCGCGGTCTTTCCACCGCCGGATCCGATGCGCCTCCGGACTTCATCGTCATCTGCCAGCTCAGGTTCGATTCCGTCGAGGCTTTTTTTGAAGCTTTTTCACCCCATGCCGAACGGCTTCAGGGAGATATCAAAAACTACACCGACATCGATCCGGTCATCCAGTTTAGCGAGGTCATGTTGCTGGACGCATTCCCGGTGTCATAAGTTGTTGGGGCCAAATATTTCAGGAGTCTGTTTCGACACGAGAAAGGTGCATTCCAATGAATGCGATGCGAAAAAACGGACCACTGGCAGAGCTGCTTTCGGGGCTTCACCGCGAGAGCGACGAAGAGATTCTGGGGAAGGCGCGGTCTCTTTTTCGTGGCGGTGACGAGGAGTTTTCCAGGATCGTCAAAGAGTATGGAACCCTGGCTCCCGAAGAGAAGGGAAAATTCCTGAGAACTCATGGAATCTCCATTCAGGATCCTTCATTTTCCCTTTGCGTCTCTCCGGAAATGGGAGAGTTCCTTTTCAATCTCGTTCTTTCCTCGAGACCCGGAAGGATCCTCGAACTGGGGAGTTCCAACGGCGTGTCCACGCTCTACTTCGCCGAGGCGCTCCGTCTTTTGGGGCGGGGAACGATCGTCGCCACGGAAAATGACGAGAAAAAATGCCGGAGGATTCTGCAGAACGCGGCGGCGGGAGGTCTTTCCGGCTTCATCGAACTGAGAAAGGGAGATGTCTTCGAAACGGTCAACGGGCTTTCCGGTCCGTTCGATCTTGTCTTCATCGATATTTGGGCCGACGGCTATCTGGAAATTTTCAGGAAAATCGAACCTCTCCTTGCGTCCGGATCGATCATCGTGGCCGACAACATGTGGACGGCCTTCGAAGGGGTCGCCCCGTTCAAGGAGCATCTGGACAAAAGGACCGACATCGTCAACACGACGCTCGATTTTGCGTCCGGGGTCGAGTTCGGCGTTGTTCTTTGCTCTGGGGGGATGGCATGAACCCCGCGTTCAAGAAGGCCTGGGCAGCCAAGCTCCTTTTCTCGGTTCCCTTTTTTCTTGTCTTTGTCCAGGGCCCGTTGTATGCGGACAGCTTGCCGGACATTTTCGATGCCTCAGGTGTTTCGGCGCTTTCGACAACAAAGGGCGTTTTGTCGGCCGCCCCGTATTCCGTCGAAAAGAGGAGCCATGTCGATCTATTTCGTATTACATACAGAAGTTCAGGTTTGGCCGAAACGGCTTATTTGGCGAAGCCCCCTGGAAAGGGGTCGCGATGGCCGGTCTTGATCTTTCTCCCCGGAGGCGGTGGGATCAATGGACGGGTTCTCAAGTATATTTCCAGACTTGCCTCGGAAGGTCCCTTCAACATTCTCGCGGTCCAGTACCGCGGTCTGGACGGAAGCGAAGGAAAGGACGAATATGGGGGCCGGGATGTGAACGACATCCTGAGCCTGATCTCGGTCGCAAGGAGGTTGCCGTTCGCCAGGAAGCAGATCGGTCTGCTTGGCTTCTCCCGCGGGGGAATGATGGCTTACGTGGCCTTGAAGAAGGGAGCTGTCGTACAGGTTGCCGCTGTGGTCAGCGCTCCCACCGACATGGCCGAAACATACGATCATCTGTCCGGACCCAAGGGATTCTTCATCAGACGCCACCTTCGGAAGGCTATCGGGGGAACCCCAAGGGAAGCGCCGGGAAGTTACAAAGACCGTTCGGCCCGTTTCTGGCCTGAAAAGATTCACGTCCCCGTCCTCATCCTGCAGGGGGATCGCGATCTCCTGGTTCCTCCGACCCATGTCCGGCAGTTCGGAAAAAGACTTCTGGATTCATGCCGTCGTTGTCGAATGGTTTCCTTCAGGAAGGGGGACCATATGCTTCACCGTTTTCCTGAAGACCGTGACCGGAAGATTCTGGAGTGGTTCCGCGCCGGGCTGGAGAGGCGAGAACAGCATCAAAGCCCAGGACTCGGGACCTCCGGAGGAATTTCGACCAGAAAACGCCCCCTTTGACGGAGACGCCGTGATCCCTGCTCGCCTTCCACCATCTTGCCGGTAAAGCGGGATACCCTGAGAGAAATGACGATCATCGATCCCCTGGCGCTTCATCCCGAGGCGGTTCCGGTCGTCGCCGAGTGGCTTTTTACGGAAGTGGGGCCCTCGACGTCCCGCGGTCGACCTTGGGGGAGGCGGCAACCCGTCTTTCCGAAAGGGCGAACCCTCAGAGGCTTCCCATCGCCTGGGTCGCGCTCTCTGTGACGGGATCCCGTTGGCGATGGCCAGTTTGCTGGAAGGGGAAGAGGACAGCGATGTATTCGGGTCCTGGCTGGCCGGCCAGCGTCCATACGGTTTCTTCGGCCCGGAGGTCGGGGTTGGCAAGCGCGCTTGTGCGCCATGCCGAAAAGAAGGTTCCCGATGGGATCTGAACGCCTTCTTCTGACCACGGCAAGGCCAACATTTGGGAAAAACCGGAGAGAGGAAAGACATGTCGGCACCGGAGTTCGTAGTGCATACAATCACCTCGGGACAGGAGACCTTCCTGACCAACGCCTTTCTGGTGGAAACGGCAGAGTCGCTGATAGCCGTGGACACGATGATGACCGTGAGCGACGCCCGGATTCTTCGCCGACGTGCCGATGCGATCGGCAAGCCTCTTCGCGCCGTTCTCGTTACCCACGGCCACCCAGACCACTACAACGGGACGGGTGAACTTCTGGAGGGCCTGGAGGAGATCCCCGTGATCGCCACAAAAAATGTCGAGATGACGATGCGTCGGACCGACGACGCCAAGGAGGTCCGGTGGCGACCGGTCTTCGGGGAGGAGTGGCCGAGGGAACGGATCTTCCCCGACCGCCTCGTCTCCGACGGGGAGACGCTGACCGTCGACGGGGTTCCCTTCGCCGTCCGGGAACTGGGTCCGGGAGAATCCTTCTGCGACCTGTACTGGGCGGTCGGAACCGGTTACCGGGCGATCTTTGTCGGGGATGTGGTCTTTGGCGGGGTCCACTCCTTCATGAACGACGGCCATACCTCGGACTGGCTCGGGAGTCTCGACGTTCTGGAAGCGGAACTGTCCGCGAGGGACATTCTTTATCCCGGCCACGGGGATCCCGGCCCGCCCACCGGCATGATTTCCGCCCAGCGGCGTTATCTCCTTCGCTACCGAAAGACGGTCCGGGAATTGTCCACGGGACGGCCATTCCTTTTGCCCGGGGACAAGGAGGAACTCGTCCGGGCCATGAAGGAAATTCTCCCCACGGACGCACTGGAAGGGTTCATCGCCGCCGGAGCCGACGCGGTCGCCTCCGAGTTGTCGGCCGGATGTGACTGAATAGAGGGAAGAATCGGCTCCGCCATCCAGGAACGGGAATTCATGCTGCAAAGGATCGACAAACACCTTTGGATTGCTGCGGAGATCCGCTACGGATTTTCGGAGTCGTCCTTGGCCGGCGCATGACGGTGATCGCGCTGCCGGACGGAGACCTGCTCGTGGTCGAAGCGTCTTTTCGACCCGAATGGGACGGAAAAGGTTCCCTGCGTTTCACGGAAGGACCACAAAGAGTGCCGCACTCTTTGTCGATCAGAGGGTTCGCGTGGACGATGGCCGGATTTTCCGAACCGGCCTTCGAGAGAAAGTCGATATTTGAAAGGGCCAAATTTTGCTTGACTTGAAAGTTATCGATTGCTAACCTTGAGCCATGCGCTCGGAATTGTCCTCTTTTGCTCCGGGATTTCCCGAAGAGCCCCCCTCGAAGCAAGCCATTCTGCAGGAGGCCCTGCGCCTGTTTGTCCGTGACGGCCTTTGCGAAACAAGCCTCCGGGATATTGCAGGCGCCACGGGATACAGCAACACAGTACTGTACAAGTTTTTCGACAGCAAGGACGCCCTTGCGATCGACCTCTTCGAGCGCTGCTATGGCGAGTTGGTCCGGGGGGTGGCTCAGGCCATGTCTTCGCGCCATTCGTTCCAGGAAGATCTGGAGGCTTTGGTGGGGTTTTATGTCCGCTTTCTGGACCGGAGCCTCGATGCTGTCCTTTACGTCCACGAGAATCTGCGTCTCTATTGGCCCCAGGTCAGCGAGAAAACGCGAACGGTGCCCCTGGTCGGACTGTTGGCCGACTGGATCGGCAAAGGAAAATCCGAGGGGGCGATCGACCCGGAAGGAACCACCAGTCTTTTGGTGACCCTGACCATCGGTTTTCTTGGGCAGTTTGCACGGATGCTGTATTTCCGGGAGTGCGATCCTCCGGCCGTCCGATGGCAAGACGAGATCGAGACCCTTCTGCTTCGTGCCCTCGCCCAAAGATAGAGAAGGGAGACATTAGAATGGGATCCGTCAGTTTGCTGGAACGCGTGTCTGTCGGAAACGACTTCCAATGGATTTTCGTGAGAGGCGAAAGGCGCGACCTTCCGCTACTTCTGCTTGTACAGGCCGGGCCGGGATTTCCCATTATTCACGAGGCGGATGCCTTGCAAAAGTGCCTGCGATGGGAAGACTCGTACCGGGTCGTCTACTGGGACCTGCGGGGATGCGGAAAGTCCTTCCATCCGGACGTCTCTTTCGGAGACGCGCCTCTGGAGAGACTCGTGCTGGATATTCGGGGGATGATCGATCTTCTTCTCGATCGACTGGAGGTTTCGGAACTCACCCTGCTCGGATTTTCTCTTGGAGCCAGCCTGTCCGCCCTTGCGGCACGGCGTTCTCCCAAGGGAATCCATTCCTTCATAGGGGTCGGAACGGATATTTGCATTGCGCAAAGCGATCTGATGGTCAGGGATTTCCTGTGGCAGGAGGCGATCCGGCGGAATCACAGGAAAGCTCTCCGGGCCCTCAAGAATCTCGGGGAGCCTCCTTACACGAGGAGCGCGCCTTTTATGGAACGGGCGAAATGGGTGACGGAGTTCGGAGGCATTGACCGGGCCGAACGATACGGATCTCTCCTGCGGAAGAACCTCTGGCGTCTTTTTTCCTCGTCGGCCTACTCCGTGAAAGAGGGGATCCGGGCGCTCGGAGGGCTTTCCGCGGTGCAGGACGACCTTCTTCCCGCCGTGAAGGATCTGGATCTCTTTCATCAGGTTCCGACCCTGGAGGTCCCCGCATTCCTCATTCAGGGTCGACACGACAAGGTCGCTCCGGGTCTCCTGACCCGGCGCTACTTTGACCTCCTTGATGCCCCGAAGGGGAAAGAGCTGTTGTGGTTCGATTCTTCCGCCCACATGCCGCACTACGAGGAACCCGGGCGGTTTGCGGCTTTTCTGAAAGAGACGGGACCCGGCAGGACCGGCCAGAAAGGACAAAAAATTTTTGACCGGAAAGTTATCAAATGCTAACTTCCGGGATCCATGGAAGGAGGAATGCCGATGGCAGTGGTTGTTGAAACGGAGATCGAGATACGTGCCCCCCTGGCCCATGCATGGAAGATCCTGACGGATTTTTCTCGATACGGGGAATGGAATCCCCTGATCGTCCGGGCCACCGGCCCGTTGGTACCGGGGAGTCGGATCGCGGTTTCAGTGAGTCTGCCGGGACGGGAAGCAATGATTTTCCGTCCCACTCTTGTTGTTCTGGAAGAGGAGAAGGAACTCCGGTGGCGCGGCTCCCTGGCCGTTCCCGGTCTTTTCAGCGGGGAACATGCGTTTATCGTGACGGAACGGGATGGCGGCATCCTGCAATTCGTGCACCGGGAACACTTTCGCGGACTTCTGGTCCCGCTCTTGTCCCGGCGATGGTTCGAACGAGTCCGTCACGGATTCGAGGGGATGAATGAGGCCCTGAAGGCGCGGGCGGAAAAGAACGGCATTGAATTTTTCAAGGAATGAAGAAAAACGGGAGGGGGGAGGGAAAAAGATGTCGGTTCGTCTTTATCCGTTACGGACGGGATCCGTTCGCCTCAAGGCGGCCCAGTGTGCCCGGAAGCCGGGAGGACCGCTTCGTGTCCTCGTCGATCCCCAATGGAGCGATCCTCTCCCCATCTATGCCTGGCTGATCGATCATCCGGAAGGGCCGATCGTGGTGGACACGGGAGAAACATGCCGCGCGATGATCCCCGGGTATTTTCCCACCTGGCATCCCTACTACCGCTGGGCGGTCGAGATGGATGTCGGGGAGGAGGACGAGATCGGTCACCGGCTGTCCCGATTGGGGATCGCTCCCTCCGATGTCCGGACGGTGGTCCTGACGCATTTCCATACCGACCATGCGGGAGGGTTGCCCCATTTTCCGAGGAGCCGGATTTGGGTTTCTTCCGGAGAGCTTGACGTTGCCCAGGGATTCCTCGGTCGGATCCGGGGCTATCTTCCGAATCGGTGGCCTTCCGGACTCGATCTCCGGAAAATCCCTTTCGGACGGGAGTCCTTTGGCCCTTTTCAGGCCGGGTATCCATTGACGCAATCTGGCGATGTGACGATCGTTCCCACCCCGGGACATACGCCCGGACATGTGTCGGTCCTCGTCTCGATCGATGGGGTCGGCTATTTTCTGGCCGGCGATGCAAGCTATTCCGAGAGGGCCTTGCTGGAAAGCCTCCCGGACGGCGTCACGACCGATCCCCGGAAAGCGATTGAAACTCTCGAAAGGATTCTTCTCTTTGCCAGTCAACGCCCGCTCGTCTATCTCCCGGCCCACGATCCGGAATCGGTCCACAGACTCGAGACCCGAAAAACTCTTTCCATCCTGCGAGGAGAAGGGCCAGGGTCTTAAATCGCCATTATCGGAGGACGGAAACCGGTTTCAAGCGGATGACGCGTTCGGGGATCGGAGCCGAATCTCTCCAAAATCCCCCGCTCCCGAGAGTCTGAGCCATCCTTACTCCTCCCGGAGGAGAGTCCTGAGCGACCGGACGAGATCCGGAAGCTCCCGCTCCATCCTCCCGAAAAAATGCCGGTCCGCGGTTTCGACCGCCGGGAGGGAGCGGCCGAGCCGGTCGATGCCCGCTTCCGTCAGCACCGGACTCCGGACGCGTTCGTCCGGCGACCGTTTTCGTTCGATCAGTCCCTTCCTTTCGAGAAATCTCAGAATCTGGGAGGCGGTATTGACGTCCAGTTTCATGTGGCGGGCCACGTCGGCCTGGCTGATCGGGCGTCCCCTCCGTCCGAGCCAGGCGACCGACGCCAGGGCGACGAACTGGGGATGGGTCAGGTCGAACGGTTCGAGGGCTTTCTCTATCGATCGGCGCCATTGGGAACTGACTTGCCAGAGCAGCAATCCCGGACTTTCCTCGGCCTTTTCGAACCGGCTTTTCGTCCAGTCAAACCCGCTCATCGTCAACCCCCATCGCCCGGGCGATGATCGCAAAGTCGGTGGAGGGAATCTCCAGGAATCCGAATCGAAAGACCGCCCCCCAGCAAGCCGGGTCCCGAATGAAGCTCAGGAGGGGAAGGAGGGGCCGGATCGGAGCCTCGACGGTGGCCTGAATGTATGCGGCGCTTCGCCGGAAGGGAACGAATCCCCGGCCCATGTCGAACGGATAGACCTCGCTTCCCGTGATCAGGCCTATGGCCACGAAGCGCTGGCAGGGCGCGCTCTCCCCGAAACGCTCCCGTGGAGCGTAATAGACCAGGACGTCTCCAGCGACCATCCGGCGAAGGGGGGCGGCCTTGCCGTGGCAGAGTTGCGCGAAGCCGCCGACCACTCCCTTCAACGCATGGTCCCGGCTTGCCACCCCGATCCAGAATCCACGGGAGCCTTCCGGCGTCTTCACTGGGCGCCCCTTTCGGCCATACGGGCGAGGGTGTCCATGGCCTTCGGAAGCTCCCTCCTGAAGGAGGGGCCCATGAGAAACGCGTAAAGGAATCCCATCGGGCCATGGAAGCTGACCCGATGGACGAATTCGATCCGCCCGTTCTCCAGGGGGCTCCAACGGTGCTCGAATCTCAGGCGGCCAAACGGAAGCCGCGATTCGTCGGAGAAGCCCCGTTCGGGATCCGCCCACAGGAGAACGAAGGGGACTTCCGGGCCGCCCTTCGGTTTGATGAGGCCGGTAGATCCTTCCTCGAAGGCTCCTTCCAGCCGGATCCACGCGATCCCGTGGTCCCACCGGGGCCAGCTTTCGACGTCGGACCAGATCTTCCAGAGTGCATCCGGCGTAGCGCAGGCGTCCGCGCGGCATTCGATCGGCTTCATCGTTCCTCCTTGCAGTATGTATACATATTATATGTATACGTATTATTATGCCAAGTCAATCTTCATTCCGAATATGCGCCGGGGGGGCCGGAACAGTCCCGTCGTTCAGAGGGAAGAGGGTCGCTTCCCGGACAGCCTGAGGCCGTCGCAGACGTTCAGGGCCATGAGAACCATCTGGACGATTCCGACGGCCAGTTCGACCGACTGGACCGCGAAAAAGGCGGCGTCGAAGCGGCCGGCCGCCGCCATCCCGTTCAGGACCAGGGCGGCGGGGACCAGCACGAGGAGTCCGTTGGCGGCGACGACGCGCATGCGCTTCGTCTTTTTCGCGATCAGGGGCTCTCTCCGGTCCTTCCCGAGCATCGTGCCGGTGAGCCCCGTCAGGATCAGGAGCGGTACGAGGAAAAAAAGACCGAAGACGATCGTCCTTTTGACGAAGGCTATGGCCGGATGGTCGAGGAACAGCTCCGACACGGCGGTCGAAACCCAGAAGGAGGCGATGCAGATCATGGCCAGGGCGCCGGATGCGGCATGAAAGACAGGCTTCATTTTCATTCTCCTTCTTTGGGAAGAGGGGCTTCGAGACGACGATGGAGTTGTCTCAGCAGGTCGAGCGCCCCCTGGAGCTCCGGGCCGGAAAGGCCTTCCGAGAGTTCCTGTGCCCAGAGCGATTCGCGCCGCATGGCCTCGGAATAGATCTGTTGCCCCTTCGGTGTCGGCCAGTAAAGGCTCGATCGTTCGTGGCGGGGGTTCGGACGTTTTTCGAAGAGGTCTTCCTTCGTCATCCGGTCGAGCTGTTTCTGAACGCCCTGCCGGGTGATTCCCATCGCCTCCGCGATCTGGGGGGCGGTCAGGGGCTTTGCCGCCAGAGAGACGGCGCCGAGCACCTGCCACTGAGCGCTGGTGATTCCGAGCGTCCGGACCAGGGCGTCCCCTTTTTCCAGAAGACGTCCGTTGATCCGGAAAATCGTCAGCATGATCTCGGTCAGCGCCCGCGCTTCGGCGGGGGAATTCAAGGCTTCCCGGACCAACAGGCTTTTCGGTTCGTCGATGTGCGTCAGGGGTTCCTCCGGATCCTCTCTGCAGGATAATGACAACCAGTTTACGAATATGGAAACAAGTTGTCAAATGGCGGAGGGCTTCCCGGATTGAAAAAACCTCCCTTGATATCATGATTGCATATAGACAAGTCTGTATAATATAATCGTCTTCATGAAGACGTCCGAGCGCACCTTGAAAAAGGCGAAATCCTCCGTCCGCATGAAGCTCCTCGAAACGGCGGCGGACCTTTTCTATAGGCACGGGATCGAGAATGTCGGGATCAACGAAGTGATCGCACGCTCCGGCGTGGCCCGGATGTCCCTTTACTACCACTTCAAGTCGAAGGACGATCTCATTCTGGCCGTCCTGGACCACGCCGCGGAGATCCGGCTCAAGGGCCTTGCGGAATCGGTCGGGGAGGGGAAGGATCCGAAGTCCCGTCTTCTGGGGGCCTTCCGGTCGCTCAAGGGGATTGTCGAGGCCGAAAGCTTCCGGGGATGCGCCTTCATCAACGCTGCCACGGAAAGGGCCGACCCGGGGGATCCGATTCACGGGAGGGTGGCCCGGTACAAAAGGGGACTTCGGGAGCTTTTCGCCTCATTGGCGACCGAGGCGTGCGCCGCTCAGCCGGATCTTCTCGCCTGGCAGCTGCTCATCCTCTGGGACGGAGCCGTGACCGAAGCCTACATCCAGCAACGTCCGGATCTCGTCGATGCCGCCGTCTCCGCCGCCGACACGCTGATTCGCTCTTCGCTCCCCCAGGCCGGGTCCGGCCGATGAAAAATCGCGCCGTTTTCCTGCCGGCCATCCTCATCGGCCTGGGCACCGCCGTCTCCCTGGGATTCTCCCGCTTCGACTACGCCCTGATCCTTCCGTCCATGATGGAACGTCTGGGGTGGAGCTACAGCGAAGCCGGATGGCTCAATACGGCCAATGTGATCGGCTATCTGGCGGGCGCCGCCGGGACGGGACGCGTCATCGGGCGGGTTCCGTCCCGGGCCCTTTTCTCGGGGGGACTCCTCCTGACCTCGATTTCCGTTCTGGCATCGGGACTCGTCGCCTCCTATCCGCTTCTCTTTCTTCTGCGCCTTGCGGCCGGGATCTTCGCAGCTCTGTCGTTCATCGGCGGAAGCGTTCTTGCGTCCGGGATGTTCCCCAGGGATGCCCGTCGGAGCGGAATTGCCATTTCCCTCTATACCGGCGGTGGGGGAGTCGGGATCCTGCTGTCCGGACTCTTTCTTCCGGCCCTGTTCGCGAAATACGGGCCGGCCTTCTGGCCTCGGGCCTGGGTGATGCTCGGAGCGGCGAGTCTTCTGTTTGCCGGACTTTCCACCTTCGCTTCGAGAACCCCGGTGACGGACGCGGGGAGTGCAGAAGACGCTCCTTCCTGGACCCCTCGCTCCTTCCTTCCGGCCCTTGCAGGGTATTTTCTTTTCGGGGCGGGGTATCTCATCTACATGACTTTTTTCGTCAAATGGGTCGAAAACCATGGATATGCTCCCGGCATGATCGCGCTCGTCTGGGGAATCCTGGGACTCTCCGTGATCCTGTCTCCCCTTTTCTGGAATCGGATGCTGTACCGGCATCCCGGGGGCCGGTCGATGGGATTGGCGATGGGAATGGCCTCGCTGGGAGCCCTGATTCCTCTCCTTTCCTCCTCCCTTCCGGTCATCCTTCTCTCCGGTCTCGTCTTCGGATCCGCTTTCCTGAACGTCCCGGCGGCTGTCACCGCCATGCTTCGGAGCTCCCTTCCCCGTTCCTCATGGGGACCGTCGATCACGTTTTTCACGGTGGTCTTCGCCCTGGGTCAAATCGCCGGGCCGGTCTTGGGGGGGTGGGTTGCCGACCGCTCCGGGACTCTTTCCTCCGGCCTGACGGTCTCGTTTCTGGCCCTGGCGCTGGGGGCCCTGGCTTCGTTTTTTCAGAAAGTGTCGATTCTAGAGATCCAAGTTCATCAACCTTCAGAGAAGGAGTAGACGATCATGGGAGTTCGTATCGGAATCAACGGCTTCGGGAGGATCGGGCGGCTGACCTACCGGGCCATGCTGGAACGGTGTCCGACCTGCGCGTCGGGGAATATCGAGGTAGTCGCGGTCAACGATCTGACCG
>JAJZXW010000039.1 GCA_021806225.1 Nitrospirota bacterium | reverse complement strand
GATCTTATGCTCGGAGGCCAATTGGGTCACGGCTTTCTCTTCTTTTAGTATTTCGAGAACGATCCTGACCTTCAGTTCGATGGGATAACGCTTTCGAAGAGTGCTCATAATGTTCTTAAGAACCCCCCTGATTTTTGTCTAAATTTACCCATCCACTATAGTCACAAACTGACTGTGGCGTTGAACAATTTCTGACAGACCTTAGCCTGTCGCACTGTTCGGATATAGCCACCCATTATAGTCCGTCGGGACGTCGTGCACCCTATCAGGCCCCCTGGTCGGAGAGGATGGACTGGAAGGACGTGGTGAAGGCTGTAGAAAAGAAGCAGGCCTTGGAGCACTACTGGGCCCTGGATGTGCCCCGAAATTGAAAGACGAGGCAGTTTAATAGAATCGGAGTAACGGGATAAAATCCAGAAGGTTTTTATTTTAAAGGGGATATTTCAGAAAGAATGGCGCGCCTGGAGAGATTTGAACTCCCGACACTCGGAACCGGAATCCGATGCTCTATCCGGACTGAGCTACAGGCGCATTCTGGAAGGAATCGAAATAAGAGGATAGACTATCAGCCCTCACCCGTCAAGGGCGGAAGGTCCTGGAATTACGTGACAAGGTCCGGTTTTTTCCGATGCTGTCTGTCGGAGAAGGACACGAGCATCACCCCGGCGCAGACGAAGAAAATCCCCGCCCATCGCACCGGCGGTATCCCTTCGGAAAGAAACAAAAGCGCGGAAATGGGGGTCAGAATATATCCGATGGAAGTCAACGGGATGATGTAGGAAACATCCGAAACGGAAAGAAGCTCCATCAGAACCCCGAAATGAAGGGCTTCGAAGGCCGTTCCGAGAAGAACCTGGGGATTTTTCACGATGGAATAGAGAAAAGTGAAAGAGGTCATGGATGACGTCGTGAATACGGGAACCTGAACCAGTCCCTTCTTGATCAGGACAAAGCCGACCGCCTCGGACACAAGGCCGGTCAAAAGCAGCAACCATATTTTTTTTCGGGAGAAGCTCACTCCGCGCGTCCCGAAGCGGTATCAAGCAGCAGAAAAGCCGTAATCGTTGTTTGGGCGGATCTATTTCTTGGACTCAAGCTTGTCCTCGTGGTCCTGTGTGTCAGGAGAGTCCTTCAGGGAGCGCTTGAAATTCGAAATGGCCTTCCCCATCCCTGATCCGATTTCCGGGAGCTTCTTGGCCCCGAACAGAAGCATGACGATCAGCAAGATGACGATCAGATGGATTGGCTCGAAAAGACCTGTCAACATGATATGTCCTCCCCTTCATTTATTGCCTTCAGGACAATTATACACCAACGGGGAAAGACTTTCTCCCAGCCATGACAAAAAAGAATTCGGTCAAGGCTGGAGCAACTCGCGGGGCGGGATTTCCTTCGAACCGTGTATCGTCCCCGGTTCGGGGGTTCCTCCTTAAAAGTCCATTCGCAGTCTCCGGCCCCCCCCTTTCACGACATTGGGGCGCTATGGGACCAGGATCGCGAGAGAGGTCTCGATGTAGTGGACGAAAGGAAGGGGGAATATTCCCATGATGACCGTCATCGAGGCGGTCAGGAAAAGAGCGATCTTTTCCATCCTGTTGGGAAGAAACTCGACCGTTTCCTCGGGATCTTTCATGTACATGGCCATGACGACCCGGATGTAGTAGTAGGCTCCGACAGCGCTCAAGAGAACACCGACGACCGCGAGCCAGGTGAATCCGGCATGGACGGCGGCCATGAAGATGTAGAACTTCGCCAGGAATCCTCCGAACGGCGGAATTCCGGCAAGGGAAAACATGAAAATGAGCATGAGGAAGGCGGCCATCGGATTCTTCTTGTTCAGGCCGACGAAGTCCTGGATCTCCTCTCCCTCGACTCCCTTGCGCCTCAGGATGAGAACGATTCCGAAGGCGCCCAGCGTCATAAAGAGGTAGACAAAGAGATAGAACATCAGGGCAAAGAGGCTTTCCCGGCTCGGATTGAGGAGTCCGATCACGGCATATCCGGCATGGCCGATCGAAGAGTAGGCGAGCATCCGCTTGATGTTTTTCTGGACGAGGGCCACGATGTTTCCGATGAGCATCGAAAGGATGGCGATCGTGATGATGAGCCAGGTCCAGTGGTCCTTGTTGGCAGAAAAAGCCACCCAGAAAACCCTGAGGAAGACGCCGAAGGCCGCGATCTTTCCGACCGAGGCCATGAACCCGGTCACGACGGTGGGCGCCCCTTCGTAAACGTCGGGCGTCCACATATGGAACGGAGCCGCCGAGACCTTGAAGGCAAAGCCGACCATCGTGAGGATCATCCCTCCGATCACCATCGGCTTGAGCGCACCCGGATTCTGGACGAAGGCGGCGAGCCCGCTGATCGTCTCGGTTCCCGAGGCCCCGTACAGGAGGGAAATTCCGTACAGAAAGATGGCTGAGGCAAAGGCTCCCAGGAGAAAGTACTTGAAGGAGGCTTCGACCGAACGGTGAATCGTCCTCTTGAGCCCCACAAGGACATAAAGACAGAGGGACATGAGCTCGATGCCGAGGAACAGGGTGATCAGGTCGCCCGCAGAGACCATGATCATCATTCCGACGGCCGCAAAGAGAAGAAAGCCGTAGTACTCCCCGACGTGAATCTCCTCCTTTTCGAGATAGGGAAGGGAAAAGAGGATGGTGATGATCGTCCCGACATAGATCGCGATCTTGAAGAAGTTGGAGAAGGGGTCGACGATGTAGAGTCCCTGGTAAAGGGGGAGACCTTTTCCATTGAGTCCGATCGTGGCGATCATCGCGAAAAACAGCGATGCGATCGCGAAAAGCCCGAGCCAGGAGCGCTTTTCCCTCGGGACGAAAGGCTCCATCAACAGAAGAAGGCTTCCGAGAACAGTCAGGTATATCTCTGGCATGGTTCCCATAATGTTTACCGGAGAAAAATTCATCAACAAAGCTCCTTCATCAACTTGGACTCCAAAATTCGATCCGGCACGGCCTCGACCTGTCGGATGCTAGTGCAACAGGGCCACCGGAGAGGGCTGTACCTGGCTGACCAGATGGGCCACGCTCTGGTGGAAGACAGATAGAACGGGATTGGGAATCAGACCGATCACGATCACAAGAACGACAAGGGGGAGGAGCGCGCCCCATTCATAGGGCTTCAGGTCGGGCATACCATAGCTTTTCGGTGTATAGACGCCCCAGACAACCCTTGAAAGCATATAGAGGAGGTACATGGCGGACAGGATCACGCCGGTTGTTGCCAGAGAGGAGACGACCGCGTGATTTCGGAAGGATCCGATCAGAACGAGGAATTCCCCCACGAAGGAGTTCGTTCCCGGGAGAGCCAGAGAGGAAAGGGCGAAGATCACCAGCAAAGTGGAGAAGACCGGCATCTGCTTTGCGATTCCGCCATATTCGGAGAGAAGCCGTGAATGGGAGCGGTCATACAGGACACCGATGCAAAGGAAAAGGGCCCCTGTCGTAATCCCGTGGTTCAGCATCTGCATGAGGGCCCCTTCGATCCCCTGCGTATTGAAGACAAAGATGCCGAGCGTCACGACTCCCATGTGGCTGACAGATGAGTAGGCGATCAGCTTTTTCATGTCTTCCTGGGCCAAGGCCATGAAAGCACCCCAGACAATGGCGATCACGGAAAGGATCAACATGAAGGGGGTAAAGAAATGGGAGGCATCGGGAAACATGGGAAGCGAAAACCTGAGGAACCCGTAAGCCCCCATCTTGAGCATGATCGAGGCAAGTATGACCGACCCGGCAGTAGGAGCCTCGACGTGGGCATCCGGCAACCATGTGTGGAAGGGAAACATCGGGATCTTGACGGCGAAGGCGGCAAACATCGCGGCGAAGGCCAGGATCTGGAAGGTCATGCCATAGTGCTGACCTGTCAGCCGGGTGATGTCGAAGGTATGTCCGCCCACGAAATAAAGGGCGATGATCGTGACCAGCAGCAGCAGGGAGCCGGCCAGGGTGTAAAGAAAGAACTTGATCGCTGCGTAAATCCGGTTCGGCCCGCCCCAGACGCCGATGATCAGATACATCGGGATCAGCATCGCCTCCCAGAAGACATAGAAGAGAACGAAGTCGGTCGCGCAGAAAACGCCGATCATCGCCCCCTCCAGAACAAGGAGGTTGATCATGAAGAGAGGAACCTGCTTCGATATTCCGGCCCAGGAGGTGAGAACCGTCATCGGCATCAGCAGGGTCGTCATCAGGATGAGGACGAGGCTGATGCCATCGATCCCAAGCGCATAATGAATATTGGCGAAGGGAATCCAGAGGTGATTTTCGGTAAACTGCATCTGGTAGAGGTGGGGATTATGGCCGATCAGAAGCGACAGAGAAACGACAAACTCGACTACGGTGATTCCAAGGGCGGCCCATTTCACGGTTCCGTCGGAATCGGGTCGGCGGTAAAAAGGAAGGATGAGCAGGGAGGCCACCACCGGAAAAAATATCAGGAAGGTCAGGATAGGAACCGATAAAAAGGTCATTCTTTTTTGCCCTCTTGGTAAAAATGAATTCTTCCGGATGGCGGAGGGGGAGGCACTCCGGCATCATCGATAAAAAAGGTCTGGAACCGCTCCTTCAATTTAGGGGCGTCACAACCTGTTGAAGACAAGATAAAAGGCAACCAGGCCGAAGACTCCGATGGCCATGACCATGGCATAATTCTGCAGCTGGCCTGTCTGATACCGCCGAAGTCCGAGCCCCGCATTTCTGAAAAAAGCCGCGACCCCGTTCACGATTCCATCGATGACACCCTTGTCCAGCTCTTGCCAGAACAGGCGCCCGACAAGAAAGGACGACCTGACGAAGACAAGATCGTAGAGTTCATCGAAGTACCACTTGTAAAGAGAGACCTTGTAGAAAAACGGGAGGCCTTTCGCTAGGCTTGCCGGAATGGACGAAGTCCGACCATAAAAGGCCCAGGCGACGAAAATTCCGAAGACCCCCACAGCAATGGAAAGCCCCTTGAGGGCCGATTCCGAAAGGGAACCTGGGGCAAGACTCTCCTTGGGAAGCGGAAGCTCCTGTGCCAGATATTCGAGGACGCCGTAATGCTCTCCGGCCCACCCGGCCGCGATAGCCGCAATGGAGAGAAGAACAAGAGGAATCGTCATCGTCAGGGGGCTTTCATGAGGATGGACCGCATGGCCGCCGTGCCCTTCGGAATGGAAGCGCTCTTTCCCCCAGAAAACCAGGAAAAGAAGGCGAAAGCTGTAAAAAGCCGTTAGGACAGCCGTCAACACACCGATCAGCCAGAGCATCTGGCCCAGCGGACCTTGCTGATAGGCCGTCACGAGGATGAGATCCTTGCTGTAGTAGCCCGCGAAGGGAGGAATGCCCGAAAGCGCGAGAGATCCGATCAGCATCGTCACGAAAGTCAGCCCCACATACTTCCTGAGCCCGCCCATCCGGAAGACATCCTGCTCTCCCGAGAGGGAGTGGATCACCGATCCTGCGCCAAGAAAGAGGAGCGCCTTGAAGGCTCCGTGGGTCAGGAGATGGAAGATGCCGGCCCCATATCCCCCCAGGCCGCAGACCATGACCATGTAGCCGAGCTGGCTCATCGTCGAATAGGCGATGATCTTCTTGATGTCCGGCTGAGTCAGGGCGATCGTGGCGGCGACGATGGCGGTGATGGCCCCTGTCCAGGCCACGACATGGAGGGCCATTGGAGCGGCGTTGTAGAGAGGATTCATCCGGGCGATCATGAAGACCCCTGCCGTCACCATCGTTGCCGCATGGATGAGGGCCGAAATGGGCGTAGGACCCTCCATGGCGTCCGGAAGCCATGGGTGAAGGGGAATCTGCGCTGACTTGCCGACAGCCCCGAGGAAGAGCAGGAGTGCGATGAGATCCAGGACGGGAACATTGACGGATCCATTGAAGGCCGAAGCGATGTTGACCGTCTGATGGAGGTGGGCGGAAACGGCAGGAAAAATATCGGCAAATCGGACCGACCCAAAAATGGTGTAGGTCAGAAAGATGCCGAGAAGAAAACCGAAGTCGCCGACCCGGTTCATGATAAAGGCTTTGTTCGCCGCAAGCCAGGAAGGACGGCGTTCGTACCAGTGGACGATCAGGAGGTAGGAGCAGAGTCCGACCGCTTCCCAGAAAATGAACATCTCGACGAGGTTGTCCGAGAGGACGAGCATGATCATCGAAAAGGTGAACAGGGAGATATAGGAGAAGAAGCGGTCATAGCCCGAATCCCCGTGCATGTATCCGACCGTGTAAAGGTGGACGAGCATGGCAACGGTGGTCACCATGAAAAGCATGATGGCGGCCAGGTGGTCATATTGGAGGGATATTCCGATATCAAGATGGCCCGAGCGGATCCAGTCATAGACGAAAGTGATCTGGGGCGGGTCTGTGAAGCTTTTGAAAAACTCCATTGTGGCGATGGCCCATGATCCGATCACAAGAGGGAGGGCGATGTAATGGCCCTTTCCCTTGAAGTACGGCCAGAAGATTCCGACGATCAGAAATCCGACCAGCGGAAGAAGAGGTATAAGCAGAATCGGCATCATGTAATAAAGCCCCCTCGGCAGATCAGAGTTTCAGCAGGTTATAATCGTCCATGTTCACGGATTCCTTCAGACGGAAAAGGGATATGATGATTCCCAGTCCAATGGCCACTTCCGCCGCGGCCACGGTGATCACGAAGAAGACAAAGATTTGCCCGTCTATGAGGTGCAGATAGTCGCTGAAGGCGACGAAGTTGATGTTGACGGCATTCAGCATGATCTCGATGCACAGGAGAACCACGACGATGTTTCTTCGGATGAGAACTCCCACCAGCCCGGTCACAAACATCAGGGCGCTGAGGGTGACATACCACGACAAAGGAACCATTGATTCTCCCTGCTAAACGATTTCGACCTGCGTTATCCCTGACTGACGCCCCCTCTTCCGCGAGCCATGACGATTGCGCCGACAAGCGCGATCAGCAACACGACGGAGGCCACTTCGAAGGGAAAGAGATACTGGGTATAGAGAACCATTCCGATCGTTTCAGTATTTCCGAGGGTCGGAACACTGGGATGGGGAATGGCGGGGAGCTTGGGATAGAAATGGCTTTTCAGCACGAGATATCCCATTTCTCCGGCAGCGAGAAGTGTCAGGATGATCGCCCAGGGGGTCTGACGCTGGAGCATGGGACCTCGGCCATGGACATTCAGGAGCATCACGACAAACAGGTAGAGAACCAGAATGGCACCCGCATACACAAGGAGCTGAACACCGGCGAGAAAGGGGGCGTCCAGAAGGATGAAAAGGCCCGCCACATGGACAAACATTCCAAGGAGAGCCATCGCGGAATAGATGGCGACCCGCGAAATGACCACAAGAATGGCGCAAACAAGGGCCATGCCGCCAAAATAAATAAACGGTAGTTGCTGAATCAACGTTCAACCTCCCAATGTAATCGGGGGAAAATGATATCGTCCTTCATCCTTGCCCGAATCTTCCGCATCCCACATGTTCCGTACCTTGAGATAGGCATCCGAGTCATTTTCTGATCTGTCTCCCAGCGCCAGCATCTGTTCCTTGGAGTAGATCAACCCGTCTCTCGTAAAGGAGGAATGGGCAAATTCCTTCGTCATGGACAGGGCGTTGACGGGACAGGCCACCACACAATATCCGCAAAAGACGCATCGGGTGAAGTCCAGGGTGTATTCTTTCGCGTACCGCCTGTCCGGCACCTCGGGATGGATGTCGCTGACGACCCTGATCGCCTTGGCGGGACAGATGGCCTCGCAAAGATCGCATCCGACACACCGCTCCACTCCATTGTCATACCGGCGATGGACGATGAAGCCCCGGTAGCCGTCCGCAAGGACAAGCTTCTCCTTGGGATACTGGACCGTTATCTTTCGAAGAAACATGTGCCGAAAGGTAAGCTTGAGACCTTGCCCGATCTCACTGAAGAGAATCGTGTTCAAAAATTTTTTCAACATATCCGACTCCTGCGTTCACTCTTCACGTTCAGACATTCCTCCGAACCATTCGAAGCCAGCCTATCGCTCAAGAAAATAGGCGGCGATTCCCGTCACGATGATGTTCGCAAAGGAAACAGGCAACATGATTTTCCAGCCAAAACGCATCAGCTGATCATAGCGCAGTCTCGGCAATGTTGCACGAATCCAGAAAAAGAAGAACAGGAAGAAATACACCTTCAGAAGAAACCATATGACGGGAGGAATGAATCCGAGAGACGGGAGAGGGGGATTCCAGCCCCCGAGGAACAGAATCGTTGCAACGGACGAGACAATGATCATGTTGGCGTATTCGGCAAGGTAGTACAGCGAAAACCGCATGCCCGAGTATTCCGTGAAAAATCCCGCCACAAGTTCCGATTCGGCCTCCGGAAGGTCGAAAGGGGTCCGGTTCGTCTCGGCAATCCCTGATATGAGATATATGACGAAGGCCACGATCTGGGGAAAAATGTACCAGTGCCAGAATCCACCGGCCTGGGCATCCTCTATCTTGACGAGCGACATCGACCCCGAGAGGATCAGGACCCCGATCACCGACATTCCGGCGGTCAGTTCATAACTGATCACCTGTGCGGCCGACCTGAGGGCCCCGAGGATGGAGTACTTGCTGTTCGATGCCCATCCTCCGAGCAATATTCCGTAGGCCCCGATAGAGGAAAGTGCCAGAATGACCAGAATCCCCACGTTTACATCCGCAATGTAAGGATGAAGGGTCACTCCCTGGAAGCCGAAGGAATCGTGGCCGAACGGGATGACGGAGAAGGCGAGAATGGCCGGAACGAGCGAGATGACCGGAGCAATTCTGAAAATGGCGCGATTCGCTTCGCTCGGAATGATGTCTTCCTTCGAAAGGAGCTTGATTCCATCGGCCAGGGGCTGAAGGAGCCCCCATGGCCCGACCTCCATCGGTCCAAGGCGGTCCTGCATGAATCCAAGAACCTTCCGTTCAAGGTAAGTCAGATAGGCGATCATGGTCAGAACTACAAAAAGGACTCCCAGCATGACGACCAGGGCCCCGATCAGGTCGTTTATCAAAACCCACCCTTTCTCGTTGACATCCGCATTATCGACGATTCCTTCAGCACAGAATGCCCCCTTCCGGATCACCAAAATCCGGGTCTGCCTTTACTGCCGGGCGGGAAATCGGAATCCTGCGGGATTTCCCCTAGAGAACCGGCTCCAGTGTTACAGTGATGGACTGACTGGATGGAACACCCGAACGTGAGTTCCAGGAGAACCCCTTCCCGAACAGGGCCTGGATGCGTTCGTCGGCGAAATGGACCGGAAAATGAACTTCCCTGTCCGAAAGACCCGCGACCGGATCGATCGGGAGAGAAACATCTCCATGTGCGCTCCGGACTCTTACACAGGATCCCTTCTTGAGCTTCCTTTTCCGGGCCCATTGCCGAGGAACCCGGAGAAGGCCTTCACCCTCGATCGTCATCAGACTTGCGTCATGGATCGTGAAGGTCCCGGAATGGTTGATCGACTTCGAAAGCTGCAATACGAAGCCCTCTTCCGGAATGGGAAGGATCGCAGCCGGGTCCGTCGAGGCGGACGGGGATGATTTCATCCATTCCCCGACCCTGGCGACGACACTTTCCCGATGCGCCTTGTGCGGCGGCTGGGCCTTTGTGAGCGCCAGGACGATCTCACCGGTCCCGCCCTGGAAATGGCTGGCATTGCGCGTGGAGGGAGAGAGGTCCGGAAATATCCTGAAAATTTCCGCGGTAATCGCTGAAAAGTCCTCGAATGGCAAGGAGGATCCCATTTGCCGGGAAAGCTGAAGAATGATCTCCGCCTCGGGGAGAGACTCTCCCCAATAGGCCATGGAGGGAACGATGGGCTGAACGAACCCTTCCGCGCTCACGACGTGTCCCCCTCGCTCGAAAGCGGTGGCGGAGGGCAGGAGAAAATGCGCGATGTCGGCAATTTCGCTTTGGCGGTGGTCAATGACGACCAGCAGCTCGAGCTTTGAAAGGGTCTCCCGGAGATGGCCGGCATCCGGTATGTATTCAAAGGGATTCTCACCCAGTGTGATCAGGGCCTTGATCTTCCCACTCTCAATTCCCGACAGAATCTCCCGGATTCCGCCCCCGGAGACTTCCAGAGAGGTGCCCCAATGCGTCTCCCATACCTTCCGGTTCTCCGCATTCGAGACATCGAGGAGGCCGGGAAGCCATTCGCTGGTCCCTCCCATCATCAGAACGCCCATGTCATTTCCCAGTTCGGTGAGCGGGAAAAGACCGCATCCCTCGGATGAAATCCATCCTTGGTCGACGAGCAGCCGGACCAGCTCCTCTGAGGCTTCAAGGCCTGTTTCGGAGTCATGAAACCTCCGGCCCGTCACAAAGACGACCCTCTTTGCCGCTTTAAGGTCGGAAATCAGACGCTCGACCCCTTCGGGAGAGGCTCCCATCCTCACAAGCCCATCCTTGGCGGCGATATCGAGAGTTCCCCCCGAAGCGAGGGCCTTTCTCAGGATGCGAACAAAGTCTGCTTCTGCCCCGGGAAGCGCCCGGATCACCTCTTTGGAGCGCGTCGAAATACTGACATCGTGGCCATGGACAAGGTAAAGATCCGCCTTGTTCTTCCGGACCGCCTTCTTGATGGCCAGACCGGTTATGTTGGATTCGGCGGCGGGATCTCCTCCAAGGACGACGATCACGTTTGCCGCTTCAATATCCTTGTGGTCGACGAGAGGTCTGAGGGTTCCTGTGGCCTGGGCCAATGGAAGCGCCATGTTCATCAGTCCCCTTCTCGCCCCGGAATCGATAAAGTTCGAGCGAAGGGTTTGGCGAATAAACCGCTGGAACAGGAAGGCGTCTTCGAGTGGCACCCGGGACGAAAGAAGACCGGCGACCCGACCGCTCCCACCCGCGACGATCCCCTTCAGGCGGTCGGCAATCTTAGGCATGATCTCCGGCCATTTCCCGGGCACAAGTCGCTGCGCTTTCTTGAAATAGACCTTGTCCAGCCGCTCCTTGTTCTGAACATAGTTGAAGCCGAAACGACCGACGACGCAGATCGACCCCTCGTTCGGGCCTAACCCCTCCTTCGAGGAAATCCGGACGATGGCCTCGCTCTCGGTGTCCACGAGCATTCGACATCCTGAGCCGCAGGCCGTGCAGGTCGTCTCCGTCTTCTCCATCTGCCAGGGACGGAACTGGTAGCGGACGAACCGGTCAGTGATCGCCCCCGTCGGACACACCTCGAGGCAGTCGCCGCAAAATTCGCAATCCAGCTTTTTCCCGAGCGGCGGACCGATGATCGTGTCGAAACCTCTGTTGATGAAACCGATCGCATGCACGTCCTGAATCTCGTCGCAGATGCGGACGCACTTGCCGCAGAGGATGCACCGGTTCGAATTGAAGACGAGGACATCGCTCTTCATGTCTTCCGGTTCGTCGTTCCGGTGGGACTCGAAGCGGGAGTCGGAGGCCCCGTAGGAAAAAGACATATTCTGGAGGGGACACTCTCCCCCGCAATCGCAGACGGGACAATCCATCGGGTGATGCAGGAGAAGGAGTTCGAGATTGGTCTTCCGGGCATCGTGAACCTTGGCGGACTCCGTCAGAACCTTCATTCCGTCGGACACTGCGGTGATGCATCCCATCACGGTCCTCTTCGAGTCCTCGAGTTCCACCGCGCAAATGCGGCAAGATCCGGCGGGATCCATTCGCGGATTGTAGCAAAAGGTCGGGATCGGAAATCCGGCCTTTTCAGCCGCGTGCAGGATGGTCGTTCCGCTTTCGACCTCCACTTCCTTGCCATTGATCGTGACTTTTACCATAGAAGAAACCTCACCCACTAAATGATCGCTCGGAACTTGCAGGCATCGACACAGGCCTTGCAGCGAATACAGGTTTCCAGATTGATGTGGGCGACCTCGCCCTTGTCCCATGTGACCGAACCCGTCGGACAGACCGGCTCGCAGAGCCCGCAGGTCGTACAGTCCTCCTCGATCACCACATATTTGATGAGGTTGGCGCACACCGTTCCCGGACAATGCTTGTCCCGGATATGAGCCTCGAACTCCTCCCGAAAATACCGGATGGTCGAGAGCACCGGATTGGGGGCCGCGGCTCCCAGACCACACAAGGAGTTCGACTTGACGTACATGGAAAGCCTGATCAGTTCGTCGAGGTCCCCTTCCTGGCCCTGACCCTCGGTGATCCGCGTCAGAATGTCGAGCATGATTTTCGAGCCGACACGGCAGGGAGTGCATTCCCCGCAGGATTCATCCTGGGTGAACTTCAGGAAGAATTTTGCCGTGTCCACGATGCAGGAGGCTTCGTCCATGATGACGATTCCGCCAGACCCCATGATCGCACCTGCCGCCACGACATTTTCAAAGTCTACGGGTGTATCAAGCCCTGAAGTGGGAATGCATCCCCCGGAAGGTCCCCCGAGCTGGGCGGCCTTGAACGGAATCTTTTTCTCCAGCATTCCTCCGCCGATATCGAAAACGATGGAGCGGAGGGGGGTTCCGGCCGGGACTTCGATCAGGCCCGAGTTCTTGATGGAGCCTGTGAGGGCGAAGGTCTTTGTCCCTTTCGTCTTTTCGGAGCCGTAGGAGGCATACCAGTCGCCCCCCCCCAGCAGGATATGCCCCACATTGCCGAGCGTCTCGACATTGTTGATGACGGTGGGCTTTCCCCAGACACCTTTCTGGGCGGGAAAGGGCGGCTTTGGCCAGGGCATGCCCCGCTCCCCCATGAGAGAGGCCAGCAGAGCGGTTTCCTCTCCGCACACATAGGCTCCCGCCCCCTCCTTGATCGTAATATCGAAAGAGAAATCTGTTCCCAGGATATTATCCCCGAGGAAGTTGCGCTCCTTGGCATCGTCGATGGCCTTGCGCAGGCGCTTGATCGCCAGAGGGTACTCCGCGCGACAATATATGTATCCCTTTTTGGAATTCCCGATCGAATAGGCGGCGGCGAGCATTCCCTCGAGCACGCTGTGAGGGTCTCCCTCCAGAATCGAGCGGTCCATGAAGGCGCCCGGATCCCCCTCGTCTGCATTGCAGACCACATACTTTTCATCGCCGGGGGATTGACGGGTCAGTTTCCACTTGAGCCCGGTCGGAAATCCTCCCCCTCCCCGGCCCCGGATCCCTGACTTCGTCATCTCCTCGATGACCATTTCGGGAGTCATCGACGTCAGCATCTTGCGAAGGGCCTTGTACCCGTTCGTGGCGATGTAATCTTCGATGCTGGAGGGGTCGATCAGACCGCAGCGGCTTGATACGATCTTCACCTGACCCTTGAAAAAGTTCGTCTCGTGCATGAGCGGGAGACCTTCGTAAGGGGTATGGCCTCCAACGGGAATCTGGCAGACGGCATACTTCTTCGCAAAATCGCCCTTGACGAAGTGAGCATCAAATATCTGGGGGATGATGAGGGCCTTTACGTTCCGATAGGATACCCTGTATTTTCCGGGCATGGTGATGTCGACAAGGGGTTCGTTGTGGCACATCCCGATGCATCCGGTCGGTACGATCCGGGCTTCGAGTCCCCGCTTCTGAAGCTCTTTCTCAACAAGTTCCAGAATGGAGCGGGCTCCGGCCGCCAGACCACAGGTCGCCATTCCGATATGAATCGTCGGAATGGTTACGTCACGAAATAGCCCCGCAGCCATTTCTTCTACTGTTTCAGTCAACATCGCATATTCTCCTTGGCGTCCGGGGGACAACAAAGGAATTTCACTCCCTTATCCCCCTGACAGCTTATATGGGTCAAACCATCAGCGCATCGCAAATCAAAAACAGCGCATGACAGGGTCAGTGATCCCCCTTGTCATGACGCCGGAACGGGCTCCTCGTCGCTTCCGGAGCCTTCTTCCTGGAACTGGTTGATCAGCTCGACCATCTTGTCGGCGGAGAGCTTTCCGTAGGTGTTGCCGTTCACCATGGCCATCGGGGCCAGGGCGCAGGAACCGAGACAGGCGACCGGCTCAAGAGTGAACAGCATGTCTTCCGTATTCTCACCGGCCTCGATATGAAGGTTTTCCTTGATCTTGTCGACCAGCAGACCGGCTCCACGAACATGGCAGGCGGTTCCCACGCAGACCTTGAGGATGAATTTGCCCCGCGGCTCCTGGTAAAACTGGGAATAGAAGGTCAGGACCCCGAACATCTTGCTGTGAGGGATGCCGAGATCCTCCCCCACCCGTTCGAGGACTTCGGCGGGGACATACCCATACTTTTCCTGAATCGTCTGAAGAATCTGGACGACCGCCCCTTCGCGGTTTCCGAACTCTTCGCATATCTGGTCGATTTCTTCTTCGTTGATCTCAATGGATACGCCGTGTTCCGTATTAGCCATCTTGCCTTCTCCCCGGACGAACCCTAATTTGGAAGATTATGACCCCGGTCCCGGATAGTCGCGGACGGGGACTCATCATGCAACCGGCGATGCCGGCAACCATCAGGTCACTTGCGCTCAGCAAACCGTCTATCGGTCGCACTCACCCATGACGATATCGTAGGTCCCGAAAATCGTCACGATATCCGCGATCATGTATCCCCTTGCCATAAAGTCGAAAGCCCCCATGCTCACGAATGACGGGGCACGAATTTTCATCCGGTAGGGCTTGCCGGATCCGTCACTGACGATATAGAAACCGAGCTCCCCCTTTGGGGTCTCCGTGCCGCAATAGGTATCCCCCGGAGGCGTCTTGAAGCCTTCCACGACCAGGAGGAAGTGATGGATCAGGGTCTCCATGTTGTGCATGACCCGTCCCTTCGGAGGGAAGGAGACCTTGTGGTCATCGGTCATGAACGGACCCTGAGGAAGCTTGTCCAGGCATTGCCGGATGATGCTTGCGCTCTGACGCATTTCCTCGATCCGGATCCAGTACCGGTCGTAGATGTCCCCATTCTGCCCCACCGGGACGGTCCAGTCCACAAGGTCGTAGGCCCCATAGGGTTCGTATTTGCGCAGATCATAATCCACGCCCGATCCGCGGAGGGTCGGTCCCGAGAGGCCGAAATTGATGGCGTCCTCTCCCGTGATGACGGCGATGTGCTTTGTCCGGGCCAGCCAGATCCGGTTATGCTCGAGGAGTGTGTTGTATTCGAGAATGTGCGGCTCAAATGTGTCGACGAATGTGTAAAGAGCGTCGATGACATCCTGTTGAAGATCGCCTTCGACCCCGCCGACGCGGTAATAATTGGTGGTTAACCGCGCCCCGCAAATCTTTTCGAAGAGGTCGAGCAAAACCTCCCGCTCCCGGAAGGTATAGAAAAAGACGCTCATGGCCCCGATGTCCAGGGCCTGGGTCCCGAGCCAGAACAGGTGGTTGACGATCCGCTGGACTTCCGCCACGATCGTCCGGATGAATTCGGCCCTTTCGGGGACCTTGAGCTGAAGCAGTTTTTCGACGGCCCTGACGAAGGCGTAGTTGTTCGCCATCGCGGAGACATAGTCCAGCCGGTCCGTGAGAGGAATGATCTGGTTGTATGTCCTGTATTCGGCGATTTTCTCCGTACCGCGGTGGAGATATCCCAGATCGGGAACCGCCTTCTTGATCCTCTCCCCGTCAAGGTCGAGAAGAACGCGCAACACCCCGTGGGTGCTGGGATGCTGCGGGCCCATGTTCAGGAGGAACTGGTCGGTTTTGATGGAGGAGTCGAGACCGTTCAAGACCGCCTGCCTCAGAGTGGACAAGGTTATTTCCCGCCGCTCAAGCTCCTGCGCTCCCTGACTGGTTCTCACCCCATCCTTTTCCATCGACTCCAAGAGCGCCCCCTTTCCTATACCCTGTCCAGACCCAGACGCGACCCAGATGATCCAGCGTTATTTTCGCCCCTCGGGGAGGGGTGGGAGATTTTCGAAATACTTCGGCACGAAGGAAAAGTCATCCCTCCAGCCCTTTCCGACAAGAGGAAAGTCCTTTCGAAGGGGATATCCTTCGTCATAGTCATCCGGCATGAGGATTCTCCGCAGATCCGGATGGCCCCTGAACTGGATCCCCATCATGTCGTACACTTCCCGCTCCATGAACTCCGCCCCCCGCCAGATGGAGACAATGGAATCGACGACGGGGTGGGTCTCGGAAACGCGAATCTTCACCATGATCCGGTGCCGTCTTGGGATGGAATACAAAATGTAGACAACCTCGAAGCGTTCGGCATCCATCGGATAGTCGACCGAAGTCACATCGACGATATAGTCGTAACGAAATTCCTCCTCGTCGTGCAGGGCCCGAAAGACATCGAGGGCCCCCGTCTCCCGAAGGTAAATCGTCACATCGCCCAAAGCCTCCCGCGAACCGGTCACGGCATCGGGGAACCTTCGGCGGAGGGATTCTGCCACTGGATGCATGAAGTTCTCTCCTTGCCTAATTCCGGAAGACCGGTTTGTCCTGCATGATTTTTTCCTGAAGCTTGATGAGGCCGTCCAAAAGGGCTTCAGGGCGGGGCGGACAACCGGGAACATAGACATCGACAGGAATCAACCGATCCACCCCCTGAACGACGCTGTAGCTGTCATAGATGTTTCCGCTCGTGGCGCAGGATCCCATCGCAATCACATAACGGGGCTCCGGCATCTGGTCGTAGATCTTCCGGACGACAGGGGCCATCTTTCGGGTCAGGGTACCCGCCACGATCATCAGGTCGGACTGGCGGGGAGAGGCACGGAAGACTCCGGCTCCGAAACGGTCGATATCAAATCGCGATGCCACCGCCCCCATCATTTCGATGGCACAGCAGGCAAGCCCGAAGGTCATCGGCCAGAGCGCCGACTTTCTTGACCAGTTGACGATATCGTTGACGGCATCCTGCAGCTTCATGGTGACAACGGAGAGCTCGCCGTCCTTGTGGTGCATCACTCCCATTCGAGCGCCTCCTTTTTCCAGGCATAGACGTATCCAATGATCAGGATCACGAGAAAAATGAGCATTTCGACAAGTCCGAAAAGGCCCAGGCGCCGGAAGTCGACCGCCCACGGATAGAGAAAAACCACCTCCACGTCGAAGACGAGGAAGAGCATGGCAATGACGTAATACCTGATCGAGATTCTTTCCCGGGCATCGTTGATGGGAGGCACCCCGCACTCGTAAGGAGCGTCCTTGTCACGATAGGGATTGTTGGGACGAATCAGACGTCCCACCAGGAGCGAGACGGCCCCGAATCCGATCGCGATCAACAGGAAGATCAGGATCGGAATATAATGGTCGGGATGGGAAAGAGAAAACATGAGTACCCTCCGGCTATGCTTTTTCGGAGCCCTGAAAATCCTAGAGATTTATACTTTGTCTGGATCGATTTGTCCTACCATTCTATTTTTGAGTGTCCATTTTGTCAACTGAAAATTACAGGAAAATCCTTTCGAAGCGAACAAAACCTTCCTGTTTCTCCCGTCTTTCTGCAACCCGGGTTCTCCGATGAGCCAGCCGCGCGGTACACCTTGACACTCATGGCGGGGAGGAATGGCGCGGACGGCAGAGCCGTCCTGGAATTTTGACTTTCAGTGTGGCGCCTTCTCTCGTCCGATGGACTGGGGAATCACATCAGAGGGAAATCTCCACCGCTTCCGGCAAAGCCTCTGGGGGACCAGAGCGATCCTGCCCACAGTTTTTCTGAAGCGGGTCAAACGGCCCGATCTGGAGGAAATCACGGGTTTCCCGGTTCGGGAGATCACCGGGGAGGCTGGGGCGGACGGTGGGGGGGGCCAGGAAAAGGGAATCTTCATCGGCCCGGGAAAGGGGGGGGATGGGATGGGGCCGGAGCGCCCGTTCAAGGAACTCCTGAAGGGGGCCCCGGAAAGGAGAGAGTCCCTCCCCAATACCAGCGGGAGCCTTAAGAAAGGGCTCGCGCCACAGGCTCCAACGAACCGGGAGAACGGCACTCCAGGAAACGCGTTCCGGGCATTTTGAGTTCCCTCATTCCGGAATCAGGGCGACTCCTATTCGGTTCCATGACATTTTTTATACTTTTTCCCGCTCCCGCAGGGGCAAGGATCATTCCGGCCAATTTTTTGTTCCTTTCGCACCGGCGCCATCTCTTCCCGGAATGTCCCGTCTCCCACCGGGAGCCCTCCCCAGAGAGAAGGGGCGGATGAGTCGTTTTCCCAGACGGGAACTCCCGTCTCATCGGGATAGGAGTAGTCGAGAGCTTCGAGGGGAGGCGCCTCGATCAACTCCGACTCCGCCGCTTCCCTGATCGTACCGAGAACCTGAATCACGTTTTCCCGAACCTCGCCCACAAAGGATTCAAAAAGATCAAACCCTTCCCTCTTGTACTCCACAAGAGGATCTTTCTGGCCGTATCCCCGGAGCCCGATCCCCTCCTTGAGACGGTCGATCTTGAGAAGGTGATCCTTCCACTGGTTGTCCAGAGTCTGCAGGGTCACATAACGGATGATGGCCTCGAAGGGTTCGGCACCGAATTCCTTTTCCCGGCCGGCCAGATACTCTTCATAGCGGGCGATGACATGGTCCATCAGGGCATCGATTCCGAGATCCTTCAGCTCGTCGGCTTCAAGAGCGAGTCCGGTCTTTTCCGCCACGAGGGAGACAACCCCCGCGAGGTCGAAGCTTTCCGGGTAGGCATTCTCGGGGATGACCGCCATGACCTGTTCTTCCACGACACGGCTGCCCCATTCGATCATCAGCTCCCGAAGAGCCTCCGCCCTCAATACGCGTTTTCTGAGCTCGTAGAAGATCAGGCGCTGCTGGTTCATCACATCGTCGTACTCCAGAAGCTGCTTCCGGATATCGAAGTGATAGGCCTCGACCTTCTTCTGGGCATTCTGGATGGCCTTCGTCACGAAGGCATGCTCAATCGGAACCCCCTCCTCGACCCCCATCCTTTCCATCAGCCCCTTGATCTTGTCCGCCCCGAAGATCCGCATGAGGTCATCCTCCAGGGACAGATAGAAGCGCGAGGAACCTGGATCTCCCTGCCGGCCTGCCCGGCCCCGAAGCTGATTGTCGACGCGCCGGCTTTCATGGCGCTCCGTTCCGATGATATGGAGGCCCCCCTGGCGCATGACCTCTTCCCGTTCCTTGCGAAAGGCCTCTTCGAGCTCGGACAGAACCTTTTCCCGCTCCTCCTCCGAGATCTCCTCCCCACGGCTCCGGATCTGGGCGTTGCAAAGATATTCCGCGTTTCCGCCGAGGAGAATGTCCGTCCCTCGGCCGGCCATGTTCGTGGCGATCGTCACTTTTCCGAGGCGCCCGGCCTGGGCCACGATTTCCGCCTCCTTTTCATGGAACTTCGCATTCAGGACTTCATGGGGAATGTTTTTTTCCTTGAGAAGCCGGGAGATGTATTCCGATTTTTCAATCGAAACGGTCCCGACCAGAACCGGCTGCCCCACCGTGTGGCGCTCGGCGATGTCGAGAACGACGGCATCGTATTTCTCCTTCTGGGAGCGATAAATCTGGTCCGGAAGATCGGTGCGGACCATCTTTCTGTGTGGGGGGACGACGATGACCTCGAGGTTGTAGATCTTGTGGAACTCAGTCGCTTCCGTATCCGCCGTCCCGGTCATGCCCGACAGTTTCCTGTACATGCGGAAGTAGTTCTGGAAGGTGACGGTGGCCAGGGTCTGATTTTCCATCTGGATCTTGACCCGCTCCTTCGCCTCCACCGCCTGATGGAGCCCTTCGCCCCAACGCCGGCCGGTCATCAGGCGCCCGGTGAACTCGTCGACGATGATGACCTCTCCGTTCTTCACCACATAGTCCACATCGCGCTTATACAGATGATGCGCCTTGATCGCCTGCATCAAATGGTGGACATAGGAAATATTGCGAAGCTCGTAGAGATTGCCCACTCCGAGAAGGGATTCGACCAGATCCGACCCCTCCTCCGTCATGGAGACGGTCTTGTGCTTCTCGTCCACAGTAAAATGATCCTGCTTACGGAGCTCGGGAACGATCCGATTGACCTTTTCGTAAAGATCCGTCGACTCCTCCGAGGGCCCTGAAATGATCAGGGGCGTTCTCGCCTCGTCGATCAGGATGCTGTCCACCTCGTCGACGATCGCGAAGTTGAGTTCCCGCTGGACGAACTGGTCTATCTCGTACTTCATGTTGTCGCGAAGGTAGTCGAATCCGAACTCGTTGTTCGTTCCGTAGGTGATGTCACAGCCATAGGCCTTCTGCCTCAGATCGTCCGGCATGTCGTGCTGGATGAGTCCGACGGACATCCCCAGGAATTGGTACAGCTCTCCCATCCAGGCCGAATCCCGTTTGGCGAGATAGTCGTTCACCGTCACAACGTGAACGCCCTTGCCCTCAAGGGCGTTCAGATAGACCGGCAGGGTTCCGACAAGCGTTTTCCCCTCGCCGGTCTTCATCTCTGCGATCCGGCCCTCGTGAAGGATGGCTCCGCCCATGATCTGGACATCGAAATGGCGCATTCCGAGAACGCGCCGGCCGGCCTCCCTGACCACGGCAAACGCTTCGGGGAGGATCTCCTCGAGAGACGCCCCTTCGGCCAGACGGGCTCGGAACTGGGTGGTCCGGGAGGAAAGCTCCTCATCGGAAAGGCGGGAAATGGACTCCTCGAGCGCGTTGACCGCCTCGACGATCCTGGAAACCCTCTGGATCTCCCTGTCATTTCGACTGGAAAAGAAGGAGCGGACAAGGGACTTGAACATGCGACGATCTCCTCTCAGAAAAACCTATGGATCAAAAACGTGCGAACAGGACGAAGCGACATGGCCCCCCATGGAGGGAGAAGCCTACCGGCCGCCGCTCAGGCGGCTCTCATCAAAATACTGGCGTGGATCAACAGGATGCCCGAACTCGCGGAGCTCGTAATGGAGATGGGGCGCCGTCGTCAGGCCCGTAAGGCCGATCGTTCCGATCTGGGAGTGCCTGTCTACCGACTCGCCGAGGACCACATCGATCTGGTCGAGGTGGGCGAAGAGGGAGGACAGCCCCAGACCGTGGTAAATGACGACATAGTTGCCGTAATCGGGCGTCCGGTCTGTCAGGATGACAACCCCCCGCGCAGGCGGATGGACCGTGACCCCTTCTTCCTGGGCGATGTCGAGACCGGGATGGAACTCCTCTCCGTTTCCGATCGGGCCGGCTCTCTTGCCGAAGGCGGAGACAATCCATCCCTCGACGGGGGTTCCAAGGACCCTGTCCCCAGCGTCGTAACTCCATGGAAGTGGCTCGGGACGTGGCTTGCCCCCATCCATCGACTCTTTCTTTCCGTAGGGAGAAGGCTTGTTCTTTTCGGGGGGGGGCTCTGCGGAGGGAGGATGGACGTCCGGGGCCCCCTTGGCCACCATGTTCATGATCTGGACGTTGAGATTGTTTACCTCCGAGAGCTGGGCTTCGATGGAGTCGAGCTCCTTCCGGTAATGCTCGAGATGCTCCTTCTGGACACGCGTCTCTTCCTGGATGCTCTGAAGCGCCATGAACTTCTTCGTCTCGTAACTGTAGAAGATGATCAGGAGGAGGACCCCCGTGAAAAGAAGAAAGATCCCCCCCAGAAAGAGATAGATCGACCACCGGGGGACGGTCCATTGACGGGATTTTTCGGTCACTCCAGGGAGAACCGTGATCGTGACCGTTTTCTTGAGACGGGACACCTTAATCCTTTCCCGGACGGCCCGAGCAGGTCTCCCTGACCCAGGCAAGATAGTCCGCGTTTCCCTGATCGACCGAAACAAAAAGGATTTCCGGAACCGAATAAGGATGCTCCCTCCGGATTTCCCGCTCCAGCGCAGCGCGATTTTCCGCCACAGACTTCAGGATGAGGGTCACCTCTTCCGTCGTCCGCACCTCTCCCTCCCAGAAAAAGACCGATGTACCCAAAGGGACTATATGGCCGCAGGCTATCCAGTGCTCCCGGACGAGACGGTCCACAAGAGTTCTCGCCCCCACGGGGTCCGGATGGGTGACAATGACCAGATCGATCATCACTGGATGGCCTTCCTGAAAAAGTCAACCGTTCGTGCGATCCCCTCCTGAAAAGGAACCTCCATCGTCCAATCCGTTTCAATGGCCAGACGCTCATGGCCCAGAACCCTGACCTCGGTCTCCGGAAACGGATTCGGCTGGTAGTGGACGGGATAGGACGTTCCAAGCACCTTCCCCACAGACAGGAAGACCTCCCGGTCGCTCTGGAGGATCCCCGAGCCGACATGGAAGAGACCCTCCCTCTCCTTGATGATCAGATGGAGGAGAGCCTCCACGGCGTCATCGATGAAGATGTAATCCCTCATCCTCCGGCCCGTCCCGGGAATGGCGGGAGGATTCTGGGAGTTTTTCAGGAGAGTCTGCCGGATGGCGAGCCCGATCAGCCCCCCTTCTCCCACGGTGGTCTGCCCGGGACCGAAAACCGGAGCCAGGCGCACGATCGCGATCTTCATGGGGAGAAGGCGGGAAAAGCTTTCGAGGTAGAACTCGCAAAGCGCGTGGGAGGCCCCGTAGGGAGAAAGGGGGCGGACCGGCATGAGCGGATCGAGGGGGCTTTCTTCGGCCCCTTCCGGAGGGGTCAGGACCTCTCCGGTCGAGACGAGGAGGACCCGGGGAACGGTCGTGGTCCGACAGGCGCCGAGAGCCCCGAGAAAGCTTCCGGCGGTCTTGGCCGAATCGGCAGCCGGATCTTCCCAGGAGGTCGCGACATCCTTTTGGCCGGCGAGATGGACATAGAGGTCCGGTCGCACCTTTTCAAAGATCCGGGCCAGGAAGCGGGGTTGATCGAGATCACCCTTCGCGAGTTCGACATCCTTGTCGCGCGAGCTCCGGAATCCCGTGGACAGATTGTCTGCCGCCGTCACCTTGTGGCCCATCGCGGCCAGCGCCCGGCCCAGGGGGGCTCCGATGAAGCCTGCTCCCCCGCCTATAACGATCTTCAAGCTAGCCCCTTCCACCACGCAAGACAAAAGTATTCCTGATTTCCCTTCTTCCGTCCCCGGACTCCGGAAGGACAGAGGCCGCGAGGAGCGCCTCCCTCACTGGACAGATCGGCCACGAACCGTCGCAGGAGACCCTTGCGGACCTCCGGGTCACGGACGACCCCCCCTTTTTCCACCTGTTCGGGCGGGGCCTCGAACTGGGGCTTCACAAGCGCCAGGAACCACCCGCCGCCCCGCAGGAGCGTGGCGACCTGGGGCAGGATCTGACGCAAGGAGATGAAAGACAGATCCGCCACGACTCCGTCGACGGGATCGGCGGGCATCCAGGCACCCTGGAATCGGACATTGGCCGATTCGACAACAGCGACGCGGGGGTCGGCCCGGAGCCGGGCGTCGATCAGACCGCGCCCCACATCGACGGCGTGGACAGAGAGGGCCCCGCGCCGAAGAAGACAGTCGGTAAAACCTCCCGTGGCCGCGCCCAGATCGACGATCTTTTGTCCGGCCGGGGAGAGGGAAAAAAAGTCCAGGGCCCCTTCAAGCTTGAGCCCCCCCCGTCCGACGAAGCGACCCCCCTTCGCCACCGGTTCGCATTCAACCCTGTCGTACTCCGCCCGGATCGTCGGATCGGTCCGGACGAGGGCATTCACCCGAACCCTTCCTTCACCGATCATGTGGACCGCCTCTTCGCGGGAGGAGGCCCATCCTTTTCGAAGGACGATGGCGTCGAGCCGTTCCTTCAAGCCTTTCTCCCGACCCCCGTCAGCAAACGGGAGACTGAAGGTTCTTCCGCACCATCTCCACCAGGTGCTCGGGGGACAACCCCACGGAGTCCCTGAGGATGCCGGGAGCCCCGTGCTCCACATAGTGGTCCGGGATTCCCGCGAGACGGACCCGGACCCGCCCCAACAGGTCCTCCGCCGACAGGAATTCAAGAACGGCCGCCCCAAGCCCTCCGAGCACCGTCCCTTCCTCGACCGTGACGAAGAGGGAGGTCGAGTTGGCCAGCTGAAGGAGGAGCGACTTGTCGAGCGGCTTGGCAAAACGCATATTGACGAGTCCGGCATCGACTCCTTCCCGGCGGAGGATCTCCACCGCCGTCCGGGCGACCGCGACCATCGATCCGTAGGCCAGGAAGACGATGTCCCGGCCCTCCGAGAGGAGCTCGGCCTTTCCGATCGGAAGAACGTCGAAACCCGAGTCCAGGGGAACGCCCAGGGCTTCGCCCCTCGGGTACCGAATTGCCACGGGGCCAGGATGATGGAGCGCCGTCCAGAGCATCTTGCGAAGCTCGTTCTCGTCCTTCGGGGCCATGACCGTCATGTTCGGGATATGGCGGAGGTAGGCGATGTCGAAGACGCCGTGGTGGGTGGGGCCGTCCTCCCCCACGAGCCCTCCGCGATCCATCGCAAAGACCACCGGGAGATTCTGAAGACAGATGTCGTGGACGATCTGGTCATAGGCCCGCTGAAGGAAGGTCGAATAGATGGCGACGACGGGACGGGCCCCCTGGGCCGCCATTCCTCCGGCCAGCGTCACGGCGTGCTGCTCCGCGATACCCACGTCCACAAAACGTTCCGGATAAAGCTTGCCAAAATCGACGAGCCCCGTTCCTTCCGGCATGGCCGCCGTAATCGCGAACAGCTCGGGGATCTCCCGGCCCATCTCGATCATCGCCTGGCCGAAAATCTTCGTATAGGCGGGGTTCCCTCCGGCCTTCTTCCGGAAGGCCCCCGTCTCCGGATCGAAGGGAGGGACACCGTGGAAGACGATGGGACTTTTTTCGGCGGGGGGATACCCCTTCCCCTTGATGGTGCGGACGTGAAGAAGGACGGCCCCCGGCCGATTCTTCAGGGCTCCGAGCGTGTCGATCAGCAGAGGAAGGTCGTGGCCGTCGATCGGTCCGATGTAGGAGAGCCCCATCTCCTCGAACCAAAGCCCGGGAGGGGAAATCATGCCCACGACCTGTCCATGGGCCGCCTTGGCAAACCGGGCCACCGAATCCCCGATGACGGGGATGTCCCTAAGCAGCGATCCCGTTTTCCGGCGCATCTGGTCGATGGCGGGGTCGACGGAGAGACGCGCCAGATAGGACGAAAGGGCTCCCACGTTTTCCGAAATGGACAGATTGTTGTCGTTCAGGATGACCAAAAGCTTTTTCTTGCGGGCGCCGGCCTGGTTGAGACCCTCCATCGCCATCCCCGCCGTCAGGGATCCATCCCCGACGACGGCGATGACGTGGTAGGAGTCTCCCAGAAGGTCCCGCGCCTCAGCCATCCCGAGCGCTGCGGAAACGGATGTTCCCGCGTGGCCCGCCGAGAAGGCGTCGTGGATGCTCTCCTCCCTCTTCGGGAAGCCGCACAGACCGTTCCACTGGCGGATGGTCGGAAGCGACGGGAGACGCCCCGTCAGCATCTTGTGCGGATAGGCCTGATGACCGACATCCCAGACAATCCGGTCGCGGGACGTATCGAAGATCCTGTGCAGGGCCAGGGTCAACTCGACCACGCCCATCCCGCCACCGAAATGGCCCCCGATCCCGGAGAGGACCCGAACCATCTCGTCCCTGATTTCCTGGGCCAGGACGGGAAGCTTGTCCTCGGGAAGCGCCTTGACGTCCTCTGGTCCCTTGATGTTTTCGAGCAAAGATCCCATCAGTTCCTTCTTTCTATGATATAGGAAGCGATCTCCCGAAGCGGCTCCCCCCTGTCGCCAAGAAGGGCCACCGACTCGTGTGCTTCCCTGCATTTTTCCTCTGCCAGAGCCCTGGCTTTCTCGACGCCGACAAGGCCAGGATAGGTATTTTTGTGTTTTCCGGCGTCTTTTCCGGTCGCCTTGCCCATCTCCTCCGCGGTGGCTTCCACATCGAGAAGGTCGTCGGCGATCTGAAAGGCGATGCCGATCGCCTCCCCGTAGCGGGTCAGGTCCCGCAACTCCTTCTCCCCGGCACCGGACAGGAGAGCGCCGATCCTGACGGAGGCCCGCAAAAGGGCCCCCGTCTTGTGGCTGTGAAGATTCTCGAGCTCGGGAAGGGTCAGGGACTTCCCTTCGGAGACGATGTCCAGAAACTGTCCCCCGACCATCCCGGAGATTCCCGAAGCCACGGACAGTTCCTGGATCACCGGAAGCCTCCGGGATACGGGCAGGATACTATCATACACAGGATCGGAAAGCAGGGTAAATGCATGGGTCAGGAGCGCATCCCCGGCAAGGATGGCGGCCGCTTCCCCATAAACGACATGGTTCGTCGGCCGGCCGCGTCTCAGATCGTCGTTGTCCATGGCGGGAAGATCGTCGTGAACCAGGGAGTAGGTGTGGATCAGTTCGAGGGGGAGGACCAGCGGAACAAGAGGGTCCGACGGAACCCCGAGCGCCTCGATGGTCGCCAGGGCAAGGACGGGACGAATGCGCTTCCCTCCCGCCAGAAGGCTGTACCTTATGCCCTCGGCGAGACGGCCGTAGGCACGCCCCGACTCCTCCCGGAAGAGAAGGTCGAGGGCCTTGTCCACACGCTCCTTCTGATGGTTCAGGTAATTCTTGATCTCCAAAAGTGGTCCTTTCTCCTGATGTCCCAGCCCCGTTTTCCGGTCCTAGTCCGTCCGGAAGGGAATCTCCCGGACGCCTTCCCCCTCACCCTCCCGCCCCGATGAAAGGAGGGTCGTGACCTTGCGCTCCGCATCTTCAAGCATCGACTGGCATTCCGTCGACAGCCGGACGCCTTCCTCGAATAGGCGAAGGGATTCCTCCAGGGGGCGGTCCCCCTGCTCCATCATCCGGACGATCTCCTCCAGGCGCTTCATCTTCTCTTCAAAGGAAAGGACAGGATCCTTTCCTGCTTCCGGCTGTCCCTTGCCCGCCTTTACCATCAGGGAACCTCCCTCTCCTCATTCCCGTCGATCCGCCCGTTCAGCGGAACCACAGCGTCCACCTTAAGATCCATCGCAAGCCCCCGGGATCGCGCCCGAAGCCTTTCTCCCCGTTCTGGGAGGTTGCTCGCGGATGCCAGCCCCCGGTCTCCCTCCCTTTCAAGGATGAAGAAGCCCCGGTCGAGGGGTCGCTCGGGATCCGATTCCCGCAATAGAACGGCCAACAGGCTCTGGCGCTCCCGTGCGGCCCCAAGGGCGTGGCGCACACCGGAGACGATGCCGAACCGTCGCCGGCTGATCTCGAGACGCCGTGCTCCCGCAGCGATCAGATCCTCCCGGTAAAGCGGCCGGGTCCAAAGGGCCTGATCGAGGCGGGCCTTTCCCAAGAGGTCCCGGACAATCCGGACCAGGGCCTCCCGTTGACCCGCCACGGCTCCCAGAAGACCGGCCAGCCTCCGGTAGGGGTGGATGATCGCCGATCTCCGGGAGGCGATCTGTCCACCCCTTTTCGTCAAGCCCTCCCTGACCCCGGCGGTCATCCGGTCCTGGGCGCGGACAACTCCGAGATGGGCCTGGGAGAGGCGCCGGGACAATGTCCCTGTCGCGATCCGGAATGCCAGGAGGCGCGCGGCCTCCCGCTCCTTACGGCCGACGATCAGCTCGCTGAGCCTTTTGCGCGATCGGGCGACGATCCCGAGAAGGGACTGTGCGTCGAAAAAGACCTTCTTGGCCGCCTCCGTCGGTGTCGCCACGCGCAGGTCGGCGACGAGGTCCGCCACGGTCACGTCCACTTCGTGTCCGATCGCCGTCACCACCGGAACGGGCGAGGCCAGGATGGCCCGGGCCAGATCTTCCCGGTTATAGCTCCAGAGATCCTCCGCCGATCCTCCTCCCCGTGCGATCACGACAAGGTCGATCCCGGGCAAGGTCCCCACCAGGGAAAGGGCCCGGATGATCTCGGGGGCCGCCTCGCTCCCCTGCATGCGCGCGGGAAGCACGACGATGGGGATCAGACGGTTCTGCTGGTCGCCGATGCGGAGGAAGTCCCAGATCGCCGCCCCCTGGGGGGAGGTGATCAGGGCCACCTTCCGGGGCATGGGGGGAAGGGGCCGCTTTCGTTCCGGGCTGAGGAGCCCTTCCCGGGAGAGGATCTCCCGGACGCGCCGGAACTCGAGATGAAACAGACCCAATCCGGCCGGCTCCATCGCCTCGGCCACGATCTGGATCTCGCCGCGAGGTTCGTAATAGGAGATTCGCCCCCGAAGCAGCACCTTCAGACCGTCCACCGGAACGAATGGGAGCGACCGGGACGCGCTCCGGAACATGACGCCGCGAAGACTGGCCGCCGAGTCCTTGAGGGTAAAGTAGTAATGGCCCGCCGGCTGGGAACGCTTCACATTCGAGAGCTCGCCCTCGACCACGAGAAGCCCGGGGAAGATCCGGTCCATCCCCATCCTGATCGTTCCCGCAAGCTCAGAGACAGTATAGACGGTCACGCTCTTCGCAAGCCCTCCTCCGGTCCCCTCTTCCGTCAAGCCCCTCCTCCGTCGGTCTCGCGAATGAGCCGCACGTCGACGTCCCCCTTCCGGTCTCCCGGACGTCCGGCCGTCACCAGAAGCGCGCAGAACAGGGCCTCCCCCTCCGCGACCCGGAACGGTCGCGGGACCATGGTCCGGTACTTCGAAAGGGCGGAGGCAGGATCCGCCCCCACAATGGACCATCGGGGCCCCGTCATTCCCACATCCCCCAGAAACCATGTCCCATGGGGGTAGCGGGTCAGGTCATTGGTCTGGACATGGGTGTGGGTTCCGTAGAGAAGGTCCGCACGCCCGTCCATATGAAAGGCGAGGGCCTGCTTCTCCCCGGTCGCCTCGGCATGAATGTCGACGGCAATGAAGTCGGGAGGATTGGGACTGGTCTCAAAATCCGAAAGAAGCCGGTCGGCGGCGGCGAAAGGGCAGTCGGAAGGCGCCATGAAGGTCCGGCCGATAAGATTGGCGAGCCCCACCCGGTACCCCGACGGGAGCGTGAAGATCCGGTGGCCCGATCCCGGACAGGCGGCGGAAAAATTCTCGGGACGGAGCAGCCGGAGGTCGGAGGAAAGAAGAGCCTCCGCTTCCTTCTGGTCGAAAAGATGGTTCCCTGAGGTCATGGCCGTCACGCCGAGACGATAGCACTCCTCCGTCTTCGAGAGGGTCAGCCCGCGTCCGCCGGCAAGATTCTCCCCATTGATGAAAATCCCGTCGAGGGGCGCCTCCCGGACAAGCCGGGCGATTCCCCTGGCCAGCGCCTCCCTTCCGGGCCTTCCAAAGACATCTCCGACAAACAGGAGTCGGACGGGACGCCCCGGTTCCCAGGGGTCAGCGGGCATACTCAACGATCCGGTTCTCTCGGATCACGGTCACCTTGATCTGTCCCGGATAGGTCAGTTCGTTTTCGATCTTCTGAGCGATCCCCCGGGTTATCTCGATGAGATCCCCGTCGCTGACCTGATCCTGATTCACGATGATCCGGATTTCACGCCCCGCCTGGATCGCGTAGGACTTCTCCACGCCCTTGAATGAATTGGCGATGGTCTCCAGCTTCTCGAGGCGCTTGACGTAGACATCGATGCTTTCACGGCGGGCACCGGGCCGGGCGGCAGAGATGGCATCGGCGGCAGCGACGAGAACCGACTCGAGACAGTTGGGCTCGATGTCTCCGTGATGGGACATGATGGCATTGACCACCTGGGAGGATTCCCCGTATTTTTTTGCCGCCTCCCCTCCGAGGGACGGATGGGACCCTTCCCCCTCGTGGGAGAGGGACTTTCCGATGTCGTGAAGAAGTCCCGCCCTCTTCGCGATCCGGGGGTCGAGACCCAGATCGTGGGCCATCATCTGGCAGAGGTAGGCCACCTCCCGGGCATGGACCAGATTGTTCTGGCCATAGCTGGTCCGGTACTTGAGGCGACCCAGAAGCTTCAGAATTTCAGGGTGGATATCGGTGATTCCCAGTTCGAAGGCCAGCTTCTCCGCCTCCTCCTTGAGGGAGACATCGAGGTCCTTCCTGACCTTTTCCACAATTTCCTCGATGCGGGCGGGATGGATCCGTCCGTCGGAAAGCAGCTGTTCGAGGGCGAGACGGGCCACTTCCCGGCGCAGGGGATCGAATCCGGAGATAATGATGGCATCCGGAGTGTCGTCGATGATGAGATCGACCCCCGTGGCGGCCTGAAAGGCCCGGATGTTCCGGCCTTCCCGGCCGATCACCCGTCCCTTGACATCGTCGGAGGGGATCGGGACGACCGAAACGCTGATCTCGGCGACATGCTCGTTGGCGTAGCGCTGAATAGCAAGGGTCATCGTCTCCCGGGCCTTCCTCACCGCCTGGTCACGGACCTCCTGCTCCAGTTTCTGGGCGAGACGGGAAACCTCGGGGCGAATCGCGGCCTCGGCATTCTGCATCAGACGCTCCCGGGCCTCTTCGACGGTCAGGGAGGCGATCTCCTCGAGACGCCTCTGCTCCGAATCCATCATGGAGCGGAGTTCGCTTTCCTTCTGGACGAAGGTCTGTTCCCGTGCCGCAAGCGTTTTACGGTCCTTTTCGATCCTTTCGCGGTTCTCGGAGAGCTGGCGCCGAAGCTGGTCGAGTTCGGCCTCCCGGCTCTTGAGGGACTGCTCGGCCTCCTGGAGGGCGCCCTTTTTCCGGGAGAGATCCTCCTCCGTTTCGATCCGGATCCGGAGGGCCTCCTCCCGCGCCTGGATTCCGGCCTCCTTGATGGCACTTTTCTTCTCTTCCTCCAGGCGGGCCCGCTCCGTCCTGAGACGTTCCTCTTCGAGAGAGAGGGTACCGGATCGTTTTCTGGTCGCTACAACATACCCGACCAGAGCCCCGCCTGATACGGCGAGAACGGCCAGCAATGCAAAAAGTCCATATCCCATCGTCGCACCCCTTGTCTCAATTGGAAGAGTCCCGTCGATCGCATGACCGGCAGGAGACGCTCCCCACGCTTCAATTCAGAAAATATTGATCAGGGTATTATACACGAATCCGCAAAAAAAACCCGGAATCCTTTGATGAGAATCGGATAGCCGAAGGGAGCGGCGCTGGGTGGGGGGCGGGACAGATTCTTATGGACTCCTCTCCTTCCGGATCCTGCGCACCGCCTCGAGCCTTTCACGGAGCTCCCGCTCCCGGCCGCGCTCCTCCGGAACATAGTAGCGGCCGGGCTCTCCCCCCGGGAGGTAGTCCTGGGCAGAGATTCCGTCGGGCATGTCCGGCGGGTAGTGATAAGACAATGCCTCCTCGGAGGTCGTCCGGGAGAGTCCCCGCTTCGTGGTCCGGTCCCTCAGGTGGACGGGAACGGGAGGGGAGAAGCCGGCCCTCACATCGGCCAGGGCCCGATCTATGGCGCGGTAGGCCGATACGCTCTTGGGGGAAAGGGCCAGATAAAGGGTCGTGAGCGCCAGGGGAATCCGGCCTTCCGGCAGTCCGACCTGGCTGACGGCGGTGTAGCAGGAAACCGCCTGCGTCAGGGCCTGAGGATCGGCCAGGCCCACGTCCTCCGAAGCCAGGATGACGAGGCGGCGAGCTATGTACAGCGGGTCCTCCCCTCCCTCTATCATTCTCGCGAGCCAGTGCAGGGCGGCATCAGGTTCGTAATTCCGGACACTTTTTATGAAGGCGGAGATGATGTCGTAGTGGGTGTCCTTGTCTCCATAGTACTGACCGGCGCTCTGGAGAATCGACAGGACTTCCCGGGATTCGATCCGGACGGGGCCGCCGCCCTTCGCCTCACCGGCGGCCAGTGCAGCCCCCTCGAGGGTCGACAGGAGGCGACGCCCATCTCCTCCTGCGAAGCGGACGAGAAGCGAACGGGCCTCCCTGTCAAGCTCCAGCGAAACGCTGCCTTCCCGGGAGAGCCGCTCGACCCCCCGGTCCAGAAGAATCTCGAGGGAGGATTCGTCCAGGGGCTGAAAGGGAAACAGGAGCAGGCGGGATGCGAGGGGGGGAATCAGCGCCGCGTAGGGAGCGGCGTTCGAGAGTCCAAGAAGGATGATCTGCCCCGATTCGACCCCATCGAGGAGCACCTCCTGCTGACTTTTGGACCAGGTATGGATCTCATCGACTACCACCACGTGACGGCCTCCGGCGATCCTTCGCTCCTCCCCGCGGGAGAGCTCCTTCCTGAGTTCCGCGACACCCGCCGTCGTGGCGTTGATCGTGGAGAAGGAATGGTCGGGGAGAATGGCGGGAAGCAGGCGGACAAAACCGCTCTTGCCCGTCCCCGGGGGTCCGAAAAGAATCATGGAGGGCCACGTTCCCCGATCCAGGAAGCCTCTCAGAACGCCCCCCCTCCCGAAAAGCGCGTCCTGGCCAACCATGTCATCAATGGAAGTCGGACGGAGCCGGTAGGGAAGTGGCGCACCTCCCCGGCCCTTTTCGAAGAGCGATCGGGAGCTTTTCATGGAAGAATCTCCGGAGGGACGGAACGAATGGCGGTGAACGAGGACTGGAAGAGACGGGAATCCTCAATGAGAGGGACCCGAAGTGCCGTGCCGATCGCCATTTGAGATACCCTGTGACCAACTGTGGGCGCTCGAGACCGCTTAGGCTTCCGCCTTCCGGAGGAAGGCGGCCTGCACACTGCCAGCCTGCTTGCGCCTTTTCTCAAATGTTTGTAGGTATCAAACTTGACCGGACCTCGAACACCCCAGGTCGCCTTTCCCACTTAGATTATTCCTTCGAAGAATCTTTTGGCAAGGGGGCGGGCCCGGAAATTTCGGAAGCCCACCGCCTCCAGTCTTCAAGCTCCGAGTAGAGACTCTGGCGCTCCTCCCGGGACTGTTCGATGGCATAGACCTTCTCGATCGCCACCAGCAGGACCAGAGAAAGAAAGTTCTGGTCGGGGAGGGCCCCTGGCTGTGCCGCGAGACGGCTTCGCAGATCGCTGTCGAGCGAACGGGCCGCCGACTCCATCCGTTTCCGGTCAAAATGTCCGCGCACTTCGAGAATCGAATTGAGGACCTTGACCTGAATGTGCTCACTTTTTTTCTGGGGCGGCTGGGCCACTGGCATTTCCCGAGATGGACTGTAGACGCGACTCGAGGGTCCGGAGGATGGCGCGAAGCTTCTCCCGCTCTTTGTTCAGCAGGGTCAGGGAGCGCTTCGCGGAGAGGATCTCCCGGTTCAGCATCCGGAGTTCCTGTCGAAGGGACTCCGTCTCCCTCCGCTCATTCTGGAGCCCTTCTGACATTTCGGCAAGCCTGCGGTCGACCCGATCCCGCAGCTGGGCATCGAAGGGATTCCCGACCGAGAGCCCCGGGATTTTGTTGGAGCTCAACGGGGACTCCCTCCTGGCCCTCCCAGATGTTTTTCCAGGTAGGCATAGTTCCAGAGCACCTCCCGGACATACCGTCGTGTCTCCTGGTAGGGAATCGACTCGGTAAAGAAATCCCAATCGGCATCGGTCAGGGTCTTCCAGGACATGACCGCATGAAGGCCGGCATTGTATCCGGCGATGGCGCGCTCGGGATGTCCGGGGACTGCGTCGATCAGACGCTTCAGATAAAGACCTCCGATCAGGCTGTTCAGGTCGGGATGGCGCACCATGCCAAGATTTCGTCCGAGACTCCGACGAAGGGATTCATCATTCTTCCCGGCGACGGCCAGGGCAGTCCGGGGCATGAGCTGCATGACTCCCAGAGCCCCGTCCACAGACAGGGAGCGCTCCCGGAAGCGGCTCTCCTGCCTCGCGATGGAGAGCGCCCAAAGCGTTGGAACCCCGGACTTCCGAAATCCCTTCAGGATCGCAGCAGACATCCATTCTCCGGTCGGAAGACGCATCGCCGTTCCATGGGCCGGGAAGATCCGGTCGACAAGAAGGAGGCGCTCCCGGGCAGAGACGGAGAGGTCCAGGCTTCCGTAGCGCTCGAGCTGCTCCCGGTCCAGTCCCGGATCCCGGCTCATCCGCTCGAGCACCAGGGCCGGACCGAAGAGGCCCATCTGAAAAAGCTCTTCCATCGCCTTCCGCAAGGCATGGGGAGGGCGAGGTTCTCGGGTCGGATGATGGGCCCTCAGATGAAAGGGACCGCAATCCCCCCGGCAGGCGATAGCGCTCCAGAGAGGATAGGGTGAGCCGGATCCCTGGCGCATCACGCGATGGTAGAGAGCGCGGGCCTTCCCGGGGTGGCCCGTCCGCGCGTCCAGTCTGGCCATGAAGTAAAGAAGGCGCGGCGAGAGGGCGGAAGACTCCTCCGGATGAGCCCCGAGCCAGTCCGAAAGTCGCCCCCATGTCGAGAGAGCCTGGGCGTTCTCTCCGCGCAGCGCCCGGTCGAGCCCCCACAACCAGACCGATTCTTGCACTTTTCCGCTCCTCCATCGTTCTTCCGGAAATCGCCAGAGGGCGGGAAGGGAGGGAAGGGGGCGCACCAGATCCTGGCGCAGCGCGAGCACGACAAGGGACGGGAGGAATCTGGCAAGGGGATATGCCGCGAAGAGGCCGTCCAGGCAGGCGGCTCCGCGGGGGAGATCGGCCGAGAGAAGAATGCGGCACCGGAGCATCGCGATCTCCGAGCGGAGACGGACAGGGGAGGCCCCGGAAAGCGCCTGTCCAATCAGGGCCTTGGCTTTTCGGGCATGTCCGAGGAGAGCCAGAGCCCGAGCCTCCAGGTAAAGCGCCCTGTCGCGATAGGGGAAGGGCGGGGAGGTCCGGAGATAGGCCTTCGTTTCACGAAGCACCAGATCGTTGGCCCCCATGCGCTGAAGATAAACCCACCGCGGAAGGAGCAGGGGCCCGCCCACTCGCTCCGGGCCGAGGGCGCCAAGCGCGAGGGCGCTTTCGGGGCTCAGGGGATGGTCAGAGACCAGTTGCTCGAGGAGGGCTGTCCGCTCTTCTCCGGAAGCCTCCATGGCCTGACGGAAGAGGTCCCGGGCCCGTCCATCCCCTCTTTCAGGCCGGGATGACGGGGAAAAAAGGGCGTTTTCCCGTCCCGCGACGAGGTGGGCGAGCCTCTTGTACTCCTCAGGACCCACGCCCTCCGAATGGGCAAGGTGCCAGAGGAGAAGGGGCCCGAGGTCGGGAAAGGCCGAAATAGCCGGGGTCAGCCCCTTTTCGGAAAGAGGAACGTCCGGAGAGCGGAACCAGGCTTTCAGGAAGGCGGCCCTTCTGTCGAAGGGGGCGGGGAGATCTTCCGGACGCAGCTTTTCCCAGAAGGCTTTCCGTCGCCATCCCTTCTCCGAGGATCCCCAGAGGGAGGGGAAAGGGGGCTCCCGAAGGAGAAGGACCAGGGTGGATCGATAATGGTCGAGGGAGCGGACGGATGTTTTGGCAGGGGGCTCCGCCCCCCGCGAGAGAACCGGAAAGAATGCGCTCAGGAGGACGGGCATGAGAAGCAGTGTGGTCCGGCATGAAAAAATTTTACTGAACGACATGAAATCCGCCATTATAATAGATGAAGGCCCAGGTCAACGTCAGACTCTTCTTGTGGAATGAGGCCGGTAGCGGAATGTATGGCGCGGCGACCCGGACGATCCGGAGGGATTCCTCGTCGAGGGCCCGGCTCCCCGAGCTTTGCGTGAGGGCGATATGGGCCAGCGTTCCATCGGCATTAATGGTGAAGGTGACCAGGGCCCGCCCGGTCGTTCCCCGTGCCGCGGCGTCGGGAGGATATTCCCCGATCGTCTCGAAGCGCTCCTGGATCCTCCGGATATAGCTCGAGTAGGTCTCGTCCTCGAGATTGGCGGCAATCCGGTCGAGCTCCGACCGCTGGTCGCTGTAGGCCGGAGCGACCTCCTTCGACAGGTCGAGGTGACGCGTCAGGGGATTCCCGAGAGACTCCTGGGCCAGGATCTTCTGGATCTGCTCCTTGGTCAGGGGCTGGCGGACGACGGGCTTGCGGGAAGGGGTCTTGATCTCCTTGCGGGCCGCTTCCTTCATGTCCGGCTTCGGGGTTTCCCGGCCCTTTTCCGCCTTGGACTTGTTTGGCTTCTCGTGGCGCAGGGATTTGTGGACCTGTCGGAACCCCGGTGCGTTGTCGGCCTTTGGCGCCTCTCGCGGCGCCTCCGTCCGCGCCACAAGGTCCGGAGGAAGGGGGGTCCGGGGGGCCGATTTCGGCACGGGACGATTGTGGACGGTCTTGTGCTCGACCCCCTTCGGCTTTCCGTTAATGGAAAATCCTTTCGGAAGAAGGGGCGCCGAGGATTGCTGCCTGAGGGGAACCTTGGACGGATCGACCAGATCGATGAAGACCGGCTTCTTCTCCTGGGCCAGCCTCTTCTGGGCGAGGGGAGTGAGGGACTTCGGCTTGGCCGCGATGAGGTTCTCGATGGTCTGATGGAAGGCCGGATCCTTCAGGAATATTGTCAGAACCGCGGCATGGACCAGGAAGGAGACGAGGATGAACCAGCGGAAAGCCCACTGGTCCCCTTCCCGGCTTTCTCCGGACAATCCGTACCCTTCCTGATAGGATGGCGTGAGGGCCATAACGGGAACACTCCATGAATCGGCTCACCGTCCGGCCCCTGGCGGTAGCTCCGGCAAGTGGCGGACATCTTTTAACGACGCTGTCAACAATCGGCGAGGATTCATTTTACCCTATGGTCGTTCATAATGGAAATCGGGAGAGGCTTCCGCAACCCGCCAAACATCTCGGACAGCATTTCCTGACAGACCCGGGAATCGCGCGAAGGATCGTGGGAGCCCTGGACCCTGCCCTTCTGGAAGAGCTTCCCGTCCTCGAAATCGGCCCCGGCCGCATGATTCTGACGCGGATTCTGGCGGAGAAGGTCCGCCGCCTTGTCCTGATCGAGAAGGACGCCCGGCTTCTGCCGGCGCTCCGGGAGCAGCTCTCCTTCCTGGGCCCGGAACTGGAAATCCGTCTCGCCGATGCCCTGGAAGATCCTTTCGACCTCTGGGAGGCTCCCTATCTCCTGGTTTCGAACCTTCCCTACAACATTTCGCTTCCTCTTTTCATGAAGATCCTCTCTGCCCCCGAGCCCCCGCGCCAGGCCGTCCTGATGTTCCAGAAAGAGGTCGGCGAACGGATCGTCGCGGGGCCGGGAGGGAAATCATACGGATCCCTTTCTGTCGCGACCGCACTTCTCTCGGAGGCCAACCCCCTTTTCAACATCCGGCCGGGATCCTTTTTTCCTCCCCCGAAGGTCCATTCGATGGTCCTCTCCTTCCGGCCCCGGCCGTCACGTCTCGACCCCGCCGTCTCCGGAGCGATCCACCTGGCGCGATGCGCCTTCGCCTACCGGAGGAAAACCCTCCGGAACGCCTTCGGAAACTCCCTGCCTCCCCACTTTCATGAAGTGGTGGAGATCTTTTTTTCAGGGAATCCGGATCTGGCGGCCCTGAGGCCCGAGGCGATCCCCCCCGAAGGCTGGCTCGGGATCTCCCGGACCTTTCGTGCGCACAACCCCGGAATTTTTGATAGGATAATCAAATGAACGATTTTTACAGGAGGATCTTTTGACCGACCACACTGCCGCACCGCCCTCTTCCCTCCCCTCTCTCCGCATCATCCCCCTCGGAGGAATCGGAGAGGTCGGCATGAATATGACCGTCTACGAGACCGAAGGTCGCATCATCGTCGTCGACTGCGGCGTTCTGTTTCCCGAAGACGACCTTCTCGGAATTGACCTGATCATTCCCGACTTCGCCTACCTGACCGAGAACCGGGAGAGGATCCTGGGCCTCTTTCTGACCCATGGCCATGAAGACCACATCGGGGCTGTCCCCTATTTTCTCCGGGAGTTTGACGTCCCCGTCCTTGGAACCCCTTTGACGCTCGGCCTTCTCGAATCGAAGCTCAGGCAGACCCGCAAGGCCGACGACATGCCGAAGCTGATTCCCCTGACCCCGCGACAGGAATACACGATGGGCCCCTTCAGCGTGGAGCCTATCCGGATCACGCACTCGATCGCCGACGGCGTCGCCTTCGCCATCCGGACGCCTGCTGGCACGGTCCTTCATACCGGCGACTTCAAGATCGACCTCACTCCCATCGACGACCTCCACTTCGACCTCCACCGCTTCTGCGCCCTCGGGGAAGAAGGCATCCTCGCCCTCCTCTCCGACAGCACGAATTCCGAAAAGGAGGGTCTTTCCCTCTCCGAGAAGCTCGTGGGGGAAAATCTCGACCGCTTCGTCCAGAACGCGCCCGGCCGGGTGATCGTCTCCACGTTTTCCTCGAATATCCACCGGCTGCAGCAGGTTGCGGACGTCTCCCTGCGCCATGGCCGGAACATCGTCTTCACGGGACGCTCCATGGAGAACAACTACCGGGTGGCCACTGAACTGGGCCACCTCCACATCCCCGCCGACCGGGTCGTCAAGGTCGAAGCCGCCTCCTCCCATCCACCGGAAAAGATCACCATCCTGACCACAGGAAGCCAGGGCGAGGCGATGAGCGGGCTGTTCCGGATGGCGGTGAACGACCACAAGCATATCGCCATCGGTCCCGGAGACACCGTTCTCCTCTCGTCGCGGGTCATCCCGGGGAACGAGCGGGCCATCGACCGGATCATCAACCTCCTCCTCCGGAAGGGCGCGACCGTCCACTATCGCGCCATCTCGGACATCCACGTCTCGGGCCATGCCAGCGCGGAGGACCAGAAGCTCATGATCCGGATGCTCCGCCCGCGCCATTTCGTGCCCATCCATGGAGAGTTCCGACATCTCTCCGCCCATGCCAGAACGGCCCGCAAGATGGGGATCCCCGACGAACGCATCCACGTGATCGAAAACGGGGATGTCCTCGAGCTCGACCCTCTTTCCGGCCGTCTTCTCGAGCGGGTCCGCACCGGTCGGACCCTGATCGACGGCAAAAGCGTGGGCGACATCGGCGAAGGGGTCATCCGCGACCGGAAGCGCCTGGCCTCCGACGGAATGGTGATGGTCATCCTGGGGCTGTCCCGACAGGACGGGCAGGTGCTGATCGGTCCCGAGGTCTTTTCCCGGGGCGTCTCCCCTTCCGAGCGCTCCCAGGAGATGGACGGACTGATCCGCTCCCAGGTTCTCGTGGCCCTCGACGGGGCCGAGCCCGAAATCCGCAGCGAGATGCCGGCCCTCAAAACCCGCATCCACAATCACCTTCGTAGGTATTTCAAGAAACAGTTCGACAGGGATCCGATGATTCTTCCTGTCATACTCGAGACCTGACGTGAACCTTCCGGACTCTCCCTCCCGGGAGCCCCGTCCTTCAGGCGGGACGGCGAGGCTGGCTCTTCCCCTTTTCGAAGGAGCGCTGGCCCTTTTCGTCGGAGGCGCCCTTGTGACCCTTCACCCGGACGATCCCTCCCTTTTCACGGGTTCGACCGGGCCCCGGGCGGCGAACCTGTTCGGGCTGGCCGGTGCGACGACGGCCGACCTCCTCTATTCCTTCATCGGCCTTCCGGCGCTCGTCCTGCCCCTCCTCCTGTTTCTGCACGCGGCATCCCGACTTCGGGGGTGGAAGCCCTCCTTCGCGACCCTGGCCGGAACCTCCTTTCTGCTTGCCGGCCTCCCTCCGCTTCTGGCTTCCTTCCGGAGCGCCCCCCTTCCGGCCCCCTATCCCCCGGGGGGACTCCTCGGGACGGTCCTTCTCCGGGAGTTTCTCCCTCTTCTGAACAGGGCCGGAGTCATCCTCCTCTTCGGGACGATGACTCTGGGGGGATTCCTTCTCCTCCTCTCGCATCTCCCGGTCAGGAGTTTGCCGAAGCTTCGGGATCTTCTGGAATCGGGTCGACACCTTTTCTCCCGGAGAAGACCGGCAGGGCCCCCTTCCCCTGACCTCCCGAAACCGGCAGCGGATCCCGGGCCAATCCCCGCCGTCCCGGACGGACCGGACCCGCTTTCCGAACCCTCCGCCGTCCTCCCCCGGCCTTCGCCCGCGCTGCCGCCCAGAAAATCTCCGGTTCTTCTTGAAATCCCCCCCGATGCCCGGACCCCGCCGACCTCCCTCCTCGATACTCCGGGATCGGAGACTCCGGATACGGACGCCTTCATCCAGGAGACCCAGAAGACGCTGGCCGAATTCTTCCGCATCTACCAGGTGTCGGGCCGGATGGCCGGCTCCCAGACGGGTCCCGTCATCACCCTCTTCGAATTCGCGCCGTCTCCGGGACTCAAAGTCAACCGGGTCACGGGGCTGGCGAGCGAGCTCGCCCTGACCCTCAAGGTTCCGCAGGTCCGCATCCAGGTCCCCGTTCCGGACAAGTCCACCATCGGAATCGAGGTTCCGAATCCACGCCGCGCCCCGGTTTCCTTCCGGGAGATCTACGAGAGCCTTTCCTTTCGGGCCATTCCTTCCCCCCTGGCCCTGGCGATCGGAAAAACGGTGGCCGGAGAGCCCTACGCCTCCGACCTTGCCCGGATGCCCCACCTACTGGTCGCCGGAGCGACGGGCACAGGGAAGTCGGTCTGTCTGAACGGGATCATCGCAAGCCTTCTCATGAAGAACGGCCCCGAGGACGTCCGTCTTCTCATGATCGATCCCAAGCGCCTCGAGATGGCCCCCTACGAGGGGATCCCCCATCTCCTGGGCCCCGTCGTCACCGAACCGGGCCTCGCGGTGGTCCGCCTCCGGGCCCTCGTGGGGGAGATGCTCCGGAGGTACGACCTCATGAAGGACGAGGGGGTGAAGAACATCACGGAATTCAGGAAGGCGGTCCCGCCCGAAAAGGCCTTCCCATACATCGTGGTGGTGATCGACGAACTGGCCGATCTGATGCTTTCGCAAAAGAAGGAGGTCGAGCCTCCGATCATCCGCCTGGCCCAGATGGCCCGGGCCGCAGGCATCCATCTTGTCCTGGCCACACAGCGCCCCTCCGCCCAGGTGGTGACCGGCCTCATCAAGACCAACATTCCCACAAAGATCGCCTTCCAGGTCTCGAGCCAGATCGACTCCCGGGTCATTCTCGACACCGGCGGAGCCGAGTTTCTCCTGGGAGCCGGCGACATGCTGATCAAGCCTCCCGGCTCGGACGTCGTCCGGAGGCTTCACGGATCCTACATTTCCGAAGACGAAGTCCACCGGGTCGTCGAATTCTGGCGCCGGATGCCCCCGCCCGCACCGCTTCCGGAGGAGACACAGATCCTTTCGGGAGGCTCCGGGAAGGAGTCCGAAGGCGATCCTCTCGGCTCCGGAGAGAACGATCCCGAGGAGGAGGGGCTCTACCAGGAGGCCCTGTCGGTGGTGGTGCGGCAGAAAAAAGCCTCGACCTCATTGATCCAGCGCCATCTTCGCATCGGATACAACAGGGCTGCGCGCCTGATCGACCGGATGGAATCGGAGGGAGTCATCGGACCTTCCGACGGCACGAGCCGGCCACGCCCCCTACTGAAAGGATTCGAGCACCATGACTGATCCGGGATTTTTCTTTGGGACCATCCGAAAGGTCGGAGGCCGCCTGATTCTCCTTGCCGGCCTCCTGTTTCTGATTTCCCTCGGGCCGGTCGACAGGGCACGGGGCGCTTCGGAGCAGCCGGGACAGGGCGAGCTCGGCCTACTGATCAGGAACGTCAAGTCCGGAGCCGGATTCACCAGCGATTTCGTCCAGACGCTGGGGGCCCCCGGAACTTCCGGGAACCGCTCCGAGGGAGTCCTCGTCTATCGCTCCCCGGGGCTGATGATCCTCCGCTATTCGACCCCTCCCGGCCAGTGGCTCAAGCTCGACGGAAACCGGATGGCCCTCTACGTTCCCCAGAACCGGCAGGTGCTCCTCAAGACGATCCGGAAGCACCGGATCCCCGAGACTCCCGCCATTCTCCTTGCCTCCATCCCCGAGATATCGAAATGGTTTTTCGTCCGTCCGGAAGGCACCGGATCCGAGAAAAAAGGGGACAGGATTTCCATCGTCCTCATCCCCCGCCACCCCGATCCCCATCTGGCCCAGGCCCGGCTGACCCTCCTGAAGGGTGAAGGGGTCCTGACCGACCTTCTCTTCATGGAGCAGAACGGAACCCACCTCGGGATCCGGCTCCGGAGGTTCAGGGTGCTCTCCCACGTTCCCGGGCGCGATCTGACCGTCACCGTCCCCGAAGGGACGACCTCGGCCGAAGTTCCGGGAGCATTCTGATGTCACTGTCCGCCCCTTCCCCACAGTCGTCCCTGGAGGTCATCGCCCTCAAGGGAGTCCGCCAGCACAACCTCAAGAACTTCGATCTCGAGATTCCGAGAAACCGTCTGGTGGTCATCACAGGACTCTCCGGCTCGGGAAAGAGCTCGCTCGCCTTCGACACGCTCTACGCCGAGGGCCAGCGCCGCTACGTCGAATCGCTGTCCGCCTATGTCCGCCAGTTTCTGGAAATGATGGACAAGCCCGACGTCGACTCCATCGAAGGGCTTTCGCCCGCGATCGCCATCGACCAGAAGGTCACATCACGGAACCCCCGCTCCACGGTGGGCACCGTCACCGAGATCCATGACTACCTGAGACTCCTCTTCGCCCGGACCGGGCATCCCCACTGTCCGGTCTGCGGACGGCCCGTCACGGCCCAGACCATCTCCCAGATGGTCGACCAGATCCAGTCCCTTCCCGAAGGGACACGCTTCATGATCCTGGCTCCGACCGTCTCCGGACGAAAGGGGGAGGCCCGCAAGGAGCTCGCCCGGATCGCCCGGGAAGGCTACACCCGGGTCCGTCTCGACGGTCGAATCTACGATTTGGAAGAGGTCCCCGAAATCGACAAGAAAAAGGCCCACAGCCTCGAGATCGTGGTCGACCGGCTCTCCGTCCGGGCGGACAACGCCCAGCGTCTGGCGGACAGTCTGGCCACTGGCCTCCGCGAGGGGCAGGGGCGGGTGGTGCTCCATCTCCCCGAAAAGCCGGGGGAGCCCGGCGTCTCCGAGGACCAGATTCTCTCCGAAACCGAGGCCTGCACGGTATGCAACATCAGCCTTCCGGAGCTTGCCCCCAAGCTCTTCAGCTTCAACTCCCCCTATGGTGCCTGTCCCGAATGTCTGGGCATCGGGGTTCTCATGGAGGTCGACCCAGCCCTCCTGATCCCCCACCCCGACCTTTCTCTCGCGGAAGGGGGGATCCGGATCCTCGAAAGCCGGAACCTGACCGCGGTCCGGACCCGTCTCCTGCGCTTCATGGAGGAGCGGGAGATGAAGCCGGTGACCCCCTTCTCCAAGATGGATCCGGCCTTTCTGGAGGAGCTTCTTCACGGAACCGCCTCCCATCCCCGCTCGGAGCTGTCCGGGAAGCCGTCGGCACGGGGAGGTTTCGAGGGTCTGGTTCCGATCCTGGGAGCCCTTCACAAGAGTACCCAGATCGGCGCCTGGGCGAGGGGGGAGCTCGAGTCGGTGCTCTCCGAAAAACCCTGCCCCTCCTGCCAGGGGGCCCGTCTCAAGCGTGAGAGCCTCGCCGTGACGGTGGGCGGCATGAACATCCACGCCCTCTCCTCTCTCTCCGTCCACGATGCCCTCGCCTTTTTCGAGCGGCTGACCCTCTCCGAAAAGGAGGAGCAGATCGCCCGGAAGATCCTCCGGGAGATCCGCGGTCGCCTGTCCTTCCTGGCCGAGGTGGGGGTCGACTACCTGACGCTCTCCCGGTCGGCCCAGACCCTGTCGGGAGGGGAGTCCCAGAGGATCCGGCTCGCAACCCAGATCGGTGCGGGGCTCACGGGAGTCCTCTACATCCTCGACGAACCCTCGATCGGCCTCCATCCCCGGGACAACAAGAAACTCCTGGACACGCTGTTCCACCTTCGGGATCTCGGGAACTCCGTCGTGGTGGTCGAGCATGACGAGGAGACCATCTCCATGGCCGACCATGTCATCGACATGGGGCCCGGCGCCGGGCGTCTGGGGGGGGAGGTCCTGGCCCAGGGCACCCCGGCCGAGATCATGGCCAATCCCCGTTCGATCACGGGGGCCTACCTCTCCGGAACCCGGTCGATCGTCCGCAAAACGTCCCCCCGGACCCGGAAGGGCGTCCTCACACTGGTCGGAGCGACCGAGCACAACCTCAAGGGAATCGATGTCTCCTTTCCCCTGGGACTCCTCACGGTCGTGACCGGTGTCTCCGGATCGGGGAAAAGCACCCTCGTCCTGGATGTCCTCTACAACCGGCTGGCCCGCCTTTTCTACGGAAGCCGTGAGCGGCCCGGCCAGTGCCGCGAGATCCGGGGAGTGGACCGGATCGACAAGGTGGTCCACATCGATCAGTCCCCCATCGGACGGACCCCCCGATCCAACCCCGCCACCTACACCGGCCTCTTCACGCCGGTCCGGGAGCTCTATTCCCAGGTCCCGGATTCGCGGGCCCGGGGATACGATCCCGGTCGTTTCAGCTTCAACGTGAAGGGGGGCCGCTGCGAGGCATGCCAGGGGGACGGGGTCATCAAGATCGAGATGCATTTCCTCCCCGATGTCTATGTGGTGTGCGACCTCTGCCGAGGGGCACGGTACAACCGGGAAACCCTCGAAATCCGCTACCGCGGACGATCGATCGCCGACATTCTCGAGATGACGGTCGACGACGCCTACGACTTTTTCTCGGCCGTCCCTTCCATCGCGGGAAAACTCGACACCCTTCGGGAAGTCGGACTGGGGTATATCCACCTGGGTCAGTCGGCGACGACCCTCTCCGGAGGTGAGGCCCAGCGGGTCAAGCTCTCCCGGGAACTCGCCCGACGCGCGACCGGCAACACCCTCTACATTCTGGACGAGCCGACCACCGGCCTTCACTTCGCGGACATCCAGAAGCTTCTCGACACCCTCGACGCCCTCGTCTCGGCGGGCAACACCGTGGTCGTCATCGAGCACAACATCGACGTCATCGCCAATGCCGACCACCTGATCGACCTCGGTCCCGAGGGAGGGGAGCGCGGAGGGCGCCTCGTCGTCACCGGGACCCCCGAAGAGGTCATGCGTCATGAAGCCTCCTACACCGGCCAGGCGCTCCGGGAACATGCGGCGCGAAGGGATGCGAAGAAGTGAGCCCCCCCGCCCCTGCTCCGGGGTTTCTTCTGGGAACGCCGGTCCGGATTCTGTCGGCCGCGCTGGCGGTCAACATGACCCTCTCCGGCCTGAAGATCGTCTGGGGCCATCGCATTCACTCGGTGGGAATGCTGGCGGACGGTTATCACTCCCTTCTCGACTCCCTCTCCGACCTTCTCTGCCTCCTGGGCTCCTTCGCCGCCCAACGGCCCCCAGATGCGGACCACCCTTACGGCCACTCGAAGTACGAACCCCTGACCCAGGCGGCGGTGGGGCTAATTCTCTTCTTTACGGGATACGAGGTCCTCTCGCACAGCTACGCCCAGTTCAAATCCCACACGAGCCCCGTCGTGGGCCTCTCTTCCGTTCTGGTGATGGGGGCATCGATCACACTCCAGACACTGCTCTATTATGGAGAAAAGAGGGTAGCCCGGGAGACGGGCGACGCGATCGTCGCTGCCGACGCCACGCACATCCGCTCCGACCTCATGGCCTCCGGCTCCGTCCTGCTCGGCCTCTTCCTCTCGTCCCTGGGCGTCGAATCCGCCGATCCGGTGATCGGGGTTCTGATCGCCGGACTGATCGGCCAGGCCGGATTCCATCTCCTGCGGGAGGGAGCGAAGGTCCTCTCGGACCATTCCCCCCTCCCTCCGGAGGAGATCGCCTCACTCGTCCGCGAAACTCCCGGCGTGGTGGACTGCCACAACATCCGGGCGCGCGGATCCCAAAATCGTATTACAATGGATCTGAACGTCCATGTTCCGAAGAACATGACCGTTCTTTCCGCCCACGAAATCGCCCACCGCATCGAGTCGCGCATCCGGGAGCATTTCCCGGCGGTGGTCGAAGTCGTCGTCCATATCGAACCCGATCAGGAGGATTCCCATGACAGCGCCGTCTCCCGTTGACACTTTCAACCGCCGCGCCCCCTTTGCCATCACCATGGGGGACCCGGCCGGAATCGGCCCCGAGATCATCGTGAAGGGATGGACGCACAAGGACATCTCCGGAATCAGGAAACTCGTGATCGGCGACAGCGAGCTGATCACGGAAACGGCCCGGCGCTACGCCCCCGAGCTCCTTGTCCAGACCATACGGGACCCGGCCGAAGCCCCCAACGACCCCTCGGTTCTTTCCGTTCTCCCTCCCTCCGATCCCTCCGGCCTCGAACCGGTCCAGCCGGGTCAACCGTCGGTGGCCTCCGGACGATGGTCGTACGCGTGCGTCAAGACGGCGGTCGACCTCGCCATGGAAAGGCGGATCGCGGCCATGACCACCGCCCCGCTGACGAAGGTCGCACTCCGGTCGGCCGGATACAACTACCCTGGCCACACCGAACTCATCGCCGCGCTCACAAACACGCCGCGGGTCGGGATGATGCTCGTCGGAGGACCGCTGCGCGTGATTCTCGTCACGATCCACATCGCCCTCAGGGAGGTTCCCTCCCGCCTCTCCGTCGAACGGGAGGTCGAGACCATCCGCCTCGCAGGGGAAGCGCTGAGACTTCTGGGGGTCTCCGAGACGAAGATCGCCGTCGCGGCCCTCAACCCCCACGCCGGAGAAGCTTCCCTCTTCGGGGACGAGGAGGAGCGGATCATCTTTCCGGCCGTCATGGAGGCCCGTTCCGAAGGGCTGGACGTCGAAGGCCCCCTGCCGGCGGATACGCTCTTTCACAAGGCCTCGCGGGGCGACTACGCCATCGTGGTGGCCCAATATCACGACCAGGGGCTGATTCCCCTCAAGCTTATGGGGTTCGGAAAGGCGGTGAACGTCACGATCGGCCTCCCCATCCTCCGGACCTCCGTCGACCACGGAACGGCCTACAACATTGTCGGCAAGGGGCTGGCCCAGCCCGGAAGCCTTGTCGAGGCGGTCCGTCTCGCCCGCTCCATCGTCGAACGCCATGGCCACGACAATCCAGGAGCATGATCCGGAGAAGCACCCGTCCCTTTCCGTTTACAGGCCAGGCCCCCCATGGGGAGGTCCTTCTGAGATGAATAACTTTACGGGCAGACACAATCGTTTGAATCCTCTTCTCCTCCCGCCTAAACTTTTCCGAATTCCTTCCGATGAGTGACATTGTAAGAGCTGTTTTATGTCCCTAAAACATTTTCCAAGGAGATTGCCATGAAAAATCGATCTGACCTTCACCGGAGCCCAGCCGGATGGAAGGGGGGACTCCTTGCGCTGGCCATCCTTCTGGCCGGACTTCTCTCCCCTGCAAAGAGCTACGCAGTGACCTCGGGCCCGGGCGTCTGGGATCTCATGATCTTCGGAAACTACGACCTCGTCTCGCCCAACACGGGAAATGTTTATTCAGGCGCTGGCCAGCCAAGCCTGACCTTTGCGAACACGCTCCAGAACGGCTACGGAGCGGGAATCGGGACCGCCTACTGGTTCAACGACGTCCTGGCCTTTCGGGTGATGGCCCAGGGGAATTTCTATCAATTGAAGAGCCCCGTAACCGGATCGATGGAATCGGCTCCCCTGACCGGAGGCTTCGAGGCGAAGCTTTACGGGGGACCGGACTACTACCTCTATGCCGCCGTCGACGCCGGGGCGGCCTACCAGCTCGACCTCCCCAACAACACCTCCCCGACTCTGTCAGGGAAGGGCTCCACCAACGCCTGGTCCGCCTATGGGGACGTCGGTCTCGGGGTCAACTTCGACTGGGTCTTCGTCGAGGTGAAGCTGGCCTATCTGCCCGACTCCATCCCTCATGCCCAATCCAGCCAGAACGCCCTCTGGTACATCCCGGTCACGGCCGGATTCAATTTCTGAGAGTCCTGACCGCCCCGGAGGGGCCATCCCGGCCCTCCGGCCTTTCCTCCCCGCAGGACGGGGCCGGATTCAAAGGCCCCACCACGTTCCTCCATCGCACCATAAAACAGTTAATGAACCACAGAAGAAATCCTTACGAACCAATCGTAACCGTCGGTCGAACCCACGCCTCTTGCGAATCCCGCCGGGCTCTGATAGCTTAGTGAGAGCCGTGTGAGTCACTCTGTCCACCACTATCAAGGAGTTTCAATGAAAAAACTGGCATCCGTTGTCGGTTCTCTTGCTGCAATCATCTTTTCCTTTTCTCTTGTAGCCGCACCGGTGACCTTTGCGGCCGATGCGACCGCTCCAGCCGCCGCGACCGCTCCGGCCGCGACACCTGCTGCTCCGGCCAAGCACAAGGCGCACAAGAAGATGCACCACAAGCGCCACTGGAGACACCATCGCTGCAATCACCACACCAAGTACTACAAGCGGCACCACCGCTGCTACCCGCACCACATGAAGAAGCACCACATGAAGAAGCGCCACCACATGAAGAAGCACCACAAGAAGCACCACGCGGCGAACTAAAAAAAAGGCCGGAGTCGAAAGACTCCGGCCTTTTTTGATTTCTGCATCTTTTTTCTTCACATTCTCTTTTATCCGTCCCCCGCGAACAACGGACCTACCGTCCCCTCCCGGGAATCGCCCCTCTTGCCAGTGCGTCCACCCGCTCGTTCTCCACATGGCCGTCGTGGCCGCGGACCCACTTCCAGACAACCTCATGGATCTGCGACAGCCGGTCGAGTTCCCTCCAGAGATCCTCGTTCTTGACGGGGGCACCGGAAGCGGTGCGGAAGCCGTTTTTCTTCCAGCCTTTGATCCAGGTGGTCATCCCGTTCCGGACATATTGGCTGTCGGTATGGACAGTGACCCGGCAAGGCTTCTTCAGGGTAGAAAGCCCCGAAATGACCGCCATCAGCTCCATGCGGTTGTTGGTGGTGGCGGGCTCTCCTCCCGACAGTTCGCGCTCCGTCCCTCGGCAGGAGAGAAGGGCCCCCCATCCCCCGGGACCAGGATTGCCGGAACAGGCGCCGTCCGTATAGAGATCCACCACGTCCATCAGGGCGTGTCGGACGGAGACAGTGTTCCGAGGGCGTAATGGTAGGCGACCAGAGCCGAAAGAAGGTCGAAGCGTGCCGAATCGACATTGACACGGGCCCGCCTGAGCGCGGTCTCGGCATCGACGACATCAACCGAATGCGCCGTTCCCACGCGATAGGCCGCCTCGATCAGGCGGTCATTTTCTTCGGCATTGTCCAGGGCGGTCCGGGTTTCGCGCAATCGTTCCCGGGCCTCCCGAACATCTTCGGCGGCATCGCGGATCCCCGCCATGAGACGGACTTCGTCGTCTTCCTTCAGGTGCATCGACTGTCTCAGATTGGCCCGCGCTTCATGGATCTGATGGGTGGCGAGGCCCCCCTCGAAGATCGGAACATTCAGCAATCCTCCCACATTGAATGTGGAAAATGGCGAGGTCGGAAGTCCGAAGAAGGAAATCGAAATCTGGGCCAGATAATACTGGGCAGAGCCAGTGATGGTCGGATAGTTCTGATCCTTCGAGGCGTCGAGGCTGGCCTTCCGGCTTTGGACCGTTTCGGCATCGGCCAGAAGGTCGGGGTGGGTCGGAAGGTATTTGGAGATATCCGCTTCCGGGTCAACGCGGGACGAGACGGATTCCCCCGCCGGATCGGAGGCCACGAAGGGTTTCCGGTGGCGGAATCCGATCGCCCGGCCAAGATCCACCTGGGCTTTTCTGAGACCGGTCATCTCATGGATGAGGTCGAGCCGGGCCGATTCATAGTTGACCTTGGCCTGGGTGACGTCGAGACGAAGCCCAACCCCCGCCGCCACCCTCGCACGTGCTTCGTCGAGATGGGAACCGGCATCAACGAGGCTCTGCCGGGCCGACAGAAGGCGGTGCTGGGCCTTCAGAAGATTGAAATAGGCCACCTCGACATCCCGGATGACCCCCTGGACCGTCCGAAGTTTCTCGGCCTGCACTGACTTGAGCTGATGGCGGCTTTGGCGGACCTGGGAATGGACCCGTCCGAAGTCCAGCACGGTTTGGGTGAGTCCGACTGTCAGGAGATTGTAGTTGGCGTACTGGTATCCCGGAATCAGAAAGAATCCGAAGAGGCTGTTTCCGAGCGTATCCGAATAGGATGCGGAGAGGTTGGGAAAGTAGCCGGATTTGGACTCACCGATCCGTTCCCGAGAGGCCTTGACCTGTTCTGAAAAGGCCTTGAGCGATGGACGTCTCTGGAGCGCCTCCGATACGGCCTCCCTGAAGGAAATGGTCTGTCCGGACAACTCCGGGGACGAGGATTCGGGAGGTGCTCCTCCCGAATCCTCCGCAAGGACCGGCTGAGCGAAAACCACCATCGCCCAGAGAGTGCCCATTGCCAGCATGATCCCTCGATCTCTCACTCGATTCCTCCATGAACCGCATCAGGTTGCGCTTTGCCCCCCCGGTGGGACAGCCTTTTCATCAGGAGAATCATGGGAATCCCCAGAAGGGCCATCAGACCGGCGGCGATGAATGTTTCGTTGTATCCGGAGATGGCCGCCTGGGCCATGGCGGAATTCGTGACCATGGCTCCGACGCGGGCCGGTACATCGGCGATATTTCCGTGCATGGCGGACTGGGTGAAGAAGTCCGCCACGCGCTGGTAAAAATAGGAGTGGTGCGTCACATCCGACTGGTAGCGCGCATAGTAGTCAGCCTCCTGATGGTCAAGGAAATTTCCCAGGACGGCCACCCCCAGTGCCCCTCCGATCTGGAGCATGTTGCTCTGGAGGCTGGAGGCGAGACCGATGAGGCGGGGCTCCACAAGGGTCTGGGGAATGGAGGAGAGAAGAGCGTTCAGCATTCCCATCGAGAGACCGAAAACCAGCTGGGCGACGATGATCTGGCTCATTATCGGGACATTCGTGAGAAAGGCGAAAAGAAACTGGGAAAAAGCCAGCATCAGGAAGCCGCTTACAAGAAGGATCCGCTTGAAGGTGTCCGATCCCTTCGCCGACAGGCTTCCCAGAATCGGCATGGCCACCCCGGCCATGAGGGAGGAGGGAAGAAGGACAAGGCCGGCGTCCGTGGCCGTGAAGGCGTTGAAGGTCTGGACGAAAAGGGGCAGCAGGAACATCCGTCCGAAGAGACCGACCGCCCGAAAAAAATTGGCGATCATGATGAGGCTGAAATCGAGATCGCGAAAGATGGAGAGGTCGATCAGGGGATGGCGGACGGCGAAGGCGGTCATGATGTAGATCCAGAAGGCGATGGCGGCGACGGTCCAGCATTCGTAGACGAAGAAGGCGGTCCACCCCCAGCGCTCCCCCTCGGTCAGACCCACGAGAAGGAAGGAGAGGGCCGTCCCCAGAGAAATGAATCCCGCGTAGTCGAAGGGAACGAGGATATGCTCCCGATCCTTTTTCAGGACGAGTACGGTAAAGAAAAAGCTCAGAATTCCAAAGGGAACGTTGATGAAGAAGACGTCCCTCCAGTTGAGGTTGTCGACCAGCCATCCCCCCAGGATCGGCCCGATCGTGGGGGCCAGGACGACGACGATCCCGAAAAAACCAAAGGCCTTGGGACGCTCGGCGGGGGGAAAGGCCTCGGTGATGATGGTAAAGCCGAGGGGCATCATGATCCCTCCTCCCACCGCCTGGAGGATCCGGAAGAGGATCATCACGTTCAGGTTGGGGGAGATGCCGGCGAAGAACGAGGAGAGGACAAAGAGGAAGATCGAGCCCAGATAGAGATTCTTGATCCCGAAGACCGTGCGCGTCCAGGCGCTGGCGAGAGTGGCGACGGCGAAGGCCATGGAATAGGCGGTGATGACCCAGCGAACCTCATCCTGGTTGGTGTCGAGGCTTCCCATCATGTAGGGAAGCGCCACATTGACGATCGTCGTGTCGAGGACCGGGAGGAAGAGCGAGAGCATCACCACCGTCAGAGCCCACCAGCGGTAATGGGGGGACTCTCCGAACAGGCTCCCGTCGTCCCCCTTCACCATGGGGATCCTTCCTTGATATGGATCCGGATTTCGGTGGAGAGACCCGGCCTCAGGACCACATCCTTCCCGTCATCGATCGTGATGCGGACCGGAACGCGCTGGGTGACCTTCACGAAGGTTCCAGAAGCGTTTTCGGGGGGGAGAAGGGAGATGGCCGCCGCCGATGTCGGGAGGATCTGGTAGACATGGCCGTGAAAGCTCCGGCCCGGGTAGGCGTCGATCGTGATGTCCACCTTCTGTCCGGTCCGGACATGGCCCATGCGCGTCTCCTTGACCTTGGCCGTCACCCAGGTGTCCTTCGTGTCGACCAGCGAGACCACGGCCTGCCCGCGGGAGACGACCTGGCCGACTTGTGCGATGCGTTCAGCCACCTGGCCGTCCAGGGGGGAGTGGATCGTATAGTTCAGAGGGTGGGATTCGGTGGTTTCCAATGCCGTCCGGTTCACGAACTCGAGCTTTTTCATTTCCGCGAGCTGGGCTCTGAGATCATCATAGGCGCTCCGGAGATGGTCGAGATCGGAGACGGTGATGAACCCGCCTTTTCTGAGAGCCTCCCCCCGATCGAGATCCCGTTTCGCATTGGCCAGCCTGACCTCAAGAGAAACCTCCTCCGCCCGGGTGCGGGCGAGATCCCCGAAGGCCGAGACATTCCGCTGACCGATCGTCTGGAGGGCGGAGAATCCGGTGGTGTCGATCCGGGCCAGAAGGTCCCCCTTGTGGACGGGATCCCCGATGTTGAGGGGGAGGGTCATGACCCGTCCCCGGGTATTGGCGGAGACGATCACGATATTGCCGTCGACCATCGCATCTTCTGTCTCCACGTAATAGGCGTTGTATCGAAGGTAGACCAGGATCACGGCGAGGGTGACGAAAAGGCCGACCCCGCCGATGATGAACCCCTTCCGTTTACGGGAGAGCGGCACCGGTGGACCCGGCGAGGGGGTTTCGCTCATTGCTCCCCTCCCGTTTCAAGTGTCTCCTTCTTGTAGGGAGGCGGGACGGGATGGGCGATCTCGGAGAGGGCCCGGTGGTAATCGAAGCCGCGGAAGGTCGGGGAAGAAGGATTGTGGCAGGTCTTGCAGGTCGCTTCGTCAGGGTGAAGGTTCAGGCCGGCCAAGGTCGATTTCCGGGGGCTGATCATCACCGAAAAATGGGCGTAATCCTCCCCCGGCCCATGGCAAGATTCGCACTGGACGCCGTCGGTCATCCGGAAGGTGGAAAGAATTTCCGGCAGAGGTTTTCCGTAGCCGGTCACATGGCAGGACAGGCAGCGGCCATCCTTCGTCGGATCGGCGACATGAAGCTTTTCCGCGATCGCATGGGCCTCGGGGGATGAAAGAACCCGATAGGCGCGGGCGTGGGGGCTCGATGCCCAGACGAAGAACTGACGGCCGATCCGCTGGGAGGAATGGCAAATCTCGCAGGTTTCAACTCCGACGTACCGGTGCAGTATCGAATCGGCCTGGGCGTGAACGGATTCGAGAAGGGCTCCGGCTCCTCCCGCCAGCAGAAGAATCACCGCCACCAATGCCTGTCTCATTCTCTTCATCCTGGTCGTCCAATCCTTGAAAAGTCTGGGTTAGCGTTCAGATCCGATGCATTCCGATGATTCCAGCCATGAAATGGTCGACCAGGGTCCCGAGGAAAAGATCCCTGTCCAGGGACCTCACCCGATGGCCCTGCAGAAGGTCCTGAAAAAGGAAGACGGAGACGATCGGCCCCAGGAAGAATGCGTCCTTCATGGCCGGATTCCGGTCCGCCGCCCCGGCCGCCTCGAGGTATCGCTCGAGGATCCGCGAAAAACGGTTTGTCGAGAGCTCCATGACCAGCCGGGGGAACAAGGGCTCGGCGCCGTCATCGAGAAGACGGTACTCGCTCAGGAGAATCCTGAGGACGTCACGGTGCCGTTCCAGCCCTTCGAAGGTCGCCCGCCCGAGATCCCGGAGAAACTCCCGAAAGCTCCCGCTGTCCGGAGGGGTCTTGGCAAAGACAGGCTCCCAGCGCGCATAGCACTGCTGGGCCGGTGAAGAATCCCGGCTGAATTTTTCCAGGATGATTTCCTGGAGCAGGGCTTTTTTGCTGGGGAAATAATGATAGATCAGCCCTTCGGTTATGCCGGCCTTGCGGGCGATCTTCCGGTTGGTGGTCTGGAAGTAACCCTCGTCGGAAAAGCAGGAGAGGGCCGCGTCGAGAATTTCCCGCTTCCTCTGGACGCACCGGTCCGTCGTCTCATCCTGCTCCCGAATCCCGGAGGGGTGAATCCCCGTCTCCTTGGCCAACCGACCCTCCTGCTTAATTGATTAACCAATCAATAATGGAAGTATACGAAGGCCACCTTCTGTCGTCAAGGGAAGCCGCCTCCGTTTTCTTCAGTATCGATGACTTTGCTATACTGAATCAGGCCCCTGCGCGCGGCCTACACAGGACAGGGACAGATCCACACCGGGAACCGACCGATTGAGACCCATTTTTCCTCCCCCCCACTTTGCAGAGATCCCTTCCGAATGCGCCCTCTTCCCCCGCCCAAGGGTCGGCCTGTCCACCGACCTCTACTCCCCCCCTTTCGAGGATCTTCTCGAGGTTCTGTCGGACGGGCCTGCCCCTGAGTATCTCGAGTTGTTCCGGGGAAGAACCTCCGATCTGTCGGAGGCGCGACGGAGAATCCCTGCGGAGATCCCCCTCGCCTACCACGGAGACTGCCTCTGGTACACGCAGGCCGAATTTCCGTCCGATCCGGCGTACCGGGAGGAGATCCAAAGGGCCAGAGGTCACATGGAGGCCCTGGAGTCCCCCTGGATGATCCACGAATGTGCCCAGAAGACGATGGAAGGATACGCATTCGGGCTTTACGCGCCTCCCCTCCTCACCTTGGAAGGGGCCCTGGCGGCGCGGCGGGGAGCTCTCCATCTCCTGGAGAACCTTGGGGGACGCCTTCTTCTCGTCGAGACGCCCCCCTTTCCACCCCACCCTCCCGGCCCCCTGGATCTCGGTGAGTTCTTCCACCTCCTGACCCGCGAAACCCCTCTCGGAATCGGCCTCGATCTCGGCCACTGCCTCACCTATCTCTCGGTGGCGGGATGCTCCGCCACCCCCTCCTCCCTTGTGGAATGGCTGCGGAACTCCTTTCCCCTGGACCGGGTCGTCGAGATTCATGTGGGGGGACTGGCCGCACGGACACTTCCCGCCCCTAAGCCCCCCCTACAGGCCCCTTTTCAAGCGCTGATCGACGACCATACGGAAGCCGTTCCGGATCTTCTGTTCGAGTGCCTCGAGTCGGTCCTGCGGGACCTGGCCCTGCCGTCTTTGGCCGGAGTCGCCCTGGAGGTCGACAACAAGGCGCTTTGCACGATTGCCCGTGAGTTCTCCCGCTTCCACGAAATCGTCGTCCGGACGGCCCGGCCGGGAGGGAGACCTCTTCCGCCGTCTCCTCCGGCTCCGCCGGTCCCCCTCACCCCCGAAGCCGAGTCGCGCCTGAGAGGCGGGTACCGCGCCTTGGGACGCTCCATGGCGGGATCCCCGGATTCCCCCTACGCCCGCTGTCTCTATGCTGAAGAGATCTGGTCTTTTGGAGGGGCCATGCCGGCCATCCTTCCCGAAACACTCTCCCTTCTCGAACAGAGAGGAGTGGACCCCCGTTCATCCTTCGTTTCCTATTTCAACCTCCATCCGAGAAGCCTCCTGAGACCGATGGACTTCCTCGAAATTAAGCTTCTTCGCATCTCCGAATGGATCGAGACCCTTGCCCGAGAGAGGGGCCCTTCCTTCGACCCCGTCCGGGCGGCCGCTGAAAAAGAGGTCCGACTTCTTATGGACGCCCAAACCCAGTATAATGGAGATCCTCTATGATGCGTCCCCGTGCCCGCCTCCTTACCCCGATCATTCTGGCTCTCCCCCTCTTCCTCGCCGCCTGCCACCACCCCGATGCCGGCATCCCTTCCTCCGAAGGGTCGAAGGCCCGTTTCCAGGGACGCATGCTCTGGAACGGGAAACCGATCGGGAAGGCGGCCCTTTTTCTGCGCCCCCTGTCCGGCCCTTCCCGACGGGAAATCGAATTGATGACCCGGATCGACGGACGATTCGAGGCGACCCTTCCGCCTGGGGACTACCGGCTCCGCACCGCACCCACGACCATGTGCCCCGTCAGGGGAACGGTCACCCTCTCGCCGGGCATCAACCGGTACCGGCTCGTGGTCCACGCCCTTTCCTTTCTGACCTGCCGGCCGGGAGAGATCCGGAGGCTCTGATCAGGATCGACGCTCAAGAGATCGCTTTTCTTTCCGAAAAGTAAGGGCGGGGCCATGGACGGCTGACCACCATGATCGCCTGCTCCAGGGAACACAACCAACAGGAGAATTTTGCAGATTCGCTCTTTTCGACAAGAAGGCGGAGTCCTTTTCGAACCACCGGAGCTGTCGTCTGGGAAAATGGTACTACGATGGAGAGTGGTGCAAGCTCTCGGAGCGAACGGCCTTCAGGGATCTCGAGCGTCCGCATGCGGAGATTCACCGCTTCGGCCAGGAGGCGGTGGCGCGGTTCTTCGAAAACCGCTTCGAGGAAGCCCTCGCTGCGCTCAAGGTCATGGACAAGGCGAGCCAGGGGGTTCTCGAGCAGCTTGAGCGGCTGGGCGGAGAGTGACAACAGGCCCTTCACCCGGCCGGTCTCTCTCTCGCCCCGGGAGGCTTTCCCCTTTTCCTCAATTATGTTACCTTAGCCCCATTGCATCTCAGGACCTATTCAAGGATGTCACGGATTAACAGCCAGACAAAGACAGAAAAGAAGATTCCGATGCAGATCATGACCTTTCCCCTCTCCCGGGAAGTGGATCTCGGCATCCGGATGACCGAGATCAGGCGAATCGAGACTCTCAGGGAAAACAGCGATCCGGGAGAGGCGCGACTGTTTTTTCCCCACGACTGGTTCGACCTCCCACGTCCCGACAAGCTTTCGGGGCTCAAGGGGATCTTTCTCTCCTCGTACCGCGAGGCACTGATCGCCGTTCCAAGGATCGGCCGCATTCTCCGCCTCGTCGACCCGGGCCTCGGGGGGGTCGTCCACGCGAACCACCCCTTCCTTTCGAAACACAAGACCGTCGAGGGGCCGGAGTCCTGGGTACTCGACATCCCCCTCCTCCGCAGACATATTTCCGGAGAGGGACCGACAGTCTCTCCTCCGGACAGCCAGAGCAACGACGCTTCGGGGCTTTTCCAGCAGATGGGCCAGACCGCACGGGACATTCAACGCGTCCTGTCCCTCTCGTCATCCATGGTCGACTCACTCAAATTCATGGAGGGAAAGCTCCCTGAGACCTCGCAAGGCCTGGGCGTCATCAGTCAGATGACGGAGGATGCGGCTCACAAGCTCATGCACATCCTGGAAAGCCTCCTGGAGGATCACAACCGGATCCGCACGCTCGCCCAATCGGCGACCGCCCCCTCCCTCGACCAGATCGCCGGGATTCTCGACGGAGCCGACGAGAGGATCATGCACGGTTTCGAGGCCATGGCCTTTCAGGATCTCGTCGGGCAGAACATCAAGCTGATCGGAAGCCATCTCAAGGAACTCGAGACCCGACTGGTGCGCATCCTCATCGAAACCTCCCCCGAGGCGAACCGGAGCGGAGAGGAGAGCGGGACCTCTTCTTCCCCTGCGTTTTCCCCTTCGAACCAGACCCTCAAGGGAGTGGGAGCCCATGGAGACATCGACCAGAACACCGTCGACCAGCTCCTTTCGGAGTTCGGGTTCTAGCAGGAAGGATTTTTCCGGTGCGCTCCCTCACGGACAAGCAGAAATCTGTCCTCGACTTTATCGAAGGTGAAATCCGGACCAGGCGACAACCCCCGACCATCAAGGAGATCGCTCGGCACATCGGCTCCGAGAACACCCGTTCCGGCCTCACCCATCTCGAGGCCCTCATCCGGAAAGGATTCCTGGAAAGAAGCCCGGGCCAGGCCCGCTCGATCAGACTGACAGGGACGGCGTTGGCCCTCTACCAGGAATCCGCGGAAGGCGCGCGGGAAATTCCGTACTTCACCGCCCGACCATCCGCCGAAGGGAAACCGTCCTTTCTCCCCCTTCCCTCCGCCCTTTTTGACCGTCCCCCCGACTTTGCCCTTGAGGTGGGACCAGGGAGATCCCTCCCGGAGGCGGAGATCCGGGAAGGAGACATTCTTTTCGCCCAGAAGATCACGTCCCGGGACCGTGAAGAGATCGTCGTGGTCAGGGATCCGGGGTCGGGGGAACTTCTTCCCGGCCGGCTCGTCCGCAGAAAGGACCGATTTCTCCTTCGCTCCCCCTCACCCGGATCTCCCGAGCAGGACCTTCGAAAGACGGACCTTCCCTCCCTGATCCAGGGGCGGGTGGTCGCCCAGTTCCGGATCTTGCGCGGCATTGACAAATCGTTTGACAAGACGGAGCCTTGACATGGACTCGCCCGGAACCCGAAGAAGCCCGACGGACCAGGAGGAGGGGGAGGGTCGAGACACCTACCTTCCCGGAGTCTGCAACATCGACAGGAAAGGCCGATGGATCCGCGGAGGCGGCGCGTTTCTGGGCTTCGTCTTCGTCGTCATCTACAACGAGCAGTGGAAGGCCGTTTTCACGCATCCGGCCCTTTATGCCGCCGGAATGGTTCTTCTTGCGACGGGAACGGCCCTTTCCCTGATCCAGGCGATGGCCTCCTTCTGTGTCGTCGATGGCCTTCTCGGGCGAACCTTCATCCCCGGCTCCCGCCGAAAGGCCCCGGTGGAGGCTCCCGAGAGCAGGGCCAAGGATCGCAGGAGGGCTCTTGCCCTGATCGGAGGCGCCTTCATCCTCGGTCTCCTCTTTTCGGCCGTCCTCCTGATTTCGGAAATCAACGCCGTCCGGTGATCTCCTTCCCGGAAGAGTCCCTCCGATGGCCGACCCCCTGCTGACCCACTCCTTTCCTCCCCTTCGCCTGTCCGCGGCCCGCAGGCTTCTCGAAGCGATGACGGTGGATCTCGATCCCGCAACCCTCTCTCTCTCAGGGGAGCTTGCGGCTTTCCTCCGCCCAAATTCCGGTGAGCCGGGCGCATCGCTGACCCTTCGCTCCGAAACGTCCGGCATCCTCGCCTCCTGCTCCCTCTGCCGGACGGAATGGGACCTGCCCTGCACCCACGCCATCGCGGTTCTGCTCGTCTTTCGCGAAAAGACCTCCTCCCGGGAGGAGCGGGCGCCCCGAAAGCCTCCCCCCCTTCCCTTGCGCCGACCCGGGAAGACGGAGGAATCCCTTCGGGATTTCCCCTGCACGACGCTCCTCCTGTCCGGCACCCGCGAAGCGCCTTTCTTTATCGCCCTGACCCGGCGAATGACCCCCATGGACCACTCCCGGTTCCAGCTACTCGAGGCCAGCCGGAAAGGCGGCGGGAGGGATCTCTCCCCCCCGGCCGAACTCTTTTCGAATGCCTTCGCGCCACACCTGGCCAAAACCCATGACGGGAGGAACATTCCCGGATATCGCCCCCGACCCGAAGGGCGGGAGTCCCTGTTCCGTTACCTGGCCCTCCCCGGCATTCGCATTCTGTCGGCCCGGACAAAAACCCCTTACAGGATCGTATGTCCCGCCACCGCCCCCTCCGTCCGGATCGTCGCCCGCTGGAAGGATCGCCCGGGAGAGGCGATGCTCCTCGAGGGCTCTATCGAAATCGCACAGGCGGAGCGCTCCCTGAAAGATGTCCTCTGGATGAGCTTCGAAGGGGTCTCGATCCTCGCGGGAGGGGGCTCGCTTCTTTTCTTCGCGCGGGAATCGCCTCTGCCTGCGCTGAACTGGCGTCTCCTGGAGCGCGCGGGAGATCCCCGCCCCCTTCCCCCCTCCGAATGGGCCCCCCTTTTCGATCCCGGCAAAACGGAAGGGAATCCCGGACCGATCGCCTTCGACCCGCCCGTCCTTGCTCCCCGATTCGGCTCCCGCTCCCGGTGGACAGCGGTCCTTCGACTGGCCGGCCGGACCGGAGGCGGACTCCTCCTGACCCCCGAGCTTTGCTATCCGGACAGGCTCTCCATCCCGCTCTTCGGTCCCGAACGCCACCGCCTCGGGGATCACATCCAGGAGCCGGCCCCCTCTCCGGAGGCGGTCCCTTTCCTGATCGGGCGGGATCGGGAAAAAGAGCTGATCGCGCGGAACCACTTCGAAAAAGTGGCCCGGCTGTCGAGCTCAGACTCCACGATTCCCGTCGATCCCGACCAGGCCGGGGACATTCTCGACCGGGTGGTTCCGGAGCTTGAATCCAAAGGCTTCAGGATCGACCGGAGCGCTCTTCACGAGGGATCGATCCTTCCCGGGCCCGTCAGAATCTCACTGGGGATCAGGGACCTCTCCCCGCAGGAGGTGGCTCTGTCCGCATCCGTCTCCACAGGGGCCGGAGTTTTCCCCCTCCCCGGACGGCCTCCCGAGGAAAACTCATCCCTCCTTCCCCTATCCTCGGGGTCTTCCGTCTACCTCGAGGGGACGACCCGCGACCACGACCGGGAAATCTGCCGTCTCTTCACCCTCGACGGGGAAGGACGGGGGCAGGCCAGCCGGTACTATGTCTCCATGATCAGGAGACTTCGCCCCGACCTCCCCCTGGATCCGGCTCCGGGGGTCCGCCTTGCCCCCTTCTCGCCGACTCCCCTGGCCGACCGGGAGTTCGAGCGTCTGGCCCTCATGTTTTCCGCCACCCTTCGCCCCTACCAGAGGGACGCCGTCTCCACCCTTGTCTCCCTCCGGCGGGAGGGGCTCTCCGGGATTCTCGCCGACGAGATGGGTCTGGGAAAGACCATCAGCGTTCTGGCCTTCCTGTCCCACATGAAACAGGAAGAGGGCCCTTCCCCGGATGCGGATCGCCCTCCCCTTGTCGCCCTCCCGGCCTCCCTTCTCTACAATTGGGCCCATGAAGCCGGCCGCTTCTGCCCGACCCTGCGACTACACATCCATGCGGGCATGAACCGGCAGGCCCGACTTCCCGAAATGGACAAGGCCGACATCATCCTGACAACCTACGGGACGCTCCGGAACGATCCTCACCTCTGCGAGGGTTCTCCCTTTTCCTGTCTGGTTCTCGACGAGGCCCACACCGTCAAGAACCCCGAATCCCTGACCCACCAGGCACTTCTCTCCCTCCCCGCCCGACAAAAGATCGCGATCACCGGCACTCCTGTCGAAAACAGACTGGTCGATCTTTGGGGAATCATGAACCTCCTGATACCGGGACTTCTCGGGTCGAGGCTCCAGTTCGAACGGCGCTTTATCAGGGAAAGCGCCACGGGAGGAGAGCAGGAACGCAGAGTCGACCTTCTCAGAAGCCTGGTGGCCCCACTCGTCCTTCGCCGGACCAAGAAGATGGTCCTGACCGACCTTCCACCCAAGGTGGAAATGGATGTCTGGATCGATCCTTCCCCGGAAGAAAAAGCGCAGTACTCCCATCTCAGGAAGCACGGCCGCCAGGAGATTCTTCTCTCGGAGGGCTCCCGCCACATGGCCTACCTGACGCTCCTTTTGAGGCTGCGCCAGTTCGCCTGCCATCCGGCGCTTCTTCCGCCTGAGCTTCAAGGGGGGATCGCCACCTCGAGCAAGTTCGACCTTGTGTGCGCCAAGATCGAGGAAGGCGTCTCCGAAGGACACAGGATCCTGCTGTTCACCCAGTTCACGCGGGTCCTGGATCTCTTCGAAACGACCCTGCCCGCTATGGGGATTTCCTCTGTCCGTCTCGACGGGTCGACCCCTCTCGAGGAACGAAAGCGGCGGGTGGAAGCCTTCCAGTCGGAGGGGAACGACAGCCCTATGGTCTTTCTGGCAAGCCTCAAGGCGGGCGGGGTGGGTCTCACACTGACCCAGGCGGACTACGTCTTCCACTACGACCCCTGGTGGAATCCACAGGCAGAATCCCAGGCCAGCGACCGATCTCACAGAATCGGGCAGAAAAGGTCTGTCTTCGTCTACCGATTCCTGGTCCGGGAGACCGTCGAGGAAAGGGTCAGGGTCCTGAAGGAGTCCAAAAAAGATCTCTTCGAGCGGGTCATGGACTTCGGAGGGGCGTTCTCCGGAGACGACCCGCTGTCTGCCCACATCTCCCTCGAGGAGATGCAGTCCCTTCTCGACGACGACACCGCGTCGGCCCCCTAGCCGGATCCTCGGGAGACGGGAGTCTCCCGAAGGTGTACAATGAATGAATCTGCCCGGGAATCGAAACCAGTAAAATCGCATCAGAATGGGGGGGATCTTTATGTCCCCGATCGACAGAGGAGAGAATGAGCGGATATTTGGCAGGACATACCCTGGAGGAATCCCTGGAAAAGGCGCGACACCACAACAAGGAGGGGCTCGGAACCCTGTTGGCGCCCCACTGGCCGCTTGAGGCCGTCCCCGAAGAGGCCCTGAAGGAGGCGCTGGAACTCGTGACGACCATGGGGCACCGGATGATTCGCGGGGGGATTTCCATCGATCCCCGGAACTTCGGCATTGACGAGGGATGGATGGTTGCGATGGAACGTCTCGCGCCGCTCGTCACCCGGGCGGAGGAATACGGATACGGAGTCTGGCTCGACATGGAGGATCCCGACGCGGCAGGAGCGACAGTCGACCTCTATCTGGGGCTCAGGCCCCGATTCCCCCATCTGGCCGTGACGATTCCGGCCCGTATGCCCCGGGCCCTGTCCGACCTCGAGCTCATCCGGCAGGTCCGGGGACGTATCCGCCTCGTCAAGGGTCTGCCCCTGCTCGATGCGGGAAGTCCCGTCGAAGAGCGTGAAGTGGCCGAACGCTTCCGTCTGCTGATGGAAATCCTCTTCCAGGAATCCAACTTCTTCGCCATCGCAACCCACGACCCGGCCCTGCTTGCGGCGGCAAAATCCCTGATGGAAAAACACTCAAAGATGTTCGAGTTCCAGATGTATATGGGGATTTCGGACGGGGAAGCCAGGCGGCTTGTCTACGAAGGAGGCCATCCCACCACACTCTATCTTCCGTTCGGGGAGGGTGCCAGCCGGCACGTCGACCGGCTGGTCTCCTCAGGGAAGATTCCGAAAAGCTAGGCCTTCTTTTCAGGAGCCGGGAGATTCAGAAACTCCCGGGTTATGTTGACCAGCATCGCGCGATGCTCCGGAAGTCCCAGGTTGATGCGGTATTCGTTGATGACTTTGACCCGCATATCCTCCCAGGCCGTCCAGCAGGCCTGGCAGACATGGTCCTGAACTTCCTTTCCGAAGGGAGACGGGAAGGGAGACTCGGCGAGTCCCTCCGCATCGGCTCCGCATCGGGAACAATGCACTATGGCCATTCCAGTACCTCTCTTTCATTGTCATGGATGTCGAACTTCAAACGGGACGGCTACTCCCGACAGGCGAGAGTTGCCACCAGATCATCATACCAGAATGCAACACCGGGAGAAACCGCGCAGGGAAAAGGCTCATGCGAGGAGGGAGGATGCGGGAGGGCCGATGAAGTACCCCTGGACGAGCGACACACCCAGCCTTCGGACCTCGGCCATGACAACCTCCGTCTCGATGGTTTCCGCGATGACGTATATCCCCTGCCGCCGGGAAATCTTAACCAGACTCTCGACGATCAGCCGGTCGACGTGGTCGTGGAGTGCCAGGTTCCGGACGATTTCCCCGCCGATTTTGACGAAGGAGACCGGCAGCTCCCGAAGATAGTCGAAGGAGGCGAATCCGCTTCCGAAGTCGTCGATGGCAAACCGCACTCCGATCGAGCGCATCTCTTTCATGAACTGCACCAGCTCTTCCAGATTTTCCACCGCCTCCCGCTCCGTGATTTCGAAGACGATCATCGACGGGTCGATTCCCGCATTTCGGACCAGGGACCGGAGCTCCTCAAGCCCCTCGCGGCGCAGGAAGCTCCCCGGAGAAAGGTTCAGGAAAAGGGGAAAGGAGCTATTGGCCAGGGCATGGGCTTCGAAGGCTTTTTTTCTCACAAGCGCGTCCATCGCCCCGACGAGCCCGGTCCGCTCCATGACCTCAATGAACTCGAAGGCCGGCATCATCTCCGCCGGACGGTCGGCCCGGGGAAGGCGGACCAGCACCTCGTGGGCAAAGATTCCCCCCGAAGCCACATCCCTGATCGGCTGGTAGTAGGGAATGAACCGCTCCTCAATGACGGCCTTGCGCAACATGAGGTAGATGTCCCCCTCGTGCCGGAAGGTGGCGGCCAGGTCGGAGTCGGCCGGAAGGGCGCACTGGTTCTTTCCGGCTCGTTTGGCCTTGTACATCATGTTGTCGGCCATGAGAAAGAGCTCTCTCCCGTCCCGGCCGTGGCGGGGCCAGGCCGCAATTCCGATAGAGACGAAAAGGGGGATGCCGACTCCGCCCTCGACGGGAACGGACATCCCGGAGACTCCTTCGAGGATGCGGTTGGCGGTGGACCACCCCTGCTCGATTCCCGTCTCGGGCAGAATGATGCAGAATTCGTCCCCTCCGTACCGGAAGAGGATGTCCTCCCTCCGGACGCTCTGCCGGAAGAGCTCCGAAACGCGGACGAGGCAGAGATCCCCGGCCTTGTGGCCGAAGGAATCGTTTATGCGCTTGAAGTCGTCGAGATCGATCACCATGAGGACAAACCTCTGGGAGTGCCGTTCGCTTCGCCCCACCTCGTAGTTGAGGAGGTCCCAGAAAATCCGCTGATTGTAAAGATTTGTCAAAGGATCCCGGGCGGCGTAGTACTCGAGCTTTTCCGTATAGCTCGAAATGGCCCGGACAGATCCAAGAAGATTCAGGAGGCTCGAGAGAATGCCTTCAAAGACCTGACGGCGGACAGGATCGTGCAGACGCGACCCTTCGACGCCGATCCCGGCCATGCCGATGACCGGGGGGTCCGGAAGAGACAGAGTTCTTGCCAGCATTTCGAGCCTCTCTCCGGTCGCCCCCGAAAGATGTCCTTCACCCCGTAAATATTCATGCCGGATAGGGATCTCACCGTATCCGGCAAGGCCCTCGCTCCCTCCGATGCTCTCCCGGATCAGGGACTCCGCCCGAAGGCGCTCGCCCTCAGACGGAGGCACCGCCCAGAAGAGCTCGCAGAGCGGACCATCCCCCTCCCCCGGAAAGAAGGCGAACAGGCAGCGGATTCCACCCGCAGCGGACAGACCGGACAGAAGTCGCCGGAGGTGTCCCCGCCAGTCCTTGATCACGCTCCCGGTCAGGACGAACTGGTCGAGGAGGCCCATCTGGAACCGGATCGCACGGCGGGTCCGGGAGCTCAGAAAACTCGAAAATCCGAAGGACAGAAGCCCCGTCAAAAGAAACAGGACCAGGAGGAAGACCCAGACCTGCCTGTCCCGGGAAAGAGCCTCGCGCTTGAGGAAGAACAGAGTCTGGTGGGCGTGGATCCGTCGGGTCAGACGCGTCAGGAGGGAGTAAATCTGGGTGTTCACGCCAAGGGGAAGGAGGGCTTCCGGGGAAAGGCTCCCCTTCCGGACGAAATCTTCCTGTCGCTCCAGGTAGGAGAAGAGAGTGGAAACTCCCTTCAGCATCCCTTTCTCGCCGGCAGTCAGGCGGTCCCCGTGGCCGGAGAGATCGGAGAGGACGGAGGCCCCCTGGAGTCGCCATCCATGGTACTCGGCCAGCCCCTGGGAATCGTTTTTCCCCATGGAGGTCCGTGCCTCGTCCATGGACCGAAGAGCCGTCTGGAGGGACTCGATTTCGAACAGATCGGTGGCCAGGATCCTCAGATCCGCCTCCAGCCGCACTCCCGTCCGGTGATCGGTGTTCAGGCGGGCAAGACCGCCGATGGCGAAGAGAAAAAAGAGGAGGGAAAAAACGGTCCAGAGCAGAGGACTGCCCATGCGGGCCGGAAAAGATCGGTTCATCAAGGTCCCCACCAAGGATCGATCCAGTTCGAGGAAATTTCCCATTTTGCATCCCGAAGTATACAACGAGACACCTTCCATGGGAATCATTACCTTGCAGATGCACCTGGAGCGACAAACGACGACCCGACACACCCATGATGTGCTGACATCCCTTTCCGGACGGTCCAAACCTGGTCGCGCCCGACCCCGATGCCGGAGAGGGCTTGCTGGAGCTATTTTC
>JAJZXW010000051.1 GCA_021806225.1 Nitrospirota bacterium | reverse complement strand
TCGTTGTGGATTATGGAGCGGGAAACGGGATTCGAACCCGCGACCCTCGCCTTGGCAAGGCGATGCTCTACCGCTGAGCTATTCCCGCGAAAAGGAGAGAAAAGAACCTGTTTAAGATACGAAAATTTTTGCCCAAGGTCAACATCCCCGGCCCAGGAACCAGAACGCTACTCCTGATCAGAGAGAAGGGGTGGCGAAAAATCCTCTCCGATCCGGGCGGGATCCTTGCGAAAGCAGATGAGATGCAGCCTGTTGTAATGATCCGGCATCAAAAAATCCGGAATATATCCCAGGCCGAGAAAAAACCGGATGTTCTCTCCCAGAACGAGCATCGTGCAGACGGATATCTTATGGCAGGAGGAGGGCGCCAACCGCTCGATCGCTCCCATGAGGGCATGGCCGACCCCCTTTTTCCGGGACTCCTGATCCACGAAGAGCTTGCGGATCAGCCAGACTCCCTCCACCTCCCGTCCACGGATCCCTCCGAGAATCTTTCCATCCCCTCCCCGCGCCACCAGAATCCGTGTGGTGGGAAATTCGGCACGACACTCTTCCGGGGTTTCCCGGGTCCAGACAGAGGTATCAAACAGGGTGGCATGGGTCCGGAAGGCCGATGCCTGAAGAGCCAGGAATGCGGGAATATCCTGTTCCCTCAATGAAAGAATCTCGATTGTCTCCATCCGATCTCCATTCAGAATTGACAATCCTCCCCTTGCAGGGACGGGGGTTTCCGGGAGGCCCGATTCCAGTTTATCATTTCAGAAAGGACTCTCCCATTCCTTCGGCACAAGAAGATGTATCAAAGGAACGTGACCATAATGTCGGGGCGGGGTTGCGATGTATGACGAGGCCATAGTCGGAGGAGGGGTGGGCGGGATCCTGACGGGAGCCATGCTGGCCCATGGAGGACGTGCAGTCATCCTCTTCGAAGCCATGGATTACCTGGGAGGATGCTCCGGAACCTTCAAGCGGGGAGGATTTGCCTACAATGCCGGGGCGACGACCCTTGTCGGCCTTTCCCCTGCCCTTCCCTTGGGATTTCTGGCGCAGACGCTTGGCGTGACACTTTCCGTCAAGGCCATCGACCCCGCCCTCAGGGTCCACCTTCCCGACCGGGAGGTCCGTATGTTCCAAAACCGCTCCCGCCTGGTCGGGGAGCTCTCCCGGGCTTTCCCCCAAGACGACGTCGAAGGTCTCTGGAAGAGGATTTTCCGTGTCTCCGATGCCGCCTGGAGTGTCATGAGGGATCTCCCCCCCTTTCCTCCCCGAAGCGTCAAGGAGCTCCGGAGTGCCGCCCGGGCCCTCGTGCACCTTGTTTCCCGAGGAGGCCCCGATGTCCTGCGCTCCGCCAAAACCGTTGTCTCCTCCCACGTGAAGACCCCTCCCTTTCGACACTTTCTCGACCAGCTTCTGCTGATCACCAACCAAGCCTTCTCCGATGAGGTCCCCTTTCTGGCAGGAGCCCTGGGCCTCTCCTACACGACCCTCGACAATTACAGCGCCCTGGGAGGAATGGGTGCCGCGGCCGAGGCTTTCGCCAGGAAAATCCCCGTCGTCATGAAGCAGACGCTCGTCCGGAAGATCGAAAGGAATGGAGGGACCTTTCGTCTTCATACCACACGGGGGAGCTTCGAAGCCCGAAGAGTCATCCTGAACCGGGATGTCTGGGGAGCCGCCTCTCTATTTGACGATCCCTCCCTGAAAACCCTCGAGACCAAGAGGCAGGTCCGCTACCGGGACCGGTGGGGGGCCGTAACACTCCATTTCATGGTTCGAAACGACTTTCCCGGAGACTTCGAGGCGCACCACCAGATCCACCATCCCCTCAATCCTGAAACCGGAAGCCGCTCTTTTTTTCTCTCCCTCTCCGAGCCATCCGACGAACGGCTCTCTCCCGGGGGATTCCGGAGCGTCACGATCTCCACACACACCGAACTCCCGCGTTGGGAGAATCTCTCTTTGGATGGTTACCGGGACAAGAAGGACCGCTTTCGTGACTTTGTCCTCTTGGCACTCTACCGGGCCATTCCCGAATTTCGCAACGCCGAAAAGGGGGCGATTTTGGTCGGAACACCCCGGACCTTTGCTCGCTATACCCGAAGAACCGGAGGCACTGTTGGCGGGATTCCCCTGCGTCTCAGACATTTTCCGCTCGGCTATCCCTCATCCCTCACTCCCCTTGAAAATGTCTACTTCGTCGGAGACAGCGTCTTCCCGGGACAGGGCTGGCCCGGAGTGGCCGTGGGAGCGATGGGCCTCGTCCGACGACTTGAACCGGATCTCCTGACCTGAACCTTGACCAGAGCCCCTTTCAAATGGAGCCTGACATGACCAGACCCTATACTCTTCGTTTCAGACAAATCGGCAAGCTGATCCTTATGCTCCTTGGCCTTTCAATGGGGACAGGGCTCGCAACCGCCTATGGAGCCCCTACCCCCCAGGCCGATCAGTCTCTTCTGGATGCAGCCTCAGCCGGGAACCTTCCGCTGATCCGGCAAGCCCTCTCAAATGGCGCCGACATCAACGTCCGGACCCGTTTCGGCAACACACCGCTCATGTGGGCCGTCACTCAAGGGCATGCCGATGCCGTGCGCCTCCTGCTCTCTGATGGGGCCAATCCGGGATCCACAAACAAAACCGGCATGTCTCCTCTCATGGCCGCAACACTCACCGGCCAGGAAAAGATCGCCCGCCTGCTTCTTCAGGGCGGGGCCCCCGTCAACGCCCCTTCCCGGACAGGGATGACGCCCTTGATTCTGGCCGCAGGGCGCGACAGTCTTCCCATGACCCGACTTCTGATAAAACACGGAGCCAGGGTCAACCAGGCCGACAGCGAGGGCCGCACCCCCCTCATGTGGGCGGCGCAAACGGGCGACAAGTCGCTGGTTCGACTCCTGCTAAAATCAGGGGCCGATCCGGCCAGAAAGGATCGGGAGGGGCGGACGGCCGGAGATTTGGTTCGGGACACACACCCCCGAACGGCAGACTTGATTGATCACTGGAAGCAGCGCTAGGGAGGGGCAAAAATGAGAATGAGGGACAAGGAACCGGTCGGTTCCTCGTCCCTCACCGTTTTAGGGGATCTAGCCCCCTATATCGCTTTTTTCAGGGAGCTCACCAGGGACCGGATCACACCCGTCACCTCTGTGAGGCCACCAAAGCTTCTGTTTGCATCGGAGGCAACGGTTTGGGTTTTTTCGATCAAGGTGCTGTTTTCCGAGGATTTTTTTGCGATATCCGTCATGGCCTGGGTGATGGCCTGGGTATTCTGCTGGATTTCCCGGGTGGCATCCTGCACGCGCTGGGCCAGCTTCCGGACTTCGTCGGCCACCACGGCAAATCCCCGGCCGTTTTCTCCGGCTCGGGCGGCTTCGATGGCCGCGTTCAAAGCCAGAAGATTTGTCTGGGAAGCAATGTCGCGAATGGTCCCGACGATCTTGTTAATCTCCATGGCCTGGCCTGAAAGACTTTCGATGGAGCTTTTGA
>JAJZXW010000005.1 GCA_021806225.1 Nitrospirota bacterium | reverse complement strand
CGGATTGCACTCCAGGATGTTCCCGTTCTCGTCGGCGATGGTGATCCCTTCGTGGGCGGCGTCGAAGATCCGGCGGTAGAGGGCGAGAGATTCTTCATGCCGGAGCCGTTCGGTGAGGTCGTAGCCGTTCACCAGAAGGCCCAGCGGGGATCCGTCGGGATTTCGGATGGGGATCCGGATCGTTTCGAAGGGGACGGAGGTCCCATCGGGCCTGGGAACACGCTCGAGGCTCCGAATCTCCTGGTTCCGCTCCCGGACCTTGCGATCCTGTTCGTGGCAGTTTTCGAGCGCCTCACGGAAGAATGGATTTTCGGCGGCAATCTCGAGGTCGGTCTTGCCTCGCCAGGCCTTTCCTTCGAGATCAAACAGGGCGAGGCCGGCGCGGTTTGCGGTCCGCCATCGACCGTCGGTGTCCTTGAAAAAGAGGGCCACCGGCAGGGACTCGAGCAGGGTGGACAGGTAGGACTCCGACCGGGCCAGACGCCGGAGAAGCCTCTGCGATCTCCGGTGGGTCAGGACCGAAAAGGAGAAAAGGGCGAATGCGGCAAGACCGATTCCGAAGATGCCATCCTCGAGGCGCCCCTGAAGCCGTTCGATCCCCCGAAGCCGGTCCTCGGCCTCCCGGGTGATGGCGCTGGCGCTCCGGAGCAGGAGTCTTCGTCCGGTCTCGACTCTCCGGAGAAGGGCGCGCTCCTCTCGGGGATTTGCCTGAGAGACGGAGGCGGTCCTGAAGTAGGTCCGGTAATCCTTGTCGATCCGGCGAAGGGCCTCGCGGTCGGCCGGACGCCACGGGAAGCTCTGTCGGGAAAGGCTTCTGAGGACGCTGTGCATCTGCGCGGACCATCCCGAGAGGCGCGATGGCAGGAGACTCCCTCCAGACCCCGGGATTCCGAGAGAGAGGGCGGCAGGATCGAGAGATTCCAGGGCCTGGAAGACCTGGCGTTCGGTCGCGATGCGCGACTCGATCCGGCCTCTCTCCCGGACGAGCGTTCCCCGGAAATAGACAAGGGAGAGACCGACTCCCAGGAGGACGATCCCCGCAAGGCCCGTGGCCGCGGGAAGAGAAAAGAGGCGCTTATCGGCCATGGACGAGAGGGCGGCAGGGACATCCTGGGGAGAAGATCCAGAAAGCTGGATAAAGAGAGATTCTGTCCATAGATAGAACAATATCGATTTCAGTCGTAGAAGTCTATCGGTTCCGGGAAACCCCTCCCCCCACGAGTGGATCGCCGGCCGGGACCCGAGGGGGGGAGGATCTTTTCCGCGATCAGGGCTCCGCCCTGATTCGGTTTGTCCCCCCCCCACAAAAATTCTTTGAACCGAGATTGATGAAAATAACCTTAGAGGGTAAATTGTAATTGATGGAAAAACGAAAACCCCATTATTCCCTCAGACGTATACCGGAAATAGTTCGTTCTAATGGTGCAGATGTCTTTACTAAAACTGCGATTGAAAAATCAAAGGAAATGGGACTGACAATAGACTAGGCGATCGATGTTGTATGTTCGATGCCATCTGGTTGCTTCTACAAAAGTATGACAACTCGTGCTTCAAGCACGATCTGGCAGGATGTTTACCATCCTTCAACTCCGACAGGGAGAACGGCATACGTCAAGGTGACGTTAAGGGAAGAAGGATCCATTGTTGTTTCGTTCAAGGAGAAAAGCTATGAAAACGACTAAAAGAGTCTGTTTGAACTGCGAAAATGGGGAAATGATTCACGATGTTCGAGATGTTGTTTACGAATATCGCGGCCATCAAACTACGATCCCTGATATTTCGGGATGGTTTTGTCATCACTGTAAAGAGATCGAATTCGATAAAGGGGAAGGCAATCGATATGCACAAGCAATAGAGTGTTTTTCTCAGGTGATCGACAAGGAAGAAGCGGTTGAATTGGCCAAGATCAGAAAGAAATTAAAGCTCACCCAGCGGGAAGCCGCAAGATTGACAGGTGGCGGGCCGAATGCTTTTTCCCGATACGAGAGAGGCAAGGCCAAACCGATTCTGGCCGTCACCAACTTGTTCAGGATCCTAGGGGCACATCCTGAAATTTTGAAAGAGATTGGTTTCGAAAGGAAGGACCATGTTAAGGCGTAACTGAGGAAAAGGATTCCTTTCGGAACACAACATCCGCTTCGGACCTCCCGGTGCGGAATGTCCATAGAACTTTCAAGGAGCGCCGGCTTTTCCTCTTTCCCGCCTGTCGTCCCAGCAAAAAAACGACCTGAAGAAAAAGACTCTGGCCCCCGGGGTCTGGTGAACAGAGAGGAACAGGCATGAATGTCTTCTTTTCCGGGTCCGTTCCGGTCGTTTCGTCAATCTGACCGGCATTGATCCAATCGCGCGGCAAACCTCGCCCTTCAGGGCGGGGAAGGATAGGTGCGCCCGGCATGGGTTCGTCTTGGGGGTGCGAGTCCCTGTCGGGATTGACCGGTCCCGCCATGGCGGGCTCGGCTCTTCCGGAGGCGGAAAGAGTCCTGACCTTCTGTACGAAGGAATCACCCAGGACGGAAAAAGCCTCGGAGAGGAAGACCAAGAGGCCGGGGAAGGGGGGAGTCGACTGAGAGTCGTTCCTGCTGAATTCGAGAGGAGGGGAGTCTTTTGTGCCGGAGAGAGAGCCGGAAGACCTGGACGATTGGCGACTCCGGGTCGACGATCCAGGACTCGGAGACCCCGGAGAGTTCGTAGAAGGAGAACTTCTCCCGGCGGTCCCGTTTTTTCGTCCCTTCGGAGAGGATATCCACCCGAAGTTCCGGAGCCCCTTCGATGTTCTTCTCTCCGATGAGGGAAAGGCGTCCTTTCGAGACAGCCACCAGATCCGGTTCGACCGCCCGGAGCGGATCGTGGGAGGAAGACGTCGGTGGGGGCGGAAAAAACCTTCCCTCTCCCGGGATTCAAATGCATAAAGGGACTGACGATCCTGGAAAGATTCCCGGACACTTCCTGATGCCGGGTATTGGGGGCGGAGGCCCGGTCAGTTCTCCGTCGATGATTTCGTAGCGGAGGGGTCCGCCTTCCGGGAGCGCCATGAATTCTTCGCAGGTCCACTCTTTCGCCCTGACGGTCGCCATCCGAAACTCCCGGTTTCTTTCCATTCTGCCTTGGGGAGCCCTTTTTCCGATTTCCGGCCATTGAGAGCGTTCGGGACCCAGTTTCGTCCTCTACGGGTTGAGACCCTTCCTGGACAGGTAGTCTTTGAGTTCCTGCAGTGCCGCCCACCCGACGCTCTCGAGTGAGGACACATGGAGGCCGGTGAGTCCCGCCTTGCGGGCGGCCTCCGTCGCGAGCTGCATGGTTTTCCAGGCGGCTTCGGTCGTTGCGGCCACCCGTTCGAGCGCGATCCGTTCTTCGACTGTCATGACCTTTCAAAACCTCCATCTTGAGTTCCCCCTTCTGCCACGGAAGAGCCTCAGGCGAATTCCTTCCCCTTGACCGGGATGGGCCTGGCTGCGGTCACCGATTCCGCGGCCTCGGGAAGGGAGAGATCCGGCCACCACCGGTTCAGGATCTCGGAGGCCGGCTTTTTCGAAAAGGAAGGCGGGGAGACCGTCCCCCTCCGACCCGCCATGTTGGCCTGGCGGTAGAGGGAGAGGCGGGCCGAGGTCTGGGAGAGGATCCGGTCGGCTTCGGCCCGTCCCCCGCGGATGACGGCGTTCGTCCTCGAGATGGCCCGGGACAGCCTGT
>JAJZXW010000009.1 GCA_021806225.1 Nitrospirota bacterium | reverse complement strand
ACGTTCGCCGCCTGACCGTTCAGATGGCGAATCGATCCCCGTTTTCAGTCCGGGGAGTTGGCAGGAAGGAATCCCCTTCCTTTCCGCTTTCGCGGCGAGCGAAGCGAGAGGGAGGGGAGGATGTCAATCCGTATCTAACCACCATTTCGCATCATTTTTTCTACGGCTCGATCGACCATTTTTTTTCCGAAGGCGGACAGGGTGTCTCCGCACACCCAGAAGCAGGAATCCACTTGACTCACGGCCCCGGCCCACAGGGTTCTTCCGGTCAGGGTCGATACCATCTTCCAGGTGAAACCGACGACCGGTTCGGTCGAAAGTCCGCGCCGGTATTCGTATTCCGTAACGACCCCGAAAAGAACGGCATCGATCCGGTCCCGGGCGAGCTCCGCCAAAAGAGCCGGGGGCAGGGCTCCGCTCTGGGAGACGTCGGAAATGTCTTTCATGGTCTGGGGGGTGGCGGACACCAGCGCCAAGGCCCGATGGAGTTCCAGGGAAGAAATGAAAAGGGAGGAGAGGGTCCGACCCGCCTCCGGGGTCCCGCTGAGATTCTGGAAAGGAAGAACGAGAACGCTTTTTCCTAAAAGGGGTTCAGAGGGCGGAGGGAGGCTGCCACCGCACCCGCCGGTCAAGAGGAGGATCACGAAAAGAATGGCGTTCAGAACCAGGAAAAATTCGAATTTCGGAAACGGGCGCAGCATCCTTGATCCCTTCTCAGAAAAAGATGTTGAGGCCCATCGTGAGTTCTTCCGAAGGGCCGGAATAGAGGGTGGACTCTCCGAAATAGAGCCCGCTCGCGAAAAAAGACCAGCGCGGAGAAACGGGATAGCGGATCCCCAGGACCCCGTCGTAGGAGGCCACGTGATTGTAAAAGTCGGAAAATCCTCCGATCTGTCCGTTCAGGGAAAGACCGTTGTCGTAGGTCCTGGTGGCGTTCAGGGCGACCATGACATATTGCTGACGCATGATTTCGGGGACAAGAGCGGCGACGGACGGTCTGGCGTCGATCGTCCAGTCGTCGTATCCCGCCATCAGGTCGAGGGACGGGTCCTGGGTCAACTGGAGATCCATGTATCCGAAGGTGTTGTGGAGAAAACCGTAGGGCGTGGCTCCGTTCTCGAGAGAGAGGTCGTAGAGCCAGCCGGACAGTCCTGCGGAAAGGCGTTTCGTGATCTGGAGAACGGCCGACAGGCTCCCGCCGCTTTCCAGCCCTCCCAGCTGGATCGACTGGCCGAAGTCCCCCCAGATCATGTTGTCGATTCCCTGAAGGTCGACCGTCAGGTTTTGGGATTCGAAGAGGAGATGCCCGTAGAATCCTCCCCGGTTCAAGGAGTTGTCTCCGCCTTCGAAGAGAAAGGCCAGGTGGCGACCCAACCGCGTATCGAAGCCTCCATAGGACCAGTTGGCTGATCCGGCGGCTCTTCCGGACGAGAGTCCTTCATATTCGGTGGCGCCGGCGAGGAATCGGAGGTTGTCGGCCATGGGAGTTTCGATCTGGGCGTCGCCGGCAAAGGCCGCGCCGCCCTGGTAACCGATCCCCAGGACCGACAGTCCCGCCTCCCAGCTGGGCAGGATCGCCGGCAGGAGAGGCTCGGGGGCAAAGGGCGCCTGGATCTCGCCCAACGAAAAGAGATGCTGGTCCATGGGCACCTGATTCGGAAGACGATTTTCCGCGTAGGGGTAGGTTGCCAGAAGATCCCGTCTCACCAGCGCGTTTTCGGGATGTTTTTTCTCCAGGGACTGCAGAATGCGCCGGGCCCTCCTTCTGTGCCCTTCGGCGATCAGGATCTCGGCCATCAGAATGTTCAGGTCGATACTGTCGGGATCGATCTTGAGTCCCTGCTCCAGGGTTCTCTGTCCTCTTTTTAAAAAATGGGCTTTTTTCTCGAGGTAGGCCTTGAGATAGATTCCGGTCAGGTCCCGGGGATGCCGCTCCACGTAGGACTTGGCGAGCCGATAGGCCTTCGGAAGACGACGCTCGCGGACCAGGCGGATGATTTCGTTCACGTCCCGATTCCGGACCACTGGTTGAGAGAGGCTTTTCCCGAAATCCGAAGGCCCTGCCGCGGGATCCGGACCACTGCCTGCCGCCCGCGCCAAGGGGAGGTTCGGGCATAGGCAAAAGAGCGCGAGAAGGGTCCAAAAAAACGCGGACCGAAGAGAAATGAACGCAGAATATTCATGGATTTTCCCTTTCATGGAATCGTCTCGTCCGGGGCCGACGGCCCGAAAATTGTGGAACCGGAAATCCTGACCATGCGCGAAGATCCGTTTTTCCTCGGAGCAGGCCGGATGTGATCCTCGCTGTTCCCGGGGAGTCCGTTCCGGCTTTATCCCAGGAATCCTTTTCGAATTTCAGATCATCCCGCCGGAACGCGGAGGAACGGAAACGCTCTCTTGTCGTATCGAAAATGGGGAGGGAGCCATGCTCCCTCCCCGAGGCGGGAGGACTACTTCTTGTCCACGTGATGAGGGACTGCGGAATGGGTGCCTGAACTTCCATGAGAATGGGAAGAGGCGGCGGGTGCATGTCGGCTCGTTTCATCCCGGCGAAGGTCCATCCGGGCGATCCTGAGAGACTTGACCGCGCTGGAGAGCTTTGTTCTCAGGCTCTTGATGGCGGATTTTTCCGAGGAAGCCTTCGACGAAGAGATGTCGTCGCTGTCCTTCATCGCCGCGAGATCTCCCGAGAGAGTCTTCCGGTCCTTGGCCACTTCGGCGACGAGCATCTTGATGGTCTTCTTGTCCGAGGCGAGATCGCCGGGCGCATTCTTGTCCGTCGAGGGAGCCTTGGACAAATCGGCCTTCAGCTCGACCCGGTAGGCACGGAGCATGTCGCGGTACTTGTCCTCGAGAATGAGGGCTTTCTGGAGCGCCAGCCTCTCCCTGAGAAGCGTGATGCGAGATTGGGACTCAAGTTTCCGGTCTGCCGCCAGATCCTTCTTGTCGGACGCCAGGTCCTTGCTGGACGCTGTGGCCGTGGCGCTTGTTCCGGTTGTCGTGGAGGGAGCCGATGAAGAGGAGGAACTCCCGCTCCCCGTCTTGGCGACTGTGGTCGGTGTCCCTGTCGTGGAGGGAGCCGATGAAGAGGAGGAACTCCCGCTCCCCGTCTTGGCGACTCTGGTCGACTTCCCTGTCGTTGAGGAAGTGGATGAGGTAGAGGTTGAGGAGCTCCCACTCCCCGCCTTGGCGGTCGTGGTGGTCGTACCGGAGGTGCCTGGCGAGGTCGTTGAAGAGGAGGAAGAAGCGGGGCTATCCGACTTTATGTCCGAGACGTTTTTCGAGATGTCGGACGCGAAGACCTTTTGATTGGCGACCTCTTTCGCGATCTGGGACTTCAGGGACGCGACGAGCGTCTTCTCGCCTTTCAGTTTCGCGAGGATGGCGCTGATGGCTTTCTTGTCGGTGGCGACATCCGGCGAAGGAGCGGTGGACGTCGGGGCGGAGCCGCTTCCCGAGGTGGACACGGTCGGAGACGAGGTCGCCGCCATCGCCGCTCCGGAGCCCATGAGCCCGCAGAGGGCCGTGACCGTTCCGGCGACAGTGATCGAAAGGAATGGATTCATTGTTCTTGTCTTCATCGTTGCCTCCTTGGCAGTATGAATATTGTTGTGGATGTGCCATGCCGAAGAAGGTCCGTTCGAGACTCCCGATACCGCCTCCTTGATGAGGCGGTATTGCCGGACCGTTTTCAGCACGCAGTCAGGATAGCCCATCCCCAACATGATTGATGTGACGCCAGGCAAGGAGTTCCGTGATTTTTAATTTCTTAATCATTGATGTATATCACATTTTTAAAAATTTTCATAAAAGATACTGTCAATACTTGATTTGTTCGTCCCAAAAATTTGCTTCATCGTTAGAATCCTTGAGAAAATGTCTGTTATTGATCCAATCGCGCGGCAAA
>JAJZXW010000038.1 GCA_021806225.1 Nitrospirota bacterium | reverse complement strand
CGGAGGGAGTCCTTTTCCCCCTTGCGCTTGAACCGGGGGAATCGCTTGGGGTTCGTCCGGTCCAGGGCTTCCCAAAGGGCCCGGTCGAGGTTTCTGAGGGTCTGCTGCTGGGGATGGACCGGACCGGCGGCGAGAAACCCGTATTCCTCGATCGAGCGCCACAGGGTCAGGAGCCTGGCCAGGTCCCCGTAGGAGAGAAGCGGAATCCCGGCGTCGAGCCGTCTCGTCTGAAGATCGAGGGCCTTGTTCCAGACGAACCGGACGCACCCCGCGTGGCGGGACAGGAGACTCTCCTGTTCGAGAGTCGGGACGAGTCGGAATTTGAACGCTTTAATTCTTTTCATGTTGGGCATGGTAGCAGAAAACCCCGCACTGAAAGCCAATTTCGGGACGGCCATGCCGTCCCCGCACTCCTTCCCCGTCGTGAATGGCGAGCTTTGCCGCGCGATTGGATCAAGAACGTATATGTCATCGGATCCCACGATGCCCGAATGGCTAAGTCCTGGGACGATCAGACCTGGCATATATGGCAATCCTCCACGCCCCCTTTTGGGGGGGCGGAGGATTGCCTGAACATGCCGCTTTGAGCGGCACATGGGCTTTTGAAGCCTCCACCTCTGGTGGAGATGATCACGTTGCAGCAGTCTCCAAGGCAAAATAAGGAGCCTCTATCGGCCCCTTTTCAACCCACTCGAAATCATCAGGTCCACTACTTTTTTAAATCCGCCTTTGTCACCGACTTGAACCCAAAATGCCTGAACACTTTTTGTGCCTCCGGCGACTTCAGGAACGTGAGCCATCTCTTTGCCCAAAGCTTGTGACGGGCTCCACGAATCATCGAAGCGGCATAGATCGCCCTGACATTCTGATTGTCAGGGATCGCGATATTTTCGATAGCATGGCCGACCTGCTCCTGAAAGATGGCCTCGGAGCGCCATGTAACACCTGCGTCCGCCTTTTTGGACATCAGGAACATCGGGCTTTGGCGATGGTGAATCCGGGTCAGGACCGTTTCCCCATTTTTAACCTTGTCCTCATATACAGTTCTTGAAAGCTTCTCTCCACCCGCTTTTACCAATGAACCCTTGATCTGCCGGGAAACACCTTCCCAGGCGGGATTCGGCATGACAAGCCGGACGCCCGGCTTCCCAAGGTCAGAAAGTCCCTTGATCCCCGCAGGATTGCCCTTCGGAACCATGATCGTCAGATCATTCGTCGCATATGCCACGGGAGGCCCAGCAAGAAGCTTTTTCGCAATCAGCATTCGGACCTGCCCGAGACCCGCCGCATAAAGATCACCAGGAACGGTCATTGTCGCATTCCCTACGGTGAGCCGCCCCTTTTCAACGATTTGTCTTGCCAGCAGGCCAGGCGGAAGCGTCTCGTAAAAGAGCTTTCCCCGGATTTTGGGGTATTTTTTCTCAAAGGCCTCAGCCAGGGGAGCCATTGCAAAAAAGTAGTTTCCCCCCACATACATGACAAGCTCGGGATGGCTCATGTTTCCGTGGAGATCCGGAAGATTATCGACATCCGGAACGGTCACATCCACACCTTTTCCGATGGACGGGTTGTTATGGCCATGGCTCCATGGTGGATAGACTGAGGTATCATCTGCCCGGGCAGTTTTTGCGGAGGCAACACCTCCAAAGAGAAGGTAAATAACCAGTATCGTCATCAAAGATCGTTGATTCACGGATCCTCCTTTTCTGAATGGTTTGCCCTAGGAACGGATATAGTGAAAGCCCTCCTCGCTTAACAGAGAAATCGTTCCCACTATCCCCGGAGTCAGAACAACATCAGGGATCAGGTGGTTCGTCAACTCCGCGGCAATCTCCCCGTGGGTCTTATGATCAGGATTCACTCCCCCCTTTTTCAACGCACCGGAAAGTTCCCATATCATATTGTGGCAAGCCAGAAAAACGACACCTCTTGCCTGCAGAACCGGGATACTGTTGTCGTCCGGAGACAGCACTCCATGGGGGTTGTTGATCTCGGAAAGGGGTTTTTCTGAAGCAGAAGATCGCTTTAATAGCGGATTTCCGGTTGACTTTACCCCGGCTTTTTCATGAAGTTTATACTTTTCCCACATATGATCGTCAAAAATGGCCAGGTGTGCCGTTCCGTGAGTTCCGGATAAAACCAGTGCATCCTTTCTTCCGAAACTATACACCTGAGCATTCAAAGAATTCCTCATGAGATTGAGCCATGGAGATCCTATCACAGTGTTGTCCCAGACCTGCCTGGGTTTTGCCCGGTAATGGAAAATAAGGGAAAGGGCTTCATGATCCCATTCATCCTTGTGGAGACTGATCATGTTTACGGACTTGTAGTCACGGCGTCCCTTTGCCCGCTCCAGTGCACGTAAAAGTGCTTTCAGATGGTGATCGCCTTTGGGCTCAAGATCCAGCTTTTCAGATGCCATCGCTTCCGGGATCTTTCCGACACCCAGACCAAGTGCCACCCCTGCCGCCCCGATTGTCGCCACCATTCCCAACATTTCCCGACGGGATACCGGCTCATTCATTAGTTATCTCCTTGTTGAATTTGATTGGTAAGAGGAGCCCTGATCGGCTCCAAAGCAGGGCTCTCCGGCGAACCTGTATCCAAATAGCTCCCCAAGAGCTCCCCTGAAACAAGAATTCATTGACCAAAAAGGATCAATTTTCTGAAGCAGGAACTTTTCCGGGATCAGCCAGACGGGACCTGCTTGCTGTTCAGATGCCGGGCAACATCCTCTTGAACCCCCAGTAAGTTAACACATTTAAGCTTTAAGGCACTGCCATGTCAGCATATCTTTACGCTCATGCGAAAGCTGGGGTAAAATCTGCCGTACACCCGTTTCAATGTGCCAGCGCTATACTCCAGTGGTGATCATTGATGGAAGTGAACTCCAGGCGGTAGATCTTGCCTGACACTGGAACAGTGTGTTGTCCGGTGAGAAAGACAGTCGCCTTGGAACCGACTCCGCCCTGAAAACCGTAAGTTTTGGACGGCAGGACTTTCTGATAGGCATAGTCATTTTTAAATTGGTTTCTGGAGAGGGATTTAAGGGTATTTCCATCCCATTTCTCGACCACATGGCCACTTTTATTCAGAAGGCGCGCATCAATGATATGCATGGGATCGGCCGGAGTTCCCGCATCCACATAGAGGTGAACACGAACTGATCCATCGGTAGAGAGGAAAGCATTGGACAAGCTTACATGGTGATTTGCCGGACTCACCGGTCCACCATGAAAGGGGGTGAAGACCGACCCCCGATAGTAACTGTAGGTAGAAACCACAAAAACGATCGTGATCCCGGTGAAAGCCAAGGCTAATTTACTAAATGCCTGATCCGAAAGGGGGAGAGGAAAGCTTCCAGACAGCCAGCGGTACCATTTTTTGTCTGAAAGGGAGGGATTCTTTCTCAGCAGGACCTGATCGAGGGAATAGCTCCCGCTCCCGGCCAGGAACAAAGTAACGCCCATTGCAAAACTTGAAGCCGCAATCGTCCATTCGTCAATGCAGGTTGCCCCTTGCCAGCCAAACAGAAGCATGAGGACAAAGGCCAAGAGTACGCTGATCAGGGCGGCTAACCGAGTGAAGAGGCCTGTCATCAACATGGCGCCGTCGAGTAGCTCGACGGCGCTGAAAATGACCAGTTGAGCATAGAGCAGATTAAAGTGCTGCAGCATGAAGGATATAATGTGGCCAGTGCCCAGCAAGGCCCCGGGCATGGCCGTCTGAAACTTGTAGGCCATCCAGTGACCTGCATGAGGGTCCAGTTTTTGGGGTGCGTAGATGAAGCGGCGTGATCCGCCTCCCCAGTAGATCCATCCCTGGACGAAACGAATCGCAATCAGGGCGGTCGCTGAGATCTGCCATCCTTGCCCAACGAAATGAGAGGGAGAAGTGTTTTGTTCTTTGGCTTCCATGACGGAAGCCGATGCGATCGGCACAATCTGCCCCTTTCGTTGGTCGGATTGGAAAAGTCTGTTGCCAATAGCTGTTTTGTTGGGCTTTCTGGTCATCGTGTTCCCCGTCCATTACGCTGGAACAGGTCAAGCGTTTTATGTTCCGCACGCTCCTATTGTAACCCGAGGAATTTTCCGATAAAGACATTGTTTCTTATGGAGTGGAAAAGGAATCCAAATAGGGATTGCCTTAAGTGCCGGAACTAATTTCAATTCGGGAGAAGACACATGTCAAGAACGCTGTTCGGAAGAAAAACCATAGCATGGGCGTTCTGGGTCCTTCTCATGGGGGGGATCCTGATCGGAAGCGGAGAAAAGGCCATGGCCAGTCCGGGAGGGAGCAACCAGCTCGGATTTTCGGCCGAAGTGGAGGGAATGGACGATCTCAACACTCCCGGAGGAGCCGGAACATTGTTTTACGGCGGTGGGATCTCGATCCAGTATTGGATCTCCCCGGGGGTCGGTGTGAGAATCGGGGCCGACTACTTCAATAACTCGAAGATGACCGGGCCCCTTCCCCAGAACATTCTTCCTTTTTACTCGGGACTTATGGTGAATCTCCTGTCGGGATCCCTTGGCTCGCTCGATCTTGTGGGGGATTTCGGCCAAGTGTTGAACAATGGGGTGGACAACACCTATTTCGATGCCGGCTTCCAGGTCAATACGCTTTTGTCGAATCGCCGCCAGTTTTTTCTCGATGTGCGCTTCCGCGAGGATGGAGTCGGTACGATGACGACCCCCTGGCAGTTCGTGACGGCTGGGCTGGGAATCAACTTCTTTTAGTGGCTCCTCCGGATTATGATCTGGATCATAATGGTGAATTCAGGCGTCTGCTATCGTTGAAAGTGTGGCAGGTCTGAGGGCTGGAGAGTAAAGTCCGTCCTGCCGGGGCTTTCACCGACACATCCAGAGTAAAAAGGAGCTGAGGATCATGGCGATCAACACAGATCTCATCAAGGCCCACGGGGCGGCAATCAAGGGACTGGGAACCCAGGTCACCTCCTATTTCTACGATTACATGTTTTCCCACTTTCCTGAGGTTCGGAAAATGTTTCCGGAAACGATGACGACCCAGAAGGAACGGCTCTTCAACTCACTGGTCTTCATCTCCACAAACATCGACAATCCCGGGGCGCTGGTTCCCTATCTCGAACGCCTGGGGGAAGGGCACATCAAGTATGACACCCGGCCCGAGCATTATGACGCGGTGGGGGTCAGCCTGATGAAAACGCTTGAGCATTTTCTTGGATCGGCGTGGACTCCCGAGGTTTCAGCAACCTGGAGCGAAGCTTACAATCTCGCTGCAAAGGTGATGACGGAAGCCGCTGCCCGCTCGATGGATCCGGGACGCTACAAGCCGCTTTCCCCCGAGGGAACTCCTGTCGTCTAGCCACTTTCACCCAGCCTGAGAGGCGTCCTCCACTCTCCAGCGGGACGACGCCTCCTCGTTCAATCGGATCTTTGAAGGCGTCTGTTCCCAAATTGCTGGAACCACATCAGGATCCCCCCCCCCGAAAGATTATCCACCCCATTTGATACCAAAAAAAGGAGTGTATTTTTTTTGATTTGAGATCCCATCCGGAAACGTTTAAAATATCCCCGTCAACAATGGACGAATCTCGATAAAAATGGGGAGCGGTGCTCCGGGTGTGAACAGGTGCCGCGACCGGGAAAGGTGGTTTCATGCTGGAATGGATCCGGAAAGAGGCCGTTGAGCGTCCGAAGGTCATCGGAGGGCTCATGGTCCTGATCGGAGGTGTTTTTGTCCTTTCGATGGGTTGGTGGGGGTTTTCTGCAAGCCGATCCTCGAAGTCCGATGTCCTGGCCAAGGTGAACGGTGTTCCGATAAAGGTGGACGACTACTCTCGTGACTATCTGATAATGAAGGACAATTACAAGAGGCTCCTCAGGGGAGATCTTGGGGCAAAGATTTTGAAGGACCTTAACTTTCCGGGTCTCGTCCTTAGGAACATGATCTATCGGCAGCTCTGGATTGATGAAGGTCGGACTCTCGGTATCCAGGTTTCGGATCAGACGGTCATTCAGGAAATCGCCCGTATCCCCTTCTTTCAGGTCGGAACGCCGCCCGCCTTTTCGAAAGAGGCCTATGTTTCCTTTCTCAAGGAGACCCACCAGACCGCGGAAAGCTTTGAGGAATCCGTCCGCATGGATGTCCTTGTTCAGAGAGCCCAGCTTTTTGTCCGGGCTTCCCAGACGATCGGAAACCCTCCTTCTCCCAAGCCTGGGGGAGCCCCTCCATCGGATGCCAATGCGGAGCGCGTCCGTCTTCAGAATGAAACAGTGGAAGCCCTCCAGAATCAGCTGGAAACCAAAGCCCGCATCGACATCGACCAGAAGGTCTTCCGGGAAGTCTCCCGCCAGCTCCTCTGATTTTAATTTATCACCCCGTTTTGAGGAATCGTACATTGGCTCTCCCTTTGGCTCCGTATCATTTACAGCGTGCGGCTAAAATGACGGATTTTCACGGATATTTTCTTCCGCTGGCCTTTACGTCCATTCTCGAAGAAGCAAAGGCTGTCCGTGAGAAGGCCGGTTTGTTCGATATTTCACATATGGGACACTTCCTGGCGAAGGGCCCGGACGTCAGGCGACATCTCAATGGGCTGATCACCTCGGACCTCGAGGCGGTTCCCGTCGGAAAATGTCTTTACGCCCTCCTGCCCAACGACCGGGGAGGAACTGTCGACGACCTGATTCTGGCCGCGTCCGGTCCGGATGAAGTACACATCATCGTCAATGCGGGAAACCGGACGGGGGATTTTGCATGGCTCCGGAATCATCTCCCGAACGCCATCTCCCTCGAGGATCTTTCCTCAGGTCAGATCGGATTGGCCCTTCAGGGTCCATCCTCCCCGCAGATCGCATCTCTCCTCGGGGGGGGCTTCGAAGGCATGAAGCGCAGGGAAGCCCGTTTTTCGATGGGTCCAGTAAGTCAGGTCTGGATCAGCCGGACCGGTTATACCGGTGAGGATGGATGGGAGTTCTTTGGGCCGGAAGAAGCGATCCTGCCTGTTTACCGGATCCTGTCGGAAAGAGGGGCCGACTACGGGTTGCTTCAGGCCGGTCTGGGAGCCCGGGATCTGCTCAGGCTGGAGATGGGCTACCCTTTGTACGGTCAGGAACTGACCCCCGAAAAGACGGCTTTCGACGCCGGACTCGACTTTGCTGTCAATCTTCGGAAGGGCTCTTTTCTGGGAAAAGACAAGATGCTGGAAAAGAGGGAAGAGGCAGGAAGGGAGCGTCTGACAGGATTTGTTTTGCTCGAACGGGGAATTCCCAGGACTCACTGCCCCGTCCTCGACCCCTCAACCGGCCTTCAGGTCGGAGAGGTGACTTCGGGCGCCCACTCGCCCCGGGTGGGGGGAGGGTTCGGACTGGCTTACATGGATCCAGTTTTTCTCAGGGAGTTCGAGCAGGGCAAGGAGGCCGGGATCGAGATTCACGGCAAGACCCATCGGGCCCGGATTCATGATCGGCCCTTTTGGGCCGGAGGCCTGTCAGAAAAGAAATAGTGAGCAGGCATGTCGAACGGAACAGCAGATCAAGGAGTGGAAAAGTGAGTTCAGAACGGCGCTATACCCCGACCCATGAGTGGATCCAGTCCGTTGGTGATCCTTTTAGGATGCGTGTCGGGATTACGGATTTTGCCCAGAAAGAGATCACCGACGTCGTCTTTGTCGAGCTTCCAAAAATCGGAAAGAAGGTCCCCCGGGGTGCCGAAGCGGCGATCATCGAGTCGGTGAAGGCAGCCTTTTCGATCTATGCCCCCATGGGGGGGGAGATTGTGGGGATCAACAGTGCGATCGAGTCAAATCCTGCCCTCGTCAACGCGGATCCCTACGGAGCCGGGTGGCTCTTCGAACTCAAGGTCGACAACGCCTCGGAATGGAGTTCGCTTCTCGACGAAAACGGCTACCGGGCGCATCTGTCCTCCGGATCCGTCGGGGGGCACTGATCCGATGGCCGATTTCATTCCGCACACCGAGACAGAGACCAGGGAGATGCTATCCCTCCTTGGCCTGGACACTCTCGAGGATCTTCTCTCTGTCTACTCCCATTCGATGGCGGCCTTTTCTCCTCCCGATCTGTCTTCATTGGGGGGTGGGCAGGACGAGCGGACTCTCATGGAGTGGTTTTCGTCCCGAGGAGACCGGAATCTGCCGGCTTCCCGAGTTGTGGTTTTTCGGGGGGCGGGAGCCTATGACCACTTTATTCCCGCCGGGGTCTCCGCCCTGGTCGGAAGGGGCGAGTTCCTGACCTCCTACACTCCATATCAGCCGGAGGCATCCCAAGGACTCCTGCAAGCCATTTTCGAGTTTCAGACCGCCATTGCAAGGCTCTATGGCATGGACCTGGCGAACGCCTCCCTGTACGACGGGGCGACAGCCATGGCCGAGGCCGTACTCGTGGCCGTCCGGGAAACCGAGAGGTCTGTGGTTCTCCTTTCCGAAGGAATCGACCCGGAATGCCGGTCTGTGGTGGAGACCTATCTCGAGGGGATGTCTGTCCGGGTGGAAATCGTTCCTCTGGAGGGGGGGACGACCCCCTATTCCCGTCTCGCGGGCCGCGTCGGGCCGGATGTCGCATGCTTTGTCGGATCCACGCCGACCTTTCTGGGGGCGGTCGATCAATTCGACGGGGTCTCCGATCTCCTTCATGGGGTGGGGGCTCTTTTCATCATTCACGCCAATCCTCATTCTCTGGCCCTTCTGAAATCCCCGGGAGAATGGGGGGCTGATCTTGCCTCGGGAGAGGGGCAGCCTCTGGGGCTTCCACTGTCTTCCGGCGGGCCCTATCTCGGACTTCTCTCCTCCAGGAAAAAATTTGTCCGTCGCATTCCGGGCCGTTTGGCAGGGCTGACGAAGGATCGGGAGGGCCGTCCGTGTTTCGTTCTGACCCTTCAGGCCCGGGAGCAGCACATACGTCGCGAAAAGGCCAACTCGAACATCTGCAGCAACGAAACCCTTCTGGCGTTGCAGGCTCTGGTCTACCTGTCCCTTCTCGGCCCGGGCGGACTCCGGAGGGCCGCATCAGGCTCGTGGTCCAACGCCCATGACCTCTGCGCCAGGCTCCAGACAATACCGGGGATCTCCCTCATCAACCCGGAGGCCGACTTTTTTCACGAATTCGTTTCGGAGCTTCCCGTGGACGCCGACGATTTGAGCCGACATCTTCTGGCTGAGGGCATTCTCGGGGGGCTTCCTCTCGGAGGTCTCCTGGGACCTTCCTGGAGCCGGAGAATGCTTTGGTGCGCCACCGAACTTCGAACAGAGGCCGAGATTGCGCGGACCGTCGAGATCGTTCGGCTCTATCTTGAAAAATGACGTTTTTTACATAATGCGAGGATAAAAGAGCGATGTCCCTTGAATTGTCCGGTGGCGAGGAGTCTGGATCGATGAGACCCCCCATGGAACCCACCCTCTGGCAGAAAAGCCGTCCGGGAGCCCGTGGGGTTTTCCCTCCGGGAATCTCTCCGGAAGCTCTTGACGGCCGCTGTCCCGAACAGATCAGACGGAAATCCCCTCTTGCGCTCCCTGAGTTGTCGGAGCTTGACGTGGTCCGTCACTTCACCCGTCTGTCCCATTTGAATCGGGGGGTCGACACCCATTTTTATCCCCTCGGCTCCTGTACGATGAAATACAATCCCAAAATCATGGACAGGATTTCTGAAATCACGGGATTCCGCGATCTCCATCCGAGGACCGGGCCGGAAGGGATGCAGGGCTTGCTGGAGGTCCTTCACACGCTCGAGGAGTCATTGGGACATCTCCTCGGGATGGAGGCCGTGACCCTTGCCCCGGCTGCCGGGGCCCATGGGGAGCTGACCGGGATTTTGATCGCAAGACGCTATTTCGAGTCGAAGGGGGACCGGGGCCGGACGGAAATCCTGATTCCTGATTCGGCGCACGGCACCAATCCTGCCAGCGCGGCCATGGGCGGATTTACCGTTCGCGTTCTTCCCTCCGGGAGCGACGGGGGGGTGGATCTGGGCCATCTCGCGGAAACCCTGTCAGAGAAAACGGCGCTCGTGATGATGACCGTTCCGAGCACGCTGGGCATTTTCGAAAAGGATCTTCTCAAGATGGTGGCCATGGTCAAGGATTCCGGGGCACTCCTTTATATGGACGGTGCCAATTTCAATGCCTTCATCGGACTTCTCCGGCCCGGCGACCTCGGATTCGACATCGTCCATATCAACACCCACAAGACCCTGGCCACCCCGCACGGGGGAGGTGGGCCAGGCTCCGGCCCGGTCGGTGTCAAGGCCCACCTTGCGCCTTTTCTACCTTCTCCCCGCATCAGAAAAGAGGGAGAACGCTATTCCCTGGTCTCTCCCGAAACCTCCATAGGGCCGATACGTTCATTCATCGGCTCTACGCTCGTACTTTTGCGGGCGCTCGGATATTTGAGGATGCTTGGAGGGGAGGGTGTCCGGCGGGTGGCCCTTTACGCCCTTCTCAACGCAAATTATCTCCGGGCACGCCTTTCCGGGACCCTCCCGAGAACCGGGTCGGGGCTTTGCGCCCATGAGTTTGTCCTTTCGGCCAAAGAGCTGGGAGCCGAAGGGCTTCATGCTTCGGATCTGGCCAAAGAGATACTCGATGCCGGCTATTACGCCCCAACCATCTCCTTTCCCCTCATTGTTCCGGAGGCACTGATGATCGAGCCGACGGAGACGGAGTCAAAGGAGACACTCGACCGTTTTGCCGAAGACTTCCGAAGGATTGTCGACTTGGCCCGGAGCAATCCGTCAAGGATCAAGGAGGCCCCCCGCCGAACGCCCGTGGCGAGGCCCGATGAAGTGGCTGCGGCCCGGGATCCGGTCCTCACCGATCCGGCATCCCTTCACCTTTCCTGACAAGCCGGAGGGGAATCCGCCGATGTCGAAGGATCCGGGGACTCCTTCGGACCGCTGGGTCCTGCTCGTCGACGGAGCCGGGTCATCTTCCGGGCAGATGGCACGCGACAGAGAGATCACCACCCTGGTAAGGCCCGGGCGGAGGGGAATTCTCCGGGTTTTTCGGATCTCCACTGGGGCTACGGTCGGGCGGACATGGTCAGGAACCATCCCGCCGGAATGGGGAGTGCCCCCGGAATCAGTGGCCGTCCGTCAGACAGGTGGAGGTGCCGTTCTTCACGGAATGGATCTCTGCCTCTCCCTGTTTTTTCCGCGTTACGCCCTTCCGCCTGGTCCAGGAAACTGGACCCTTTTCTACGAAAGACTCCACGCCGCTTTCGCTGACTTCCTCCTTTGGTGCGGGCACCCGACGACAATGGAGCTCCGGTGTTCCTCGATAACACCCGCCGACAACACCCCCTCAAAAACAACCAACGGATCTTTTTGTTTTCGGGAGACCGTCCGTGGAGACCTGATGCTGAAAAGCGCCAAGGTCCTTGGTGGCGCATTGTCCATCGGACGGGCGGTGACTGTCTATCAGGGGTCTGTCCAGATCCCCGGGCAAAGTCCGGAAGTCTTGTCAGGCCTCTTCGAAGAGTGGTATTGTTCGATAGGTAGGCAGAGGATCGATAGGGCTTTGTTGATAAAGGAGAAAGCCATTGGGACAGATGGATCCCTTTGTCCGGATTGAGCTGACCAAGGAGCCTACCCCACCCTCGGAGCCGTTGGCGGTCGACGTTCACGATTCCCAGGGGAGACTAGTCGTTCGGGCCGGGGAAAGAGTCACAACTTCCCTGATGGACCGCCTCAGAAAAATGGGGGTTTTGGAAATCTTCGTCACGACTTCGGAGGCTTCTTCCGCCGATTTCTGGCTTCGCTGGGGGGAAGATTGGCTTCGGATGGCAAGGAGCCGACTTCTCCTTGTGACTCCCGAGTCGGGAGTTCCGAAAGAGATGCTCGACCGTTTTGACGGAGCGCTTGAAAAAGCCATAAAGGAGACGGTCCGACAAAGGATTCGGTCCATGGAGCCTTGATGAAGAAGGGGGTCGATAATCCCCGGGGATGCCGCTGGATTCCGGTATTCGGGAACAATTCGGAGAAAATTGCATGACCCAGAACATCTCCTCTCCCCCGAACCCTTCTTCGCAGGGCCGACCTTCGACAGACAGGCTTTTCGAAAGAATTTCCAGCATCGACCATCTGCCGACCCTTCCGGCCATCGTTCGGACGGCCCTCGCCTATCTGGACGACCCGGATGTCTCCATGGCCCGCCTGGCACGGATCATCGAAGAAGACCAGTCGATGGCCGCCCGGATCCTGAAAGTGGCCAACTCTCCCTATTATGCGCGATCTGGAAAGATCGGAATGATCCGTGAAGCGATCCTACTCCTGGGGTTGAACGGAATTCGGGGTCTGATTCTTTCGATGTCCGTTCTTCAGCTTGTGGACGGCCGGGAGGGGGTGGTCAAGCTTTGGAAACATTCCTTTGCCGTTTCGATCCTGTCTCGGATCCTGGGTGAAAATCTCGCCGTCGGCCAGCCGGAGGACCTGGCTACGGCTGGGCTTCTCCACGACTTCGGGAAGGTGATCTACTATCTGGACTTCGAGCCCTGGATTCCCGAACTGATACGGAAGGATCCGGGAATTCCGGACTGGAGGTTCGAAGAGGATCTGTTCGGGGCGAGCCACGCCTTTGTCGGATTCCGGCTGGCCTATTTCTGGCACTTTCCCTCCTCGATCCGGGTTCCGATCGGATGGCATAACAACCCTTCGAAGGCTCCTTCCTATCAGCTTGAAACAGCGATCGTCGCTCTCGCGGACGGTCTCGCCTCCCTGGCCGGATTCGGTCTCGAAGAGGCTCCCTGTCCGGAGTCGACGATGTTCGATGCCCTGCGCTCTCTTGATCTGACGGATAAACAGCTGGAGGTTGTTCTTCAGCTTCTGATGGAGAACCTCCCCAAGCTGGAGGCTCCGGATTTCTGATCATTCCTCGCCACGGAGCTCTACCGCTCCCGTCGACCGGGCGTCCTGCATCATGGAAATCCTTGCCCCGGCCATGGACCGTGAGTTTGAGGACTGGGCCATTCTTGTCGATCCCCCCCCAGTTCCCGAATGGACATTTTTCATGGAGTGGCTTTCCAGTGGGCGCCATGGAACCCTCGAATATCTTGAACGGACAGCATCGAGGCGGCGTTCGCTTTCCGATGGCTATCCGGGTTACCGGTCCCTCATATTCGGCCTTCTTCCCTACGACCCGCGCGCATTTTCTCCTGCCCCTGCCCAAGGTCAACTCGAGATCGCGCGCTATGCAGTGGGAGAGGACTATCATGTCCGTTTTGAAAAAGCTTTCGGGCGCGTTCTCTCGGAAATCTCACACCTGTTCCCTGCGGGGGAAAAAGCCCTGATCAAGCCGGATCACGGAAGCATCCTTGAAAAATCATACGCCCAGATGGCCGGCCTTGGCCGAATAGGAAAAAACACCCTTTTGATTCATCCCGGTCTTGGGTCCTGGTTCACCATCGGATCGCTTCTGCTGAAGACTCCCCTCCTCGAAAAAATCAGTCCTCTTTCTGGCCGGGATCCCTGTGGCACATGTTCCCGATGTCTTGAGGCCTGTCCGACAAATGCCTTTGATGCCCCCCATCTCCTTGATGCCCGAAGATGCCTGAGCTATCTTACGGTCGAACGGCCGGGAGAGGGTGATGCCACTCTGAGGAAGTCCTTGGGCGATCGGTGGCTGTTCGGTTGCGACCTCTGCCAGGAGGTCTGTCCTCATAACGCGGAGCATCCTTCAAGAAATTCGGGGGATGACATCTCTCGCTTCCTTTCGGGCGACGATCCCTCGGAGTCCGATATTCGCGCCTTCAGAGCAGCCCATGGGGCTCTTTCCAGGGTTTCGGTTCGTCGTCTCCTCGAAAGAGTCGCTGAGGCATGCCGGTTCAGAAAAGAGGCAAACGCTCCGGAGCATGGAGAAAAAGGGCCGAGTCCGATATAATCTTGCGAAAATCCCCCCATCCGCATGAAAAGGCTGGAGGGGGCAATGTTGGACCCGAAGGAGAACCCATGGCAAAGAAAGGTTCCCCTCTCCCGGACTTTTCAGGCCGTTTCATCGGCCGCTCCAGGCCGGTGGCAGAACTTCTCGACCTGGTGGCCCGTGTGGCCAGGAGCGATTCGACGGTTCTGGTCACCGGGGAAAGCGGTACGGGAAAGGAAAGAATCGCCCGGATCCTCCATGACGAAAGTCCGAGGGCGAGCGCACCCTTTGTTCCCGTGAATTGCGGAGCAATTCCCGAGGGACTTATGGAAAGCGAGCTCTTCGGCCATGAAAAAGGGGCCTTCACCGGGGCATCGAACGGCCGGGCCGGCCGATTCGAGGTGGCGGAGGGGGGAACCATCTTCTTCGACGAGATCGGGGAGTTGCCTGTCACTCTCCAGGTCAAGCTCTTGCGGGTTCTGCAGGAAAAGGTCTATGAGAAGGTGGGGGGAGCAAGACCCCGGACCGCCAATGTCCGCGTATTGGCGGCCACTCATCGCAACCTCGAGGAAATGACCCGCTCGGGGGGATTCCGGGAGGATCTCTACTACCGGCTGGCCGTGATTCCCGTGGAGATCCCTCCCCTGCGAAAACGCCCTGAGGATATTCCGCTTCTCATCGATTTTTTTATCAAAAGATGGGAGGAGGAGGGTCGGGGAGACCCGGTTTCGCTTTCGGCCGGCGCCATGAACGCCCTGGTGAAGTACGAGTGGCCGGGAAATGTGAGGGAGCTTGAAAATGTGATGGAGCGGCTTCTGGTCCTTTCGGGCGGAGAAAAAGTCGATATTCCCGACCTCCCGGAAAAAATCGGACGATCCTGCAACCTCTTGTTCGTCCCTGAACCGGACGTAAAAATCCCGGAAACGGTCTCCCCTCCGTCCTCGCCGGAGCCGTTTGCCCCTCCGCCGGAGGGAGGAGCACTCCCTCTGGCCGAAGGGCTGCTCGGCAAAGACTTCAACCTGTCGGTCTTCCTGGGCGACCTCGAGCGGAGCCTGGTTCTCCAGGCCCTGGAGCGGGCCAGCGGAAACCGCTCCAGGGCGGCAGAAATCCTGGGGATCAACCGGACGACCCTGATCGAGAAAATCCGGAGATTCCGAATTTCGTAAGGGAAATATGGGCGGGGATCACCCGATCTTCCCGTCAGGATCGGGCCCGAAGCTTCCTTAGTCTGCGATATCCTGGGAGAGTGACGATGGCTGTGGCAAAAATGGTCGCCTCCATGAAGTGGACCATGGCACTGACGAGCCTCCTCCTTCTTCTGACGCTATCGGGAGCTCCCTCGTGGGCGCTGGCGGGGACGCCTCCCAGGGGAGGCCTTGGTCCGAAAGACGACAGGACCCTTCTGTCCGTGGCCCGGAAGGATCTGCGATCCCAGCACCTCAGGATGGCTGAAGAAGCCCTTGCGGAATTGCTCGCGTCCCACCCGCATTCGGTCTACCGGGGGCCGGCACTTCTCCTTTTGGCCAGAATCCATGGCCGTGAGGCTCTGGAGAAGGGAGCCCGAAACTTCAGGGAGCCCCTTGTCTATTTCCGGAAGGCGGAAGCGGTCCTTCCTCCGGGCTGGGATAACGGAGAGGTCCTGTATCGCGAGGGACGATATCTCATTCGTCAGAGGTTCGGAGCGGAAGGGCGCGGAATTCTCTCTCGCCTCCTGTCCCTCTATCCTGAAAGCCCGTGGGCCTTTCGGGCCCGTCTTGCCATCGCCGACTCCTGGAGGGAGAGGGGGAATCTCCGGAGGGCCGAGGCGATGCTGTCCGAGGCGCGCCCGCCTCTGGCGACCTCCGCTTCGAAGAAAGACCGTGTTCGGTATGACTATCTCCGGGGTCATGTTCTGCTGGACCGGGGGGATCTGAAGGGGGCCGAATCGGCCTTTCTATCCGCCCTTGCACTTGAGAAGCGTTATCCGTACCACCATCCGGGAGCGCTCTTTCTTCTGGCCCGGACCGCTTACGCCCTTCGCCACAATCACCGGTCGGCGGTGCTTTTCCGGAGTTTCGAGCGTCTGTTCCCCAACGATCCGAGGTCCGGAGAGGCCGAGTACTATCTGGCCAGGATCTCAGGTCGAATCGGATTTTCCTCCCACGAACGGGCCCGTTTAAGGGCGGTCGTGGCGGACAATCCCGGGAGCGCGGCCAGCCACATGGCCCGGATCGAGCTGTTGCGGCTGACCCTTTTTCATGGGGTCGGGGCACAGAATGGCCAGGATCTGCCTGAAATCCTGGCCCGATCGATCCAAGAGCTGGGTCGGATCGCCTCGGAAGAACGAAATCAGAGAATCGCAAATGAGGCGGCCCTACTCCGCATTCGATTTCAGGTCCGGTCGGGGGGCTGGGAAAAGGCCATTCGCGAGATCGCCCGACTTGAAGGTCGGATCGCCCCCTCCTCCCGGATGGGGCAAAAGATCCAGCACTTGGAGACAGAACTGGTTCTTGGCCGGATCGCCCTCTTCTCGAATCCCTTGCACCCGCGAAAAATCCTGACTCTGTTCCATTCCTACCGCTACTGGCTTCCGGCTCCTTCGGATCCCGGGGGAGCTTCTCTCTATCTGTCCCTGGCCAGGGCGGAACGGAAGGCCGGGGACCGGAAAAAAGCCTCCAGAACTCTGGCGGCCGTTCTCCGCTACGTCCGGGATCCGGTTCTCCGGAAGGAGGCACTGAAAGCCCGATTCCGGTGGTTGCTCCAGGACGATCGGAAAGATCAGGCCTTTCACTGGGCAATGACCCTCACCGAAGATCCGACACTCTCGACTCCGGAGCGGGGGAGATGGTTCGTGAAAGCAGAGGAGCTCGCCCGGGAGCTGAAGAAGCCGGAGCTTGAGCGGCGTGTTCTGGCCCGATGGTCCGACTCAGGCGTTCCCATGAACAACCAGGGTGCGGCATTGGCCCGTCTCGGCCTTCTCGATATTGCCTCGGGCCACCGTAAAAAGGGGCTTGCCCTGCTCAAACGGGTCCTTCCTGAAATCGAAGACATCCCGAACGAACGTTCCCTTCTCGCCCGGGTCCTCTTTCACCTGGGCCAAGAGTCCTTGCTGCGGGGCGACCGGGTCGATGCCCGGCGTTATTGGCAGAAATTGCTGGTCTGTTGTCCCACCGGACCACACGGAGGGTGGGCCAGCTACCAGATGGGACAGATGGCCTTGACCGATGGCCACCCCCGGGAGGCTCTCGCCTGGTTTGAAAAGACCGTCAGGCTCTATTCCGGGGATGAGGTGGCCCGGATTGCCGAACAGAAGATAAGGGCCATGAAACTGGAGAAATAAGGATGGAGAACCCTGAAAACGTTTCCGGATCATGCCAGGGAGCGGAGGATCGTGAAGACATTCTGAGACAGGCCTTTCTTTCCTTCCAGTCTGCATCGGAATCCCTTGTCACCTCCTACGCCGCCCTCGAAAAGCGAATCGCCGACCTGTCCCTGGCTCTCTCCCGAAAAAACATGGACTTCGACCGCCAGGGGAGTTTTCTGGAGGCCATCCTGAAAAGCCTCTCCGCAGGGGTTCTTGTCCTCTCGCCGGGCGGGTCGGTCCTTTACCGGAATCCGGCCATGGAGGTCTTTTCCGAGACCCCCGAAGGCTCTCTCCTGTCCCTCCTTGGGACGAAGGGACTTTGGCCTCCGGATGGAAGAGAGGATGCCGCCTTCGATGAGCGAAGCCGGTCATGGGGGGTGGTCCGCCGGCCCGTTCCAGGTCCGGAAGGAGGGCCGATCGGCTATGTCTTCATCTTTACCGATGTGACGCGTATCCGTGAAATGGAGGAGGAGGTGGCCCGGGACCGGAGACTCCGGGCGATGGGAGAGATGATCGCGCAAATCGCCCACGAGCTTCGGAATCCCCTCGGAAGTCTCGAACTGTTCAGTGCCCTGCTGACAAGGGATGCGACAACTTCGGATGCTCGGGAATACCTCGGGCACATGGCGACCTCGATTGCCTCCATGGATCGTCTGATCGGAAACCTTCTCTACCATACCCGAACTCCGGAGCTCCAGGAGGGGTGGCTTGACGCCGGGACCTTTCTCGGACGCATTTCCACCGATTTCTCCCGAATGGTACATTCCGTTTCCCGGTCCCGCTCTGCCAGAACCCTGACATTTCATTCCGTCCCCCCTCCGTCCCCCGTCCACCTTCATGTCGACGAAGAACTTCTGACCCATGCCCTCTTCAACCTTCTCAGCAACGGGCTTGAGGCCCTCATGGGCCTCCCGGCATCGGAAGAGAGGTTGCGGGAACTCCGGCTCGAATCCCTCTTATCCAACGATGGAAGCTATTTTTTTGTTGTAAAAGACAATGGCATTGGAATTGCTTCTGAAGTGGTGGAGCGGATTTTTGACCCCTTCTTCACCACGCGAGCCAAAGGAACCGGGCTGGGCCTTTCCATCGTCCACAACATCGCCGTGGCCCATGAAGGGGAAATCCGCTATGACCGGGAGGGTGATTGGACGGTGTTTACCTTGATCATCCCTCCGGATCGCATCCGGTTGGTGCCGGAAAATGGAAACGAAGGAGGCGTCAGGTGAGTCCTCATGAAACCGGAAGTGTTCTTGTCGTCGACGACGAGCCTGAAATGGCGATCGCCCTCAGGGAGACTCTTCGCAGGGACGGTTATAGGGTCAGTCTCGCCCAGAACGGACGCGAGGCGATCGAGAAGATTGCCCGGGAAGAGTACGGATGGGTGATCAGCGATGTTCGCATGCCCTCGGTCGACGGATGGGAGCTCCTCTCCCGGCTGAAGGAAAAATCCCCTCTGACGCGTGTCATTCTGATGACGGCCTATGGGACGGTTCCCCAGGCGGTGGCGGCAATGAAGCAGGGTGCAGTCAATTTCTTGACAAAGCCCTTCAAGGCCGAGGATCTGAGAAAGATCCTGGAACCTCCTGCGCCTGATCAGTGTGAGGAAAAGGCCGGATGCGCCCAGGGATCAGGAGGCCGCAGTCCCTGGGAAAACGTCTCCCGGCCGATCAGGACCCGGAACCCTGCGATGGTCAGGATCCTTGGAATGATCGATGCGGTCGCCTCGACGCCGGCGACGATCCTGATCGAAGGGGAAAGCGGAACGGGCAAGGAGCTTCTCGCGCGCTACCTGCACGAACGTTCGACCCGGGCGCATCGCCCTTTCGTTGCCGTCAACTGCGCCGCGCTTCCAGACAACCTTCTCGAATCGGAACTCTTCGGGTACGAAAAAGGAGCCTTTTCGGGGGCCATTGCCCGTAAAATCGGCAAGTTCGAGCTTGCGCATTCGGGAACACTTCTTCTCGACGAGGTGGGGGAGATGGAGCTTGCCCTTCAGGCCAAACTTCTTCGGGTGATCCAGGAGCGGGAAATAGACCGGGTCGGAGGGACTCGCCCGGTTCCGGTCGATATCCGGATCATCGCCACCACCAACCGGAATCTGAAGGAGGAGGTAAGGGCCGGCCGATTCAGGGAGGATCTCTACTACCGCCTGAGGGTTTTTCCGGTCGCACTTCCCCCCCTTCGGGAGAGGATGGAGGACATCCCCCTCCTCGCGGAGCGATTTCGGCTGGCATTCGAGAAGGAACACATGGCGGTGGGTCCCTTCGCTCCCGAGACCATCGAGCTTCTCGCGCGTCATCCCTGGCCCGGCAATGTCCGTGAACTTGAAAACGTCGTGACACGGGCAGCCTTCCTGGCCGAAGGACGGACGATCCTGCCTTCCCATGTCTCGGATCTTCTCGATCCGGAGGCGGAAAATATCGGGAGGGGGGAGGAGTGCGATGCGGGAATTCGGCCCGGGCGTTCGGTCTGGGAGGTCGAGAGGGAGCTGATCCTTCGGACCCTGGCTTCCTGCGGCGGAAACAAGGCCCAGTCTGCGAGGCTTCTGGGCATCAATGTTCGCACCCTCCGGAACAAGCTCTCCGAATACGGAATCGGGGGAGGAGAGGGGAACGGGGAGGAATCCGCATGACAGGGAAAAAAATTCCTTTCGACAGTGAACAAACCTCAGGTCTCCTGAACAGGCTTTTTCCTGAAATTGAATGACCAGGCATTCTTGGGTTATTGGTATGATTGTTGCGTGTTGAATGGGGAGGAGGATGATCATGAGCCAGGTCCATCTTTTCGACAGGACAAGCGATCTTCTCAAGGTGACGATGGATCTTCGCTCCCGGAGGCATCTACTTCTGGTGAGCAACATCGCCAACCAGAATACCCCGGGGTACATGGCCCGGGATCTGTCCTTCAAGAATGAGCTTTCAAAGGCGTTGGAGTCTCCGGATCGACAGAATCTGGATCGCTCGGAGGGTCGTCTCACCATAAACACGGAAGAGACGGTCGGCAATGACCTCAATACCGTCAACATCGAACTTGAAATGCAGAAGCTGGCCTCGAATACCGGAAACTACAATGCCCTGGCCTCCATGGCCGGATGGAAGTACCGGATGATGGGTGACGCCATCTCGGGTGAAGGGAGGTAATCGTGGGATTCTCAGACGCTCTCCGGATCTCGGGGTCCGGACTCGAAGCCGAACGGGTGAGGCTCAATGTCCTGGCCGGAAACCTGGCCAACGCCGATTCCACACGGGGAAATGCCCGGGGGGTCTACGAACGGCGGGACGTCATCTTCGCTGCCGTCGCTCCCGGCCAGTCTTTTTCGGACATTCTCAAAGGTCCTTCGGAAAGCCCTGTCAAAGAGGTCAAGGTTCTCGGCATGGTCCGGGATCCTCGCCCCCTCAACAGGATTTACGATCCCCAGAATCCCGATGCCGATCCGGAGGGATTCGTCTACCGCCCTAATGTGTCGAAGCTTGAGGAGATGACGAATCTGATCGACGCCTCACGGGCCTACGAAGCCAACCTGACGGCCCTCGACACGACGAAAAGGATGGCCTCGAAGGATCTGACGATCCATGTATAGAAGGCCCGGGGTTAAAAAGGGAGGTTCCGAATGATTGACGAGCCGCGGATCGGAAGCGGATCTCCGCTCCAGCCGTTCCCCCAAGAGGAGGAGCCTGAAAGGATTCAGCCTTCGCCTTCGGGTGAGGAATCCTTCGTCCACGTCCTGAAGGATTCGATTGCCCGGGTCAACTCGCTTCAGACAGAGGCGGACAAGACGATTCAGGAGTTTTCGACGGGGCAGGACGGGGTGACCCTTCACCAGACGATGATCGAGATGGCCCAGGCCGATGTCTCCTTTCACCTGATGATGCAGGTCCGGGACCGGATCGTGAAGGCCTATCAGGAAATGAACAACATGCCGCTGTAAGGAGTAGAGGGCTTCGATGGACATTTTGCGCAAGATATCCGAAACGGTTTCCCTGTGGTTCGGCCGCCTCACTCTCGTTCAGAAAATTGTGGCAGGAGTTCTGGGGGTCCTGTTGGTCGGCGTCATGATATTTCTGGGATTCGCCGGAAAATCCGTCGACCGGGCGGTCCTCTATTCGAGTCTTTCGCCTGTCGATTCCTTCGAAATCCAGCAGAAGCTGGACCGGATGGGAGTTCCCTATGCGGTCTCCTCCAAAGGCGGGGTGATCCGCGTCCCCAAGAACCAGGTCTATACTCTTCGGATGGAATTGGCCGACGAAGGCCTTCCGCGCCATCACGGTGCCGGCTTCGACATCTTTGATCATCCTTCTCTCACGACGACGGATTTCGTGCAGCATGTGCAGTACCTTCAGGCCCTTCAGTCGGAGCTCGACCGAACGATCGAGGAGATGAGTCCGGTCGCCCTGGCGCGGGTTTCCATCGTCCTTCCCCGACATTCGGTTTTTCTTCGCCACCAGAAGGGGGCCCACGCTTCCGTGCTGATCCGTTTCAAGCCGGGCCGGGCCCTCGCACGGGATCAGGTGAACGGCATCGTGCATCTCGTGGCCAATGCGGTGGAGGGCCTGACCCCCGATCATGTGACGATCGTGGATAATACCGGAACGATCCTGAACCGGAAGCGCCCCGGCCTCCTTCCGGGAGAGCTCACCAAGGCCCAGCTCTCCTACCAGTCGATGGTGGAGCATCGCCTCCGGAAGCGGATTCAGACCATGCTCGATCAGGTCCTGGGGGAGGGCCAGTCTGTGGTCCGGGTCAATGCGACCCTCAATTTCAGACGTGTCGAGGAGACAAAGGAGCAGTTCGATCCCAAGGGTCGGGCTCTCGCGGAGCGCGAAAAGCTTCGGGAAAAATCTTCCGGCTCCAGGATCGTGCCTGTTGGCGTTCCCGGTGTCCTGAGCAATATTCCCGGACCCAACGGGAAGGTCGCCAGTCCGCCCCTGGGTCCAAAAAACGGAACGGAAACGCGATATTCCAAGAAAAAGGACATCGAGCATTACGACGTGAGCCACACCATGAGCCATATCGTTGAGCCCACAGGGACGGTCGCCCGGGTCTCCGTCTCCGTCCTGGTGAACGGCAAGACACGGACGGTGACGGGCAAAAAAGGGGAGACGTCGGTCTACGAGCCGCGGACTCCCGAGGAGATCGCCTCCTTCACGCGCATCGTGCAGAACGCAATCGGGTACGACGCGGCCCGTGGCGATACCGTCGTGGTGGACTCCGTGCCCTTCGTGAGGCCCGAGTCTGAAGGGGCCCAGAATCAGGAAGCCCGGATGGCCGAACGGCTCAAACCCTTCATGCCTCTTCTGGAAATATTCCTTGGCGGACTCCTCGTCCTGGTCTTCAGCCTCTTCATCCTGAAGCCGATTCTCCAGAGCATGGTTACCAAGGCCGTTCCCCTTCCGGCTCAGGGGCCGGCGGGGTTGGCGGTACCCGTGCGGGAAGAGGAGGGCGTGATTATTCGTTCAAGCAAGGAAGACATTGCCCGGATGACGCAGGAGGATCCCTCCCAGGCCGCGCAGGTCTTACGGTTGTGGCTCAAGGAAAAGTAGGAGGGGAAGGCGTTGGCCAAGAGGAAGCTTTCCGGTCTTGAGAAGGCGGCGATTTTCATTGCGGCCGTCGGACCGGAGGTCGCCGCAGAGATCCTGAAACAGCTCGACATCAAGGAGGTCGGTGTGATCTCGAGCCTCATCGCCCAAATGGGGGAGGTCAGCTCGGAGGAGATCGATGAGGTGATGGGGGAGTTCTCCGTCGTCTACAAGGCGACCCGGGGGCTTCCGCGCATGGGGGAGAAGTACATGCGCGAAATTCTGGAGAAGTCCCTGGGCAAGGAGCAGGCCGACCAGATTTTCGAGAGCATGAACGATCAGGAGGGGACCAATCTCCAGTCCCTCAAATGGATGGACCCCAAGTCGATCGCCAACCTGATCAGAAACGAGCATCCACAGACGATCGCCCTGATTCTGAACTATCTGAACCCGAACCAGACGGCCAATGTCCTGGCCTATCTGCCCGAAGCCCTGAAGGCGGACGTCGTTTTCCGGATGGCCACCCTCGAGGACATCAATCCTCAGGTGATCCGGGACCTCGAGGAGGTGATCTCCACCGAGATCCAGATGATGGGAGGGTCTCTTACCAGCCTCGGGGTCAGCCGAATCGAAAAGACGGCCAATCTTTTAAACGAGATGGACCGGTCGACGTCCGAAGGGATCCTCGATTTCATCGGCCAGAACGACCAGGCGGTGGCCGAGCAGATACGGGCCCTCATGTTCGTCTTCGACGACCTGGTGATGGTGGACAACCGGGGGATCCAGGCGCTTCTGCAGAGCGTCTCGCGGGACGTCCTGACCAAGGCCATGCGCGGGGCCGGGGATGCCGTCAAGGAAAAGATCCTCTCCAATATGTCGACGCGGGCCCAGGCGGCGCTCAAGGAAGACATCGATTCAATGGGCGGGATTCCCCTCAAGGACGTGGAGTCGGCCCAGGCGGAGATCATGAAGGCCCTACGTCGTCTCGAGGCCGAAGGAAAACTGGTGATCCTCGGACGGGGGGGAGAACAGATTGTCTAGCGTCGGTCGAGGATTCAAAGGATGGAGCCCCGAGAGTCTGGCCGGGCAGTCGGGGGAGAAGGGGCGGACCCGGAACGCCGGCAAGGTTCCTCCGCCCGGAGCCCGGGAGACCGAAAAGGAGGAAGACCTCTTTCAAAGGTCGGAAGAGCTGGAGAGAGTCGAAGAGGAGGCCCGAAAGGCCGGTTTCGAGGCGGGATATGCCGAAGGACTCGAAAAGGCCCGCTCCGACATGGCTCCTCTCCGTCAGGCCTGGCTCGAGTGGGCCTCACGGATGTCCGCCATAGAGAGCGAGCGGCTCAAGGGGATGCTGCCGGTCCTGGTCGATCTCCAGGAAAAGGCCCTGTCGAAGATCCTCGGTGATGATGAGAACCGTCCGCAGATTCTGCGGAAACTGCTCGAAAGAATGGTGGGGGAGTATGCCTCCGGGCGCGAAGGAGAGCTTCTGGTCCCGGAATCCGACTTTCACCTGGTGAAGGAGTTCGATCCCGCATTTCCGGAAGATCTCGCGGCCCGCGGGATCCGTCTCGGAATCGCCCCGGATCTTCCGCCCCGGCATGTCGAGCTCCGATTTTCCGACCGTATCGTCGCTTTCGATCCCGATTCCTCCGGAGACTCTCTTCGGAAAACCCTCTCTCGGGTCAATCCCGGACTCCATCCGGAAGAGGCAGGACAGACCGGTGACGGGGAGGGTTCATGAGGATCGGGATGGAAGAGGAAAAGGCCGACCGCTGGCTTGCCTCCGCCGGACGCTCGATGGATCGCCTTCTGTCTGGATGGAGTCCCGACCAGGAAGGGGGAATGGTCGTCCAGGGAGTGGGACTCATGATCGAGGCCAAGGGAATGAATCTGGGTGTGGGGGAGATATGCTCCCTTCTCTCCGATCCCCCGATCGATGCCGAGGTGGTCGGATTCCGGGAAGGGCGGACCCTTCTGATGCCGCTCGGGGACCTCGAAGGGGTCAGGCCCGGAACCCGCCTCATGAGAAAAAGCCGGATTACCTCGGTCTTTCTTTCTCCCGATTGGCTGGGGCGGGTCATCGATCCTCTCGGCCATCCACTGGACGGAACTCCTCTCCCCGAAGGGACGATCGAGATGCCGCTCCGGGGACGTCCCATCAATCCCCTGAAGCGACAGCGGATCGACCGTCCGCTTGACCTTTCGGTCCGTTCGATCAATGCCCTCGCCACCGTCGGTGTCGGCCAGAAGATCGGCATCTTCGCCGGTCCGGGGGTGGGGAAAAGCACACTGATCGGCATGATGGCCAGGAATGCCGCCGTCGATGTCAATGTCATCGCCCTGGTGGGGGAACGGGGGCGCGAGGTCCGGGAGTTTCTCGAGCGGGATCTGGGTCCGGAAGGACTGTCGCGGTCGGTCATCGTGGTGGCGACGGGCGAGCAGCCCCCTCTCCTCAAGACCCGGGCAACCCTTTTGGCGATGTCGATTGCCGAAATGTTCCGGGATCTCGGAAAACGGGTTCTTTTCGTCATGGATTCCCTCACCCGCTATGCCGGGGCGCAGAGGGAGATCGGTTTGGCCACGGGAGAGCCCCCCTCGGCCAGAGGGTACACCCCATCGGTCTTCGCCCAGCTTCCGCGTCTGATCGAGCGGGCCGGCTGCGGTGAGGGGTCCGGATCCATCACCGGGATCTTCACCGTTCTTGTCGAAGGGGAGGATGTCCCGTCAGACCCGCTTTCGGAGGCACTGACCGCCATCCTCGACGGCCATGTCCATCTGTCGAGAACCCTGTCCCAGGAAGGCGTCTTTCCCGCCGTCGATCCCGTGGACAGTCTTTCCCGGGTGATGGTCGACATCGTGCCGGAGGATGTTCAGGAAAGGGCCCGGGAATGGCGCCGATTGTACGGGCTGTTCCGGAGGTCGGAAGACCTGATCCGGATCGGGGCCTATGTTTCGGGGACCGATCCCCTTCTCGACCGGGCGATCCGCCTTCACGACGCCATGACGGATTTTCTGCGCCAATCGAGGGAAGAGCCCGTTTCCCTGGAACAGGCCTTCCAGGAGCTCTTCCTATCACTGGAGGAAACGGGCGAGGTTGAGTCGTGAGAATCCTGAGCGGGGGAGAGCCCTGACATGGCAGAGCGTCCATTCACCCTGGAATCCGTCCTGTCCGTCAGGGAAGCCGAACTCGAGGCGGTAGAACGGGATCTGGCGAGGGCCGGAGGCGAACGGACCCGGGAGAGGGAGCGGACCCGGGAAATGCGGCGCCAAAAGGACGAAGGACTGGCCTTCTCCAGGGAGGGCGGAGCGCCTGCGGATACAGGATTTCTCGTGGCCTGGTATGCGTGGCTGTCCCACATGGATCTTCAGATCGGGGAGCAGGAGCGTCGCGAGCGTCTCGCCGACAACGAATTCGAGAGGGTTCGGGAGCTCTGGAAGAAGGCCATGACGGAAAAGGAAAAGATCCTGATCCTGAAGGAGCGCCACAGGGAAGGGCAAAGACGGCACTCCCTTCGTCTGGAGGAGCGTTCCCTGGAGCTCTGGATCCGGTCGAGGGGGAGCGGGGGAACTCCTCGTGGAGGGGGATCTCCATGAAAAAACTCTGGGAACGCATCCCTCTCTTCGGTGGGATGATGGTGCTCCTGATCCTTTCAGCGCTGTCGCTCCGTCTGGAGGCCTCTGCGGCTCCGGGTGCCCCTCCGGCGACCTCCCCGTCGAGTTCCGGGGAGGAGCGCCGCATCCTTCTGATGAAGCAGGATCTCGACAGGGAGATTCAGCGGAACAAGAAGATTCTCGGGGAGATCGAGAAGAAGCTCGCGCTTTACCAGTCGCTCAAAAAGAAGAATGTCAGACGTCTCATCAGACTTTATGAATCCATGGCCCCACGGACGGCGGCCTCCCAGATCAATGTCATGCCGGAAAGCCTCCGCTTGACGCTGTTCTCGGGAATGAATCCACGGAAGGCGTCGCGCATCATGCGGTACGTGGATCCTCGCGTTGCGGCAAAAATCTCGGTCCAGATGGCCGGAGAGTCTTCCGCGCGGGGAGGCGGTCGGTGAACCTCTATCGGAAGGGGCGTCGTCATGGGGACAGCACCATCATCCATTCTTCACAAGATCCCGGAATCCGCTCCGGTCAGGACGCAAAAGGATCCTGCGGATCCCGAAAGGTCTGAAAAAGCGGACTTGCGGAGTTCTGCGAAAGCGGCCGGGAGAGGATCGGAAACGCGCTCCACTAAAACCTCCGGTCACAAAAAGAGCGCTTTCGCCGCGATCTTCAAGAGGACACTGGCGGGACGGTCCGGACAACACCCGGAGGAGGAGCTTCCGGAGGAGACCCGGTCCGGAAAGGATCGCGTCAAAACGCCTCACGGAGAGCGCGCCAGGACCGTCGTCCATTCCCGCAAGAAAAAGGCGGCGACGGGAGGGGGAGAGGTTCTGTCGCTGCCGCCCTCCCTTCCGGAAATCTCTCCGAAAAAGGAGACTTCTCTCCCCCTTCCCGCCTCTGCGGGGGCCCCGCGGTCCTCTCGTGTCCTGTGGGGTCCCCAGGGCCATTCTCCAACGCCTCCGCCCTCCCTCTCGGCGGTGCTTGGGAAAAAGGAGCCGGTTCCCGAGACTCTCTCCCTTCCCGCCCCTGGAAGCCCTGGCTCTTCCGGTCCAACCGTTACGGGGGAGTTTGTAAAACCGCTCCCGCCCTCCGGGCCCACAAAAAGGCCGGGCGATCTCCCGAAGGATCTGAAGGCTCCCAGGCCGGAAAGGGCGACTTTCCCAACGGAGGCCGAAACAGTTCCCGCGGGAAGCCGGCCGGCGGAAAAGATTTCGCAGCCGGAGAGATTTTTCCTCCAGCGGGAGGGTCCATCCACCGGGGAAGAGGGTTCCGCCGCTCCGAAAACCTCCCCTTTGCCCCTCCCCGAAAAGCGCCTTGAAAGAACTCCGGTCCATGGAACAGGGGAGGGGAGTCCTTCCCTTCAAACTCCTTCCGCCGCTGGCCTGGAGGGGGGGGCCGTCGTCGGATCTTCCGCCAGGGAGGAGGCCCTCCCGGCACCCGCTCTTCCCGACGGCTTGTCCTCCCGCGTCGGCACGCTGGCCCGGGAAGGGGGAGGAGAGGTGGCCCTTGAGGTGAAGCCGCCCCACCTGGGGCCCGTGGGCGTTCGCGTCCATGTCGATCCCCACACCCGTCTCGTCACGGTGGAGCTCTCCTCTCACGATCCCCGTATTCGCCACCTGCTTTCGGAAAAAGAGGGGCACATCAAGGAATCCCTCTCCCAGACAGGATTTGTCCTCGACCGGTTCCAGGTCCTCTCCCAGGGCTCCCCCGGGCAGGACGGGGCGTCGATTCAGGGATTTGCGGCAGCGGGAGGCGGCGGATCGCCGGGCGGAGGCGATGGGCCCTCCCCGGGGGGAGGACAGGAGTCCGGGATGGCCGGAGGCTCCTCTCAGGGACAGGATCTTGCCAATCCGGGGCGTCAGGAGGCGGGAGCTCCCGGACGGGACGGAGGGCGGGGGGGCTTCCCGGGCTCGGCACCCCCCGGGGCGGAAGAAACGATGGCCGGGGGGGAAGGTGGGCTGGCCGAAGCGTCCGCCGCCACTCTGGGGGACGCTGTGAAGAACACGGGCTATCATCGAATCGCCTGAACCAACTTCAAGGAGAAGATCATGATCGTCAAGACCGAACAAAACGATATCCGGACCATCCGGAAGGAGTCGGAGAAGCGCCTCACCCCCTCCAAGCTCCCTCCGCCCCTGAAAAAGAAGCTGGGGATGGAAGATTACATGAACATCATGATCCGGCAACTCCAGTACCAGGACCCTTTTCATCCGATGGACAACCGGAAATTCGCCTCCCAGCTGGCCCAGTTTTCCCAGCTGGACCAGTTGGTCCACCTGAACAAGAAGATGGACGGTATGGCCAATCAGGGAAAGGAGGCCGATTCCCTCCAGATGGTAGGATTTCTGGGACGGGAGGTTTTCATGAAGGGAAACCGGTTCGTCCGGAACCCTCATGAATCCGCCAACCTGGTATTCCGGCTCGACCGGCCGACCGCCCATTCGACCGTTTACATCTACGGGGCCAAGCACCAGCTGGTCCGCACTCTCAAGTCGGGACCGATGGAGGCGGGGAACCAGCATGTGGCGTGGGATGGTCTGAGCAACCGCGGAACGATGGCTCCTCCGGGAGGCTACGAATTCGAGGTGGTGGCCCGGGACGTCAAAAACCGCCCGGTCGTGGCCTCGCCCCTCCGGACCGGTATCGTTACGGGGGTGCTCTTTTCCGGGACCCGCCCCCGCCTCGAGGTCAACGGAGAGAAGGTGGATCTGTCGGACATCACCCATGTGGGCGTCCTTCGCGAAAAGGAGCACGCGGCCCGGCCTGCCCCGGCTCCCCTTTCCCCGGTGCCGGAGCCCGCTCCCAGGGTGCGCTCCCTTTCCGGATCTTACGCGAAACCACCCGGGAAGACCTCGCCTTCGATTCACCATACGCTGTGACGTCCCGCCTTCGGCCGGTATGAAGGCGGTTTGAAAGCACGATAACCTTTCTTTCTGTCCAGGAGGAATTGCCATGGGTATTCTTTCGTCCATGTATGTCGCCAACAGCGGTCTCTCCGCCATGGGAACGGACATGTCGGTGATCGGAAACAACATCAGCAACATGAACACGGTCGGGTTCAAATCGGGGCGGGCCGTCTTCGCCAATATCTACGGCCAGACCCTGGCCGGCAAATCGAATGCCGTCGGACCCTCCCAGCCGGGTTCCGGGGTCTACGTCGAATCCATCGAGCCTCTCTTCACCCAGGGGTCGGTCCAGTCCACCAACAATGCCCTCGACCTGGCCATTCAGGGGAACGGGTTCTTTTCTTTCCGGGACGCAAACGGGGCAGTCCTTTACGGTCGCAACGGAGCGCTCTCCCTCGACAGGAATGGCCGGATCGTCGACCAGGGAGGCCATATCCTCCAGGGCTACTCGGCCGACGCCGCCGGAAGGATCCAGCCAAAGGTCGGGGATCTCGGCGTGCCCCAGTCGACCATTCCTCCCAAGGCCTCGCAGAATGTCTACTCCCGGATCAACCTGGACGCCAATATGACGGAAAAGCTGAAGGCCGGAAAGACCTTTTCGAAATCCAGCAATATCTTCGACTCCCTCGGCATCGAGCATCTTCTCACCTACAAGTTCCACCCCACCAATGCCGTGGGGCAATGGGCGGTGGAGGCGACTCTCGACGGGGCCAAGCTGACAAAGGGCGGAGGAAGTGTCACCTATACCTCCTCTGCGGGAGGGAAATCCCACACGATCAAGGGGATGGTGTCCATGATCAATTTCGACGGCAACGGGAATGTGGCCCAGGTGAGCTACGGGGGCTCCCCCACCAAGCTCGACACGTCAGGGGTCCAGAGCGTGGACTACACCATGGCGCTTGACGACAAGGCGTCCACGCCGGTCACCCTGTCACTTTATATTCCAAAGCCCGGACAGAAGGTTCCCGAAAACACCAAGGACGGGATCACGCGTCAGGTCCTGGATCTGACACAATACGCCGAGCCCTCCACGACGATCGAGGAGACGCAGGATGGATACAAGGCAGGAGATCTGTCGAACATCGCCATCGACCGGGCGGGACGGATCGTCGGCTCTTTTTCGAACGGGACGGAACACAGCCTCGGGGCGATCGCGGTATCGACCTTCAACAACCCCAACGGCCTCGTCAGCATCGGGGCCAATCTCTATCAGGAAAGCATCGGCTCCGGAATCGCGAATATCGGGCGGGCCAACCAGGGGGGCCGCGGGCTGGTTCTGGCCAATTCCCTAGAGCAATCGAATGTGGATCTTGGGCGTCAAATGATTGACATGATTTCGGCGGAAAGAGGGTATCAGGCCAACGCCTCCGTCATATCGGCCGACAACCAGCTTATGAACACGCTGCTGACGCGTATCGGATAATTATGCAAAGGTAATGCTTTACAAGAGAAAAGGGTCTTCCGGGGAACCTCCCGGAGGACCCTTTTTTGATTTGGTACACGTTTTGCTTATCATAGGTCGAAAAGAAGGCGTGGACCTGTTTCGGGGAGATCCTGAAGACGGTCCGGACAGGCGGACGCAATCCGGGAGAGAGCGATGGCTGAGGAAGAAGAGGGCGGAGAAGGACAGGGGGAAGAGAAAAAAGGCTCCAGGAAGATGCTGATCGTCGTCGTTGCGGCGATCCTGCTTCTCCTTGGAGGCGGAGGAGCCTTTTTCTTCCTCCACCACAAGAAAAAAGGGCCTTCCGAGGAACGGCACCACCACTTGACCCCCAAGGAGATGGAGAAGATGATCAAGGAGCATCCGATCATCGATCTCAAGCCCTTTGTCGTCAACCTCTCCGGGCCGGCCGGGAGCGCGCCCCAGTACCTGAAGGTCCGGATTGCCCTCAAGCTCGACCACGCGCTTACGGCCAAGGAGATCGACTACCGGATGCCCGAGATCCAGAGCGCGATCCTGATCCTTCTGGGAGCCCAGACGGTGGGAGATCTCCAGTCGACGGGAGGGAAGCTGGCACTGAAGGACGAGATTCGCCACAGAGTCAATGCCAGGCTTGACTCGGGAAAGGTGACCGATGTCTATTTCACGGAGTTCGTGATTCAGTAGGGTGTTGATGCAGGCGCCGGATGACGGCGCCGGAATGAGGATCATGCCGGAAGGGGAGGATCGATGGCGGACGAACCACTGGACGAGGAAGCACTGGCCCGTGCCTGGGAAGAGGACCTGGCCAAAAATGAAGCGGGCAAGGACCGCGAGGAACCCCAGGGTCCGCCCAAGACCCACGAACCTCCCCTGAGCCTGGATTATCTTCTGGACGTCCCGCTCACCATTTCGGTCCGGGTGGGGGAGTCCCGGATGCTCATCAAGGATCTCCTGCAGCTTGGGCAGGGATCGGTCGTGGAGCTCGACAAGCTGGCCGGCGAGCCGATGGAGGTCCTCATCAACGACCAGCTGGTGGCCCGGGGGGACGTTGTCCTGGTCAACGACAAGTACGGCATTCGGTTGACCGACATCGTCAGCCCCATCGACCGGGTGAAGAAGCTCTGATGCCGGACGTGCCGGCATCCATCCATTAGGGAGGCAGATTCATGATCACGACATCCCAGGGCCACGACGGGAGTCTTTTGTTCATCGGCGCCAAGCTGGCAGGCTCGCTCCTTTTCGTCCTGGCTCTTTTTCTTGCAGGGGTCTGGGTGGTTAGGCTCCTCCAGCGCCAGAAGTTTCTGTCGGCGAGAAGGCCCGAGAACGAGATCGAAATCCGGTCGACCCGGTCGCTTGGTCCCCGCTCTCAGATCGCCCTCGTGACGGTTGCCGGGAATTCTTTCCTGGTGGGGATCGCCCCATCGGGGATTTCTCTACTGGGGAAGATCGATGAGCCGTCTCCCCGAGCGTCAACAACAGCGGTTCCCGCCGCGCCGGCTCCCCGTCACCAGACTCCGCCTCCCGCTACTTCCGCACGCACTTCCGGTCCGGATCCGGCCTCTTTCGATGCCGCCGTGCGCGAAGCCCTGGACAGGATCGGGGCCCTTTCACGGGAACGAGGCTCGGCCGAACGGAACAGCCGGTGGACGGTATGAGATCCCTCTTGGGCAGGACGGCCCTGACGCTCCTGTCCGCCCTGCTCCTTTCCGGCTTCTGCCAGGAGGCGGCCTTGGCAAAGGATCTCGCGGTCGCTCCCGTGGCGCCCCTTCCCGACATCCACCTCTCATTCGGGAACGGGAACCCGGAGCCGTCCCAGGTGGCGATGACGGTCGAGCTCTTCCTCCTGCTGACCGTTCTTTCCCTGGCCCCGGCCATTCTTGTGATGATGACCTCCTTCACCCGGATCGTGGTGGTGCTCTCTTTCCTGAGGCAGGCCCTCGGCACGGCCCAGGTTCCACCCAACCAGGTCCTGATCGGACTCTCCCTTTTTCTGACCTTTTTCATCATGGCCCCTGTCTGGCAGACGATGAACAAGACGGCGATCACACCCTATCTGGACAAGAAGATCGGCTCGGACGAGGCGCTGTCCCGGGGGATGGCCCCCGTACGGGAGTTCATGTTCCGGCAGGTTCGAAAAAAGGATCTGGCGCTCTTCGAACGGATCGCCCATCTGCCCGAGACCCCGGAAACGCGGGACCAGATCCCCACCTATGTCCTGATTCCGGCCTTCGTCGTGAGCGAGCTGTCCACCGCCTTCGAAATGGGGTTCATGATCTATCTCCCCTTTCTCATTCTGGACGTGGTCGTCTCCTCGGTCTTGATGTCCATGGGTATGATGATGCTTCCCCCGACCGTGGTTTCACTGCCCTTCAAGATTCTCCTGTTCGTCCTGGTGGACGGGTGGACCCTGATCGTCGGGTCCCTGGTCCAGAGTTTTCACTGAAGGAGGGATGACATGAATCTCCAGACCGCCGTTGACCTGACCCATGAGGCCATGCGGGTGGCCCTTGTCCTGACCCTGCCCGTCCTTCTGGTCAGCCTTCTGGTGGGGGTGGTGGTGAGCCTTCTCCAGGCCGTGACCCAGATCAACGAAATGACGCTCTCATTCCTTCCCAAGGTGGCAGCTGTCGGAGGGGTTCTGCTCGCCCTCATGCCCTGGATGGTTCGGCTCATGGTGGACTACACCCACGGGCTCTTTGCCCAGCTGCCGGGGCTGACGCGGTGAACGCCAGCCCTTTCATGCACCTGTTCTCCCTTTCCCGGTGGGACCCGGAGCTCTTCGTGCTGATCCTCTCGCGGACGAGCGGCGTCCTGATCGCGATGCCGGCCTTCAACGCGCGGGCTGTTCCGACGCGCATCAAGGCCCTCGCGGCCGTCGCCCTGTCGGCCCTCCTTTTTCCCCTGGTGGGGGCGCACATCCCCTTCCGGGAAAGCGGATACGACACCCTTCTTCTCGAGATCCTCTCGGAATTCGTGGTCGGGGTCTCGATCGGTTTCTGCGCCTACCTGATTTTTGCGGCCGTCGCGCTGGGAGGCCAGCTCGCCGGAGTCCAGGCGGGCTTCGGGATCGTGGATGTCATCAACCCCCTGGGTGTGGCGGAAGTGCCCCTCCTGGGGAACTTTCAGACACAGGTGGCCTTTCTGATCTTTCTCGCCACCAATGCCCAGTATGCCCTCCTCTGGACATTGGCCCGCTCCTACGATGTGATCCGGGTCGGGGGTGGAAGCTTCTCGGACAGCTACTTTGCGGGGATCACCCACCTGGTCGGCGGAATGATGACGCTTGGACTGGTTCTCGCCTCCCCCTTCATCGTGGGAGGCCTCGTCCTGAACCTCGTCCTGGGATTCCTGTCGAAAATGATGCCCCAGATGAACCTCATCTCGCTGGGTCTGCCGGTCATGGTTCTGGGGGGACTCCTTCTCACCCTGCTGGGCCTCCCTTTCTTCAGCGCGGTCCTTGCCCGGTCGATGGGGGGGCTTGGGGGGACCCTGGACGATCTGTTGAAAGTGATGGCGGGCCATGGCGGATAACGACAGCTCCGGCCAGCTGAGACAGGAAGAGCCGACCCCCCGGCGCCTTGAAAAGGCGCGCGAGGAAGGACAGGTCGCCCGGAGCCGGGAGGTTGGATACTTTTTCTTCCTGATGGCGTCCCTGATCCTCATGGTCGCCGACGGGGCCGATCTGGTCACCCGTCTCAAGACGGACATGGCCTTCTATTTCAGCCACGCCGGAACTCTCCGGGTGTCTCCGGATTCGGTCTCTCCCTTCGTGACGAAACTGGCGCTTCATGAAATGGGGGCAACCCTCCCCATCCTTCTGGGATTTCTGCTTTTCGGGGTGGCGGCTTTCCTGGTCCAGGGCGGTTTCGTCTGGAGTCCCAAGGCCGCCGCCCTTCGCTGGAATCGCATCTCCCCTTCCCAGGGGGTGAAGCGGCTTTTTTCGGTTCGATCCCTCGAAGAGCTGGGGCGATACCTCGTCAAGGTGGTCCTCTCCCTTGTCATCCTGTTCGTCGTGCTCAGGAACAACTGGCTGTCCCTTCCGGCCCTGGTCGAGACCGGTCCACACCGGATGATCGGGGCGCTCTACCGGATGTCCTTTCTCGTCCTCGTGGCCTTTCTGCCCCTCTACATGGCGCTGGCCCTCGGAGATTATCTCTTTCAGCGCTTCGTCCTGATGCGGGGACTTCGCATGACGCGGACCGAGGTGAAGGAGGAGACCAAGGAGACCGAAGGAGATCCGCAGGTCCGGGCCCGGATCAGGTCGATCCAGAGGGCGATGGCCAGGCGCCGGATGATGTCAAAAATCAAGGGAGCCACGGTGGTCATCACCAATCCGACCCATTTCGCCGTTGTCCTGAAATACCTTCCGGAGGCAATGGCGGCTCCTGTGGTCGTTGCCAAGGGAGCGGACGAGGTGGCCTTCCGGATCAGGGAGGCGGCCCGGGAGGTGGGCGTTCCGGTTGTCGAGGATCCGCCCCTTGCCCGCGGACTCTACCGGGACTGCCCTCTCGATCGGGAGATTCCCGTCTCTTTCTATGCTGCGGTGGCGCGAATCCTCTCCATCCTATACCAGAGAGCCGGTGGTCCGGCTCCCGTCCGGGAGGGGTAGACCATGAAGGGACTTTTCCAGGGCCGCTCTGCCGATCTCTTCGTTTTCGTGGGGGTGGTGGGTCTTTTGTCCATCATGATCGTTCCCCTCCCGCCCCTGATGCTGGACCTGCTGCTGTCTACCAATATCGCCTTTTCCCTGATCATCCTCCTGGTCGCCCTCACCACGCGGTCGATCCTCGAGTTCAACCTCTTTCCGACGATTCTTCTTCTGTCCACGCTCTTCCGGCTCTCACTGAATGTCGCCAGCACACGCCTCATCCTTCTTCACGGGCAGAACGGAACGGTAGCGGCAGGCCATGTCATCGAATCCTTCGGCCGCTTTGTCATCGGAGGCTCCTACGCCGTCGGCCTGGTCATCTTCCTGATTTTCGTCGTCATCAACTTTGTCGTGGTGACGAGGGGGGCAGGGCGCATCGCCGAGGTTGCGGCCCGCTTCACCCTTGACGCGCTGCCGGGAAAGCAGATGGCCATCGATGCGGACCTGAATTCGGGGGCGATCAAGGAGGAGGAGGCCCGGAAACGGAGAAAGGATCTGACCCGTGAATCGGAGTTCTACGGAGCGATGGACGGCGCCTCCAAGTTCGTCCGGGGAGACGCCATCGCGGCAGTTCTGATTCTGTTCATCAACATCGTGGGGGGGCTGGTCATCGGGACGCTCCTCATGGGGATGCCGGTGGGAGACGCACTCCAGGTCTACACGCTCCTGACCATCGGTGAAGGGCTGGTCGCCCAGATCCCGGCGCTGATCGTAAGCGTGGCGGCCGGGATCGTGGTGACGCGCTCCTCTTCGACCAACGAACTGGGGATGGACATGAGGGAGCAGCTCTTCTCCCGGAGCCGGGCCATGGGAGGAGCCTCTGCGATCCTTTTGTTCCTGTCGGCCGTTCCCGGCCTTCCCCACCTGGCCTTTCTCATGATGGGGGGCCTTATCGGAGGAGTCGCCTGGTCGGTCAGGAAGGCCCGCCTCCGGACGGAGAGCGCCCGGAAGGAGGAAGAGGCGAAGGCGCCACCCTCCGCAGAAAATATCGAACAGTTTCTCTCGCTCGACCTTCTCGAGATCAATGTGGGGTACGGCCTCGTGACCCTTGTGGAAGGAGGGGCGGGGGGCGACCTGACGGAGAGGATCAAGGGGATCCGTCGCCAGCTGGCGGGGGAGCTCGGAATCATCGTCCCGCCGATCCATATCCGGGACAATCTCCAGCTGAAGCCCGAGGAGTATATGATCCTTCTCAAGGGGAATCCGGTCGGACGCTGGGAACTCAAGCCCGGCTCCCTTCTGGCGATGAATGCGGCCGGAACTCTTGACGGGATTTCCGGAACACCTGTCAAGGAGCCGACATTCGGACTCCCGGCCCTCTGGATTTCCTCAGAACAGCAGGAAACGGCGGAGGCGGCGGGGCTGACCGTCGTCGATCCCGTGACGGTCCTTGCCACCCACCTGACGGAAATTCTTCGGGCCCACGCAGACGAGCTTGTGGGACGACAGGAGACCCAGCGGCTGCTCGACGCCCTGGCCCGCGACTATCCGAAGCTTGTCGAAGACCTCGTTCCGGGACAGATCGCTCTCGGGACCCTCGTGTCGGTCCTGCACACCCTGCTGTCGGAACGCGTCTCGATCCGGGATCTCAGGACCATCCTCGAATCTCTTTCGGACCAGATCGCTTCCGGACGGGATGCCAAGGATGTGACACTCCTGGCCGAAGGGGTCCGGCAAGCGCTGGGACGGACGATCGTCAATCCATACCTTTCCGGACGGGCCAGACAGCTGTCCGTCATCAGCCTCGACACCCGGTGGGAGGAACAGCTCCAGAAGGCTCTTTCGGGGGGGGGAGGGGGAACCGGCCGTCCCCTGGCGCTCGATCCGGGGCTGGTCCAGAAATTGCTTTCAACTCTGGGAAGGGTTCTTGAGTCTCAGGGGAAAAAAGGGATACAGGGGGTCCTGCTCGTCGCGCCCCAGGCGCGCTTCGGGATCAGGCGGCTCATCGAGCGTTATTTTCCCTCTCTTCCCGTTTTGTCTCCCCAGGAGATTCCGCCGGATATTCCGATCCAGTCGTCGGATGTCGTACGATATCAGGAGGCGTGAGGAATGATGATCAAATCGTACGAGGGGGTCGACATGAACGACGCCCTCAGGAAGGTCAAGAAAGAACTGGGATCGGACGCGGTCATCCTTTCTTCCCGGAAGTCCGAGCGGTCCGGCACCCCCGGCGCTCCGGGCGTCGTCGTCACGGCCGGCCTTCCCCAGCTCGATCCTCCCTGGGCCCGGGATCTTCCCGGTCCTCCGGAGGAAAACCCCGAAGGGGTTCGCCTTTCCGAGATGGACGCTCTCCGCGAAGTCATCGCCAGGATGGAGCGGGAATGGGGGCCGGGCTCTTCACGCGAGATCCAGGGCGTTCTCTCCAGGATCGGGTCCCTGTCGGGAGGGCTCCTTTCGCCAGCCCAGCCTCCCTTCGATCCCGTGGAGGAGGCCGGAAAGGTCCTCGCCTCGTCCGGTTTTCCAGAGGAAGACAGGCAAGACCTGATGGAGGCATTTCGCCTCCTTTCCTTTCAGCCGGTGGACTGGAGTTCCTCCCAGGTCCAATCGCTCCTCCAGTTTCTTGTCTCCCAGAAGCTGGATGTCGCCGGATCCCTCTTTTCGGGAGATCGGCCCGCGGGCCGGCCCCTGGTCGTCCTTTTCGCCGGCCCCACCGGTGTCGGAAAGACGACGACGATCGCCAAGATCGCCGCCATGCTCGTCGCCCGCCAACGGCGGCCCGTGGGACTCGTCAATCTCGATACCTACCGCATCGGAGCCGTCGAGCAGCTGCGGATCTACGGGGACCTGATGGGTGTTCCGGTCGAGGTTGTGAGCAGTCCCTCCCGTCTTTCGGGAGCGATCGACCACCTTCGGGGGAGCGAGGTCGTCCTGGTGGATTCGGCCGGCCGCTCGGAGGGAGGCGCGGATGAAATGGACCCCTTCCTGTCGGTCCTGAGGTCGGGGTCTTCCTGGGACTTCAGGACGGTTCTCGTCGTCTCCGCGACGCAAAAGTCGGATGACCTGAGCCGGACGCTCCAGCGTTTTTCAAAGGTTCGTCCTGAAGCCCTCGTGGTGACCAAGGTCGACGAGACCGGAACTCTTGGCTCCCTCTACCCGTTGCTGGCCCACAGCCGGATCCCGACAGCCTATGTCGGGACCGGACAAAAAGTCCCCGAAGACATCGAGCTGGCCCATGGGGGCCGTCTTGCACAATGGATGATTGAAGGATGGAGTCGCGATGGATCAGGCATCCGGACTTAGGAGCAAGGGAGGGCTGTCTCCCGATGAAAACCCGAGAGCGCATCTTCCCCGGGTCATTTCGATCACCAGCGGCAAGGGAGGTGTCGGCAAGACCAACGTATCGGCGAACATGGCCTATGTCATGGCCACGCGCTTCGGGTTGCGCGTGCTTGTCCTCGATGCGGATCTCGGCTTGGGAAACATGGACGTTCTTTTCAATATCAGGCCAACCCACACCCTTCAGGACGTTCTCATGGGAAATCGTTCCCTCGCCGAAATCCTCGTCCGCGGACCCGGCGGAATCCAGATCCTTCCGGCCGCCTCCGGAGTCGAGGAGATGACCAGCCTGACCCCCGAGCAGAACCTTCACCTCCTCGAGGAATTCGAAAACATGTCCTCCGATCTCGATGTCCTTCTCATCGACACGGGAGCCGGAATTTCCGAAAACGTCCTGACCTTCAATCTCGCCAGCCGGGAAACGATCGTGGTCGTCACCCCCGAACCGACAAGCCGGACCGATGCCTTCGCACTCATGAAGGTGCTCTTCCGGCGCCAGCCCGACAAGCCCTTTCTTTTTTTGGCCAACATGGTCCGGGACAGGCAAGAAGGGGTCGGCCTTTTCGATCTGGTATCGCGGGTGGCCGACTCCTATCTTCCCGGTCTATCCCTCTCCTTTGCGGGCTACCTTCCCTCCGATCCCTCCCTGACCCAGGCGGTCCGTTCCCAGAAGGCCATCGCCGAGATTCTTCCCGGGGCGCCATTTTCAAAGGGAATGGAGCTGGTTGTCCGCACCCTCCTCTCGCGTCCTCCCCGAAGCGGGGGGGACGGAGGCATCGGTCTGTGGATGAAGCGTCTGACCGCTTCCGGGACCGGCGGCGTGAAATGATGTTGTTGTGAACTAATTGTGAAATAGGTAGAATGTACAAATTGTCAAATTAGTGTTGATGGAAATTTGGGGGAGAATGAAAACCCTTTCCCGGGGACTCTTTCTGAAATCAGGTCTGGGGGAACGCCGTGGAACTCGATGAGGCGATGATCAAGGAATTCGCGGGGACGATCAAGTATCACGCCATGAGATACGCCCATCGTCTCCCTCCGGAAATAGGAGTGGAGGATCTGATCAGCGTCGGACTTCAAAGTCTTGTCGAAAGCGCCCGGCGCTTCGATCCCTCCCGGGGTCTCAAATTCAAGACCATGGCCGAGCACCGTATCCGCGGCGCCATGCTCGATGAAATCCGTTCCATGGATTGGGTTCCGCGATCGGTGCGGGAAAAACAGTCGGGGCTCCAGACTGTTCGCAATGCTCTGGAAAAGGAGCTCGGCCGGGAGCCTCGAGAGGATGAGATTGCTCGCAGGATGGGTCTTTCCGACGATGCGATGGCCCAGCTTCTCTGGGAGGTCGACACCCATCCGACCCTTTCCCTGGATGATTTCCTGTCGCCGGAAGAAACCGAAGGGGATTCCCTTGGAGACCGGCTTCCGGAAACCCGTGAGGAAGATCCCCTGACCCATCTGATCCGGGTCGATGCCGTGGAGCGCTTGACGGGGGCGCTCGACGCCATTCCGGAAAAGCAGCGCCTTGTCCTGACCCTCTATTACTACGAAGAACTGACGATGAAGGAGGTCGCCCAGGTACTTGAGGTCAGCGAATCGCGAGTCTCCCAGATTCATGCCCAGGCTCTGCGGGCTGTCAAGTCAATTCTGAGGAAGACGATGGGGGAAGGTTCCGGCTCCAGGGGGGCTTGAACCGGGGACGTCCGGCCGGGTCCGGATGGCTTACGATCATGCTCCGGAACGAGGGGTTGAGTACTGTCGTATTGTGTCCGATAAGAGATTGTCGGGAAGGTCCGGATTCTGGCGTTCCCGGATGCGAATCCGCGTCCGGGCCGAAAGATCCGGCTTTACCGTGCCATTCGCTGCAGGAAGGAGTTTCTATGATCGACTTTGGAATGAAGGTTCTGGTTGTGGATGATTTTTCCACGATGCGCCGGATTGTCAAGAACACCCTTCGCCAGATCGGCTTCACGAACATCGAGGAGGCGGAGGACGGCCAGAAGGCCTATGACCGGCTGATCGTCGAGAAATTTGATTTCGTCGTCAGCGACTGGAACATGCCGAACATGACGGGGATCGACCTTCTCCGTAAGGTCCGCGCGACCCCCCAGATCAAGGACATTCCCTTCCTGATGGTGACGGCGGAGGCCAAACAGGAAAACATCGTCGAGGCGATCAAGGCCGGCGTCTCCAATTACATCGTCAAGCCGTTTACCGTTGCGACACTCGACGAGAAGGTCAAGAAGATTTTCAAGGAGAAATAGTTCCACGATTCCGGAATGAGACGGGCGGAGGTTGGACGATGAGCGAAGGCTTCGACAACGATGAAATGAAGGAGATTGTCCAGGATTTCTTGCAGGAGGCCTCGGAAATGCTCGAGGGGCTCGACAACTACTTCGTCCAGCTTGAGAACAATCCCGAGGACCGGACCCTTCTGAACGAGATATTCCGGACGGCGCACAGCATCAAGGGGTCGGCTGGCTTCATCGGACTGAACAGAATTGTCGAGGTCGCCCACCACGCGGAGAACGTCCTGAACCAGCTTCGTACGGGAAACATGCGCGCCGAGCCCGCCGTGATCGACATCATTCTGGAAGCGATGGACGCCCTCAAGGTTCTTGTCAACGAGGTCCGGACGGGCGAACAGGCCGATGTCGACATCGAAGGCATCAACATGAAGCTCGACCTCCTCCTGCAATGGGGGGAGGATACCCACACGGAAATTTCCCCCGAACAGGAAGGGGCTTCCGACGGGGACATGGCGGCCGCGGTTCGGGAAGAGCAGGCGCTGGATCATCCGGAAGCTCCGCAAGGAGAAACGCCAACAGAAGCTCCCCCAGGTACGGCGCCTTCCGCTCCCGTCCCTCCCCCGTTGACACCGCCTCCCCCGTCCGCCCCTCCCCCTGCCGCGGTCTCCACTCCCCAGGTCGTTCGTCCGGCCGCATCCCGGGAGGAGGCGGCAAATGCCGAGACGGCAGCCCAGAAGGGGGTGGAAGGGGGCCAGGGAGAGTCCGATCAGACGATCCGGGTCGAAATTGGCCGTCTCGATAGCGTGATGAATCTCGTGGGAGAGCTGGTCCTTGGCCGGAACCGCCTCGTGAAGCTTTCGGGGGATATCGACGGGATCACCGACTTCGAGCGGAGGATCAAGGAGGTCGCCGAAGCGATCTCCCAGCTGAACCGGGTGACGACCGATCTCCAGACCGCGGTGATCAAGACCCGTATGCAACCGATCAAGAAGGTCCTCGGCAAGTTCCCTCGCATGGTGCGGGATCTTTCCCGGAAGATGGGGAAGAGCATACGCCTCGAACTGGCCGGAGAAGAGACGGAGCTCGACAAGTCGGTCATCGAAGAGATCGGGGATCCCCTTGTCCATATCATCCGGAATTCCATCGACCACGGAATCGAGATGCCCGAAGACCGGGTGGTCCAGGGGAAGGATTCGGAGGGGGTCGTACGCATTTCGGCATACCAGGAAGGTAATTCGATCGTGATCGAGATCGCCGACGATGGCCGCGGGATCGATCCGGAAAAGATCCGGAGAAAGGCCGTCGAAAAGGGGGTCATCACCGAGGCCGACGCCCAGCGCCTGACCGATTCCGAGGCTGTCAACATCATCTTCATGCCCGGCTTCAGCACGGCGGAAAAGGTTACGGATGTTTCCGGCCGGGGGGTCGGGATGGACGTGGTCCGGACCAATATCAACAAGATCAACGGATCCGTGGATATCCAGACTCAGAAGGGAGCGGGATCGACCTTCGTCATCCGGCTTCCCCTGACGATCGCCATTATCCAGGCCCTCATGGTGTCCATCGGCGCCGAAACTTACGCGATCCCACTCGCCAGTGTTGTTGAAACGGTAAAAATAACCGAAAAGGATATCAAGACTCTTTCGGGAAGCGAGGTTCTGAACCTCCGACAGCAAGTTCTTCCCCTGATCCGGCTTCGGGACGAGTTCAAGGTTCCTCACGTGGGAGACGGGTCCGGCGTTCCCGAAGGCCAATATGTCGTGGTCGTCCAGGTTGGTTCGAAAAACCTGGGGTTGGTTGTCGACAGTCTCCCTTACCAGGAAGAGGTTGTCATCAAGTCGATGGGCCAGATCCTGTCGGGGATCCGTGGGCTGGCCGGCGCGACGATCACGGGAGACGGCCGGGTTGTCATCATCCTTGATGTCGGCGAAATTCTTCAGGATGTTTCATTGCGGACAAAAAAGAGAACGCCCTCCATCGACACGGTCTCTCCGGAGCGTCTGGAAGCCGGGGTCTAGAGTCGGAGGAAAAGAGGTCTTAAGATCCCTTGACCCAAGGAGGAACGGTGAGCGGTCCCGAAAGGCGACAATCGGTCCGGATGAGACTCTCGGCGAAGATCGCCCTGTTTACGGCAGTGGCTCTTGTTCTGGTGCTTGGAGCCACCTATACGTTGTTTTACCGGTCGGCCAAATCCGACTTGGCCCGGATCGAGACAGGGAAGATGACGATGATGGGCCATTCGATCGTCCGGGGTTTGGGAACCATCATGTACTCCATCAACGCCCCGGCCCTTTCCCAGAAGCTTGTGGCAGACCAGAAGACGTTGCCCGGGATCGTCAGAGTCCAGGTCCTCCGACCCGATGGCTCCCAGGCCTTCTATGACAATGCGGCCATCGAAAAGGTCAACTCCTGGCGCCATTACAAGGCCTATTCTCCGCGCGCCTTCCTCCTCCACCCGAAACATCCCGAAAGCGACCTTGCAGGGGATCCACGATTCGCGAGCGTCGTCAAATACGCGAAGTCGGAGACATTCAAACAGGTCGTCGATGGAAGACCTGTTCTGACGAGACTTTTTCCGATTCGCTACGAAAAGAACTGCGCCCTCTGCCATGGATACGCCTCCAACGAGCCGGCACTCGGGGTCCTTCGGGTCAGCATGGAGCGGAGCTCTTTCGAGGGAGACCTGTCCCGGCTCAAGATTCAGGCGGCCGTCTACGCTCTGGCAACGGTCGTGATCCTTCTCCTTCTTCTTGTCGTCCTGATCCGGATGATCGCCGTCCGTCCGCTGGGCGAACTCGTCACGGTTATCGGCAAGACCGCCGGCGGAGATCTGACCCAGCACATGGCGAGTTCGGCGGGGGATGAGGTGGGAGATCTGGTCAACCATTTCGGACGGATGGTCGACAACCTTCGCGAGCTGGTGAAAAAAGTGGCGAACGAGTCCGATATCGTGGGCCAGGGGTCCCGGAACATGATCGTCTCCCTCGAATCCATCCGGGGGAAATCCACCGCACAGATGCAACAAATCGAAACAGCTAAGGCGGCCGTCGACGAACTGGGCCGATCCCTGGCCGACATCGCCAGGGTGACCCGGGCCGTCTCCGACATATCGGCCAGGGCGAGTCAGGAGGCCAACGCCGGGGGCGAGACAGTGACCGAGATGGTCCGCGAACTTTCCCGGATCGAAAAGGTCATTTCCGAGGCCGGAGAAAAGATCCTCGACCTGGGAAAACGGTCGGACCAGATTTCCCAGATCGTCAACATCATCAACGAGATCGCCGAGCAAACGAATCTCCTGGCCCTCAACGCCGCGATCGAGGCGGCCAGGGCCGGGGAGCAGGGTCGCGGGTTTGCGGTGGTCGCCGATGAAGTCCGCAAGCTGGCGGAACGCACGACACGCTCCACCCGGGAAATCTCCGAGACGATCTCCCAGCTTCAGGGGCTGACCGAGCAGTCGGTCAAGGTCATGGACCGGGGATCGAAGGAGATGAAGCTTCTGATCGGCGAGACCAAGAAGACTGCCGAGGTCTTTTCCCGGATCGTAGCCTCCTCTTCCGACGTCTCCGGCCGGGTGAACCAGATCGCAGAGACGACCGGACAGCAGACTCAGGCCATCGGGCGTGTCGGACAGGTCGTCGACCAGACGGCCCGTGATGCGCGCGAAACGGTTGAAAATGTTTCCGGGGCGGTTCTTGCCGGGGAGGGACTCCAGAAGCAGATGGAGGAGCTCAACGACTACCTTTCCCGGTTCAAGGTCTGAGAGGACCCGTTTGTTCACCACACCAGGAGTATGCTGATGGAAAGTTCAGGGATGGCGATAGCGCCGCTCGGCAAGCAGGAAGAGATGACCCGGGAGTTGTCCCGTGAGATGTCCGAGGTTCCGGGGGGCGTGGATTTCGGGGAGGGGGTCCTCCAGCTCGTGAGTTTCCGGCTGGGGGAGGAGGAGTATGCCCTCGACGTGATGAACGTCCATGAGATCAACCGCATCTCGGATGTGACGCGTGTTCCCAAGGCGCCCTATTTCGTGGAAGGGGTGATGAATCTGAGGGGCAAGATCCTTCCGGTGATCAATCTCCGGAAACGGTTCGGCTTTCCTCCACCCACCACCGATGTTGAGGAGGCGCGGACCATCGTTGTCTTTCACGAGGGAATGATGGTTGGCCTGGCGGTGGACCAGGTCTACCAGGTGATCCGGATCGGCCGCGAGAAGATCGAGAACAACGAGGGGATCGGCCTGGGGAACGTCCTTGATGCAGTCATGGCCGGAGTGGCGCATCTCGGAGAGAGTCTGGTGGTGCTCCTCGATCTTCCCAAGCTTCTGGAGGCGATCCAGAAGGACGCCGGAAGACGCTGATCCAATAATCGTCCGATCTTCGGGGGAGCTGCATGGATATTACGACGATCCTCGGACTGATCCTGGGGCTGGGGGGCATTCTCATGGGTGCCACACTGGAAGGACTTCCCCTGTCGACGATCATTCAGCCTACGGCGGCGATGATCGTCTTCGGCGGAACTTTCGGGGCGACCCTGCTCCAGTTTCCCCTGGAGTTTGTCCTGAATGCCTTGAAGCTCATTCCGAGAATTCTGGTCTCGAAGGGAGGAGATCCGGGTCCCGTGATCCGCAAGATCCAGGACCTCTCCAAGACGAGCCGGAAGGAAGGGCTCCTGAAGCTCGAAGCCCATCTCGAGGATCCGGAGATCAAGGCGGACCCCTTCTTCGCCCGGGGGGTCCGGATGGTGATGGACGGAACCGAAATCACCAAGGTCCGGGAGGCCCTCGAGGTCGAGGCCCACTATATCGAGGAGGAGGAAGGGGTCGCCTTCAAGGTCTTTGAGTCGGCCGGCGGCTACGCTCCCACCATCGGAATTCTCGGAGCCGTTCTGGGTCTCATCCATGTCATGAGCAACATGGGCGATCCCGCCAAGCTTGCCGAAGGGATCGCGGTGGCCTTCGTTGCCACGGTATACGGAGTGGGGTCGGCCAACCTGGTCTATCTTCCCATCGGCGGCAAGCTCAAGCTAAAGGCCCGGACCGAGGGGAAGATCCGGGAGATCATCGTGGACGGTCTCGTGGGGATCGGCCAGGGGGAAAACCCCGGCATGATCGAGGAGCGCCTGCTGGGCTTTCTGAACGAGGCCGAGCGGGTCAAGTACGATCAGACCTACCGCAAGGGCAAGTAGCCGACGGGGGCGTGAGGGGAGAGCGTCATGGCCAAGAAGGCCAAGCACGAGGAGCATGAAAACCTCGAACGGTGGCTGGTCTCCTACGCCGACTTTATCACACTCCTGTTCACCTTCTTCGTGATGATGTACGCCATCTCGGCGGTCAACACCGGAAAATACAAGGTCCTCTCCAACGCCATCGTGGCCACCTTCAACCATCAAACGGTCCAGCAACATATGCACATCCTCATTCCCCACAGCCGGAGCCAGCCCGGAAAGGCCTCGCCCCAGGTGAAGACGGTCCTTCTCCGGGCCATGCAGCTGATCCAGGAGCGTTCCTCCTCCCATGGGGCGATGAAGGTCGTCCAGACCAGCCAGGGAATCCGGATCCGGATCCAGGCGGCTTTCCTGTTTCGCTCCGGCCACGCCGCCGTCCGCAAGGCGGCCATTCCGACGCTCCGGCACATCGCTGGTATTCTGGCTCGGACCAAAAGGCCGATCCGGGTCGAGGGTCACACCGACAATGTTCCCATACACGGCCGTTACAAGAATAACTGGGCCCTGTCCACCATGAGGGCTGTCAATGTTCTGACGGAACTGATCGCCCTGGGGCCGATCGATCCCCATCAGTCCAGCGCCGCCGGGTATAGCCAGTACCGGCCACTGGTCCCGAACGACTCCGATGCCGACCGCCAGAAAAACAGAAGGGTCGAGATCGTGATTCTCAAGGGGGGCGAGGGGACATTGCCCTCTCCCTCCCTCATCGAAGGGGCGGGAGCGGCCTCCGGCACGGAAGGGACTTCCGGAGGCCCCGCACTTCCGGCCCCGGCCCCCCCGGCCTCGACCGATCTTCCCGCTCCGAGGATCTGAAGGAAGGCCCTATGGGAATCTTGCCTGTTGTGGGTCTCGAGCAGGTCATCGCCCAGTCCCCCGCACTGATGGGGGAGCGGGTCCGGGAGCAGAAAAAAGAGGAGGGGGTCCCCGAGGGAGCCCGACAGACGGTGACGGCGGATGAGCCGGTCCCGCCTCCGGCCACCGGGGTGGACCCCGTTCGCCCGGTCATGCCGGGAGACTCTCCGGAGGAGGGGCTGGAGAAAGAGGGAAAATCGGAGTATCCTCCGGGAAGGAAGCGGGGAAAGCGAGAGAGCTCCCCCAAGTCCGCCGGAGGGTCGAAAAGCTCCGGTGACGGATCCCGGGGACACCGCCTGGATATCGAAGCCTGAGACTCTGGAGCCACCTGAATGCCCTGGGCACGATTCGAAATCATTTCGGGACTTGTCGATGTCCTGCTGATCCTCAGCGTTGTCGTTCTGTTGGTTCGTGTCAGGATCCTCAGGCGATCCTTCAAGCGCTTGAGAAGCCGCAACCCCGACCCTGAAGCATTTACCACTGTCGTGCCTGCCGACTTTTCCAGAGAGGATAAGCCTCCCGTGAACACTCGAAATGAGGCCAGGGAAGATCTTGCCCGGGAGCAACGACTCGAGGGCCTCATTCGGGAGGCCGAAGGGATTCGTTCCGAATTGTCCATTCTCTTTTACGATGTCCAGCGGTTTCTCGATGACATCACGCCTTCCGGTCAGGGCAGGGGGCAGAATATTCCGGATGGTGGAGAAGAGACCGGAAGAATGTACCCTTTGCCGGAGGATGAGGAGGTTCTCCCCTCCAAAGAAGCCCCTCAACGCGAGGAGTCGATGAAGGAGACCGTTCTCCGACTTTCCCGTGAAGGACGCTCCATTCCGGAAATCGCCTCCGCTGTCGGCCGTGCAGAGGGCGAAGTGGCTTTTCTTCTGTCCATGGAGAAGGTCGGCCGCTCCTAGGAGCATGGTTTTTATCCCCGCATAGGCCGGAAATCGACGAGGGGGAGGGCTTCGGGATGGAACCCGTTGGACAAAAGCCGCGGTTCGAGGGATTCACTCCCTCGGAGAATGGAATCCCCTACGAGTTTCTGTTAAAGCTCCTTGACCTTTCCCGGAGCGAGATCCCCGGTCTGAAAATCACGCTCGCCCTTCCCGCTGCCCTGCTCTCCAGGGCTCTCGGATCAGCTCCCGCACTTCCCGTCCGGTTTGTCCTGGGGACAACCCCGCTCAGGACGGCGATGGAGCGGCTTCTGGGGGAATCCCTTCCCGGATCGGTGACCCTTGAGGTGGAGCGGGATGGGTCCCGACTCCTCTGGAATTTCCGCGGAAAAGAGCGAACCGTGCTCCTCTCTTCGCCTCTTCTTCACTCCCGTCCTTCGGTCCTTTTTCTCGAAGATCCGGGACCGGCACCTCAGTCGGGTGACCCCTCCGCCAGGACGGGGGCCCTCCTCCCCGCACGAAGCTTTCTGGCGTTCTCGCCGCCCAGGCCAGATGATCCGGTGGTCCGGACGGGGGGAGCACTCGCCGTTTCCGGTGCCGCCGCCCTTTCTTCGGCGGGGCCGGTGGCAGTGTGGCCCGCCTTTTTTCCGGGCCGGACGATCGCACTCACCGTTCGTTGGGTCCCGGAGGAGGGGCAGGGAGAAGAGGGATCCACCGGTCGCTCCCGGGGAGAGGTGGCTTTCACTCTCGAAATCCCCTGGGTGAAGGGACGCGAAGACCGTTCCCCCGAGAAAATTCTTCTGACTGGATTGTGGGGAAAGGACGGAATCACACTCCAGGGACGCAATCTCCCGGAGGATTTTCTGAAGCACTTCGAGAGCCGACGGGAGATCCTGCTCGAGAGTCTGCGGGTTTTCCCGGGGGTGGATTTCTCGGCCCGGCTGGTCGGAGCTGGCGGCAGGAGCGAGGAGAGGGACGATGGCCGGTCCGGATTCAGGAGGGGATGACGGGAAGGAGGGGGGCGGGGAGAAGGTGGAGCTTTCGATTGCCCTTCGCTATCTTCCCGGAATCGATGAAGCCCCTCTTGTTCTGGTCAGCGGACAGGGAGAGATCGCCCGGGCGATCGTGGTCCTTGCCCGGTCTCTCAGGATACCGGTGGTCCGGGAGGCGGGGCTTTCGGAAAAGCTTCTGCGGGTTCCTCCGGGCCATCCGATTCCCAAAGAGCTGTATGAAGCCGTTGCCGTCATCCTTGCGGCCCTCTTTGTGGAGAAGCTTCCCGGAGAGAGAGTGTGACCGGCCGTTTGTCCCACCCTTCCGCTCTGATAGACTAACTCCATGGATACCGATCCGATCCCGTCCCTGGTGGACGCTCTCCGAAGGCTCCGGAGCCTTTCCTACCGGGATCTTGCCCTTGCCTCGGGAATCTCCTCCCCCTCCAACCTGAGGGAATGGGTCCTGGGCCTTCCGTCCCGTCTGAGCGTTGAGCGTGCCGGAAGGGTTCTTGAGTCCGTGGGCCTCGACCGCTACACCCGAGAGCTGTTTCCCGGTCTCCACCGGTGGAGTGTCGGGAAGGAAACGATGCCGCTTCTTGCGGGGATTCTTCCGCTTCTGTTTCCCGAACCCCTTCTCCATGTCTGGGGACGCACCGGCGCCTCCTCCCCCCTCTGTCAGGCCTTCTGGCTGCTTCTCGCCCGGAACTCCTCACGCGTTCTGGTGGATCTCTCCGATGCCCCCGAGTCAGGAAAGGAGAGCCTCTCCGCCCTTCTCGAGAGGCGATCTGGGCCGCTTGAGGTGAAAGAACCGAGGCGGGCCGTCGCGCTTTCTGCGGACGACCTGTCCCGGCTGGCGGATCCGGATCTCGGCTCTGAAGCGCTTGACCGGATCTTCGCTCTCTCCAGCTCCGAAATCTCCGCATGGACCTACGAACGTCTGTTCGAGCGCCTCTGGGCCGATGGCATCGACCCTGCCGAAGCGGCCCGTCGCCTCGGCTTCGTCTGAGGTTTCCCCGTCCCCTTTCCATCTGTCATTTTTATGGCGCCCAATTGTCGCATTTCTCCAGCATCCTCTTTCAATTTCAAGAAAATCCTGATTTCTACGGGAGGTCGTAATTCGGGAATTTTTTTCCTGCCGGTGAGGGAAAGAATTGCCGGAAATTGGATTACTGTCTAATTATAACGTCGTCCAATAAAGATATTCTGTATTTGGCATGAGCCTTGCTTGATTCTGTGGCAAGGAGGATTTGCGATGAGACGCGCCGAATTCGCTCTGGTGTCGGGAGCCCAGGGACAGGAACAGATGATTGATGTCCTGTCGAACAATCTGGCCAATGTGAACACTCCGGGATTCCGGAAGGACCGGGTCACCTTCCGGACCTATCTTCCCCACAGGGAGTATCTCCATAAAGCGCCTCCCGACCGGCCGGGATTCCGGATGACGCCCTTCGGCACCTTTCCCACGCCGTGGGGAATGGCGGGTTCGGATGTTCCCCATGCGGGAGTCGACCGCATTTATGTCCGCTACGAGGAGGGAGAGTTCCAGAAAACGGGGAATCCTCTCGATGTCGCATTGTCGGGAAAGGGCTTTCTCGCGGTCCAGACCGCCGGGGGCACCTTCCTGACCCGGGACGGGCATCTGACCCTCGATCAGGAGGGTCGGATCATGACCCACGAAGGCCATCCCGTACTTGACGACCAGGGCAAAATCATCAGGTTGCCGGTCGAGGGCCGTGAAAAAATACGCATCGACAGCGCCGGAAAGATCTTTGCCGGAGAGAAGCTCGCGGGAAGGCTCGGAATCGTCGAGCCCGTCGGAGGAAACGACGGTCTGATCAAGGTGGGAGAAGGACTCTTTCACTCTCCGTCAGGCTTTCGCCAGGGTGAGGCCCGGGTAATGGCCGGGGGAGTGGAGGGGTCGAATGTGAAGGGGACCTCCGAAATGGTCCGGATGATCCAGGGGATGCGTACCTATCAGACCGACATCCAGGCGCTTCACACCCTGAACGACCTGACCAATCGCACCGTCAACGACATGACAGTGATCGCCTGAGCGATCAAACGGGGAGGATCCATGTTTCGAGCCCTCTGGAACGCGGCCGCCGGAATGGAGTCGCAGCAGTCCAATCTCGACGTCATCACCAACAACCTGGCCAACGTGAACACCACGGGATACAAGCGCCAGCGTGCGAACTTCCAGGATCTGATGTACCAGACGCAGATCCCGGCGGGGGAGGCTTCTTCTCTCGAGGGGAATCAAGTCCCAACCGGTCTACAGGTGGGAATGGGAAGCCGTCTGGCTTCGGTCCAGAAGGTCTTTCTCCAGGGATCCCTCCGGACGACGAACAATCCACTCGATGTGGCGATCCAGGGAAATGGCCTTCTTGTCGTGAAGTTGCCGGATGGTCGGCAGGCCTATACTCGGGACGGAACCTTCAACATCGACGGCAAGGGGCGGATGGTGACTCCGGGCGGTCTGGTGACCGATCCCCAGATCGTCGTTCCGAAAAACGCGAAGTCGATCCACATCTCCCCCGACGGTGAAGTCACGGCCACGATCTCCGGTCAAACCGCCCCTGTCCGGCTCGGACAGCTCGTTCTGGCGCAGTTCATCAATCCGGCGGGTCTTGAGGCCCGGGGAAACAATCTCTTCATGGAAACTCCCGCCTCCGGCAAGCCGTCCCTGTCGAGCCCGGGGGTCAATGGGGCGGGCCATCTCCAGTCGGGTTTCCTCGAGGCCTCGAACGTGAACGTGGCGGAGGAGCTTGTCAACATGGTGATCGGACAGCGCGCCTATCAGATGGATTCGTCGAGCATCCGGACCGTCAACCGGATGCTCGGATATACCGCGACGCTATAGGAGACACGATGGCGGTCAACGGTTTGATCAAGCGCCTTGGGGCTGGGATCGTGGGAGCCCTGCTTGTTGCGGGAAGTCCGTGGTTTGGGTGGGCCGCGGATGTCGCCCCGGATATTCCGGTCCTCGGCAGGGGAGCGAAGGGGTGGTCGATCGATCGCGCGGCTCTCGCGGACCGGATCCGGCAAGATTTGCATCTTCGCGCGGACTCCCGGATCGAGGTCGGGAACCTGCCCCGTCATTTTCAGGGCCCCCCCGGAAACCGGCTCTCCACGGAGCTCACCAACGAGGGTCTGCAGGCGGGAGGAAGATATCTTTTTCTTCTCGACGTCCTTGAAAACGGGGTGGCCCGTGAATCCTTCTATCTTCATGTGAAGGTTTCCGGGGAATCGCCTTCTGGCCCTGTTGTGCTGCCCCGGAGCCAAGAGGCTGAGCGCTCCGGCGGCCATGAGGAGGGGGCCCTTGTCCATTCGGGAGACATGGTTCGCGTGACGGTGACGGGCAGGGGGTTCCTGATACGGTTTTCGGGGATCGCACAGGGCGGAGGATTCGCGGGTGATCGGATCCCCGTGGTCAATCCCGTGTCCGGACGCAGTCTGACCGGACTGATCACAGGCCGTGACCGGGTGATGATCGGTCTTTCGGGGGACTCCTAGTGAATACGCGAATCTCCTTGAGACTTCTTGCTGCCGGAATTCTGGGGATACTGGATCTGGCGGGATGCGTGAAAACGGCTTCACCCCCGCCGGTGACCTATTCGGACGGGGCCCCCCATCCTTTGCCGCCCGTCCAGAGGGAGCGAGCCTTTGACGGTTCGCTCTTCGCTCCCGGGGAACTGGGGGACCTGGCCTCCGACAAAATTGCCCTCTCGCCCGGCGATCCGGTGATTATCCGGTTCGGCCTCAAGAACGGGTATCCCGGGATCCCCCAGGGTCGGGTGACCCGTCTGTCGGGGCAGGTGATTCGGGTTGAGCCGTCCGGGAGCCTTCTTGTTTCGGCGCAGCGGACGGTCAGGGACAGTTCGGGGATCCGCCGGGTGGTTCTGGTGGGCCGTGTGGACCATGGATTGATCGAAACGGGAAACGAGGTTCCGGTCTCCCGGATCTCCATGCTCCGGTTCCGCTCGGAAGGCCCTTCGGACGGAAAGAAGCGTCCAAATTTCACCCCTTCCGCCCTTCCCGGAAAAACCGCCGTTCGAGCGGGAGGCCAAAGGAAAAAAGGAACGGGGAGGACGCCATGAACAGGTGGCTGCATGGCGGGACGGGAGCGACCCTGCTCTTGATCCTGTCTCTTCTTGGGGCCATGGGGAGCAGCCGGGAGGCCTCCGCCGAGAGAATCGGTGATCTGGCGCGTGTCCAGGGGATGACCGACAACCCGCTGGTCGGGTACGGGCTGGTGGTCGGACTTCCCGGGACAGGAGACACGAGCCGGACTCCTTTCACCCGGCAGTCGCTCGTGTCGGCCCTCGCCAGACTGGGGGTGAATGCCCGGGATCTGGCATCGGCCATCAAGGGTCGCAATGTGGCCGCGGTCATGCTGACCGCCCGCCTCTCCCCATTTCTGAGAAAAGGAGCCCGATTTTCCGTTCGGGTGGCTTCGGTGGGAGATGCGACCTCCCTTGAGGGGGGGACCCTGCTCCTGTCGACCCTCAAGGCGCCCAACGGGCAAATCTATGCCACAGCCCAGGGTCCGGTCAACGCAGATACCCCGGGCCGCATCGGGGAGAGGGTCCGGAGTTCGGATCCTCCCGAAGGGAAAAGGACAAGCGGGATGGTGCTCCAGGGAGGGCTGGTGGTTCGGGGCGTTCCTGTCCCCTTCAATGGTCGACATCATCTGTGGGTCAGCCTGGACAAGGAAAACTTCACGACCGCCGCAAGGATCGCCCGGGCCATCAATGCCGCGATGGGTGGCAGGCCGGCAGTGGCGCAGGACGGACGGAGCGTCCAGGTCACGATTCCCGAGGAGTCGCGCGGGGAGGTCGTGGGATACATGGCACGCATCCTGAATCTCCCGGTCACTCCGGATCAGGCCCCGCTCGTGGTCATCAACCAGCAAAGCGGGACGATCGTGATCGGAAGGGGTGTGGAGGTTTCGGAATGCGCGGTCAGCCACCGGGATCTTTCGGTGGTCGTGACGGGAAAGCGGGTGGTCCTCCCCAAGAAAGACCGGAGCATTCCTCTGACCTACGTTCCGGGAACGGTGACGCTTCGCTCGCTGGTGGCGGCGTTATCCTCTCTGGGAACCCGGACGGAGGACATGATCGCGATTCTGGAGGCGCTCAAGGCCTCGGGAGCCCTCGAGGCCGAGATCAGGATTGTGGGGTAGGAGGAGTCGATGCAGGGAGGAAACGTATCCGGGATCCGCATTGGGAGCGGATGGGGATCTCCGCACGGAGGCCCGGTCCGGGAAGAGGTCAGGGTCGATCCTCTCATGAAGGCGGCCCGAAAGTTTGAGGCGATGGTTGTGGAAGGGATGGTCCGTGAGATGTGGAAGACCATCCCGGCATCGCAAGAGGAAAGCGGTTCCCCCGGGCTTTCCCTTGCACAGCAACTGTATCAGAAGGAGTTGTCGAAAGACCTGGTGGGCGCGGGAGGTTTCGGGCTCGCCCGGCAGATTGTCGAAGACACCCGGAAAGGCGAGGGGTTGCCGGAGCTGCCATCCGAGGCTCCGCCCCGTCCGGCCGTCTTGTCCGTCACCGTATAGGAGGAAAATCATGAGTGGATTGGTCATCAACACCAACGCGGCCTCCCTGGGCGCTCAATACAACCTGAATGAAACCCAGAACCGGATCAATCAGACCATCAACCGGCTGTCGTCCGGATACCGGGTCAACGCTCCGGCGGACGATCCGGCGGGGTACGCCATCGGGCAGGTCATGACCGCCTACATGAAATCCGTCCAGCAGGCCGTCAGGAACGCCAACGACGGAGCCAATCTGATCCAGACGATCGGAGGAGCGCTCCTGACGGACAACGAAATTCTGATCAAGATGCGCTCACTCGCCATTCAGGCGGCGAACGGGACCTATAGCCCCACGGACCTGTCGACCCTCCAGAACGAGTACCAGAACCTCATGAGCGAAATCAACCGGATCGCGAAGGTTGCCAACTTCAACGGGCGGAAGGTGCTCGACGGCAGTCTCGAAAGCGGGTTGACCTTTCAGGTCGACGTCGGAACGGAAGGGGAGAACCGGCTTGTCATCGCCGTTCCCTCCATCAGCAGCGATGTTCTCGGGCTGTACAACGGAAGCACGTTGGTCATGCCATTGGGGATGACATCGGTGATCAACGGCAACATGGCGCTTTCGGCCATCTCCGCCATCGACGGGGCCCTCGACGAACTGAACCGGATCCAGGGAACCCTCGGAGCCTTCCAGCAGCGCATGACCTGGACCATTCGGAACCTGAACACCGCCCTGGTGAATATCGCTGCCACAAAGTCCCAGATCAAGGATGCGAATTTCGCCAAGGAAACCTCACGGTTTGTCCGGGACCGAATTCTCCAGCAGTCCGGAACCGCCGTTCTGGCCCAGGCGAACCAGATTCCCCAGGCGGCGATCAAGCTGATTCCGTAGAAGGGAAAAAATGGATTTGGGGAGTTGACCCTGCTAAAGTCTGAAGTGTGAAATGCCGATAGGTGACTTGAGGGACTCTGTTTCCCGAATTCATGGAGGATCATTGATGAGCGACCCCAAGGTGACACCGCCGGGATCGGCCCGGATACCGGACCGCCCAGAAAAGCTATCGAAGAAGGCGGCCGTCGGCGAGCCCGACAATGAAAGCAGGAAGACTCCGGTTCCTGTGACACGGATCGTTGAGTCGGACGTGCTGGAGATCTCTGGGCCCGCCCGACAGGTGGCCCGATTGCGCGAGGAGATATCCAAGGTGCCTGAGGTGCGTGAGGAGCGGATCGCCGAATTGCGCGAACAGATCAGGAACGGAAGCTATTCGGTTCCCTCCAGGGATGTGGCAAAAAAGATGATCGCCTGGGGCAAGGATCACGGAGGCGCCCCCTCCGGTTCCTGAAGAGACCGGAAAGGATCGGAATCATGGACAGAGATGACACAGGTTCGGCCGAACAGAAGAAAAATGGGGGAGAATTATCGGAGACCTTTTCCGAGATCGCTCTTCTCGTGACCGTTCTCGAGCGGGAGCGGGATCTTCTTGTCGCCGGCGACTGGGAGGGACTCGATGCCGTTCTTGAGGAGAAGGATCGGAGATCCCGTCGCCTGGGCGAACTTTTGTCAGGTCTGTCCCCGGAGGAGCTCGAAGGGTCGTCCGGAGAGGAGCCGACCCTTCGAAGTCTCCTGACCCATCTTTCCGAGCTGGTGTCCGTCAACCTTGTCCTGGCCCGGGAGTCGTCCCTGATGGTCGAGCAGGTCCTTCGTGAGATATCGCTCGAGGCGGAAGGGGGGGGAACCTACGGCTCCAGCGGGGAAGTCGGGAGCGCCCGTCCTCAGCCCGCCATGGTTTCGACCCGGGGCTAGGCTCGGTCCTGTCAATCCTGGAGGGTGGCAATGTCGGGTATTATCGGGGTCATGAACATCGGCCAGACCGGGATCGAGGCCAACGAGGCGGCCCTCAAGACGGCCGGACACAATCTTTCCAATGTCAACACGCCCGGTTATTCCCGGGAGCGCGTCATTCTCGAGCAGCATGTTCCGGACATGGGCCATCCGGGCATGATGGGGTCCGGGGTCGATGCGCGCAGGATTCGGCGTGTGGTCAATCATTTTCTGGAAAACCAGTCGACCCGCCAAAAGACGACCCTCGGCTTCTGGGAGTCCTCCCGAACCTCTTTGGGAGAGATCGATTCCTACTATTTTCATGCCCAGTCGGAGGGACTTTCCCGGGACCTCTCCCGTTTTTTCAACCATTGGGAAACGGTGGCCAACCATCCGGTCGACCGTGCCGCCCGGTCCACGCTGGTGACCTACGGTCGCAATCTTGGCCAGGATTTTCATCAGATGACCGCTCTTTATGCCGAAGCCCGGAACCGTCTTGGCCATCAGATCGAGGACCAGGTCGCGAAAATCAATACGCGGATTGCCAGGATCGCCGAATTGAACCACAACATTCTGGCGGCCCGAGGCCGGGGGGAGGATCCGAACACCTTTCTCGACGAGCGCACCCGCCTGGCGACGGAGGTTTCACGTCTCACGAACGCGCATTTTTTTCATGACAAGGACGGCTCCCTGAACCTTCATCTGGGTGGCCAGTCGGCCTTTTCTGCGGAGGAGGTCGGTCACATGACGGCCGTGTTCGATCCCGTCCACGACCGCTACCGGATGGAATTCTCCCCCCCTTCCCATTCCGGACCGCCCATCGACATCACCGACCGTGTCCGGGGCGGAACCCTCGGCGGCTATCTCGATGTCCGGGACCACAAGATAAAGGCGTTGCAACATCATCTCGATCTTCTGGCCTACCAGGTGGTGAACAGCGTCAACGCGATCCATGCACGGGGTTTTGGCCTGTCGGGCCAGACCGGGGTCAATTTCTTCCGTCCGACCGTCGACGTGGCGCGGACGAAGGGAGAGGGGACGGGGGCTCTGGTTGCCAACGTGGAGGATGCTGCCGACGTTCTTCCGGCGGTGGATGTCGAGGTCGATGCGGCCGGAGTGAAGGTTTTTTCTCACGCCGATCACGTTCTTCTGGGAAGCGCCCAGGTCACGGACGGAGTCGGGCAGGTCTCTGCGGGAGGGTACGCCATCCGCGTACTGGCCCCCAAAAAGGGAGCGGAGAGTTTTCTGGTTTCGGGTGGGGGGCACGTGGATGGGGCAGCGCTCCATTTGGATGTGACGCACTTGACGGCGGACGATATCGCCGCCGCCCAGTCTGTCGCAACCCCCGGAAAGAACGAGGGGGACAACGCGAACGCCCACCAGATCTTTTATCTTTCCCAGAAGCATCTTCGTTTTCCGGGCGAGGACGAGCCCTCTTCGATCTACGAGTACTACGCCTCTGGGGTGGCCCGGGTCGGAGCCTGGGCCCGACAGGCCCGGCTGAACGACAAGGCTCAGGTCGCGATCTCCCAGAGTCTTGAAAATCAGAGGCTCTCCGTCTCGGGGGTCTCGATCGCCAACGAGTCCGCAAAGATCATTCGTTTCGAAAAGGCCTATCAGGCCTCGGCCAACCTGATCCAGATGGTGAACAGGCTTCTCGACACCCTCGTTCGCCTTCCCAATAGCGGCTGAAAGGGGGCGCGATGATCCGGGTCACGGGACTCATGACCGACCGCTCCCTCATGGCCAACCATGATCGGGCGACGGAAAATCTCTACGAGTCGGAACGCCAGGTCTCTTCAGGAAAGAAGGCCGACACGCCGGGGGATGCCCCCGAAGCCATGAGCGAGGTCCTTCGCATCAACCGGTCGCTTGCGGTCACCGGACAGATCATCCAGAACGCCCGGGAAGGGGCGAGCCGGATCTCCCTGATGGAAAGCATCCTGACCCAGATCGACAACGTGATGATCCGGGCCAAGGGTCTGGCCATCCGCCAGGCCAACGGAACGATGGACGCCGAGGACAGGAGGATCGCCGCGGAAGAGGCGGCCCGTCTCCTCGAACAGACTGTTGCCCTGGCCAACACCCGCGGCGGGGAACAGTATCTCTTCGGAGGGACCAACATCAGCCTTCCCCCCTTCTTGCTCGGAGATTCCCGGAAGGATCCCTACCTCGTTTCCTACCAGGGCAACCACAAAAGCTCCACGATTCAGCAGGGGTTCACGCCCAGTTTCCGCCAGGCCGGCCTTATGCGGACAACCGTCTCCGGGGACGAGGTCCTGGGGGACTCCCAAAAGAATCCCGATGGTCCCCTCGCCTTTCCCGCCCTCCGCCGATTTGTCCTGGGTCTCAAAAACAATGACGATGCGGCCATTCACACCGCCATCGGGGAGCTCGATCTGGCGGTTCGTTCCATCTCCGAACGTTCGGCCGTTCTCGGGACCTATGAGCGCTCCCTCAGAAGCACCATCGCACGGCTCGAGAAATACCGGACCGATCTCAAGGTCCTGAGGAGTGAAACGGAAGATGTGGACATTCCAAAGGCCGCTTCGCGCATGGCCCTGTCCCAGAACCTGCTCGAGGTGTCGGCCAAGGCGAGCCGGAACATCCTCCAGAATGTGCAGAATGTTCTCTTCCATTGACCGGGAGTTCGTGACGAGAGGGGGCTTCCCATGCTGATCCTGACGCGAAAAATCGGAGAAGGCATCCGGATAGGTCCTTCGGTCCACCTCGTCGTCCTTGAGGTGAAGGGCGGAGCCGTCCGGATCGGGATCGAAGCTCCCGAGGGGGTCCTCATCCACAGGGACGAAGTCCTGGCCCGTATTACAGAGGAAAACAGGAAGGCGACCGGAACCTCCCGCGACAAGCTCGAAGGGGCGGCCCTGTTGCCGGCTCCAGGCGCGGGAGGGGCGATGAAGATTTTTGATACGAAGCGCTTCGGGAGGATTCCGGTGGAGGACGAGCGGATCATCATCTTTCCCGACGGTCTTCTGGGATTTCCCTCTTCCCGGCGGTTCGTCCTTCTCGAGACGGCCGAAAACGGTGTTTTTTATTGGCTCCAGTCCCTCGATGATCCCGCTCTGGCCTTTGTGGTCATCGATCCGGTCCATCTGGTCCCGGACTACAGGGATCGGCTCCTCCTTTCGGATTGGGACCGGGAGTTTTTCGACCCGGAAGGACCGGCCACTCTCCACGCCATGGCGATCGTCACCTTTTCGGAGACGGGGGCCTCGGCGAATCTGCAGGGTCCCCTCCTCATCCGGGAGAGCGACCGGCTGGGCCGGCAGGTCGTTCTGGCCGAGTCGGACACCTGGCTGCGCATGCCCGTTTTCCTCCCGGAAGAGAAAGGCGGAGGGCCCTCCTAAAGTTTTCCGGCATCCTGCCGATGAGATCCTTGGAACGGTGAGGACCGTTGTCCCGGTCAAGTCGCCGGGTGATCAAGGACAAGGCCAGGGATGAGGCCGGAATAACCCAAGGAGGGTATCATGAGCGGTTTGATCATCAACGACAACATGGCATCGCTGAATGCGCAGTACAACCTGAACGAAACCCAGCGATCCCTGAACAAGCACATTAACCGGCTCTCCTCAGGCTATCGCGTGAACACTCCCGCGGACGATCCTGCCGGGTACTCGATCTCCCAGCGCATGGGCGGTCAGATCAAGTCCTATGCGGCGGCCATCCGTAACGCCAATGACGGATCGAGCCTGCTGCAGACGGCAAACGGGGCCCTTCAGACCGACAACACCATCATTCTGAAGATGCGCCAGCTGGCCATCGAGGCGGCCAACAGCACCTATTCGCCGAAGGATCTCAAGGTTCTGAACCAGGAGTACCAGCACCTCAAGTCGGAAATCACCCGTATCGCGAAGGTGACGGACTTCAACGGGATGAAGCTTCTCGACGGAAGCCATCCGGATTTCAAGTTCCATGTCGGCATCTACACCACCTTCAGCGACCGGTTGCATGTGAAGGTCGGAAAGGTGGACGCCGGCGAGCTTGGGATCAGCGGTACGGACATTCTGAACAGAAACGATGCCAAACATTCGGTGGACCAGCTTGACAAGGCCCTCGACCGGATCAACGAACTGCAGGGCAACATCGGTGCCATCCAGGACCGGATGGAATGGACGATCCGGAACCTGAACACCGCAACCACCAATGTCCAGGCGAGCCGGGCCGGAATCCGGGACGTGGATTTCGCCGGAGAAACCGCCAAATTCACAAAGAGACAGATCCTGTCCCAGTCGGGCGCGGCCGTACTGGCGCAGGCAAACCTCATTCCACAGGCAGCCATCAAGCTGCTCCCTTAGCCAGGCCCGCCCGCCGGGCCTAGGGACTGGCCGGCTTTCTGCCGGCCAGCCCTATTTGTTCTGATGCGACCTGCTTGAAGCGGGTTTTTCGCGTTTCAGGGAGGGATTTCCGGAGCGGAGGCAGGAGGTCAATGTGAGCGGAATTTCCGGAGGGATCCCGGGAGCCGGGGGCCCCCCGCAGGATACATCTCCGCACCGCATGCGGATCACGAACATGGCGGCCCTTTCGCAGGGGCTCGACACCGAGAAGCTTGTCGAAGCCAACCTTCAGGCGGCTGCGGTCCCCCTCGAGCAGATGGAGCAGCATCAGTCCGATCTCGAAGGACAGGCCGGCATCTGGCGCCAGATCCAGCAGAAGCTGGACGGGTTCCTCAAGGTCTCCGGGCACCTGAATCTGAAGGAGGACTTCAACGCCTTCAAAAGCATTGTTCCCCCTCATTCCGCATTTACCGTCACCCCCGGACCCGGGGCCTCCCTCGGCTCCTACAGCGTCTCCGTGGACTCCCTCGCCAAGCCGGGCGTTCTCGTCTCCTCGGGATTCCCCGACAAGGACAAGACCTCCGTGCTCAATATTCCCCCCGACGGCGCCTTTTCCCATGCGACCATGACCTTTCTGATCGGTAACCACCTGGTCGGGGGCCATCTCAGGACGGTCCGGCTCAACCAGGATACGGGCTTCACGATGGAGGATCTGGCCCAGGCCATCAACAACGCCAATATCGGGATCCATGCCATGGTCATGCGCACGGGAACTCCGGGGGCTCCTTATTCCCTCTCGCTCTCTTCGACGAAGAACGGGGTGAACTTCCGGGTCATGGAGCAGGAGGGGCTGGATTTCTCCTTCCGGACGGTCCAGAAGGGCAGCATGGCCCACCTCAAGGTCAACGGGGTTCCGGTCCAGTCGGAGTCCAATGATGTTGCGGACGCCATTCCCGGATCGGTAATACATCTTCGGCAGACCACGGGCCCGACGCCGACGACAGCCTCCATTGTGCACAATACCAAGACCATCAAGACCAACATCGGGGGAATGGTCAAGTCCTACAACGATCTTCTGGATTTTCTCGACAAGGAATCCCGCGTCAATCCGGCAACGGGACAGGGAGGTCCGCTCCTCGGGGCCTACTCTGTCATCGATCTCAGGAATCGGCTGGGAACGGCTCTGACCCGGGCCCTCCCCGACAAGATTCAGGGAAAATACCGCACACTGGCCGATGTGGGAATCACGTTCCAGAGAAACGGCCATCTTTCCTTCGATCAGGGAAAGCTCGACAAGGCGCTGGCCTCCAATTACGACGATGTGGTCCACCTCATGACCGGGTCCGGAGGAGCGCCGGGAGTGACCTCTTCCCTCCACGAGATTTTGACGGAGTTCGCCAATCCCGCCAGCGGCCCGCTCGCAGGCGAACTCGCGGATGTCAATGCCCAGGAGCGGACGAATGTCCGTCAGATGACCCGGAAGCAGGACGAGCTTGCCACCCTGAAGGATCAGCTCGAGGAAAAGTATTCGGGGCTTCAGAGCCTTCTTGGGGGGCTCAATGCCAAGCAGGCTTATGTCAGCCAGCAAATCGCCCGAGGAGTGATCTAGGGGTGAGGAGGTCCTTTCCGTTCTCCATCACCGCAATTCATCACCCACAGAGCGATGAGAGGATCCGTGCATGAACCAGTACGCCGCCGCAACCTACCGTCAGACGTTGGAAAGCACGCTCTCTCCGGCCGATCTCCTGATCCGTCTTTATGAGGGAGCGATCCGGTGCGTGGACATCATCAAGGAGTCGGCCCGGTCGGGGGACATTTCCCGAAGGGCGGATGCTGTCAACAGACTGACGGGCATTCTTTCAGAGCTGGCCTCTGCCGTAGACGGCCAGGAGCCGAAAGACCTTTCCGATTCCCTCGTCTCCCTCTACCTTTTCCTGATCCAGGAGGTGACGTTGGCCAATGTAGCCGGCGAGCTCTGCCGTCTCGATCCGGTGCGTGAGATTATAGCCGATCTCCTCGGAACCTGGAGGTCTGCGGTCCTCTCCTCGAGGAAGTCAGCTCTGCCCTTTTCCCCGAAGACGGACGCTGGCGAGACACCTCGCCGCTCCCTGTCGGTGCGCGGATGATCCGCGATCCGGGGCAGGAGCTGGCGGGAGAATTCATGGCTCAGCTCGAGACTCTTTTTGAAAAGGTGTCTCTCGGCCAAGGAGTCCGGGTTCTTTCCCTGGCCGAGCTCGAACGGCTGGATCTGGAACCTCTCCTGGCGGCCCAGGAAGCCCTTGACCGGGCGAACGTGGCCCTGGCCGATCTCCTGTCGCCTCCGGAATTGGTGATGCTTCTCCATCGCATCGACATCCTGACCCGCTGTCTCGGGCCATTCGGACGGGAGGACGGACCTCTCGCCTCCCGTCTTCGCGCCCTTTCAGGCCAGGGACCTCAGGGAGCCTACGCGAAGGCATCGCGGGTATCGACCGCTCTTTTTGGCCAGAAAACCCTGGGGCAGGTTTAACTTTTCTCCTCTGCCACCGATGATTGGACCTCCCTCTTCGAGGCTGTTTCCCGGACTCTTCCGGTTGACAGTTTTCTGACAGGGAAAAAATTCCCGGGAGTCCTCCCGTTCGGGAATAAAATTCCCTTCCGCCAATTTTCCCTTCCTTTTTTAACTTTATATATTAACTATTTAATATCGTACGCCCTTCCCGTTCTGACCCTGGCATAAAAAATGCGTAAAAGGGATCAGGGAGGGAGTCATGAATATCCTGATGCTCTATACCGCCATTCCCCATACGACAGGAAGGTATCTCGAAAAGGCCCTGAGAGAGGTCGCCACGCTCCGATCCTGTGGTCCGACCGCCTCGGAGGAGCTTCTTCGGGCGTGGGATCTGGGGGCGATTTCCGATCGCGTCAGGCCTCACGACCTTCCCTGCGAACGTGTGTCGGCGAAGGAGGTCGGTGAGGGATTCCCGGGATTCCGGCCCGACTGGATCCTCTTCGTGGAGAGCGGGGTCTGGTTCGAGATGCCGCTTCTCGACGAATGGGCCTTGCCGAAAGCCTGCTATCTGATCGACACCCATCTTTTTCTCGCCGATCACCTCGCCCTCGCCAGCCGCTTCGATGTCGTCTTCCTCGCTCAGAAAGCCTATGTGGAAATTTTCAGGGAACGCCTCGACCGGCCGGTTTACTGGCTTCCGCTGGCCGCCGATCCTCAGATCCATCGTCCCTGGGATGTGGCGGAGGATTTCGACGTGGCGATCTGCTCCTCCTCTTCTCCGGTTCCGGACCGTCGCTCCCGCCGGCTCGCACGCCTCGGAATTCACTGCTCCCTCGGACAGAAGAGGGCCTTTCTCGAGGAGATGTCGCGTTTTCTTTCCTCGGCCAGGATCCTTTTCAACTCTGCTGTCAAGGACGACCTGAATATGAGGGTCTTCGAAAGCATGTCCATCGGCAGGTGCCTTTTGACAGACCCCGTACCGGGGCTTCTGGACCTCTTCGTTCCCGATGTCGACCTCGTTCTCTATGACGACGTCGATCTCGTGGACAAGCTCCGCTTTCTTCTCGGCCACCCCGGGATCCGGGAACGGATCGCCGCCTCCGGAAGAAAAAAGATTCTCGGCAGCCACACCTATCGCCATCGGGCCCGCTCTCTCGTCCGCATTCTGTCCGACAACCCCGGCGTCCTCAGAAAAGGAGAAGAACATGTTGCGCATTCTCACGTTTAACTGGCACGAAGGGTATATATCCCTGTTGGGAAAGCTTCCGTTTTCCTTCGATATCGTCGAACGCAAGAAAGGGGGCTACGAGCGGTGGATGCATGAGTTCAGACCCTGTCCGCGGGGCTCCCGCATCATCGATGCCGAGGAGGCGATGACCCTTCTTGCTCGCGAAGAATACGATGCCGTCATCTGCCACGATGTCAGCGATCTCGTCCTGACGCAGCGGTCTCCCGTTCCGCAGTTTCTTGTTTTCCACAATCGTCTCGACACAATGATCGCCCTCGGAAAAAACCGTGTGGAGGCTCGGGAGTACAGGGAAAGCCTCAAAACGCTCATCGGGTCGGTCTCCGACCTGACGACGGTCTTCATTTCTCCTGCGAAGAAAGAGTCGTGGGGGCTTCCGGGTCCCGTCATCCTTCCGGGAATCGACGGCCGGGACTGGAGCGGATACGACGGGTCGGAGGCGACCGCGCTCAGAATCGGGAACTTTCTCGAAGAGCGTGACCTGATGCTGGGAGGGAGACTTTCGGGGCGAATTCTCGCAGGACTTCCCCACACGACCCTGGGGATCAATCCCGGGATTCCGGGGGCAAGACCCAGCCGGAACGTGGATGATCTGAAAGAAATCATGCGCCATCATCGCCTTCTCGTTCACACTACGGTCGAGCCCTGGGAGGACGGATACAACCTCTCCCTCCTGGAGGCGATGTCCACCGGCATGCCCGTTGTCGCCCTGGGCCATTCGGGCTCCCCGGTCGTCGACGGAGTGAGCGGATATCTCTCCGACCGGGAGGAGGTGCTCAGAGGATCGGTGGAGCGCCTTCTCTCCGATCGGGAGATGGCCATCGGGATGGGAATGAAGGGCCGGGAGAGCGTTCTCAGGGACTTTCCTGCCGAGCGGTTTCTTGAAGAATGGGAACGCCTGATCAACCGGAAAGTGGCGCTATGGAAGCCGAAGAAGGCCTACCGCAGGGAGCGGGGGGAGGTTATCGACCGGATTCCGGCCGGATCCAACCGGATTCTGGACATCGGATGCGGGACCGGAGCCATGGGTCGCGGGATCCGGACCCGGTGGGGGGAGGTCCATCTGGTGGGTATCGAGAAGGATCCGTCCCGGGCCTTCGAGGCGCGGGCCTATTACGACCGCATCATTGAAGGCGATGCCGCCACCTGGAAGCCCGACTTCGCTGCGGAGAGTTTTGATGCCATCATCCTGGCCGACGTTCTGGAGCATGTCGAAAATCCGGCGATGCTTCTGAAGCGCTATGTTCCCTTCCTCTCCTCTCACGGCGTCCTCGTCCTTTCAGTTCCCAATATCCGGTACCACGAAGTGCTAACGGCATTGGCCCAGGGCCGGTTCGACTATCAGGAACAGGGAATCCTCGACCGATCCCATCTTCGTTTTTTCACCCGCAAGACTCTGGTCGAGCTTCTGGAGTCCTCCGGTCTCCAGGTGGAGACGATCGCCGCCAACGTGTCGGCCGAGTACAACCGGATGGCACAGGAGCTGGCGAAGCAGCCCCCCGGGAAAACGGATATCGACCTTGGTCCCCTTGTGCTCAGGCAGCAGTCTCCGGAAGAGATCCGGGATCTCTTCGTCATGCAGTTTCTTGTGACAGCCCGGAGGAAAGTGTTCGGTCTCATCGAAAAGGTCGACGACCTCATGGGTTCGGGGCTTGTCGAGGGAGTCGAGGGGATCCTCGAGGCTGGACTCGCCGACCCGGCACTGACGATCGGGGAGCGGGGGGAGGTCGAGATCAAGCTTGGGGAGATCCTCTCCAGAAAGGGGGATCTCGACGGGGCTTTCGCTGCCTTTTCAAGGGCGATTCCGCTGGTGGACGATGAAAGGCCTTTTCAGGGGCGGGCGGTCATTCGCCTCCTGAAAGGCGCCTTCGCCGAATCCCTCATCGACTTCAAAAAAGCCCACGAGCTGAACCCCAGGGCTTATGGGGCCCTGTCGGGATTCGGGATGGTTTGCCAGGAGACGGGACAGTACGAGGATGCCGTTTATTACTATGACCAGTCGCTGGGGATCGAGATCGAGCAGGAGGATATCCTGCGTCTCATGATCGACTCCGCACGAATGGTCGGGAGGGCCGATCTGGCCCTGGCCCGAACCGCGGAATACCTCTCCCTCCATCCGTTCAAGCCTGGACTGAAAAGCCTCTACGCGCAAATGCTCGAGGAGGCGGGTCTCGGGGAAGAGGCGCTGGTCGTGGTTCGGGAAATCCTCTCGAGGGATCCCAGAAATCCGATTGCGAGGGAGATCCTGGAGCGCCATGACGTGCTGACGGCTTCACTCAACCCGAAAGGGGTCTGATGTGTCGGGAAAATGTCTTGTCATCCAGGAGGCCCGTCTGGGGGATCTCATCCAGTCGGTTCCGCTGATCGATGCCCTGACTAAGCGGGGAAGCCGGACGGTACTTCTTGTCCGCCCCGGAATCGCCTCTGCCGCCCGCTCCCTGTCCCTCGCCCACGATGTCAGGGCGTGGCCCGCCTTCGGGGATCCCGGTGAGGATCGACCCCTGGCCGGACGCCTCTCGGAGGCCCGGGAGTTCGTGGGGGCCCTTCGTCGGGAGGGATTCGACCGTGCGGTGGTCCTGAACCACCATGGAACAGGAATCATGCTGGCCCGTCTTCTCGGAATTCCGGTATCGGGATTTGAGCGAGTGTTCGACCGTGGGGGCGAGGGAGGAACTCCGACGCATCTTTCAGGGTGGCCAGGCTACCTCGTGGCCTCCTCCCGCGGAATCCGTGGGTTGAACCGGATCCACCTCTCGGACATGTGGGCGGGGTTCGGAGGCGTTCCCGATTCGGCCCCTTTCGCGCCTCCTTCAAAAAAATCGTCGGGTCCTGTGGTGGTGGTTCTGGGAGGACGGAGTCCCTATCGGCGATGGGAGCCCGAGGCCATTCTGTCCCTCGTCCGAAACCTGAGGAGGGTCGACGGAGGCGAGGTGATCCTGTCCGGAAGTCCGGAGGATGCTCCTCTCGGGGAATTAATCGAGCGCGAGGCCGGGGATGGGGTCCGGAATATGGCAGGGAAGACAGATGTCGAGGGGCTCTCCCTGTTGCTTTCCGGGGCCGGGGTCGTGGTTTCTCCCGACACCGCGCCTCTCCACCTTGCAGCCCTTCTGGGGGTCCCGACGGTGGGGCTCTTTTTCGCGAGCGCCCTCTTTTTCGAAACCGGGGCCTATCGGGACGGGGCGCTTTCGTTGGTCACATCGATGGAATGCTACCCCTGCGCAGGGGAAGGGGCCGACTGCCCGCATCGCTCCTGCCGGAATGCCCCGGATCCCGAGGTCCTGGCGCGCATCATCGCAGGGGTCAGGCGCGGAGAGGACGGTCGCGTTTTGGGCAAAGCCTACTCCGGGCGCCTCCCGGGAGTCGATCTCTGGGAGGCAGACCTCTCTTCAGGCGGCCTTCTTCAAAGGATCCGAACTCCGAGAGCCCTCACCCGGGAACGGATTCTCGCCCGCCTCATGAGGCGTTTCGAATGGCGGTACCTCTCGAAGACGGAGGAGCTTCCATCTCTTGTTTCCGAACTAGAGATGGAGTCGGGGGATTCCTCCACTCCCCTGTTTGAGGATCCCGGGAATGTCCCGCTCTCCCTCTGGTTTCGTCGGCTGGGAGAAGGGGCGGATCTCTATGTCCGTCTTCGGGAGCAGGGGATCGAGGGGCCTCATCGGGAAAAGATGATCGACAGGCTGGCCACCGACTTCCCGATGATGTGGCCTCTGCTCCACCACCTCGAGTGGGTCGAGGGGGGGGCGGGCCTTCTTCCTCCCCTTGTCAGCGCCTCCCGGGCCCTTGTCCGGGAAGCTTCGGAGGTCTCGAATCTCGCCGGCCGATCCGCAGGGAAAATCCCGACGAACAAGGAGTGGGTCTATGTGGCAGTTTGACGAGTCCGTCTTCCGGCAAAATATGGAGTCCTTCGCCGAGGGAAGTCTGAGGGAGATTCTTTTCCGTCCCGACAGAAATCGGGAGCGATGGGAGATCCTCTCCAGTAAAGAGGGGTCACCCAGTCTTCTGTGGGACAATACAAGTCTCCACAGCCGGTACGACCCCGTGAAGGAAGGTGAACGATGGGTGGAGGGCGTTATCTCGTCCATTCCCGAGTCCGCTCCGGGAATTCTTCTTCTGGGGTTGGGCCTGGGGTATCACCTCTTCTCCCTTTTGGAGCGGTCCTCCTTGCCGGTCAGCGTCTTCGAGCCGGTTCCCGACATCCTTCGGGCCTCCTTCCGCCTGTTTCCCTGGTATCGCTTCAAGGATCGGCTGCGATTCTTCTCCGAGCCGTCGGACATCCGGAAGGTTCCTGGCGGGGCGGCGGTTCTCTCCCATGTGCCGTCCGAAAAAATCAGGCCCGATCTCTACCGTTCCGTCAGAAAGCTCTACGAAGGGGGGGAGTCCCCGGAGACTTATTCCCTCCGGGTTCTGGTGGTTTCTCCGGTCTCCGGAGGATCCTATCCGATCGCCCGCTCCGTTCACCGCTCCCTTCTCCGCATGGGCCACCGTGCAAGCCTCTTCGACGCCTCGGTGTTCGAGGGGTCGATCCGGGCCATCGGGGGACAGACCCGGATCGACCTGCATCGGGCCCAGCTTCGGGGGCTCTTCCAGGGGTTTCTCTCGGAGATGATCATGGCCAGGATCGTCTCCGAAAAGCCGGACCTGATCATTGGTCTGGCCCAGTCGCCGCTCTCGCCGGAGCTGCTTGAAAAGATCCGGGAGTTGGGAATTCCGGTTGCCTACTGGTTTGTCGAGGACTTTCGCATCGCGACCTACTGGGAGAGGGTCGCTCCCCTCGTCACGAGCTTCGCGGTGATCCAGAAAGAGGCCTGGATTCCGGCTCTCGAGGCCCGGGGCCTCACGAATGTCCTCTATCTTCCAACCGGAGCCGATCCGGAAATCTTCAGGCCTGACTCCGTGGCTGGAGAAGACCCGGCGCGCTATTCGGCTCCATTGGCCTTCATGGGGGCCGGATACTACAATCGGCAGCACTTTCTCCGGAGCCTGGTCGACCTGGGGCTGGCCATCTGGGGAGCGGACTGGGATCCCGGAGATCCTCTTTCCCGTCATGTTCGCGAGGAGGGACGACGGATTTCCCCCGAGGAGGCCGCCCAGATCTACCGGAATTCCCCCGTCAACCTAAATCTTCACTCATCGGTCTATCACAGGGGTGTGAACCCGGACGGAGATTTTGTGAACCCCAGGACCTTCGAGATCGCGGCCTGCGGGGGATTCCAGATCGTGGACCGGCGTTCCCTTCTTCCCGATCTCTATCAACCGGGGGAGGAGATCGCCGTATTCGACGATGAATCCTCCTGCCGGACTCTGGTGAAACATTATCGAACCCGGGAAAAGGAGAGGCGTGAGATGGCGGCCCTGGCACTTTCCCGGACCCTTCGGGAGCATACCATCGACTGCCGGATGGACCACTGGCTCTCAGTTCTCTTCGAGCAGGGATTCCGCCCGAAGAACACCTCCTTCCCGGGACGGCAGACGGTGGAGACCCTTATGAACGAGGCCTCTGGGGATCCCGAGCTCTCGCGTTTTCTCGACCGCTTCCGAAGCCTGGGAACAGTTGATCTCGACGATCTCGAGCGGGGAATCCGCCTCGGAGAGGCTCCAGTCAGCGATACCGAAGCCGCCGTGCTTCTGATGAGAGAATTCGTGAGGGAGGCGGGGGCATGAGAGACGGACGACGATCCAGTCCCAGGTTTGCAGTCTCCTCCCAGGAGGAGACTGTCGGCTCCATTCTCGTCATCGCGATGACCCGGATGGGCGACCTTTTCCAGATGGCTCCGATGGCGGCCGCTCTTCGGGAAAGAAATCCGGGGTGCCGCATCGGTCTCGTGGCCTATCGGGAGTTCGGGGAAACGGCGGCGGGACTTGCCCTGTTCGATGACCTCTATCTGGTGGACGGACAGGCCATCCGTCGGATGGTGTTCGACGACAGGATTTCCTGGAGCGAAAAAATCTCCCGGATCCGGGCGATGAGCGCCGACTGGAACCAGGGGGAATACGACCTTCTGATCAACCTGACGCCAAACCGGATCGGAACGGTTCTGGGATATCTCGTCAAGGCCCGGGAGGTCAGGGGAGTGATCATGACCCGGGACGGATTTCGGGCTTTTTACGATCCGGCCATTGCCTATTTTGGCATGATGGTCCGGAACCGCCTCTATAACGACACGAACCTGGTGGATCTCTTTCTCCGGATTGCCCAGGTTCCACCCCCCCGGGGACTCGTGCTCCCTGAAAGGATGGACATCCCCGCTCCGGGACTGCCTGCGGATAAACGGTGGGTGGCGGTTCAGACCGGCGCCTCTGTGGCGATCAAGCGGTGGCCTGAGGAGTCATTCGTCCGGATGATCGCGCACTTTCTTTCCAGGTCCCCCGGGTCGGGAATCGTCCTTGTGGGCTCGGGGGAGGAGGATGTGGCCCGGAACAGGAGGATCGTTGCGACGCTCGAGGACCGGTGGAGTTCGGGGCGAATTCTGAACCTGACCGGCCGGACCTCGGTGCGGGAGCTAGCCGGGGTTCTCCGCTCGGTGTCGCGGCTTGTCTCGAACGATACGGGGGCCATGCATGTCGCGGCGGCGATGGGGACTCCCGTCGTGGCGCTCTCCTTCGCCAATCTTTTCTACCCTGAGACGGCTCCCTATGGAAAGAATCATGTCGTTCTACAGAGCCGGAAGCCATGTGCCCCCTGCGGGATCGACGCCCATTGTCTGGACCCGGTCTGCCGGGAGGACATCGCCCCCGAATGGCTTGCCCAGTTCGTCGTCCATCTCGAGAAGACGGAGGCGGCACCGATGGATCTCCGGGCCCGGGTGTCCGGATTCCTTGAAAGGGATCCTCCGGGATCCCAGTTGCTGGTCGCCGTTTCAGGATGGGATGGTCGGGGGAGACTCCGGTATCGTCCCGTGTCCCGGCCTCCCATGGGGCTCCCGGAGCTTTTCAGGAGTCTCTATCGCCAGATCTGGGCGATGGAGTTTGACCGGCTGCCGCTCGACTGGGGGGAGGAATGCGACCTTCTGCTTGAGGATTATGCGGTGGCTGGGCTCACCCGCCAGTCATGGGAAGATCTCCGGAATGTCCATCTCGAGATCGGGGGACTTTTCAGGGAGGGAGAGAGCCTTTGCCGAACGATCCGCGAAAGGGTGGAAGAGGGGATTCCCGACGATGGGGCCCGACAGTTTCTCGAAGATCTCACCCGCGAGCTGGAGTCCCTCGATGTGCGCATTCAGGAACTGGGTTGGGTTGCGGCCACGGCAGCCCCTCTTGCCACCCTCTTCGAGATCGAAAAGGAGGGAGTGGCGATCGAGGATCCCATGCGTCTTCTGGAAATGATACAGGGGGTGGAGCATGTTTATCGGACAGGGCATTTGCGGAACGAGCGGTTGATCCGACTTGCCGACAGATGGTTTTCATCCATGGAATCAACGTTTATTTCATCCGGGGATCAGGGAGTGTCGAAGCGGGCCGCGGCCTCGCTTCATCTCCTGTGACTTCGGGAGACCGGGGCCTCATGGCCCCTATCGAGGAGGGAAAGATGGATGCACAGAAACATTTTGATGGTCAGGACATTCTCCTTGACGGAGAGAAGACGGAGTTGAAAAGGGCGGAAGGAGAGTCCTGGGCTCAGGCGCTGGACCGTCTTCTCCTGGATGTTCCTTCCGGGAGGACGATCTCCGGTGTATTCCTGAACGGGGCTCCTTCGTCCCGGCCGGAGATCGAAGCCCTGGACAACGCCAATCCCTTTCTTCTGGAGGTTCGGACGGAATCGCTGGAATCGCTTCTCAAGGATGTCCTGACCGACCTGGTCGCCCATATAGACAGCCTCATGGTGGTTTTTCAGGAGATCGGAAACAATCTTCGCAGAGGAAACCTCCAGGCGGTTTTCGGGGCGCGCGACTCGAACCAGGAATCCGGGGGAGGGGTCTACATGCAGGCCCTTGAAGGAATGGTCGCCGCCCAGGTTCTCGTTGAGGAGATCGGACGAATCGAACAGCAGTCGGGACACGACACCTTCCGTGTCTCCTTCATTGAAGAATCGGACCGGATCGACGCCCTTCTCACAGGCATGCTCAAGGCGCAAGAGGCTCTCGACTGGATCCTGCTGGCGGATCTCGTGGAATACGAGATTCTTCCGGTGCTGCAGCGTGGGCGGGTGAAATCTGCGCGGGCGCTTGGGATCGTAATTGAAAGCGAGCGAAAAGGGAACCTGGTCGTGGCCTGAGACGGTCCTTGATCCAATCGCGCGGCAAAGCTCGCCGTTTACGGCGGGGAAGGAGTGCTCGGACGGCATGGCCGTCCCGGATTTGGCTTTCAGTGCGGGGTTTTCTGCTACCATGCCCGACATGAAAAGAATTAAAGCGTTCAAATTCCGACTCGTC
>JAJZXW010000002.1 GCA_021806225.1 Nitrospirota bacterium | reverse complement strand
GGACGATGGCCGTTCCGAGGGAGATCCCGAACAGGGTCAGGAGGGTCGCAAGCGGCGTCCTCCGGAGATTCCGGAAGGAATAGGACAGAAAAAAGAGCGTGGTCGACACGGGAGCTCAGGGTCCCGGAGGGGGAACGAACTGTCCGTCCCGGAGATGGAGGATTCGGTTTCCGTAGCGGGCCGCCTCGAGGCTGTGGGTGCTCATGACGATCGTGGGCCGGAACTCCTTGTGGAGAAGGGTCATGAGCTCGAGGATTTTCCGTCCCGTGAGGTGGTCGAGGGCGCCGGTCGGCTCGTCGGCCAACAGAAGCCGCGGGCGGTGGATGAGGGCCCGGGCCACCGCTACGCGCTGTTGCTCCCCTCCCGAGAGCTGGGAGGGGAACTTCGCGTGCTTGTCTCCCAGCCCCACCTCCTGAAGAAGGGAATGAACGGTCTGCCGGTCGTGCTTCCCCACGAGGCGGGCGGGGAGGGCGACGTTTTCGTAGACGCTGAGAAAGGGAAAGAGGTTGTAGTTCTGAAAGACGAATCCCATGTCGTGGCGGCGGACGAGCGTTTTCTCCTCGTCATTCATCGGACCCCAGGAGCGGCCGTCCAGAAGGATCTCTCCCGAATCGAAGGGGTCGATGCCGGCCAGGATGTTCAAGAGGGTCGATTTGCCGGAGCCCGAATCTCCCATGAGGACCACCCACTCCCCGGCCTCAATGGTGAAGGAGAGGTTCCGCAGGACGCTCTGGGTGGGGCCTCCGGCTCGCCCGTAGGTTTTTTCAAGGTTCTCGCAGCGGAGAGAGAGTCCCATCAGGAGCCCCGTGCGTCCGATTTGAGAAGATCCTGGACGACGGAGAGGTCTTTTTCGCCTTGCCCCCGGATCTCGATCCTCCGGTAGAGGGAACGGAGGTGGGCGAGTGTTCCGGGGAGGGCCAGGTTCCGGGAGAGAAGCTCCTCAAGAAGAAGATCCAGGTCCTTTTTCATGAGGGAGGCCGAAAAAGCCTTCGTATAGTCCTCTTCCAAAAGATTCTTGATCTTGATCCGGTAGAAGGGCGTGGCGAGGGGACTGTCGAGAAGGGCCTGGGACAGGGCTTTCCGGTCGAGTCCCAGGGACTCTCCGGCCAACAGGGTTTCGGCCAGGGCTTCCATGTGGGCGGCCAGGAGATAATTGATGGCGAGCTTGGCCGCCATTCCGGAGCCGGCCGGTCCGAACCAGTGAAGGCTTTTTCCCAGGACAGCCATCGGGGATTCGATGTTTTTTCGAAGCCCTTCGTCTCCTCCGGCCAGAAGAAGCAGTTCTCCCCGCTCGGCTGGAACCACCGATCCCGAAACGGGGATGTCGAAATAGGGCACACCCCGTTCCGTGCAGGCGGAAGCCTCCACCCGGGCTTCCGCCGGGGCTTCAGTCGACATGTTGATGACGATCTGTCCGGGACGAAGGGCCGTAAGGATCCCCCGGGGCCCGGAAAAAAGGTCACGGGCCGCCACCCCGTCACGGACCATGACGATGACGAGATCGCTTTTGGCGACGCAATCGGCCGCATCGGTCCCGACCGGAAAGGGGAGGGCGGCCAAATCCTTGTGCAATGTCCGGTTGTAGCCACACAGAGGGTAGCCGGCCTCTGAAAGCCGACGTGCCATCGGCCGCCCCATGGCTCCCAGGCCGAGCCAGGCGATTGTCGACCCTTTTTCGATCATTGCTTGAGACATGTTCACGAATTCCTTTTATTCATTCTGGAAAGGATGACCACTCAAGGAAATCAAATTTTCACAGTGAATCGGGCAACCGGTTGGGGCGAGCTCAATGGCCGCCAATCAACCGAATGGGAGAGAATATGAGTCTCAGGCCTTGTTAAGAGTTCTTTGCTTTTTGACGGAATGGATGTCTCCAAGCGGGTTTCGCCTGTTGCCTGAATCCTTTAACCATAAGCGGATGGTTCGAAAAATTTTTTTCTGCTCGGTTTGATATGGTAACATACATCGATCTCTCTAATGTATTCAGCCACGTCAGGAATCTTTAAGAGGGGGATTTCAGGGCGATGTTTCTGTCTGGCTTTACATTTTGTCGAAAAGTGGAAAAACTCGGACATCCGCTTGACGAGTCCATTCGTTCTTTGCTGTCCCTTGTGGAGAAATTTGGTGTCGATAGGCCAGATCAGTTCCCCATTCCTCGAATCTTTTTAGGATATCCGTCCCAAAATCAAGGGGAGAACGTTCGATTCTGTCGTTTTTACCCGTAAACGAGATCCCGGGTGTTGCAAGGGGTATTTCTCGCTATTTCTTAACCAGGGATCAAAAGCATAGGAGCAAATTGAGGTTCCTTGAGGGGGCTCTTGATTGGTCTGGGCCGGAAGGAATCCCGTTTGGAAGGGTCTGTGAGACTCGATGACAGGACGAGAAGGATCATCAAGGAGGAGGTTGATCGTCTCCTCGGGCCCCGCACGGTTATCCGCCTGTTCGGAAGCCGGACGGATGACCGTCTTCGAGGAGGAGATATCGATCTTCATGTGGAGACTTTCGAGCCCATCGAAAATCGTGTTCGAACGGAATGCCTCCTCGCCTCAAGACTTTTTATCCTATTGGGAGGGCGAAAGGTGGACCTTCTGATCGAATCACCCGGAACGCGAGTCCGTTCCATCGACGAACAGGCCCATCGTCATGGAGTCACTCTATGACCTATGCTCGTGAGGGCAGTGAGCGCCTCATCCGGTTGCTTGAACTCGCCGAGAAGGAAGCTCGGGTTCTCCGGAGAACGGCGGAGAGGATTGAACGAGGCCGCTCCGGATCTCGGGTGGGTCATAGGCCTTGAAGCAAACGAGCCGGACAGCGAAATGCTGGATGCTTTTGTGTCTCGATTCGGAAGGCTTCGGGATACCCTGGGAAACAAGGTCATTCCCTCCCTGTTGAGGGAGGGACTTGAACCGGTGGGGGCCCTTCTGGACAATTTGGCCCGGGCCGAAGCTCTGGAATGGGTTCCCTCCTTGGAGCAATGGATCGTGGGTCGAGAGCTTCGAAATTGCCTGATTCAGCAATACATGGATTCCCCCGAGGCAGGACAAAAAAAAGGGGGGGCCTCAAAGCCCCCCCTTTTCATATCTCCCTGTAGTGCAAATTCTACATATTGTTGATGATCTCGGTGCCGAACTGGGAGCATTTCACCTCGGTGGCTCCCTCGAGCTGACGGGCGAAGTCGTAGGTGACCTTCTTCTTCTTGATGGCGTTCTTCACGCCCTTCAGGATCAGGTCGGCCGCTTCATTCCATCCGAGGTAGCGGAACATCATCTCTCCGGAGAGGATGACCGCGCCCGGATTGACCTTGTCTTGGCCGGCATACTTGGGAGCCGTTCCATGGGTCGCCTCGAAGCCGGCGAAGCCGGTTTCGTAGTTGATGTTGGCGCCGGGTGCGATCCCGATTCCGCCGACCTGGGCCGCCAGGGCATCCGAGAGGTAGTCCCCGTTCAGGTTCAGTGTGGCGATCACGTCATATTCGTCGGCGCGCAGAAGGATCTTCTGCAGGAATGCGTCGGCGATCTCGTCTCTTATCAGGAGCTTTCCGGCCGGAGGATTCCCGCCGCAGTCGTCCCAGCTCACCGTCTTGTCGCCGAACTCCTCCTTGGCGACCTCGTAGCCCCATTTCCGGAAGAAACCCTCGGTGAACTTCATGATGTTGCCCTTGTGCACCAGGGTCACGCTCCGGCGGTTGTTGGCCAGGGCGTAGCGGATGGCGGCGCGCACCAAGCGCTTGGTGCCCTCTTCGGAGACCGGCTTGATGCCGATGCTGGCGGTCTTGGGGAAGCGGATCTTCTTCATGACCCCTTCCTTTTCGAAGATCTTGTAGAACTCCTGGATGGCCGGGGATCCGGCGGGCCATTCGATGCCGGCGTAGATGTCCTCGGTGTTCTCCCGGAAGATGACCATGTTTACCTTTTCGGGGTGCTTGACCGGGGAGGGGGAGCCGAACCATTCGACGGGACGGACGCAGGCGTAGAGGTCGAGCTCCTGCCGAAGTGCCACGTTGATGCTCCGGAATCCGCCGCCGACGGGGGTGGTGAGGGGGCCCTTGATGCCGACCAGAAACTCCCGGTAGGCGGTCAGGGTATCTTCGGGAAGCCAGGTGTTGGCCCCGTAGACTTCGTTGGCCTTTTCGCCGGCGTAGGTTTCGAACCAGACGACCTTCTTCTTTCCGTTGTAGGCCTTGGAAACGGCGGCATCGAAGACGCGGACCGAGGCGTTCCAGATATCGGGACCGGTTCCGTCTCCCGCGATGAAGGGGATGATCGGATTGTCCGGCACATGGAGCTTGCCGTTCTGCATGGTGATCTTCTGACCGTCTTTGGGGGGTGTGAGCTTCTGGTAGGACGACATGGAATTCCCTCCTCGATGAATGG
>JAJZXW010000040.1 GCA_021806225.1 Nitrospirota bacterium | reverse complement strand
GGCTCCGGCGGGGGAAGAGGGAAATCTGCGGACAAGGAAAGGCTTTTCGGAAGATCCCGGAAGAGAAAGAGAGGAAGAATCCTTGAGATTTTTCCCGGATGTTCCGAGTTCCCTCGGAGAAGCCGTCATCGTCACGGACGCCCAAGGCCGGGTGGAGCACATGAACGTGATGGCGCAAAATCTGACCGGCTGGTCTCTTCCGGAAGCGGCCGGCCAGTCTCTTTCCGAGGTATTCCGCCTCCAGGACCAACGCACGGGCGATCCGGAAGAGATCCGCGTGGACAGAGGCGTTCGCAAGGGAAGCCCGGCGGAGAGGACGGACCCCGCGATCCTTTGCCATCGCTCCGGGACCCGATATGCCATCGAATATTCGGCCTCCTCGATCCGGAACGGCGAAGGCCGGACAAGAGGATGCGTGATCGTCTTCCATTCCGTTACGGAAAAACGGAATCTTTTCCTCGAGATGATCCGTCGCGCTCACTTCGACGCCTTGACGGATCTCCCCAACCGGTACCTTTTCAAGGACCGCTTTTCCCAGGCGGTCGCCCGCGCCCGAAGAAACAGGCACCTCCTGGTCCTCTGCTATCTGGATCTCGACCACTTCAAGAAAATCAACGACATCCTGGGCCATCCGACCGGGGACAGGGTCTTGAGGGAGACCGCCCGCCGTCTTCGTTTGGCCGTGAGGGAGACCGACACGGTGGCCCGGCTGGGAGGGGACGAATTCGCCATTTTGGCGGGAGCCATGCAAAGCAGGGACGATGCGGTCCGTTTTGGATGGAAGGTGCAGGACGCGATCGTCCAGCCCCTGGAGATCTTCGGCAAGGAGCACCAGCTGACCGTCAGCATCGGGGCCGCACTTTACCCCTTCGATGGAAACAGCCTGACACGCCTTGAAAGAAACGCCGATCTCGCCCTGTATCGGGCCAAGAAGAAAGGCCGGAACCGCATCCAGTTCTTCTCCCGCTACATGATGCCACTCGACGAGAGGAGGGCTCCGGACAATGAGCCTTCCGTCGTCTGATTCCGGGGAGCCCCCGAGTCATTCCATCTTTCTGTCGTTATGGGATCGCCTGGCGATTGCCAAGACCGTTCCGGAATTGCGGGATGTCTGGAGAGGCATTCTCGAGCGTGCGGACCCGATCGGTCCCCGGGGGGTGAACGAACTTTGGGAATTCTACTGCGAACGCTTGGGAGCGCTCGAAGCCGGAGCGGGAGAATGTCAGGATGGAGAGGAGGCCGGGACGTTCCGGAAAATGCAGGAATCGCGGACGGAAAGGCCCCCGCTCCTCCGGCCGCATTCTTGCCGGAACGACCTTTGAATTCCGAACCGGAAGACGAAGGCCCAAAAAACAATGAGGAGTTTCGAATTCCGGCCCCTTCCGAAAACAGGAAGAAAAATGATCCGATCCAGAGGGAGGATCCTCCAGCTTTCCGCCCGGCACTCGCGCCATTTGCGGATTCGAAAGGGTCTTCGACCGGGAAGAAGCATTCCGGGATCACTCTGTGGGACGAAGTCTGATCCGGGTCATGCTCCGCTTCGGAAAACACACCCTGATACAGGAGAACAGATGACCCGACGGGACCTTGCCAAACGATTGGGGAGGCAGTTTCCGGGAATCACCGGGACCGACGCCCGGGAACTCCTGGATCTGTTTCTGGACGCGATGAAGGCCGGGCTCCGGTCCGGAGATACGGTCGAGATCCGGGACTTCGGGGTGCTCCGGGTCAAAAAAAGTTCCCCCAGAAACGCCCGAAATCCCCGATCGGGAGAAACCTTCACGACCAAGACAAAGAATGTGGTCCGCTTCAAACAGAGCCGCATCTTGAAAGGGATCCTCAAATAGGGAGTTTTCAAGCGCAAGGCACGCATTATATCTCCACCCTGAAGTGCAGAGTTCTACGGCGCTTTTTCGGAAAATAATTCGCCGCGGCGAACAACATTCAAGAAAGAAGGAAATCCTGATGAAATTATGTCAATCCAAGAGTGCGCTGGCTTTGGTCGTTGCGGGCGTTCTAGGCCTGGCGGGATGCGCCTCCTCCGGCGGTGCCAAATCCGGAGCTTCCGAGAGTTCTCAGGCGGCTCCGGCTCCTACCACCGAGAACAACAACTCCATGGCCTCCCAGTCGGTCTCCGAGACGGATCCCCTCAAAAACGATGTCCGTTTCGGATTCGACCGGGCCGTCCTGACCTCCGAGGACCGCGCCGTTCTCAAAAAGGACGCCGCCATCCTCAAGGCCCATTTCGAGGTGAAGGTCGTCATCGCCGGCCATGCCGACGAGCGCGGAACCGATGCCTACAACATCGTTCTCGGGCAGAAGCGCGCCAAAGCCGCGCGGATTTATCTCATCCGTCTCGGCGTGTTCCCGGAGAGGATCCGGATCGTCTCCTACGGCAAGCGGGAGATTCCCGACTACTCGATCTGTTCCGATCACAACGAGTCCTGCTGGGAGAAGAACCGGGTGGCCCATTTCATGAGGATCGCCCTGTGATCGGTCCCACCCGGTAAATCCCTCGAAAGACCTCCTTCACCCTGACCGGGGAGTACCGTCCAGCGAAGACGGGAGGCGCGGAAGACCCGGCGAAGCTGAGATCATCCGGATCACCCAGGGATGCTAGAAGGACCACCGGCCGGATTTAAAGCAGTTTGTGCTCAGTCTCATCACGCTTCATAAGAGCCGGGTCCCGTGGGTCGAGTCTCTGGACGGGAATACCTCGGACAAGACACGCGTCGGGAACACCATCAACGCCTTTCTCGATCAGATCGGCAAAACGGAGGCACGGATGCTCTTCGTCGCCGACAGCGCCCTCTACACGAAGGCCGGGTTTCGCGGTCTGTCGGAAAGAATCGACTGGGTCACCCGGGTTCCCGAGACGGTGGGACTTGTCAGGCCGCTCCAGGACGAAATGCCCCTGGAGGGATTTGCGGCCGACGACGAGACGCTTCCGGGGATCCAGTACTGCGAGGTGTGCACCACGGTCGGAGCGGTTCCCCAGAGATGGGTCGTGGTCTTCTCCGAGTCCGCCTGGGAACGGGAAAAGAAGACGCTGGAGCGCGCGGTGGCAAAAGAGGGCAAGAGCCTTGAGGCCTCCATCAAGACCCTGTCCCAGAACACCTTCTCCTGCCGCGGGGATGCGGAGAGGGGGTGGAGGGAGACCTTTCAAAAGGTCCGCACCATCGTCCTGTCTCCTGAGTCGTCACGGAAGATACCGGATACGCCACGTCCGGGCGGCCGAAGAAGGGATCGGTTCCCGGGATCCTGGGCTACCGGATCTCGGGAGAGATCGAGAAAGACGAGACCGCGATCCAGGGAACCCTGTCCCGGAAGGGCGTCTTTGTCGTGGCCACGAACGTTCTGGACGGGGATATCGTTCCGGCACGGGACCTGGTGGTCCCCTACAAGTCCCAGGGGACGTTGCTCGAAGCGGGATTCAGATTATTCAAATTATGTTCAGTAAACAGTCGAGGGTCATTCCTTTTTAGTTTTTTGGAGTTCCGGCTTTTCGAAAGGATGGTCGGAAAACTTCCGGGGTCCGTGAAACACGGAGAGTGATCCGTCGGGATGCCGGTGGATCCGGACCGTGGCCCGGACATAATGGAGCCGGTAGCGGTCGGACGGGATCTGAAGGACCCGTCCCTCGAAAGACACGCAGGTGTCGTTGCCGACGATCCGTTCGTAGTGCTCGCAGAGGATCTCCTCCAGAGACTCTCCGGTCCAGGGAAGAAAGGCCAATCCTCCCTCCGGGACGAAAAACATGCTGTCATGCCGGCTGGCGTCCTGATGAATGAGCATTCTTTCCCAAGGCGCTCGTTCCCGTCTCTTTCGATGCTTCCCTTTGCCAAGAGCCTTTTTGACCGCTCCGCTCTCTGAAGCGTGGTCTTGACCCAAGTGTAGCTTCGGGTTCCCCCTTCCCGCTTGTACCAGAAATGAAAGTGCTTCACGTTCCACCCGTCGTGCCGCTTCCGGTACTTCTCGACCAGAGCCAGCTGCTCGTCCACGGGAGCCCGCCGAGCCGAGGCCTGCGCAAGCCGTTTGTCCAGAAGCCCTTCGTCGCCCCGCTCTTCCAGCCGACGGACATACTGGCGAAATGTCCGCTCGCTCATCCCCAGAATCCGTCCCGCATCTTCCTGGGTCAGCCGCCCTTTCTTCCACTCGTTCCATGTTTCTTCGAAGCGCATCTTCCGGATCTCCTGCATCACGGGTGTTCGGTCCATCGGGGTCCTCCTTCGACCCCTATTGAACCGGACCTTGCGCTACAAAACCGGACAGATTATCTGCTCCCTACACAGGACCCGACATGGATATTGATTTCGGAAGAAGAAGGCATTAGAATCAAGAAGTTTTTCGCCCTGAATCACTCAATGCAAGATCGTGCCGAAGTGGTGGAATGGTAGACACGCACGTTTGAGGGGCGTGTGGGGAAACCCGTGCGGGTTCAAGTCCCGCCTTCGGCACCATATTTTTTTATTTAATCATGATA
>JAJZXW010000018.1 GCA_021806225.1 Nitrospirota bacterium | reverse complement strand
TCCGGCGCAACCGTTCATCAAGCGTCCACGAAATCAGGTCGAAGCGTTCTCCGATCAGATTCTTCTCCATGGCGGAGAGTGTAACAGAGTTGCATAGCCGTTACAATTATATTTTTACAAACCCTAAGCACCCGGATGCCGCTCTGTCCGGGAGAAAGATGAAACGGACCTGTCGAAGGGTCCGTTTTTTCTTTCAATGATCACCAGGGTGGTCTTCTCCTGCCATTTGGAGATAGCGGGCGATGTCGGCGGGAGAAAGGCCAAGCTCCCTCGGATGATAGGTCTGCTTGACCCGGGAACGGTCGATGGTGGACATGGTGATCGGGATGGGTTCCGGAAGGGGAACGCCCGGCTTTGCAAAAATGGCGAGCAGGTTGACGGGACCGGTAAGCGTGTCCGGATCCTTGTAGGAGGTGATCATGGCGATTCGTCCATCGGTGAGGAGCACGAGGGACGCCACGGGATAGATGCCCACCATCTGCACGAGGTTCGCGATCGCCCTCGGGTCGAGCTTGTGTAGTTCGCGCTCCAGAAGGTAAGAGAGCGTTTTCGCGGGGGAGAGCGGAGGACGGTAGATCCGTCCGGCCGTGAGGGCTTCGTAGATGTCGAGAACCATCAGCGACCGGCTGACCGGGTCGATATCGGGCAGGTCCAGCCCGAAAGGGTATCCCCCTCCGCCCTTCCGCTCGTGATGCTCCATGGCGACGTGGGTACAGACTCCGCGAACCATATCGTCCTTCGACTTCGAGAGAATGGAATAGCCGAGTTTCGGATGGCGTTTCATCGTATCCCACTCGTTCGGATCGAGCTTGCCCGGCTTTTTCAGGATTTCGAGAGGAATGAGTGCCTTTCCGATATCATGAAGAAGGGCCGCCAGTCCCCACATCGGGAGTTCCTCGTGCGGGACCCCGGTCTGCTGGGCCAGCCCCATGGCGAGAATCATGGTGTTGGTGGAGTGGACGTAGGACTCGTCGTCGACTTCGGACAAGGTGACGAGAAAGGAATTTTTCCGGGGATCCCGGAGAAGCATATCCAGGGTCTCCACCACCTGGTAGCGCAGAGGAGCCACGTCCAGCGCGGTTCCCATGCGCACATCCCCGAAACTCTTCGCGACGACCGCGACGGTCTTGTCGTGAAGGGCGTTCCACTCCTTGAGGGAGGGAAGAGGAAGGACTTCCATCCCCCGAAAGATCGAGCCTTCTCCCTCCTCCGTCTGCTTGTCCATTCCCTTGTCAGGAGCAGCAGCAGACGGCGGATCGGGAAGTCGGACGGTCACCATGCGGATCCCGTTCTCCCGAAGTTTCTGGATTTCATCTCTGGACTGGACTCGGAAGCGGTGAAACAGGATGTTGGTTTCAAGCCAGCTCTTGTCCAGAGCCACCACCTCCATGCCGATTTCGAGTTTGTCGATGGAAATGATCTTGTTCATGGGAGACTCCGGAATGGGGGAGGGGAGGGAACGGAGCCATCAGACGGTGCCTCCGCGAGTCGTTCCTCCGCCTCGGAAAAGCTTGTGGATTTTCCCGAGGCAAAAAGGAAAAGGGCCGCCTGGCGCTTCAGATGGAGTGCCAGCGGGTGGGATGGATCGTTTGCGATGTCCCGGAGAAACAGGGGGTCTCCCGGTGGAGGGAGCGGGCCAGCCGATCCAGCCGGCGGCGGAATGGTGACGGGGTGGATCTCCGGTCCCAGAGCCGGATCCAGAAGGTGGCAGAAGGTGGCTCTGTGGGGATGGAGATCCACACCTCCCTCGGCTCCGCAGACAAAAAGGATGCGCCGGGATGGGGCGGCCCCGTTTCGATCAAGGGCATGGCGGAGCTTGTCGATGATCGGCTCGTGAAAGATCCCGATGATCTGGGCCGCTGCACCCAGGGGATTCACGCATTTTTCGACGGTATTCCAGAGGGTCCGGAGGCCCAGTTCCTGACGCAGGGGCAGAAGGCGGGCGAGCTCCGGAAGAAAGGATTCCTGGGAGAGACAAAGGGCTGCCCCCTCTGCATCGGGAATCTTTGGAACCGGCAGGCGCGACGGGGATCGTCCGAGGGCTTTCCAGTCGTCGAGGACCCCTGGCCCCTGTTTGACCGGGACCTTCGGGAGGCCGTGAAGAACGATCCTGAGTCCCGTCTCCGACGCCGCGATCGCGGCCGGAACGACGAGGCTGGCAGAGCGCTTCTTGCCGTCATAGGGGTCGCCGACATCAAGGTCGAACCTGGTCGCAGGGCGAAGAGTCAGTGCGTCTCCGAGAGCATCGAGGAATCCTCCCATTTCTTCGGCCGTTTCCCCCTTCAGGCGAAGCCCCAGAAGAAGGGCGCCAATCTGGGCGGAAGTCGCAGCCCCGGAAAGGATGAGCCTGGCGGCATCGCCCGCCTCTGCGCGGGTCAGATCCCTTGCGCCGAGGGGGCCTGTCCCGACCTTTTTGATGTATTCCCTGATCATTTCCGGGTGCACTTAATCCTCATTTCCGCTCCGGATTCGTGTTCAAGGGGAGGTCGAAGATCAGACTCCTCCGAGACGTTTCAGGACGATGTCTCCCGCGACTGCAGCCGGAGAGAGCTCCCTGAGGTAGAGGATCGTCCTCAGGATGTCCTCGGGCTGGATCATCTCCGATTCGGGAACGGGGGCCCCCGACACGAGCGGAGTGGCCACATACCCCGGACAGATCGCAACCGCCTTCACCCCGCAGGGCGCCCCCTCTGCCAGCAATGACCCGGTGAGGCCCCTCAAGGCGAACTTGGTCATGGAATAGAGAGAAGATCCCGCCCAGGCCTCAAGCCCTGCCACGGAGGAGATGTTGACGATCAGTCCGTTCCTGTGCCGCTTCATGATCGGGAGGATCGCCCGGGAGAGAAGAAAGGGCGCTCTCAGGTTTACGGCCATCAACCGCTCGAAATCCTCGAGGGTCGTCTCCTCGACTTCGCCGAAGATGGCGATGCCGGCATTGTTCACCAGGATGTCGATCCTGTGGGAAAGGGTTTCCGTGGCGGCGTCGATGAGGCGTCCGATCTCTTCCGTTCGAGAGAGGTCGCAGGCGAAAGTGTGGAGCGTTCCCGCCCTTTCTCCGGACTCTTCCCTCAACTGACCGAGGCGCTGACTGCTTCGCCCGGTGGCGAAGACGCGGTGGCCGAGGGCGAGGAGGCCCCGGGCCACCGTCAGGCCGATTCCGGAGGTGGCTCCGGTGACCAGGGCATGGACCTTGGGGTCTCCGGCGGTCACTCTTCCGCCTCCCCCTCTTTCCGAGGTTTTTTGGACTCCGTCCAGAGAGCCTCCCACTGTTCGGAGGTCAGATCGGAGAGGGGGATCCCCTGCGATGCCGCCGTCCGTTCCATGAAGTGGAAACGGTCCCGAAATTTTTTGTTGGCGGAGGCCAGGGCCTCCTCGGGCCGGATTCCCGACAGTCTCGCAAACTGGGCCAGGACGAACAGAAGATCCCCGATCTCCTCCGAGAGACGTTCGGGGCCTTCGAGGCGTGCCTCGAGGACCTCCTGCCATTCCTCGAGGACCTTGGGACAGACCTCGTCGGGGGAACGCCAGTCGAATCCGACCCGTCCCGCCTTCTGTCCCTGTTTGGCCGCGACCGTCAGGGCGGGCATGGTGAGAGGAATTCCGTCGAGGACCGATCGTCTGTCCCGGTGTTCGGGCTCCTTTCTTTTCTTTTCCTCCCATGTCTCCCAGATCGCTTCAAGGCTTTTTCCGGGGGCGGGTGATTCGAAGACATGGGGATGGCGGGTCACCATCTTGCGGGCGGCTCCGTCGAAAATGGTGCCTAGCGACTGGCCGGACTTCTCCCACAGGATTCTGCGGGCCATGAAAAGAATGACGAACAGGTCCCCCATCTCCCGTGCGATGTTTTCGGAGTCATCCTTCTGGACGGATTCTTCGAGCTCGAAGATCTCATCCTTGAGATCGGCGACCAGGGCGGAAAGGGTCTGCTTTTTGTCGAAAGGACATCCGTTTTCCCCCCGGAGATGATCGACGATCCGAGAAAGCCGGCGGAACCCCTGCAGATCTCCCGGGGTTTCCGTCAGGGGATGGGCGCGATTGTCCGGGACGTCGGGAAGGTTTTCGAGATAGAGGGACGGATCGAAGCTCACGTGGATTCTCCTGAAGACGGGAGTGTCTGGATCCCCATTATACGGGGATCGAACTGCCGGGGAAAGACCTTGTCTTGATTGACCTGAAATCTTTTTTTGACTAAGGATTCCTTTGAAGAAGCGTTGACCTCCCCTCAGGAGTGGGAAAAAATGGGGGGGCCGGGGTGTTGCTGGCTCAGTTCCAAGGGAGCGCTTGACTTGGCTGTCGTGAAGGTTCTAGAATCGGACCATTATGATACTTTGTATCAAAAAAAGGAGCGATGAGGGTGAGGAGACTCGAGCGGGAATCGAATCGGGAGACCGGAAGAGGATGGGTGCTTTTGGGGGGAGTCCTCTGGTTTCTTCTTGGAATGCCCTTATGGGCGAACGCCGTACAGGATCCACCCCGAACCGCCTCTCAGGAGATGACAGTCGGGAGCGGGGCTGAGCCACGGAGCCCCCAGGATCCGGATCCTCCACTCACCGTTGGGCAGGCCGTCCATATCGCCCTCGAAAAGAATCCCAACATCCTCTCATTCCGCAAGACGTGGGAGGGGACGAAAGATCTCGAGAAGACCGCCCTGGCGCCAGCCGATCCTCTTGTTCAATGGGAATACGGAGGAGGAGAGCAGGGGAATGCCCAGAATGTCCTCACCAATGCGGCCGGAGTGCCTTCGGGTGTCCAGAACGTGGGGCTTCCCTATCCAACCGGGAGCAACTGGGCCATCGTCCAGTCCTTTCTGTTTCCCGGAAAGGCGCTTTACGGGTACAAAGTCGACAAGGACAACACGAAGATCGCCTACGAAGGATACCGGGTCCAGCGGGTCCAGCTCAGGAACCAGACGGAGCTCTCCTGCTACCAGTGGCTGCTTTCCCAGGAAACGCTCCGGCTCAACGAGGAGCTCCAGACCTGGCTCATGCGGGTCCTGGAGATCACCAAGGCCAAGCTGTCTGTCGGATCGGTCCAGATTCTCGACGTGGTCAACGCCCGAGTGGCACTCTCCCAGGCTCGCCTCGACCGGCTGACGGCGAAATACCAGATGGCGGTGGCCAGAAAACAGCTCAACATGCTCCTCGGCTTTTCGATGGACCGTCCGACCCGGGTGGAAAAACTCAGGGATCCCTCCCCCATCCCCTTCACGATGACCGATCTCGAGGGCAGGGCGCTGGAAAACAGACCGGATCTTCTTTCGGCCAAAGCCACGGTCGATTTGAACCGGCATCAGCTGACCCTGTCCAAGCTCGGCTTCATGCCCGACTACCAGTTGACCGGATCCGAGGGAGGAGCATCCTGTTACGGTTTTTCCGGACTGAATTGCTGGTATGTGGGAGTCCAGATCAATGTGCCGATCTTCGCTCCCATCAAGCAGAACCTCCAGTACTCGTCCCAGAAGGAAATGCTTCGTGCGGCGGACTGGCAGTACCAGTGGCAGACGGCGCAGGTCCGCCTCGCGGTGGACAATCTCTATGCGCAGGTCGTTCTTGCCTACCGGCAGTACCGGATGAACGCCGACGAGATTCTTCCCCAGTCCCGGCTTGCCTTCGAGCTGGCCCTGACCGGATACGAGAACCAGAAAAACGATTTTCTCTATCTGATCAACGCTGTCCAGTCTTATCGCCAGGCCCAGTACAACCGCTACCAGAGCCTGATCGCCTATTATCAGTCCCTGAGCAATCTTGAGGCGGCGGTGGGCTCTCCCCTGCCTTTCGACAGTCATTCGGGCAAGTCCTGACCCGTTCTTGCGTGCATGACGGAACTCACCCCCGCTCCCGTTCTGCGGGAGCCAATGTAAGGAAGGCTCGATGCGGAAGGTTCTTATGGCTCTGATCGCGATGTCGTTTCTGTTGGTGGAGGGAGGTGCGAAGGACCTTCGTCCGGCATTCGCAGCGTCGGGAGAAAGGGAAAAGGAGGTGCGTCTCTCGCCCGCCCAGTCGGCGGCCGGATGGGTCCAGGTGATCACCGTGGAAAAAAAGAGCATGGAAACGGAGCTCCGTAGAACCGGCACACTCAACTTCGACGAGGAGAAGGTGTCGATCCTCTCGGCCCGTGTCGCCGGCCGTGAGGTGAAGATCCTGGCCTTCGAGGGACAGAAGGTCCACAAGGACGATCCCCTGGCCTATGTCTACAGCCCGGACTACACGACCGCCGAAGTGGAGCTGTTAAACGCCTTCAAGGTGGCCAGGACCCTTTCCGACAAGGCCGAGAGCGGCGCCTATATTACCGCCGCCGAGAGGAAGCTCCGGTTGATGGGGGCGTCGGCGGGGGACATCGACACGATCTCCCGGACACGGACTGTCTCCCGCTATCTGACCCTTCACGCTCCCCGGTCTGGGGTCATCCTGAACTCGGCTCTCCGGGCCGGCCTCTTCATGAATCCCGGCGACCAGCTCATGACGATCGCCGACCTGTCGAGCCTCCTGGTCTACATGGACATCTACGAAGGAGATTTCCCCCTCGTGAAGAGGGGACAGACGGTTTCTCTTGAAACGGTCGCCTACACGGAGAAGGTGTTCCCAGGCAGGATCGTCTACCTGGGTGGAATGGTCGATCCCAACACCCGGACCTTCCACGTTCGGGCCGAGATTCAAAACCCGGAGCGGCTTCTCAAGCCCGGGATGTTCGCCACGGTCAGGATCCGGCTGAACGTTCCGCATCCGGTGGTGGCCGTCCCCGAAGTGGCGGTCCTCCGTGATGAACATGGCTACCATGTCTTTGTGGAGACCTCGCCGGGAGCCTTCATCCTTCGCCGTGTCCAGACCGGACCGGAGGAGAAGGGATGGATCCGGATCGAGTCCGGACTGCGTCCCGGCGAAAAAGTGGCGGCGAAGGGGGCGCTCCTTCTTGAGGGGATCCGCGAGACCAATCTCAGCCTTTCAACGGGAACAGATCCCCCGCTTGGACGGATAAGGAGTCCCCGTCCATGAAGCATCTGGTCGCCTTTGCCCTCCGGGAGAGGGTGATCGTCTTTCTGGTGGCGATCACACTCTCCGTGGTGGGAGTCTTTTCCTACGAGAATCTCCAGATCGAGCCCTACCCCGATGTCTCGCCACTCGAGGTGCGGGTTCTCACCCAATGGGCAGGCCGTGGGGCGGAAGAGGTCGAGCGCCAGATCACCCTTCCGGTCGAGATCGCCATCAACGGGACACCCGGGATGAAGACCCAGCGGTCGATCTCGATGTACGGACTCTCGGTGGTCATAGCCGTCTTCAAGGACGGGGTCGACGACTTCGAGGCCCGTCACCGGATTTACAACCGCATCTCCCAGGCCAACCTTCCGGCCGGGGTGACCCCGGTTCTCGACATCAATACGCCTGCCACCGGTGAAATTTACCGCTACACTCTCACAGGAGCCCCCCTGGACCAGCTCAAGACGCTGGACGACTGGGTCCTGGAGCGTCGTTTCAAGGAGATTCCGGGCGTGGCCGACGAGTCCGGGATGGGGGGATGGATCCGGCAATACCAGATTCTGGTGGACCTGGCCCGTCTGAGGGACTTCAACATCCCCCTCTCCCAGGTGCTGGCGGCGGTCTCTGCCGCCAACAACAACGTCGGGGCTTACGTCATGAACTTCGGGGAGACGGCTGCGGTCGTGCGAGGCCTCGGACTCCTCAAGAACCGGGAAGATATCGGCCACGTCATGGTCGGGGAAGTCAAGGGGACACCCGTTCTTCTGCGCGACATCGCTACGGTCCGGATCGGTCCCCAGCCACGGCTTGGCCGGGTCGGCAGAAATTACGAAAACGACACCGTGGAGGGCGTGGTGCTGCTCCTTCGGGGGGCGAACACCCGCCACGTGATGAAGAGGATCCACGACAAGGTCTCTGAAATCCGGGCCCACGACCTTCCTCCGGGGGTCAAGCTGCTGCCCTTCTACGACCGGACCCAGCTCATGCACTGGACGCTTCATACCGTCCTGGAGAACCTTTCTCTCGGAATCGGGCTGGTACTTCTCACTCTTTACCTTTTTCTGGGGAACCTGCGCTCGGCGATCATCGTGGCCGTCACCATCCCGGTAGCCCTTCTGACCGCCTTTTCCATCATGAAGCTCCATGGTGTATCCGCAAACTTGCTCTCCCTTGGCGCCATCGATTTCGGAATTCTGGTCGACGCCTCGGTCATCGTGGTGGAAAACATCTACCGCCATCTCACCCAGGACAGGCAGAATAAGGAAAGGCCCTCGATTTTCGTGGTGATCTACGAAGCGGTGACCGAGGTGCAGTCTGCGACGGTCTTCTCCACACTGATCGTCTTCTCGGCCTATGTTCCGCTTCTCTTCATGAGCGGAATAGAGGGAAAGATCTTCTTCCCCATGGCCTATACCATGGGCGGGGGGCTTCTGGCGGCCGTCCTGCTCTCGATGACCCTCTCGCCGGCCTTTTCCTCCGTTCTCCTCAGGAATGTGGGGGCCCATCCCGACACGCCCCTGATGCGGGTCGTGAAGAAGGGGTACGATGCCATCCTTCTGTTCGTCCTCGACCGGCCCCGGCTGGTTCTCTCCCTGTCCGGGATCTTTCTGGTGCTGACGGTGGGGGTGGCCCTTCCCAGACTGGGGTCGGAGTTCCTGCCCAAGCTCGAGGAGAACAACCTCTATATCCGGGCGACCTATCCGGCGGCGATCAGCCTTGATTACGGGGCCCGTCTCACCGACGGGATCCGCCGGCTCGTTCTCGAGATTCCCGAGGTCAAGACTGTGGTCTCTGAAGAAGGGCGGCCGGACGACGCCTATGATGTGGGGGGGTTCTGGAACGCCGAGTTTGCGATTTTCTTCAAGCCCCATGCCCAATGGCGCAAGGGTGTGACGAAGGAGCAAATACAGAAGGAAGTCCTGGCCCGTCTCAAAACATTGCCTGGGATCACCTTCAATGTTTCACAGTACATCGAGGACAATGTCGAGGAAGCGGTGTCGGGGGTCAAGGGGCAGAACAGTGTGAAGATCTATGGACCCGACCCGGTGGAGCTCGAAAAGCTGGGCCACCAGGCTATGAATATTCTCGGGAGCGTTCACGGGTTCCACGACCTGGGCCTTTTCCGGATCCGGGGAGGCCCGGAGCTCGATATCCGGGTCGATCCACTGGCCTGTGCGAGGTACGGAATCCATGTGGCCGATGTGGAAGGGGTCATTCAGGCGGCGGTTGGCGGCGTCGCGGTGACTCAGGTCCTGAAGGAGGAAAAACGGTTCGACGTGACGGTTCGGCTCTCCCATCCCTACCGGAAAGATATCTCGGCCATCCGGTCCATCCCGGTCGACAGTCCGGACGGATCCCACATTCCCCTGTCGCAATTGGCGACCATCAATCTGAAAATCGGAAATTCCTATATTTTCAGGGAAGCCAACTCCCGCTATATCCCCGTGAAGTTCTCGATCCGGGGGAGGGATATCGGGACCGCGGTCGACCAGGCCAAAAGGGAGATCGCCGAAAAGATGCCCCTTCCTCCGGGCTATCGCATCCGCTGGTACGGAGAGTATAAGGAGATGAAGGCGGCCCAGCACCGGTTGGCCATACTTCTGCCTATCGCGGTCGGGCTGATCTTTCTCCTGCTCTACTGGGCGTACCGGTCCATCAAATATGCCCTGGTCCAGATTCTCTCCGTCCCCGTGGCGATCACGGGAGGAGTCTGGGCTCTTCTGGTCTCCGGCCATCACCTGAGCATCTCGGCCTCTCTTGGCTTTTTGTCCCTGTTCGGGATCGCCATCCAGGACGGAATGATCCTGATCAACTTCGTGACCAATCTGCGCCGGGAAGGCCTTTCCATGCGGGAGGCATTGGTTCAGGGAGGGAACCTCCGGGTGCGTCCCGTCCTGATGACGGCCCTGCTCGCCGGGTTCGGCCTGTTGCCGGCCGCCCTGTCGACCGGGATCGGAAACCAAGCCCAGAAGCCCCTTGCGATCGTGATTGTGGGCGGGGTCCTCTCCACCATCGTCTTCACCCTTCTCGTGCTGCCCGTGGTCTACTCGATGACGGGACGGCTTCCTCTCCTCGATTCTTCGGGAGAGCCCTCCGGAATACGGGAGCGTCGTTCGTCTTCGGTCTAGAATTGGGGCCTTGCTATCCCCGTCCTTCGTGAAAGGCGCGGGGAGAGGTCCCGTGGAATCCGATGGCCGGGTATTTTTCCACGACATACCGGAGAGCCCATTCGTTTCTGAACAGGGCGACGGGCTTCGTTTCGTGGTCGTAGACAAGCAGGGTGTCGAGGGTGCCGGACAGGGCCTGGATCTGCTCCGTGTTTCCGGTCAGCCAGCGCGCCCGGTCATAACCCACCGGATCAAGGCGGGCTTTGACATTGTATTCGTGTTCGAGACGAAACTTCAGGACCTCGAGCTGAAGAGCTCCCACGGCTCCGACGATCAGGTCCCGCTCCCCCTGGGGATCCAGCTGGAAAACCTGGATTGCCCCCTCCTCTGACAACTGGTCCAATCCTTTTTTCAGATGCTTGCGCTTGAGGGGGTCCTCAAGGATCACCCGGGCGAAGAGCTCGGGCGAGAAGGAAGGGATTCCCTCGAAATGAAAGACGCCTTTTTCGCAAAGGGTGTCCCCGATCCGGAAGACTCCCGGATCATGGAGTCCGATGATGTCCCCGGGCCAGGCTTCTTCCACGCGTTCGCGTTTTTGTCCGAGAAACTGGATCGTCTTTGACAGGCGGAGCGTTTTTCCGGTCGAGGCGTTGGTGACGGACATCTCCCGCAGGAATCGTCCCGAACAGACCCGGATAAAGGCGAACCGGTCCCGGTGCTGGGGATCCATATTGGCCTGTATTTTGAAGACAAAACCGGAAAAATGAGGCGAGTCGGGAGGAACGGGGCCCTTGTCGGACTGGTAGGCCCGGGGAGGAGGCGCCATCTCAAGGAAGGTCCTGAGGAAGATTTCAATGCCGAAATTGTTGAGGGCGCTTCCGAAAAAAACGGGAGTCACGCGTCCCGCAAGGAAGCCCTTGGTATCGAAGGAGGTTCCTTCATGGGACAAAAGAGCGATCTCGTCCTGGAAGGCACTCCGGTCCGGAAGGGAATCGAGAATTCCACCGATCTCGGGGCTGTCAGCCTGGAGGATCCTTTCGGAGGCTTTTTCCCCTCCATGGTCGACCGACTCGTAGAGATGCGCTTCCTGTTTTCTGAGGTCCCAGACACCCCGGAACCCGGATCCCGATCCGATTGGCCAGTCGAAGGGGAGAGCGGCGATGTCGAGTGTCCGCTCGATATCGGAAAGGAGGTTGAACGGGTCGACTCCTTCCCGGTCGACCTTGTTGATGAAGGTTAGGATGGGCAGGGAGCGCATGCGGGCCACCTCAAAGAGCTTGAGTGTCTGGGGCTCGATCCCCTTGGCTCCATCGAGCAGCATGACCACTGAATCCACTGCCTCGAGGGTCCGGAAGGTGTCCTCGCTGAAATCCTTGTGTCCCGGAGTGTCGAGGATGTTCAGGGTGTGGTCCTCGAAATCGAAGGCGAGGGCGCTGCTGGTGACGCTGATTCCCCGCTGGCGTTCGATTTCCATCCAGTCGCTGGTGGCATATCGGGCGGCTTTTCTGGCCTTGATCGATCCCGCGAGATGGATGGCGCCTCCATACAGGAGAAGTTTTTCCGTAAGGGTGGTCTTGCCGGCGTCGGGGTGGCTGATAATGGCGAAGGTCCGTCTCCTGAAAATCTCCCGGTCGAGGGACGATGCTTCCTGCGAGGATATGGTGGTCATGGGTCTCCATCAGTGGCGGGGCGCGCCCCGTATTGTTGCTTTGGTCCCGTCAAAAGGGATGGCGTCCCTCGACGGCGCGGATCAGAGTGACTTCGTCGACATATTCGATCTCGAGTCCCACCGGAATTCCGAAGGCGATCCGGCTGACCCGGATTCCCATGGGCTTGATCAGGCGGGAGAGATAAAGCGCGGTCGCCTCCCCGTCCGTTGTCGGAGAGGTGGCCATGATGACTTCCTTGACCTCCGGGTCGTCGAGGCGATTCAGGAGTTCCCTGATCCTGAGCCTGTCGGGGTTGATTCCTTCGAGCGGAGAGAGGCGACCTTCGAGAACATGGTAGAGTCCCCTGAACTCCCCCGACTTTTCAAGGGAGTACAGGGTCTGGATGTCCTCGACGACGATCAGGATGCCCCGGTCCCTGGCGGGGTCCCGGCATATCGTGCAGTGGAGGGGCGCCTCCGGATTGTCGGCATCGCGTTCGACGATGTTGCGACAGTCGCGACAAGGAACCAGTCGGCTGGCGAGGGTGCTGAGAGATTCGGTGAGGATTGCGCGTTCTTCATCCGAAGAGAGGAGCAGGTGGAAAGCAAGCCTGGTCGCAGTCTTTGATCCAATGCCGGGAAGGCGTCGAAAGGCCTCGACCACGCGGGCGAAGGGTTCGGGGAAGGCCGGTTTGTTGGGTTTGTGACTCCGTTCCATCAGAGGCCGGGTATCCCGATTCCTCCCAGGGGGTTGCCTCCGGGGAAGCCTGTGATCTCTTCCATGGCCTTCGCGGCCGCAATACGGACCTTTTGGGTCGCATCGTTCGTCGCCGCCGCCACCAGATCCTCCACCATGGAAAGGTCTTCGCCTTTGAGGAGGTCGGGGGAGATCCGGACGGACAGGACAACATTGTGTCCGTCCATAGTGACGGTGACGAGGTGTCCTCCGGCAGTTCCTGTGACCGTCATGCCGGCCATCTCCTGCTGCATCCTGGCCATCTTTTCCTGCATTTCCTGAGCTTTTTTCAGAAAGTCCTGTCCGAACATCAGGGCTGATCTCCTTGTCTGTGTTCCGGTTGGGGTTTGTCCGAGCGTACGCCGATGATTTCCGACCCGAAAAGCAGGGCGGCTTCGGATACGAGAGGAGGAGCAGGAAGCGTCCTAGACGCGGGTCCGTCTCCGCCTGCTCCGGGGATCGGGGTCTCGATCCGGAGCGGTTCAGGGGACTGGACTGCCTCGGAGAGGGCACGTGCGAGGGTTTCGCGGTTGGAGGCGATCCGGTTGTTGAAGAAGGAGTTGCCGGTATCGAGGAGAAGGGTGCCCTGTTCGAATCGTGCGATGCGGGCGGGCTCAAGGAGCGTGCGGCTCTCCTGGGAAAGACGGGACAGAGCCCTTCCCCAGTCGGAGGGTATCCGGAGATCCAGGGGCCCGGCCTTTTCGGAAGTGGACGGTGCCGTTCTGGGCGAAGTCTGGCTGGAGGCTTGTTGTCCAGGTGTCTGGCAAGCGGGAGAGGCCGGTCTGCCGATGGGACTCTCGGAACGCGCGGGGCGGATCTCGGAGGGCTCCGGAGGGGGCTGGCGGCGGGGAGAAGGATCCGGTTGCGAGAGAAGACGGGCCAGGAGTTCGGGGAGGGGAAGGATCTCCTTCAGGTGACAGATTCGTGCGAGAAGAAGTTCAAAGGTGATGGCGGGTTGTGGGGATCGCCTCAGGTCGTCCTCTCCTCGGACGAGGACAGAAAGGACCTGTTCCAGGAAAAATGCATTGGACCGGGGGAGGGCGGCGATCCGGGCCGCTGACTCCGGCGTCCACCCATAGCGGGGACCATCGAGCGGGGCCTCTTCGAGAAGACTGTGGAGGATGTCCCGAAATAGTCTGGAGAGATTGCGCACCTGTGCACGGGGGTCGATGCCGGCTTCGAGGACGGTCCTGGCCGTTCGGAGGGTTGCCGCCAGATCTCCGGAGAGCATCGATGAAAGCAGCGAGTCTTCAAGCGCCTGATCAGTGACTCCGAGCAGTTCGGCCACTCCGGAAGGGGTCGTGTCCGCTCCCCCGATCCGGAGGATCTGGTCGAGGAGAGAGAGAGCATCCCGCATGCTTCCTTCCGCCGACCGTGCCACCATGGCAACCACGGCCGGGTCGAGAGACAGCCCTTCCTTGCCGGCGATCCGGGCAATCCGAGCTGAGATTTCCGGGAGGGTCAGCAGGCGGAAGCGAAAGTGCTGGCATCGGGAAAGGACTGTGTCCGGTATCTTGTGGGCCTCGGTGGTGGCGAGAATGAAGACCACGTGCGGAGGAGGCTCCTCGAGTGTCTTGAGAAGGGCGTTGAAGGCGGAGGTCGAGAGCATGTGGACCTCGTCGATGATGATGATCCGGGCCCTTCCGGCCAGAGGACTGTAACGAAGTCCCTCGCGGATCGCCCGGACGTCTTCGACGCTTGTGTGGGAGGCGCCGTCCATTTCAAGAACGTCGGGAGACCGGCCTTCGGCGATCTCGATGCAGGAGGAACAGGCGAGGCAAGGTGTTGCGGTCGGTCCGATGTCGCAGTTGATCGCCTTGGCAAGGATTCGGGCGACGGTCGTTTTTCCGACGCCTCTCTCTCCGGAAAAAAGATAGGCCTGGGTCAGGGCTCCCGCGGAAAAGCCCTGGGAGAGGGCCCTTACCACAGCGTCCTGGCCGACGAGGTCGGAAAAGGTCTGGGGGCGGTAGATGCGGGCCAGGGATTTGAACTGGGACATGGGAGCTCCATGCAGAAGGCATTGGCAAAAGATGCAGGAGGCTTCGGGAAAGGAGACCGAAGGGACCCCAGGGGAATCCGGGGCACACGCGACGCACCGCTACCGTTGCTTCCTTCCGGACCTGGCGGGGTTTGCGGGATCTCGTTGCCCGGAGCCTGGGGGCCCATCGGTCCGCTCTCGCGAATTCGCCTTGTCAAATGGCGGAGAGAGGGGGATTCGAACCCCCGAGGCACTTCTTAGGCACCTACACGATTTCCAGTCGTGCTCCTTCGGCCGCTCGGACATCTCTCCACGCGAGGCGATCAAATGCAGAACATCCGACAATCATACCGTCAGGGACGACGGAAAACAAGGGGCACGGTAAGTAAGGCAAGATTAAAAACGGGATGACCTGTCTCCTCGTCCGGTCCTGATTCAGGGAAGGACGAGAACGCGGTCATTGCCGTGAATCAGGTCGATGAGACCCTTGGCATCGATCGGTGCGGCCCCCGGAATGGAGCCAAACAGGGAAAAGGTCCGGTCCGGGAGAACCAATGGAGGGGAGGTTGGGTCGGAAGGGCCGGTCTTCTCCAGATAGACGAGGGTCGACCCGGGACATTCGCCTTCGATCGAGCCTATGACTTCCCGGAGTCGGGTGTCCGGATTCTGCCGGATGAGGATGAGCATGTTGTCCGTCCTAAAAGAAGATCGTATGATCGAACCCTGGAATCAGCCGTCCCAGATCCTTCGGGGGCAGGGGCTTCCCACGGAGAGCTCGGGGAGGGGGTGTCGAAAAGGGTTCGTAAAGGATCTCCGCCGCCATGTCGAAAAACGTTCCGAGAAAGCGGTGGAGAACCTCTCCGTCCTCAAGGTCGAGAAGGTCGTCCGGAGAGGAAAGAAGAAGCGCGTGGGCTTCCCTGAAAAGGTAGACGCTGACGGGTATTTCACCCGCGATCAGACCGAGCGCCGACCGGATGGCTTCGGCAGGGCGAGGATCATTGGCCGGATCGGCTTTGATCATGAGCAGGGTCCTGTGTGAAGAAGCCACGGAAATCCTTTCAGGCAAAGGCCAAGAAACGATCGCACCCTTCGATGACCTGGGTCAGAACCACGAGTCCGCAGAAGGTCGTTTTTCCGGGGTCCGGAATTTTACGATTCTGGGCGGCGTAGGCGCAGGTATACACAGACGCCCCCCGGTCGACCAGCTCATGCACCCAGGGCTGTGCCAGGAAGCGGGCGCCTTCATCGAGAAGGTAGAGGTACACTTCATCGCCCGAAGCGAGAGCCGCGTCCGCGATCAGTCGTACGGTCTCGCCGTCATGTTTTTCGGGGTGGGTTGAAAGAAGGATTCCAATTTTCATGAGTTCCATTATTATCCCGTCAACGTTCCCGGCGCAAGAGGAGCGGACTCCCGGGTGGGAGTTTCCGTTCCGTTTCCGTTCGGGAAGATCACGACGTTGTGCGGGTAGGGGAGATCGATTCCCGCCGTTTTGAACTCTCTTGCGATCTTGAAGTTCAGGTCGGAGAGGGTGGTGTGGCGCAGGGTGACATCGTTGATCCAGTAAACGAGTTCGAGGTTGAAGGATGAGGCGCCAAATTCGGTGAACCAGACTGTGGGCGCGGGTTCAGGAAGAATGTCGGGATGGTTCAGGGCCAACGTCCGAAGAATGTCGACTGCCTTGTCGAGGAGGGAGGGATCCATCCCGATTCCGACTTTCAGATGCATGCGCGTCTTGGGGTCCCTGTGGCTCCAGTTGATGACCTTGTTGGCGATCAGATGCGCGTTTGGAATGATGATGGCGATGTTGTCGCGGCTCATGACGGTCGTTGATCGTCCCTTGATCTCAACGACGGTTCCGAGAACTCCGTCAATCTCGATCAGGTCACCGATCTGGATCGATTTTTCAAGGAGGATGACCACGAGTCCGATCATGTTTGCGGCGAGATTCTGTAGGCCGATGCCGATTCCGATACCCAGAACCCCAAGGGTTCCTCCAAGAAACGACAGCCGGACGCCAAGATTGTCCAGCGCAATGACAACGAATAGCGCGAAAACAAGATTGGCGGCAAAGGTCGACAATAGACCCATCATGTGGCGCGTCTGGGGGGAGGATTGAGTCTGGGCCCTGGCTGTCAGTGTCCTTTTGAGGAAGAGGCGAAGGACGAAGCCCAGAAGGACGATGAAGGAAAAGTCGATCAGGCCGGCAATGGTCACCGGCGTCTTTCCCAGATGAAAAAGAACGATGTCCCAGCTGGACCTGTCGTTTGTGATGGAATGTCTGGCCAGTGAACTGACCACTCCGAGAGAAAAGATGGGAGTCCTCCTTAGTGTGAAGGGATTTTCCTGGGGAGACAGGAAGGCCTGCAATCCGACCGTCTGAATGATTATCCTGAATCGGGATTCCCTGGTCCAGCGTCCGACCCTCTTTAGAGATGTGATTATTGTCATGATATGGTAGAATTCAGCCGGAATTGTGCAGGATGAATCTTTAGACCGGGGTCCGGGATGGGAGCGTCCATGCTTCGTTACCCAGAGAGCAAGATGTCCAGCGCCGAAATATTCCGTCTCGTTCTGAAGCGGATGACGGAGCTGGGATTTTCCTTCACTCCGATCCATTACGCCGTGGTTTACGAATATGTGTCCGGAATCAATCCAGGGTTGTCTGAAGCCCTCGATTCTCTCGTTAAATCCGGGAATGCCCTGTCTGACAAGGATGTTGAAAATATTTTTCTCAGGTTTGTGGCGCCGGAATACCTCCTTCCCCTGAACGACCATCGGGACTCTCTCACAAAGGAAATCCAGGAGGTGCTGGAAAAGATCTCCCGATCGACGTTGTCAACCACCCATGAAGCCGAACGCGTTCAGAAAGGGATGGAATCCTACGGCGCCTCCCTCCAGGAAAACGGCATAGACGAGTCCAGGCTCCAGTCGCTCATCGAGGCGATTCTCAGGGATACTCATTCCATCAAGGAAAGCTCAGTCAGTCTGAGCCACGATCTCTCGGAGAGCCAGAAAAAAATCGACCTGCTGCAACGGGAGCTTCGGACAGCCCGTGCGGAGGCATTGATCGACCCCTTGACGGAGCTTCTCAACCGAAGAGGGCTCAACGCCAGTATGATGGAACTTTTGTCGGGAACCCCCCATCTCGGGCAGGAGATGGCGGTTTTGATGCTCGACATCGATCACTTCAAGGCAATCAACGATACGCACGGACACATGGTCGGAGACAAGGCGATCGTGGCTGTCTCCCGGATCCTCAAGATGTGCGTCAGAAACCCGGGAGACCTGACGGCGCGTGTCGGAGGGGAGGAGTTCGCCTTGATCCTTCCCGGCGCCTCCGAGAAGGAAGGATTCGGAATGGCGGAAAAAATTCGTAAGGCCGTGGAAAAGATCGAGATAACGAATGTGACGAAACGTCAGAAAATAGGAGTCATGACGATCTCGATCGGTGTCGAGTCCGCTCCTTTTGGCCCCGACTGGGAGGCGATGGTGGAGCGGGCCGACAAGGCACTCTATGCTTCGAAATCGGCCGGAAGAAACAAGACGACTGTTTTTGGCAAGAGCGCCATGATCTGATCCTGTCCGGGGTGCACCCTGATCGCTTTCGGAGGACGCTCACTTGGCAGGAAGGGCCGGCTCCTGGTCGGTGCCCCGATGGCTACTGGCATTTTTTCTTCGTTCCTCCGAAACGCGACAGTACCTCGCTCAGTCCCATTGCAGTCCCCGGTTTTTCAAGATCCCTCCAGTTGAGTGCGAACATGCGTCGGGACGGGTTGACCAGCCTTCCCGAAGGATGAATATTGCCAGGGTGAAGGGGCCTGATGTCTCTTTATCCCGCTTTTAGGTTCCGGCCCGGGCGAGATTGGAAAGGGGAAGAAAAATGGCAGAAAACCTTTAATGGCGGAGAGGCAGGGATTTGAACCCTGGGTAGGACTTTTGGTCCTACATCCGCTTAGCAGGCGGACGCCTTCGACCACTCGGCCACCTCTCCAGGGGAATTTTCGGGTACCTCTTTCATAGGCCAGACGAGGAAGAATACCCCAATTCGGGATCGGGATTCAACTTGGCCTCAGATGACTCCTTCGGACAGCCCCCGAAAGAACAATCGGGTTGGCGGAGGGGGTAGGATTCGAACCCACGGAGCTTTCGCTCTACGGTTTTCAAGACCGCCGCCTTCGGCCGCTCGGCCACCCCTCCGACTTTGAAAATTTTAAGATATCCACGAAAAAAAGACAAACTTCAATGAATGACGGATGGCGCCCGGATGGGGGATGGGGAGAGCTGCTGAGAGCTCTGGGGGGTCGCTGTGGATGATGGCGGGCCGGGCGTGGGGGCCAGGAGGGGGTTGAAGCCGTTTGAGGGAGATTTCTGATGACCATTGGGAGCCATTTCATGCTTGATGAAGATGATCGATCGCCGGATTCCTTTGTCATGCGGATCGAGTTTTCGGGCCGACTCCTCCATCAGGAGCGCCTCCTGAAGGTAGCCTTCGTGGGCCATGGCTAGCCCCAGCATCATGCGCGCTCCCGCATCGGAGGGCCTGAGATCGATCGCTTTTTCCTCGGCAAATCGGGCTGCCTTCCATTTCCCAAGGGAAGCGTAGGCCCATCCGGCTGCCTTCCAGGCAGGTTCTCTCTTCGGATCTTTCTGGATGACAGCGTTTTCTTCGAGCAGCTCTTGCCTGAAATGGCCCGTGTTCCCTTCCGCGATACCAAGGCTGATTCTTGCCGTGATGTTTCCGGGGTCGAGGGTCAGAGCTCTCCGCTCCATCTCGACGGCTTTTTTGTTCAGTCCGCTTTTTCCGTAGGCCATGCCCGCCAGAGTGAAGATGATCGTATAGTCCGGATAGAGCTTGAACAGGGGGGTAAGGATGGTCAATGCCTTTTTCGGATGGTCCTCCAAAATCTGTTGCGCCGCTTCCTGAACTCCCTTTCGCAAGGGGGGAGGGTAGGTCGGGTCGTTCAGGGGAAGGGCGTAAAGGGGGCCGCTCGAGGTCGACAAGTAACCGAAAAGCAATAGAATTGAAGCGAGCCTGCGGACTGTGTGTCCCCAACCTTCTTTTTCATGGATAATGGATCTTGCTGGAATTGTCATGGCTTCAATTATGGGAAGAGTTTTTTAAAACGGCAAGCGAAAATCCGCAGCTTGGGGTGAAGGGAGCGTCTGCACATGAAAAACAATAAGCCGAAGGTTGCCGTCGTCACGGGAGCTTCCTCCGGGATAGGGGCGGCCACGGTCAGACTCCTTTCTAATTGTGGATATCATGTTTACGGGGGGGCACGGCGCCTTGATAGACTCGAACGCCTCTCTCGGGAGACAGGGATGGTGTCGCTAGAGCTTGATGTCAGAAGCTCTGAATCTGTTTCCGCTTTTGTTTCGCGTCTTCCCGATACACTCCATGTTCTCGTAAACAACGCGGGAGGGGCCCTGGGGCTCGACCCCGTTCTGGAATGGGACGAGGACGGGTGGATCGAGATGTATCAGAGCAATGTTCTTGGAACGGTGCGGATGGGACGTGCTCTTTTCCCCGGACTTAGACGAAGCGGTCTGGGACACCTCGTCAATATCGGTTCTGTTGCCGCTCTTGAAACCTATGTCGGGGGAGCGGGATATACAGCCGCCAAACACGCCCTCCGGGCCGTGACGGAGACAATGCGCATCGAATGGCTCGGAGAGCCGATCCGCATCACGGAAATCGACCCCGGACTTGTCGAGACAGAGTTTTCCCTCGTTCGATTCCAGGGCGATGCCGTGAGAGCCAAAAAGGTATACGAGGGAATGACGCCCCTCTCTGCGGAAGATGTGGCGGAGGCCGTTGTCTGGGCGGTCACCCGCCCACCCCATGTGAATGTGGACAGCATTCTTCTCAGACCCCTCGACCAGGCCCGGGTCGATCGGGTTTACAGAAGACTTCCGGCTCCATGACATCCCGGGATGTTTTCTGGATGCAGGAGGCTCTCCTGCGGGCAAGAAAGGCCATGGATGAAAAGGATGTTCCCGTCGGAGCGGTCCTCCTGTTGGGAGAGGAAATCATCGGAGAAGGGTGGAACAGGGGGAGGGCAACGAATGATCCCACCGCACATGCGGAGATGGTAGCCATCCGAATGGCGGCTTCGCGCCTCGGAAACTACCGGCTGGCAGGCGCCTCCCTCTATGTCACCCTTGAGCCTTGTTTCATGTGCTTCGGAGCCATGCTCGAAGGGCGGATATCAAGACTTGTCTATGGGGCGAGAGAAGATCGGCGGGGAGTGACGGGGTCGATCTATGACCTCCACAACGATCCCCGGCTTCACCACAGGATTGAGGTTGTGTCCGGGGTTCTCGAGGAGGAGTCACGGAGTCTTTTGCGGAATTTTTTTGAAAAGAAAAGGGAAGGAGAATATCCGGAAATCGTCTAGCGTTTCCGCCTTTCTCCTTCCCGCGGTGAAATGGGCGGCTAAATCTAGAATCCGCCGAGTCCACCTTTCAGGGCATGGTCGATTTTTTCAAAGACGGCCATGAGAAGAAAGGGAAACGCGGCAAGAATCACAAAGGTGAGATTTTTAGCTCCACTCATTTTTCTTCTCCTCTTGATTTGATCGATAATGGAGGACTCCCAAGGAAAAAGTTCTCTCCTCCCACACTCCTTGTTTATCAAGATCCATGCCAATGCATTTCTGAGCGAAATTTATTTTTTTATCTATTTGAATAAATGATTTATCGAGGATAGCGATTTTGTGGTCCATTCAGGGGAGAAAGGGCGTTTCCGATCTGAGACGAATGCGGGACGCATTGGCGGGAAAGGGTTTCAGGAGGGAAACGTCTTGCGGCGGTCCAGATTGTACTTCTTCATCTTGCGCCAGAGTGTGATTCGGCTCATGGAGAGCGAGTGCGCTGCGTCGGAAACCCTTCCGCGATGCTGTAGCAGGACTCTTTGGATCATGTCTTTTTCCACGGCGGCGATGGCTTCTTCGACATTTTTCGAGCCCCGTGAGAGGACGGGCTCGATGGGGGCATGGAGGTCCGGTTCCTTTTTGAACAGGATTTCCCGGACAGGGTCGGGGGTATTGTCCACCGTGACGGTCTGATCAATCGTCAGGCTGAGGCACAGGTCAACCAGGTGCTTGAGTTCGCGTATGTTGCCTGGAAACGGATAGTCGCAAAATCTCTCGAGCAGGTCCGGTTCGAAATCCGGGGCTTTTCGTCTGTGACGGGCGGACCAGTTGCCCCGGAAGGTATGAATGAGAAGAGGGATCTCTTCCCTCCTTTCCCTGAGAGGAGGAAGGAGGATGGTCATGCCACGGAGGCGGTAGAAAAGATCCTCCCTCAAGCGGCCTGAAGACAGCAGGTCTTCGGGGCTGACGTTGGTCGCGGCAAGGATGCGGACATCAATCGCGTGTTTCTTTGTCTGTCCTATCCGTTCGACGATACCTGTTTCCAGGAAACGCAGGAGCTTGGCTTGAACGGAAAGGGGAATATTCTCCAGTTCGTCTAGAAGAAGTGTCCCTCCGTCAGCCTGGAGGAGTTTGCCGGTGTAGTCGGATGTCGCCCCGGTAAAAGCCCCTCGTGTATGCCCGAAAAGGGCATCGTCGACAAGGGATTCAGGAACGACGGAAAGATCGAGGACGACGAATGGATTGTTTCTTCGCGGACTCAGTTCATGGATTCGCTGTGCGAGAACCTCTTTGCCTGTGCCTGTTTCGCCGACAAGGAGAATGGGGATTGTTGTGCCGGCTATGCGGGACAGGGTCGGGGCCAGCGTGGAGTGCCATGATCCTCTGGATTCGATCTGATCCTGTTTCGATGGCGGTGAGGAATCTTCGGAGGACGAGATCTGCTTTAGGAGTCCGACTGTTTTGCCACCCGAATCCAGGATGGAGTTCCTGACGTTGAACTCTCCGTAGACTTCTTTGAGGCAGGCCGCTCCAAATGGTGTTGTTTCCCCCTTGGCCAGACTAACATCCTCGAGGCATTCGACCGAACAGACCTTCCCTCTGAGTCCACGGGCACAAGCCAACCCTTCGATGTCAGGGACATTCTTGAAAAGGATCTTCTTGGCCGCTTCGGAAACCCACTGAATCCTGTAGTCCGTTCCGATTAGAAGGAATGCAGAATTAGTGGAGTCTGCAATATGGCTGGAGAGCAGTCGGTAAAGGGCGTCCTGCTTGGTGGACAATGTCGGCTCCGAGGATATGAGCGCCTTCAGGCCCCCGGGAAGGGAATTGGCGGAGAGAGAGGGATTTGAACCCCCGCTGGGGTTCCCCCCAGAGTTGATTTCGAGTCAACCGCCTTCAGCCTCTCGGCCATCTCTCCACACTAAAATTTCGTATGATTAATATAAAACTATCAGAATGCCAAGTAAAATTCAAGGCAATAGGGGTTTCAGGGCCGTGACGGGAAACAAGGGTATCGGGTGAGGCAAAACTCATCGCCTGTTTCTTCGAGAATGATGATAAGAAGGATGAGAATTTATTGTTTCCGTTTTTCATCGTGAAACCCTGATTCCGAGATAAGACGCTAGTAAAATAAATAAACCCTCTTTTCTGTTGGATTTTCGGTGAGGTATAACCTTGCCTGCGAGGTGAAAACCACAACAGGTCAGGAGGGATTGGAGCTGTGCTAA
>JAJZXW010000003.1 GCA_021806225.1 Nitrospirota bacterium | reverse complement strand
AGGGAATCGGAAAGGTCGTGGAGGTGATCGACGACATCGCCAGCCAGACCAACCTCCTGGCCTTGAACGCCGCGATCGAGGCGGCCCGGGCGGGAGACCAGGGACGGGGATTCGCCGTCGTGGCCGACGAAGTGCGAAAGCTCGCCGAACGGACCATTCGGGCCACAAAGGAGATCGGGGCGACAATCCGGGAAACCCAAGACGACACCAACAAAACCGTGACCCTGATCCACGGGACACTGGGGGAGGTCAGGGATAGCCAGGGCCGGGCAGACGAAGTCGGATCGGTCTTCGAATCCATCGTGGGCCATGCCACCGTCCTCTCCGATTCGCTCCAGTCCATCGTGGGGGTGACCGAATCCCAGTCGAAGAGCGTCTCCGAAGTCCGGCGCCAGCTCGACGATCTGGTTCGCGGACTCAAGGAAACCACGAAAGGGGTGAGGACGATCGACTGATCCGAGAAAAGGGAATCCGGAAGGCCCCCTTCCTTCAGTCGATCCCCTTTCTTCGAAGATATTCTTTGAGTTCCTGCAATGCGGCCCACCCGACGCTTTCCAGCAAATGGGTTCTGGTGGAGCATTTCCTTGGTATATCCCCAGATTTCCGCATCAATCCTGATAGGCCCTCCATTGCGGGAGGGCCCTGTTTTTTCACGCCTTTCCTCTGAACCGTCTCAGCATCGCCAGACCCGTCCCGATCCGGAGGAGCGCCTCGTCGAGCACCGTCCAGTCGTGAACAACGACCTGTTTGAGATCCCCCACGAGTTCGAGAAAGGACATCCTTGCCGGCTCCGGCAGATCCTGTCCCCATCGTTCGAGATAGGTCAGCGTGTCCCTGGCCGACTGGAGATCGGGGATCCTCTCCTTCGGTTTTTCGACGGCCCCGATGCTTCTGGCCGGAGTGGGTTCCTCGAGCGGGACCCTTTCAAGATAGGCCCTCGCTTCCTCGAAGAGCGCGTCCGGCAATTCGGCACAGCTCCCCACCCGGAAGTGCGTCTTGAGCTTGCCCCACAGTTGGGGGTGGATGCCTCCCTTCAATCCTTCCGGAGATTCCTCCGCCCTCCGGGCCACGATTTCCTGAAGGTCCCGCTTGTGGGAAGGGGTGAGTTTGCCGAAAGGGGGAAGGGCGTTTTTCTCCTTCTCCCGCAGTTCCGCCTCCATCCGGTTGAAGGCCTCGATGTACTTGATCTTGAACTCCATGGCCCGCTTCCCGGTGAACCCCATCGCCAGGATCGTGAATCCGTCCCGGGTGATGAGAATGACCGGTTCTTTTCGGACGGACCCCTTTGGGCCGGGGATCTCCCGGAACGTCGGCGCAAAATTGCGCTCACGATAATCCTCTGGAATTTCAAGGTCTTTTATGGAGCGTAGGACGTCCCTGTGATTCTTTTCAAACGCGTTGGAAACAGCAAGGGATGTGGTCACGGGATGATTGTCCTGGACAATCATCTCGGGAGAAAATTCGGTGAGGGTAGTCATGGAAGACCTCCGTTAAGGTTTCTAGCCTTTAATGGATGACGCCACGAAATGGCGCCGGGCGCTAGAAACCGTACGGAGACGGCGGGCTTATTCCCCCGGAGGGTCTTGTATTCGCCGCACGCCCGGCATGAGGGGAGATGAACAGGAGGGAGAAAAAAGAAAGGACCCGTAGATCTCTCGCGCGGGCATGCGCTCCGTAAGGTGTTTCTAGCACCTGCGGGATAGTCTGCGCCCGGGAGAGGGGAGGTGTCAAGGGGGAGATGGCAGCAAAAGGTTGAGTGGTTGAACTCTTCCAATATATATCACTAAGTGGTATAGTGTGAACATGAGACGAATATTTGGAACCCGGATATTTACGAGATGGAAAGAAAAAACCGGATTGCGGGACCAGTCTCTGATCGAAGCCGTTAAGGAAATGGAGAAAGGATTGATCGAGGCCGATCTTGGTGGTTATGTTCTTAAAAAACGGATAGGCCTTCCAGGTCGAGGCAAACGTGGAAGCGTCCGAGTTATTGTTGCGACAAGGCGAACCGATCACTGGTTTTTCCTGTACGGATTCGAAAAAAATGAAAAAGAAAACATCAGCAAAAAAGAACTGAAGTTCCTTCAGGAGATCGCAACCGAATTTGTAAACATGGACGACGAGAAAATAGGAGTAGCTCTTTATACAAAAGAACTTGAGGAGGTTTTTGATGGCACCAAAGAAAAATAAAAGCCGAATTATTGAAGAAATGCACGAAACCGCTATGGGATTACATAGAATTGATCTGATCGACAAACGGCGAATGAAGGAATTCGATGCACTTCGAAACCTTGAAATAGAAGAGATCACACCTTCAATGATTAAGTCCCTGAGGGAAAAAGAACATGTCAGCCAAGCCGTATTTGCCGCGATTCTCAACATCAGCGTCTCGACGGTGCAGAAGTGGGAAACAGGAGAAAAACAGCCGGGCGGATCCGCCTTGAAACTTTTAAATCTTATTGAACGGAAAGGAATGGAGGCTGTTTTGTAATAGGTGGAATCATTAGCCTGAGAAGAGCCAATGAAGGTGTTTTGAGTATCTGATCCAGGCTGCGCTTGCGATGGCGAGGAGGTGTCAAGTGGGGAGTCTTGCCAGAGTTGAAGGAGGTGAAACGTGGCTAAGAAAAGAATTGAACTCGAAGAGGATCGATACGATCCGGTCGCCTTCGATGTCGAACAGACTACAATTGAAGCTCTACGTGGGGGCGTCGCGACACGTGCGGACCTCATGGAGGTCAAGTCCGATCTGGAAAAACAGATCACCCGTCTTGATGGAAAATTTACTCTCCTCTCCTGGATGGTTGGCGTTGTGATCGCTCTTTCCCTTGCCATTCTTGGAAAACTCCTGATCGTCCATTCCTGATTTTCGAAGAGCCCCTGATTCTGAGATTCCCCGTCTCCCGGAGAATTGGAGATGAGGAAGTGTCAAGGGGGGATTCCCTATTCCGGAGATCCCCGACTTTCCTCCCCATCAATGGTGTCTTTCCGTCACGTCCCCTTCACGACCGCGCAGAGCCGGGTGAAAAAGATGTAGTCCTTCGTCTCGTACTTGATGGAGACGATCTTTTTGATCCCGGCCTTTTTCGCGGCCTCGAGGATCGTCCGGCCGGCGTCGGTCTCGGTGTCGGCGGCGAAGGTGCCGTTGCAGACCGTCGTCGTCTTGAGTCCGGCAGGTTCGGTTTTCGACACGTCCGGGTTCATGGGAGCCTCGGGGAATGCCAGGGTACATCCGCCAAGAACCATCGTTCCCAGAATCATCGGTGCCAGAATTTTCTTCATCGAACCCTCCTTCAAAGGATTGGCCCCCGGGTCTTCCGACCCTCGGGGGATGTTCCACCGGCGGCCCCGCCGCCGGAACGTCAGACCTTTTTCTCTTCAGCCAGGAACTGCGCCACCGCCAGTCCCTTCGGATGCGACAGGACCGGTCTCCGGACGACCAGGAGCGTGACCAGGAGGTTCTGGGAGACGCTCGATTTTGCCGCCTGGTAGGTGACGAGGATGGGCACCTGGATCTTCCAGACATAGACCCCCTTCAAAAGGCCCTTGGCGACGATGACTCCCGTCGCCACCGGAACGGCGGACGCCACCATGCGGTTGTCCTCCACGAGCTTCAGGTTGCCGGAGGCCTTGAGGGACCCTACGAACGAGCCGAACCCTTCTTTCGTGAAATCGGGCGAAAGTCCCGACAGGGCGGATCTCCAGTTCACGAAATCGTACGAATAGGCGGATATGGCGACGCCTGTGGCCCAGGAGACCACGGTCCGGTCCTCCGCCCCGGGCCGGGAAAGGGGTACGAGCGGGAGAATCCGCCCGTCGTCCGTCGCGGCGAAATAGACGGGCCGTTTATGGAGGAGCGCCCATCCAAGCGCTCCGTTCAGAAGGACCGAGGCGAGAAGCGCCACCGCCCCATATCGGAGAATCGCCGCCTTGTTCCGATACTCGTCCCGGTAGAAGTCGTTCCGGAAGCGGACGAGTTCGGCCCCTCCCTCCCGCATCGGGCCGGAGCCCGGAGCCCTTTCCTTTTGTCCCGGGGAATCCCCCGCCTTGGGTTTTCCAAAACCGAAGAGACCCATCAGAAGCCCATGCCTCCCCGTTCGCGCCGGACGGAGGCGGACGATCTCGCCGGGGCTTCCTGGCCGGCGGTCCTAACGGGGGATGCTTCTTTCCGGGAGTTTTCGGCCGCCTGCTTCCTCATCTCCGGGAAGGCCCGCTCGAAATGCTCGTGGGCGATGACCACGAATCGGGGCGTCCGCCCGTCTCCCGACATATCTTCCCGCCGGGACCTCTCTTTCAGAGCTTCGATCCTTCCGCTATCCGTATTTTTGAAGGACCCCTCGAGCCGGCTCAGACCGTCTTCCGTTTTGGCGAGAAGATGCCAGGTGTCGCCTTTACCGGCGTTTTCGATCATCCCCTTCCAGTCTTCTCCCGTGAGCGTGACCTCGGAGTGTTCGAGATTTTTCGGTCCCAGCCGGAAAGTCAGGCGGTTGTCCAGGGGATCCTTGACGGTGAAATCGGGACCTTGTTCCTTTTGTCTTTCCAGGGACGTCTCCTTCGTATTTCTCCCCGAAGGGGAGGGGAAGGACTCTTTACCGTATTCACCAG
>JAJZXW010000049.1 GCA_021806225.1 Nitrospirota bacterium | reverse complement strand
CGTGGTCGTGGCACCAATTGACCTTAAAGGACACGTTGGCCTATTATAGAGGTTCTGCGAATTTTTATGGCCTGACCCGGTTGAGGGAAGTCTCCCGACCGGACTTCGGCCTCCGGGTTTAAGACAAGGGGTTCAACACAAGGCGGAAAAACGAATGACGGCGTCACTTTTGCACACCAGGAACATAGCGATCATTGCCCACGTCGATCACGGGAAGACCACGCTCGTCGACAAGATGCTCCAGCAGGGGCATGTCTTCCGGGAGAACGAGGTTGTCGAGGAGCGGGTCATGGACTCGAACGCCCTGGAAAAGGAGCGGGGGATCACCATCCTCGCCAAGAACACCTGCATCTTCTACCAGGACTACCGGATCAACATCGTGGACACCCCCGGCCATGCCGACTTTTCGGGAGAGGTCGAGCGGACGCTCACCCTGGTGGACGGCGTGCTCCTGGTGGTCGATGCCTTTGACGGACCCATGCCCCAGACCCGGTTCGTCCTGAACAAGGCTCTCAAGATGGGGCTCCGCCCCGTGGTCGTGATCAACAAGATCGACCGTCCCGGGGCCCGGCCCATCGAGGTCCAGAACGAGGTCTTCAGCCTCTTTATCGAGCTCGGGGCCACTGATGCGCAGATGGACTATCCCGTCGTCTTCGCCTCGGCCAAGAAGGGAATTGCCTCTCTCGACCCCCTGAAGGAAGGAACGGACCTCATCCCCCTATTTGACACCGTCATCAACCATGTCCCCCCACCGGACGTTGACGAGAACGGACCCTTTCTCATGCAGGTGACCAGCTTCGAGTACGATTCCTACCTGGGGCAGATCGCTCTGGGCAAGATCGTCCGAGGAAATGTCTCCGCGGGCGAGACCATTGCCCGTGTAGTGGACGGGGCCCTGGTGGAAAAAAACAAGGTCAAGAAGATCCTTTCCTTCGAAGGACTCAAGCGGGTCGAGGTACCCTCGGCCAAGGCCGGAGACATCATCCTGATCGCCGTCTTCGAGGATCTTCGGATCGGCGACATCCTCTCCGATGTGACCGAGCTGGGTTCCCTGCCTCCCATAGAGATCGGAGAGCCGACCATCTCCCTCGAGTTCATTGTCAACAACTCCCCCTTCTGCGGGCAGGAAGGGAAGTTCGTTACCAGCCGCAACCTCCGGGACCGCCTGATGAAGGAGATTCGCACGAACGTCGCCTTGCGCGTCGAGGAGACGGACAGCCCGGATGCCTTCAAGGTCTCCGGCCGAGGTGAGCTGCACATCGGCATCCTGATCGAGACGATGCGCCGGGAAGGCTTCGAATTTCAGGTGTCCCGCCCGCACGTTCTCTACAAGGGGGAAGGTTCCAACCGCCAGGAGCCTTACGAATATCTCGTCGTTGACGTCCAGGAGGACTACGTCGGAGCGGTGATCGAAAAGCTCGGGCCCCGGAAGGGCGAGATGCTCAACATGGCTCCCCAGAAGGACGGCCATACCCGCCTCGAGTATCTCATTCCGGCCCGGGGACTCCTGGGATACCGGAGCGAGTTCCTTTCCGACACAAAGGGAACCGGACTCCTGAACCACACCTTCCATGGATACGGTGCCTATAAGGGGGATATCCCCGGCCGCATCAACGGCGCCCTCGTCTCCATGGAGACGGGCGAGACGGTCGCCTACGCCCTCGAAAGCGTCCAGGACCGCGGAGTCCTTTTCGTGGCACCGGGAACCAAGGTCTACGAGGGAATGATCATCGGGGCCCACTCCCGCCCGACCGACCTCGCCGTCAACCCCTGCAAGAAGAAGCATCTTACCAACATCCGCTCCTCGACCGCGGAGGACGCCATCACCCTCGTTCCCCCAAAGATCCTGAGCCTCGAGCAGGCCCTGGAGTTCCTTGAGGACGACGAGATCATGGAGGTCACGCCCGAGAACCTCCGTATCAGAAAAAGGATTCTCAACGAACAGGAACGAAGGAGGGCCTCGAAAAAATGAAAACGCGCGGCTTTTTCAGAATGACGGTCTGGGTGCTGGCCGTCCTGTTCGCGGGAATCGCAACCACCATTTTGGATAAGGGACTTCCAATGACTGCCAACGCCGAATCTGCCACCAAGGCCCCTCTTCCCCCGGGAGAGTATGCCGAACTCGAAACCTCCATGGGAACGATCGTCTGCCAGCTCTTCCCCAGTTCGGCTCCCGAGACCGTCGCCAACTTCGTGGGTCTGGCCGAGGGGACCAAGTCCTTCATCGATCCCCGGACCGGGACCCAGGTCCAGCGCCCCTTCTTCGACGGGCTGATCTTTCATCGCGTGATAAAGAACTTCATGATCCAGGGCGGGGATCCCCTCGGAAACGGAACAGGTGGCCCGGGCTATCAGTTCAAGAACGAGGTCGATCCGACCCTCCATTTTGACCACAAGGGTGTCCTGGCCATGGCCAATGCCGGCCCTGACACGAACGGAAGCCAGTTCTTCATCACCGTCGCCCCCACAACCTGGCTCGACGGGAACTATTCGATCTTCGGACAGGTCGTGGCCGGCCAGGATGTGGCGGACAAGATCTCGGAGCTTCCCACCGACCGGCGGGACCGTCCCGTGAACCCGGTGACCATTCTCCATGTCAAGATCCTGCGCGTCGCCCCCTGAGGATTCTCGGGATTTTTCTCTGATCTCCGGGAGGGGGGAATGACTGGTCTCCCCTCTCCGTCTTCCGCCATGACCGCCCTTTTCATGGGAACAGGCGCCTCGGTGGGTGTCCCGATGATCGGGTGTTCCTGTCCCGTTTGCCTCTCTCCCGACCGGAGAAACAAACGGACCCGCTCCTCCATCCTTGTCTCGGCCGGTGGAAAAAATCTCCTGATCGACACCGCCCCCGATCTTCGCCTCCAGGCGCTTCGAGAGGGACTCTCCCGGATCGACGCCGTCGTCTATACCCATGCCCATGCGGACCACGTCCTTGGACTCGACGAGCTCCGGACCTTCAATTTCATCATGCAGGAGGAAATTCCCATCTATGCGCCTCCAAAGGTTCTCGATCGGATCCGGACGATGTTCTCCTACGCCTTTTCCGATGTGAACCGGGAAGGGGTCACGCGTCCGCGCCTCGTTCCAAAGGAGCTTCCGGGGCCAATGGAGATCATGGGGATTCCCGTCCAGCCTTTTCTGGTGGAGCATGGGCCGGTGATGAACACGGCCCTGCGGGTCGGAGACCTGGTCTATCTGACCGATTGCAACGCGGTGCCCGCGGAGGGCAAGCGGGTGATGAAAGGGGCTTCCGCGATGATCGTGGGCGCGGTCCGATACGAGCCCCACGAATCCCATTTCGGACTCGCCCAGGCGGTGGCGGAGATCGAGGAAGCAGGGCCGTCCCGGGGATACATCACCCATCTCTCCCACCGGATGGACCATGCGACTCTCGAGGCCGAGCTTCCTCCCGGGATCCGTCCCGCCTACGACGGCCTCCGCATCCCTGTCGGCTGAACCTTCACCCCATTCCCTGGGACTCTCTCCGGAGTCCTCCTCTCGTCTCCGATCCTGATTCTGTTTTGCAATCATATAGTACTTATGCAAAATTGGGCCATGAACCTTCCCGAGGAGGAACCATGGCCCGCACGTCAACGTACGAAGAGCAGGAGATTCAGGAAGCGATCCGGCTGGTTGAATCGGCCAAAACCCTTCAACAGCTCCGTCAGGGACAGGCGATTCTGATCCCGGCCCTGACAGGGGCCTCGATGGAGGCCACCGCCCGGATCCTGGGCCTCGGCAGAAACCAGGTCTGCGTCATGCGACGAAAGTTCCGGGAACACGGAGGAACGACCTATTCCGACAAGGATCGCCGGGGTGGCCGTCACCGCGAGCTCCTGAGCCCGGACGAGGAGAAAGCCTTTCTGGCTCCCGGCTCGAACAGGCAAAGAACGGCGGGGTCATCGTCGTCCCCCCCATTCATGCGGCCCACGAGGAACGGGTCGGAAAGAAGGTTCCTCCGTCGACCGTCTACCGGATGCTGGCCCGGCATGGGTGGCGCAAGGTCACTCCCGATACCCGCCATCCCAAGGCGAAGCCGGAGGCGCAGGAGGACTTTAAAAAAAACTCCCTGGAATCCTCTCGGAAAAGCTGACGGGGAAGGACAAAAGTCCGTTAGCGCTTCTTTTCCAGGACGAAGCCCGGTTTGGACGGATGAGCGATCCGTCCCGTTGTTGGGCCCTCCGGCCTTTTCGACCCATGGTCCTGAAGGCGCTGGTCCGGGAATTCCGCTACGTGTATGCGGCCATCGGACCCCAGGAAGGATCCCTGGACTGGGATGGTGGCAGAGGCGATGAATACCGACCTCATGGGAAGATTCCTGGCCCAGGTCGGAAAGACCCACCCGGAGCGGGAGGTCGTCATGGTTCTCGATGGAGCCTCTCCCCATCGGGCCAAAGGACTGGCCGTGCCGGACAATATCGTCAACGGGTCTGTCTCCCGCCCTACTCGCCGGAGCTCAACCCAACCCAGATTCTCTGGCACGAGCTTCGGGAGAAGTTCTGTTCAAACCGCGTCTTCGACATGCTTGACGCCGTCGTCGATCAAGTCAGGAAAGGGCTGGCGGACTTTTCGGAACAACATGATTTCGTTTCTCGGCTCTCTGGTTGGCCATAGA
>JAJZXW010000020.1 GCA_021806225.1 Nitrospirota bacterium | reverse complement strand
AGGCGCTGCGGGCCTGTCCGGCCCTGAGAATGTTCTTTGCGGCGTTGACGTCCGCATGATCGGAGTGACCGCAGGAGATGCACCGGAAGGTGGCCTGGTCCGGCCGGTTTTCCTCCGAGACGTGGCCACAGGCGACGCAGGTCCGGCTGGTGTTCCGGGGATCCACCCGGATGAGGCGTCCTCCCCTCCGCAGGCTGCGTGTGAGTTTTTCCAGCATTCGCCGCTCGGCAACGGCTCGCATGATGGGTTTGCCTTCAGGCGCCCGATAGGGTTTGAAGCAGTCGATGAGCTTGTCCCGATCCAAGGCGAGTTGATCGAGCCCATGGTGCAGATCGAAGAGGACCCGGTTCTTGCGCCGTTGCAGCAATGCGCGCTGCTTGCTGCCGAACAGCTCACCGGACACAAAGGACACGGTCTCGGTCTTGGGTGCAGACATTGCAGAGCCATCCGAGGACGGGGGTTGCTCGGGTTTTTGCTGTTCTCCCCAATCTGGCCAATCTGGCCAATCTGGACTCCAAGCTTGCTCCCGCAGATCCGAAGAGCCTGGAGTTTTGCCTGAAGGGCCAGTCTCGACCAGGACCATGGGAGAGCGCCACCGCTTCAAGATCTTCCCGGGCGAAGAGCCCGGGAGACGAAGACGGGAACCCCGTCGAATTCCCGGGGCCGTTCGGGAAAGTGGTGGGGACAGTGGATGATTCATGGCTCCCCCCTTCCCATCAAAAGGAATGGATCCAGCGACAAAATCCCGCCGGGGGAGTATACCTCTGAATGGAGACATCCGACCAAACAGGAAGTTTCCAGTACTCGGAGAGTGAAATGGATCAGGGAAAAACCCCCTCAACAAATAAGAATATTCCATGAGGTTGAAAGAACCGATTTTCAATGAAAAGATTCCATCAAATTCCGGACGGGACGACGCTTCGCTCCGGATTGGACGATAAAATATTCCGGATTGGACGATTGCGATGGATTCTGCGGACTCCTATCTTCCAAGAGTGGCCTCCCGAAGGATCGAAACGGCCCTCAGCGACACTCCCGTCGTCTTGGTCGTTGGACCTCGGCAAGCTTGAAAAAGCACTCTTGTGCGCCAATTTCCCGGGCCCGAACGCCCCTATCTGACCCTGGACGACGAGACAGTCCGGGAGTAGGCCCGTTTCGATCCTTCCGGCTTCGTCCGGCAGCTGGACCTGGCGATCATCGATGAGGTCCAGCGAGCCCCCGAACTGTTGATCTCGCTCAAGAAGGCCGTTGACGAAGACCGATGCCCAGGACGCTTTCTCCTGACCGGCTCTGCGGACCTCATGACTCTTCCCGCCGTCTCGGAGAGTCTCGCGGGACGCATGGAAATTGTTTCGCTTCTCCCCCTGTCACAAGGAGAAATCCGGCGAGAACGACCGGGATTTCTGAAACGAATCCTCGCAGGACGTCCCCCCGACTGCCTCTCTCCGTCCACCGGGGACGAGCTCGTGAAGATCGTTCTGTCCGGCGGATATCCCGAGATGCTTCGGCGGAGGGATCCCGGGAGACGACGTGCATGGGTCCGGGACTATGTGGACGCGCTCTTTCTTAGAGATGTCCCGGAGATTTCCAATCTCGAACATCGGGATCGACTTCTCCCGCTTTTCCGGCTCATGGCTCTTCAGTCCGGACAGATCCCAAATTTCACTCAATGGGGAGGGCAGATCGGGCTGGATGCGAAGACAACAAAAAAGTATGTGTCGGTTTTAGAACGACTGTTCCTGATCCATCGACTTCCCGCCTGGCACTCCAACCGGACATCCCGGTTGATCAAATCCCCCAAGCTCCACCTGGTCGATTCGGGGATCCAGGCGAACCTGACCGGAGCGACAAAGGAGTCTCTGGTCAAGAGTATGACGCTGAATCCTGACCGACTGGCGATCCCCGGAGTCAAGGACGTTCAGGATTCACTGGAGATGCTTGCCAAAACGCTTGCCGACAGCCGGAGCTCTCCGCTGAGAGCCGTCAGATTATTAGACTATTGGGCTGATCCAAAACATGCAAAAACGGGGACCGGGCACACCACAGGGAGAGCGACTGCGGGAGAGGCCGCGGGGCCGGCTCTTCCCTCCCCGGAAACCTCTGTTCGTCGGCTTCAGGAGGGATCTTCTTCCGGCCTCCTGCCGGACCTGGACGTTGCGGACTGTCCGATGGAGAATCTTTTCGATCGCGGGACGGATCGTTCGCCATCCCCGCTCCCTTCTCCTCAAGCGGACGGCCAACGGGGAATCCCTGGACCTTCTGACCCGAATACGGGGGCAATGCCATGCGCTCTTCTGTCCGGCCTGACATCAAAGGGCTGACAAGAAAACCGGGAGACGATCCGGACACAAGGAGCCGGAGAGGTGCGACGATCTCCGTTTCCGGAGAAACAACCCCCATGTCCTTGACAGTCCTCGATTCAGACGGCCAGAAATCCGGAACATCCTTGCCGGGAAGCTCTCCCGGATCCAAGGCGAAGGGTTTCTCTCTGGAAGAAAGGAGTTCCAATATGACCTGAGGAAGCGCGAACAGGTCTGAATTTCAAAAATTCCTCTCGAAAAACCGGCCGAGGGGTGTGAAGTCGGTCCTATCTCGGAATCGGGGAGAAATGGAGCGTTGGACAAATGCGAGGCGAATGATAAAATGGAGTTCATTCGGGAGGATTGGCCATGACGACAGCTCTCACACCCAGGGCGTGGACCTACAAGGACTATCTCGGCTTCCCCGAGGGGGGACCGTTTCGCTACGAGGTGATCGACGGAGAGCTCTACATGACCCCGGCCCCCAACATCCGGCATCAGCAAATCGTGGAACGGCTCCTTAGAAAAATTGGAAACTTCCTCGAAGACAATCTTGCCGGGACGATCTTCGTCTCACCCTGCGACGTGGTGTTTTCCGCCGATCCTCTCCAGGTGGTCCAGCCGGATCTGGTCTTTGTCTCCGCGGCCAGAAGCTCCATCGTCACCGAACAGAACATCCAGGGATCCCCGGATCTTGTGATCGAAGTTCTTTCGGAAGGAACGATGCTCCGGGACCGGAATCAAAAACTCCGGCTCTACGAACGGTTCGGGGTTTTGGAATACTGGATCGTCGATCAGGAAAGAAACACCGTGTCCGTCTTCCGCCTCTCGGAAGGGAAATACCCGGAACCGGTCCTTTTCCGGAAGGAGGACGTTCTGACCTCCCCGCTTCTTCCCGGCTTGTCGTTTCCGGTCTCTTCCGTCTTTCCCTGACTGCCCCCTAAGCCCCCCCATTCCACGTTCAAACCCCACTTGTCACGCGTCAAGAATGGGTTTTTGGGGCAGGTCCGGCCTTCTCCCGACTTCGAGGGAACACCTCTTTTGATCGCTTTTCCGAAGGACGGAGGGGGGTCAGGGTCACATCCCCCTTCCATCCCCATTGCCTGTTCGCATCCAAGTTGCCACTTTTCTCATAGCGCAAGGGCGTTCAAGGATGTTCTCCAGCCTCATCGCGTCGGCCCGAGGGTCAACAACATGAGTCGATCGGTCATGCTGGAGGCGTTGCCACCCCCCTGCCGAAGGGCATCGAGGTGAACGATCCGAACGATGCGTCTCTGCGGGTGATGGCCGTCGAAGCCGATCGCCTCGTGACCGGCAACCACCACGCAGGGCTGCTGCAACACGGCATTCTTGGCCGCACACGCATTGTCACCCCGGCCACCTTCTGCGCCGAGGCGCTTCGATGCCTTGCAAAAAGCTTCCTGTGGACGAAAGGTCGACAATCCGGCAAACGACCGCTCCTTTCGGGGCCGGATCTGTCACATTCCGCCGGGAGCGGACCACATGGGACCAGAGCGGGCCCGGATCTCCCGTCACATCACGGACGACTGAAGAGGACGACCCTTGGAAAACCGGAAAGTGACGGTGAGGCGGATCGCCGGGAGCCGCCCCGGAAGAGCCTGAGAATCCGGGGCAGCCTCGACGGGAATGCCGAGAGGAATTCTCCGGAAGCGCTTCATCGGGTTCTCGGACGCCCTCGCCTGCCGTCGGCCGCGCTGTCTGGCCAACAACCTCCTCCCCCTCTTCCTGCCCCACAGGACGGCTCAAACCTTCCCCCCGGAAACCTGATCCTGGGCGGCAAACGGCGCTCCTCCGACGGGCCGGGGACCCCTGGCCACCCTCTCAAGCCCTCAAGATCGTCGTCGGTCGGCCCGATTCTCAGAACCCCCGAAGGGACCCTTTGGTGTCGTCCAGATGAAACCTGCCGGATCCGCCTTCTCTCGACGGACGCCCTCATCCATGACTGGGGTGCATGGGTCCGGAACTGCCGGAAAATCCTATTTGACAACTGTAAATATACGAGCTACGATTTTCTCGTGATAAAAACATTTCGACACAAAGGAATCGAAGAATTTTTTTGACGGGCTCGAAAGCCGGCATTCGGGCGTCCCATGAACGTCGGCTCCGTCTTCAGTTGACACGTCTCGATGTTTCGAGAAAGCAAGAAGACATGAACGCTTCTGGATGGAGGCTCCATCCACTGAAAGGAGCGCTTCAGGGTTTCTGGGCGGTCTGGGTGGATGGAAATGTTCGGTTGATCTTCCGGTTCGAGGGAGAGGATGTTTTTGACGTCGACGATAGGGATGACCATTGAAGGAGGGAAAGACCAATGAACAGAATGGTTGATCCGGCTCATCCGGGAGAGATCCTGAGAGAGTTTATCCCTGAGGGCATGTCGGTGACGGAATGTGCGTCCAGGCTTGGTGTCTCGCGAGTGGCTCTGTCCAGGATCCTGAACAAAAAGTCCGGAATATCGGCTGAAATGGCTAT
>JAJZXW010000033.1 GCA_021806225.1 Nitrospirota bacterium | reverse complement strand
CAGGGCATCGGAAGAGTCCAGAAGAATAGCGGGCTATGGCGTGAAATATCTTCGTCTGATAGGGATTTTTGAGCCAAGGATTGGTGCCCCCGGGGTGATTTGAACACCCGGCCAAAGGTTTAGGAAACCTCTGCTCTGTCCACCTGAGCTACGGGGGCAAACAGCTTTGAGTCTTCGATAATCTCATAAAGGAAAGGGCCCCGAAAGAAACCGGGGCCTCATGACCAAGGATGTTACGCAGGAATACAGGACAAGTCAAGCCTGTCCGCCTCAAACCGGAGGAGATCAGCCAACCTCCGGACCATACCAGCCCCCGTTGCATTCGAGACAGACGAAATCACCATCGACAAGCATGGTCGCCTCTCCGCAAAAAGGACATTCGGGACCGTCCGTCTTCAGCTGGGCATAGGGAATATCGATATCTTCGGCGGGATCGTAATCGAAAAAGGGATGAGGCATGGGGTCGTCTCCTGGAAGATGATGAATTTCTCAGGGCCCCTCGCTTGCGGGAGAGACACCGGATCGCAGCTCTTTTCATTATAAAGTCCCAGCTGGCCCCAAAACAACGCCTCCATCCGAACGATTCAGTCGAGATCCCTGTAGCCTGATCCCTGGTCGCTCACATGATGGCGCCCCTTTTTTAGAAAACCGTGCACCATGCGGTGAGAGGAATGAGCGGCAAAGTATCCTCCGTCCCGGTCGATGCCGACACATCCGGCCTCCCCTCCGAATCGTGCACGGATTCGCTCAAGGAATTCCGAAAGAATCCGGTCGCGATTCTCACCGGACGCTCCGGCGAGGAGGGCAATGAGGGCTCCACCCCCTCCGGCCTTCAGTATGGCCTCCCCCACCCCGGTCATGGAGATCGCCCCCCGCTCGTTGTCTGCGTAGAACCCGCCCCCCACGATCGGACTGTCTCCGACACGCCCCGGCCACATTCGACCGATACCTCCCGTCGATGTGACGGCCGCAAGATTCCGCTGGAGGTCCCGGGCCACACAGCCGACGGTCCCCTCACCCGCAAGCCCCGGGGCCCTCTCCCAGCAAAGGGTCGGATCGCGCTCCTCTTCCGGAAGCCCAGGAGTCCACCCATGGCGACCGGCCCACCGCTCGACCATCGTTCCAGACAGATGGACATGGCCACTCCGACCCATGAGAGCGGCCACGAGGCGGGCCATCGAGGGTATCCCCCGGACCTGGCTGATTCCCAGGGCCTCCAGGCTCCTTCCGTCCATCACTCCCGCATCCCGGCGGACGACCCCGTCCGACTGGGATATCGCCCCTTTCCCCGCATTGAAAAGGCCGGAGTCCTCAAGACGGTCCACACACCGGACGGCGAGCTCAAGGGCTCCTTCGCCCTCCGAGAGACGCGGTTCGAGCTCCGTCATCATCTCCTTGAGGAAATCCCTCGCAGACGGTGTCAACGTCGATCCTGTCCCGCAATGAAAAAGAAGAAAGGGGCTTTCTGCCCCATCCTGAAAGTCCATCTGACGTCCGTTCCTTTTCCGGCAGACTGAAAAAGGGTGAAAAAGGCGCGCCACCCCCTATAATTGCCCGGCCGGATTATCCCTGCCCCTGAGCGTCCCTTTTCCCGCTTTCGGAGTTCTCCCTGGGGATCTCCGTCCGGGCGAGGCCTGTCTTGCTGATTCCCTCCATGGCACGGATCTCGGCATGCAGGTGGCCCAGGACCGATCTCAGCCGATCCGTCCAGTCCTTCTGTTCATCGGAGAGGGATTCGAAAAAAGGCGCCTTGAGAACCCCGAAGGATTTTTCCTCGGTGTCCTGGGAAGCCATGTCGGCAAAGGAAACCGCCTGGGCCCGAAACTCCCGGACCTTATCGAGATACCGGAGCAGAAGGGGGTCGGAGGCCAGGGCCGGATGAGCACCGAGCTCCTGCAGGGCCAGTTCGAATCGGTCGCTCCAGTCGGAGAGAAGATCCCCCAGGGTCGCATGGACGGCGATCCTCTCGTCGGGGTGTTGCTGGGGAAGGACTCCGGCCCTTGGAATTTCATTTGCCAGGGCCAGGACCGACTGGTCGAGCGTCTCGAGGCGACGATGAAGCTCCTCCCAACCCTCGTGGGAAACCGTCATCTCCTCATCTTCGTCCGCCTCCGAAGGCGGAGACTCCCGGGCAAAGATCGGCCCCTCCGGCGCCTCGCCTCCCTTCTTGCCCGCCGGCTTTTTTCCCTTTTTCCCCGCCAGTCCCCGGCGAAGCGTCCATGTTTCGGCCAAAGATACCAGGAAGATCGAGAAAAGGACAATGGAGACGGTTCCCCCGAAAAGAATCCTCTGGTTGATCCCCGGAAGGGGCCAGAAGCCCCAGAGGACGGTTCCCCGACGACTCGCGACGGAAGAGACGGAGGCCACCGCCACCCAATGGCCCAGAACCTCACGGTCGAACCCGTGACAGCGGGCGCAGGTAGTATGGTTCGTGATGGATTTCGTCCAGATGGCGTACCCGCCACCGATGGCCATGGGGCTCGCCCGGCCCCGGGAATCGGTCACGAGGTGGGCCGATCGGTTCGAAAAGATCCGGTCGACTTCATGAACCAGGGGCCTGGGAAGGGAAGACGGAGGCCAGAGAAAAAGGTCGGGGGTGTGTGGAGCGGTTTTCCATTCTTCCGGAATCGCCGTGTAGGCCTTGAGGCGATCGAGGGCCCTCATGTCGGAATAGGCCGGCGTCCCATCATTTCTGAACAGGATGAGGGTCGTCCCTGTCGCGGAGGCCATCTGCCTGACTGCCAGGGGAACTGCCTCGGGCTTTCCGGACTTCATGGCCGAGGAGAGGAGGCTGTTGGCAGCCTCGATGCCGGTCCGGGCACGGTCGAGGCCACGGAGCTCTGCCGAGAGCATGAGCAGAACCAGGGCCACCACCCCGAGGGGAACGGAGGCGACCAGCCCCCAAAAGATCCGGCCCAGCCACAGCCTGAAAAATCCCGGCGGAGCGTTCACTATCCCCCCTTTCCCTGACCTGCCGTCGGCGGCCTTCGTCGGAAGTCCCTAAACCGGTTCGACGCTGACGACTTCGTAGCGTTCGACCACCGGGTTGGAAAGCAGGCGCTCGCACCACTCGCGAGCCTTCTCGGGGATTCCGGGCTCAGACGGCAGAATTACCTCGATGACTTTTCCGATGCGCACATCCTCCACCTGGGAGTGGCCCATGTCGGACAGGGCCTGGCGCACCGCCTCGCCCTGAGGATCGAGGACTCCCTCCCGAATGCGGACGAGGATGGTGACCCTGACCCGGGATGTCTTTTCAGGATTCGACGGCATGGCCCACCACCCTTTCGTAGATCTTTTCGTATCCTTCCTTGACCGAGCCCAGATCCATCCGGAATCGGTCCTTGTCGAGCTTTTCACCGGTACTCGCATCCCAAAGCCGGCTGGTGTCCCCGTCGATCTCGTCCCCCAGGACGAGGGATCCATCGGCGTTCCATCCGAACTCGAGCTTCATGTCCACCAGGACAATTTCCCTCTCACGCAAGAAAGGGAGGAGTATGTCGTTCGTCCGGAGCGCCAGCGTGCGAATTTCGTCCAGGACAGCATCGGAGGCCAGCTTGAGAATCCGGATATGGTCCCGGTTGACCATTGGATCCCCCAGGTCGTCCCGCTTGTAGTACCATTCGATGACGGGAAAGGAGAGCTCCGAGCCGTCCGGAATCCCCAACCTCTTGGCCAGAGAGCCGGCCACCCTGTTCCGGACCACAACCTCCAGCGGCACCATCTCGAGCTTGTCGATGACCATTCGGCGGGGAGAATCGAGAGAACGGAAGTGAACGGGCACCCCCCTGTCCGCCAGAAGCCGGAAGAGGGTCGCCGAAATCTGGCAGTTCAGGGCGCCCTTTCCGAAGAAACTCCCTTTTTTCTGGGCGTTGAAGGCGGTCAGGTCATCCTTGAACTCCTGGATGACGACCTTCGGATCGGAGGTAGCATAGAGAATCTTGGCTTTTCCTTCATAGAGCGTCGCGTCGGGCGGCTGCAGCACTGTCAGACCTTTCCTGCCCGGGAACTTTCGTCCGTCCCGGAAGGCTCCCCCAGAACGCGACGGTAAATCCCCTCGATATTGTGAGTAAAGCGGGCGGGATCGAAGGCCTGCTCCAGAAATCCCGTCCATTCATCCCCCTTCGGAAAGTCCGGGTGGCTGAGGAGTCGCTCCCGGAACGCTCCCCCTTCCCGATAGGTCTCCATGGCGGCCTCCTGCACGATCCGGTACGCCTCCTCCCGGGACAGCCCGTTTTTGACGAGGGCGAGAAGCACGGTCTGGGAGTAGACAAGCCCTCCCGTCGCATCGAGGTTTCTCCGCATGCGCTCCGGATAGACCACCAGGTCCCGGAGAATCGATCCCATGCGATCGAGCATGTAGTCGACGAGACAGAAGGCGTCCGGAAGAATCACCCGCTCCACGGAAGAATGGCTGATATCCCGTTCATGCCAGAGGGCCACGTTTTCCAGGGCCGCCCCCGCATAGGAGCGGAGAAGGCGGGCCAGACCGGTGATGTTTTCCGACCCGACGGGATTCCTCTTGTGGGGCATGGCGGAGGAACCCTTTTGACCCGGACGGAAAGGCTCCTCCGCCTCCTGGACCTCTGTGCGCTGAAGGTGACGGATCTCGACGGCAATCCGTTCAAGGGAGGAGCCGATGCCGGCCAGTACGGAGAAAAGCTCGGCGTGGCGGTCCCGGGAAACGACCTGGGTTGCGGCCGGTTCGGCAGCGAGACCCAGCCCTCCAAGAATGGCCTCCTCGATATCGGGAGGAATGGTCACAGCGGTGCCCATGGCTCCGGAGAGCTTTCCGACCCGGATGGCGGCCGAGGCCCGGGAGAGCCGGTCTTGATGACGCCGGAATTCCGAGAACCAGGACAGGAACTTCATTCCGAAGACGATCGGCTCCCCATGGATCCCGTGGGATCGGCCGACCATGAGCGTGTTCCGGTGGGCCCGGGCCTGCCGCTCAAGAATGCCGACAAAACGATGGAGCTCGTCTGTCACGATGTGGAGAGCGTCGGAGACGAGGAGGTTCTGGGCGGTGTCGACAAGATCGGTGGAGGTAAGCCCGAAGTGGAGGACGGCCCGGCCTTTTTCCGGCATCTGCTCGGACACCATCGTCAGAAAGGCGATGACGTCGTGGCGGGTTTCCGCCTCTATCGTCTCCATTCGGGGAATGTCGATCCGGACGGGTGTCTCAAGGACGATACGGGCCCCCTCGGGATCCACCAGACCACGCGACGACAGCACGCGAGTGACCTCCCGTTCGACCTTGAGCCAGGTCTTGAGGCGATGTTCGGTCTCGAAGAGCCCCTTCATGGGACCCCGGCAATATCGGTCAATCAAGGGGCGGCTCCTGCGAAGGAAATGCATCCATAGGTTGCGGGATGGGTCGCCGGATCTGACACATAGAGGCGGACATCCTTCCGTTCCAGCAAGGTCCTGGAAATCTCCTGGACAAAGGGCTTGATCTCGGATGTCAGGGATTCACTGTCGAGCACCACCGGGGTCAGCGAAAGTCCTGACATCGTCTCGCAGAAACGCTGCACCAGATCCTGGCTTTCCGACCTCCTGAAGGGAAGCACAACGAATCCCGCCGGAAAAGGTCCCTCACCTGGGACGAAAAGGAAGGATGGGGGAATTTCCCGTCTCTCCCCCCGCCAGAAAGGCGCCAGGGTCCGGGTCACGAGGCCCGAATACCAGTGGTCAAGCCAGAGCAGGGAAGAGCCCAGCTGCGCCCCGATCTCCTGGAGAAAGACCCGGAGAGGCCTTTCGGAACCGAAGACCGGATGCTCCCACAGCAATACGGGCCCCGAAAGACCCATGTTCGTGTGGGCATCGGTCGGTCGATTCACGTGCCGGCCTCCCCGCTCCTCCCCGACTGGCGGGAAGTGGTGGCAGCCACGGGGGACGGATCATATGGTCCCTTCCCCGGAGCGTGTCGGACAGCGGCCTCATGGAGAATGCCGTTGATGAAGGCCACCGCCTCCGGCTCCGAGAATTCGTGAGCCAGTTCCAGGGCTTCGTGGACCGAGACCCGGAAGGGAACCTCCGGGTCGTACAGAATCTCGCAAAGACCCAGCCGAAGGATGTTCCGGTCGATCCGAGTCAGGCGACCCAGGCTCCATCCTTTCGCCAGATCCTCGATCAGAGCATCGATCTCCGGCTTTCGGAAGAGAAGCTCTGAATACAACCGATCGGCGAAGGCGTTTGCCAGGGGATCCTCTCCCTCCCAGTGAAGCAGGGCGCGCAGGACGGGATCCGTCTGGGGGAAGGAGTCGTACTCGTCGGCAAAGAGGCGCTGCAGGACCTTGGTCCTGGCGGCATGCAAGGCCCGTCTCCGTCCCGGCGTCAGGGAGGAAGCGGAACGGCCGGGGGAGGTCACGGCTTGCGCCCTCCCGAAAGGGATCCTGAAAGACGGGCCATGGACAGGAGCGTTTCGGCTCCCTCCACCCCTTTGTGCCCGGCCTTCCCCCCCACCCGGTCGAGAGCCTGAAGGAGGGTATCGGTGGTCAGGACTCCGAAGACAACCGGAACGAGGCCGGAGGCGTTGATCTGGGTGAGTCCCGAGGTCACACCGGAGACGACCGCCTCATAATGGCCGGTTTCACCGCGGATGACGCATCCCAGGGCCAGAACTCCGTCATGGGAGCCCGCATCCACCGCCTTTCGGACGGTGAAGGGAAGCTCCAGGGAGCCGGGGACCCGGACGACGGACACGGTCTGGATCTGGCCTTCGGCCCGCCGGAAGGCTTCGAGAGCTCCCTCCAGAAGCCGGTCGGTCACCAGGCTGTTGTACTGGGCCACCACAACCATAAATCGGAACCCGCGTTCGGGAGCTCCCGTCGGAACCACCTCCTCGATCTTCACCGGACAGTCCGTCCTTTCTCTCAAAGCTTGTTGAGGATATGACCCAGCTTGTCCCGCTTGGTCGCCAGATACCGCTTGTTGGTCTCCCGCGGGGGGATTTCGATCGGCACCCTGGAAACGATTTCGAGCCCGTATCCTTCGAGCCCCACGATCTTCCGGGGATTGTTGGTCATCAGCAGCAGCTTCGAAGCCCCCAGATGGCACAGGATCTGGGCTCCGAGACCATAGTCCCGCAAGTCCTCCTTGAATCCGAGCTTGAGGTTGGCCTCCACGGTGTCGTACCCCTGCTCCTGAAGGCGATAGGCCTTGATCTTGTTCGCCAGGCCTATTCCGCGACCTTCCTGGTTCATGTAAAGCAGGATTCCGCGGCCCTCCTTCTCGATCATCCGGAGGGACTCCTCCAGCTGGCTCCCGCAGTCGCAGCGGAGAGAGTGGAAGATGTCTCCCGTGACACAGCTCGAGTGGACCCTGACCAGAGTCGGAATCTCCCGATCGATCTCGCCCTTCACAAGGGCGATGTGGGGGCCTGACCCGACCACGTCCTCGAAAACGACCGTCCGGAAGTGGCCGATCTCGGTGGGGAGATCGGCGGAGGCCACCTCGGTCACGAGTTTCTCCTCGCGCTTGCGGTAGGCGATCAGGTCCCTGACGGTGGCAATCGGAATCCCGTGCTCTTCGGAGACCTTCTGGAGATCGGGAAAACGCGCCATTGTACCATCTTCGTTCAGGATTTCACAGATGACCCCCATCGGGATCAGCCCCGCGAGACGGGAGAGGTCGACCGATCCCTCCGTCTGTCCAGCCCGCTTCAGGACACCGCCCGGCTTGGCCCGGATCGGAAAGATGTGGCCCGGGCGGACCAGGTCGGAGGGACTGGCCTCCGGCCGGACCATCAGCTGGATTGTATGCGCGCGGTCGAAGGCGGAAATACCGGTTGAAATTCCATCCCGGGCATCGACGGAGATCGTGAAGTCAGTTCCGAAGGAGGCCTCGTTGACCGAGGTCATCGGATCGAGGTGGAGAGACTCGGCCTTCTCCTGGGTCAGCGTGATGCAAATCAGTCCCCGCCCGTATTTCGCCATGAAATTGATGGCCTCCGGCGTCGCGAACTGGGCGGCGATGACGAAGTCGCCTTCGTTTTCCCGATCCTCGTCGTCGGACAATATGATCATCCTGCCGTTTCTGATGCGTTCGATGGCTTCTTCGATGGAGATGGTGGACACGCCTTGTGCTCTCTTTCTGCCGGCCTTTCCGCCGATTTGAGTCAGGGGTTCAGACACCCTTGAACCGGTTGGTCATGGGAAGCCTCCAGTCCTTTCCGAAGGCCCGCATGGAAATCTTGACTCCTGGAGGAGACTGCCGACGCTTGTATTCGCTTCCGTCGATCAGCCGGATCACCCGGGCCACGTCGGAGGGTGCAAAACCGCGCCCCACGATCTCTTCATACCCGAGATCCTCTTCGACATAGGCCTCCATGATCGGATCGAGGACCTCGTAAGGTGGGAGGCTGTCGGTGTCGAACTGGTTCTCCTTGAGCTCCGCCGTCGGTTTCCGGGTCAGGATCCGTTCGGGAATCCCCCCCGGCTTCAGATGGTTCCGGAGGTGTCCGAGCTTGTAGACGACCGTCTTCGGAACGTCCTTGAGGACGGCGAACCCACCGGCCATGTCGCCATAGAGGGTCATGTAGCCGACGCTCATCTCGGACTTGTTTCCGGTCGTCAGCACGAGATGGCCGAACTTGTTCGAGAGGGCCATCAGCAGCATCCCCCGGATCCGGGGCTGGAGGTTCTCCTCGGTCGTGTCCGGTCCGCGCTCCCCAAAGAATGGGGAGAGACGGGACAGGAACTCCGCCACCAGGGAATCGATCGGGATCGTCTCCAGGGAAAATCCCAGGGAGGACGCCAGAAGACGGGCATCCTCCTGGCTCTCCTCGGAGGTGAAAACCGACGGCATGAAAAGGCCATGGACGTGGCCCGGCCCCAGGGCGTCGCAGGCCACCGCCGCCACGAGAGCGGAGTCGACCCCTCCGGAGATGCCGATCAGGACATCGGTGAGTCCGTTCTTTCCCACATAGTCCCGAACCCCCATCACCAGGGCCTCGTAGATTTCGCGGACAGGAGAAAGCGGATCGGTCAGGGGGCCCTTGACAAGAGGGCGCGGGACACCCGGAGAGACGGGACGGTCTCCGTCGAGGTCGATCCTGTCCAGGGGATTTCTCCCCCAGTCGCCGCCGTAGAGCCGGGCCTGCTTTTCCTTCCGACGCCGGGGATCGTGGAGACGGATCCCGAACACACGGTCCACGTCGATTTCGCTGACGACCACATCCTCGGCGAAGGCCTTTCCCCGCGACTCGATTTCCCCCTCCGGGTCGATCACGAGACTCTGGCCGTCGAAGACCAGTTCGTCCTGCCCTCCCACCAGATTGGTGTAAACGATATAGGTTCCGTTATCGGCGGCCCGGGTCTTGAGCATCGACTCCCGGACCTCCCGCTTGCCCGCATGGAAGGGCGAAGCCGAGAGATTGATGATCACCTCCGCGTCACCGTCAAGGGTCTGGTGGTAGAGCGGCCCCTTGGGGTACCAGATATCTTCGCAGATGTTCACCCCGATCGTCACGTTCCGGAAGCGAAGCAGTGTGTTCGAGCTGCCGGACTGGAAGTAGCGGTTCTCGTCGAAGACTCCATAATTCGGGAGGTACTGCTTCCGCTGGATTCCCACGACCTTTCCCCCGTAAATCATGGCCGCGGAGTTATAGATATCGTCGGCCTGTTCCACGAATCCCACGATGAGGAGGATCTCCGGAGCCACGTTGAGGAGGTCCGCAAGAGACTTCCTGTTTTTCTCCAGAAAGGTCGGCTTCAGAAGAAGGTCCTCCGGAGGATATCCCGTTATCGCCAGCTCCGGAAAGGCGGCGATATCGAGGTTCCGGGAGGAGGCGGACTTGAGGTGGCGGCGGATCTTGTCGGTGTTTCCTTCAAGATCCCCCACCACCGCATTGATCTGGAACAGGCCGACCCGAAGACTCCTCACAGGTTCCCCCCCTTCTGCCCTGAAACGTGCCGTCCTCCGGTCAGAGAACGAAAGTAGTCCACAAAGGCGGGGGAATCCCATTCCCTCCCCCCGACCACCCTCCCCACCAAGGTTCCGTCAGGCAAAATGACGTAGGTTTGGGGGAGTCCAAGACCGAAATAGCGGGAATCGACTTGGCCGCGACGCCCCTCCATGACCGGGTAGTCGATCCCGAACTTGCGGACGAACGGAGGAATATGGGCGAGACGGCGGTCCATGGCCACGCTGACCACGACGAAGGGGCGGCCGGAGAGCTTCTTTCCAAGGGAAATCAGGGACGGGATTTCCTTTTTGCACGGATCGCACCATGTGGCCCAAAAATTCAGGAGAACCACCTTGCCCCGGTAGTCGGAGAGATGGAGGAGGCGGCCGGACAGGTCGGGAGCCGCGATCTCAGGAGCCTTTTCCCGGGCATCGAAAAGGGAGATCCCGAGCTGGTCGGAAAGTGTGGACGCGGTCGCCCGGCCTGACAGGACCAGCAGGCAAAAAAACACCTGCAGGAGAGCGATGATGGCCCCCCGGCGGGAGAGCATGGAAAACGGCACGTCCGGCATGGATTTCCTTTCAAGAAGGTTCGGAGAAAATCGGTCTTTTGTTGATTTTAGCACAAGAAGGTCTCGGTGCGGCAAAATCCCGTTGCAATCGCCCACCACAATCCGATAGTCTTCCCTTGGACGTCAGACAAAAAAGGAGATTCTCGTGAAGGTTTTTGAAATCCACGACCCGGGAACACCCGAGGCGCTCCGGCCCTCCACCCGGGAAGATCCCGTCCCGGGTCCCGGACAGGTGGTGATGGAACTGCGCGCCGCCTCCCTGAATTACCGTGACCTGCTCATCCTCCGGGGCCACTACCCCAACCTCCGGCTTCCCCTCATTCCCCTTTCCGACGGGGCTGGCACGGTTGTCGCCACGGGTCCCGGAGTCTCCCGGGTCCGGACCGGAGACCGGGTGGCAGGGATTTTCAACCAGAACTGGATCGACGGCCATCCGCCCCGGCGGGCGATGGCTCTGGGGGGTGACAGGGACGGGATGCTGGCGGAGCGGGTCCTGCTCCCGGAGGAGGGCCTCGTCCGGATTCCGGAGGCCCTCTCCTTCGAGGAGGCGTCCACACTCCCCTGCGCCGCCGTGACCGCCTGGAACGCGCTCTTCGTCCAGGGAGGCCTCCGGCCCGGGGAGACCGTCCTCGTGCAGGGGACGGGAGGCGTCTCCCTGTTCGCCCTCCAGTTCGCCAAGATGGCCGGGGCCCGGGTCATCGTCACATCCTCCTCCGACCGGAAGCTCGAGACGGCCGCCCTTCTGGGCGCCGACACGGGAATCAACTACCGGACATTCCCCGAATGGGACCTGGAGGTCCTGGCCCGGACGGACGGAGAGGGAGTCGACCACGTCGTCGAGGTCGGCGGGGCCGGAACCCTGGGCCGATCCCTTTCCTGCACCCGTCCCGGAGGCCATGTGGCAGTCATCGGAGTGCTCTCCGGCGGCCAGGCCGAGCTCCCGGTCTTTCCTCTCCTCGTGAAGCAGCTGCGCATGCAGGGAGTCTACGTGGGGAGCCGAACGCATTTCGAGGAGATGGTGGACGCGATCGTCCAGAACGGAGTGCGGCCCAGAATCGACCGGGTCATTCCCTTCGCCTCCGCCCCGGATGCCTTCCAGGCCCTGGCTGACGGGGACTTCACCGGCAAGATCTGCCTGAAATTCTGATGGACGGGGTGAGCGTGGAGCTGTTACCGGAAGACGGGGAAATCCTTCGCCAGATCAGGCTCCACGCCCTGCGGCCCCATCCCGAGGGAGGCTATTACAGGGAAATCCACCGCGCGCTCGAGGAGGTGGAGCCGAAGGGAACGGGACGAATCCGGTCCGCCGTTTCGGTGATCATCTTTCTGATCCCCGGAGGGATCGAGACTCGGTGGCACCGCGTCTCCTCCTGCGAAATCTGGCACCATATCGGCGGGGCCCCCCTGCTTCTTTCCTTTCTCCGCAATGACGCCCCCGAGACCTGGGAACTCGACAGGGATCCGCCTCATTGCCTGGCAGTCGTACCAGCCGGGGCCTGGCAGCAGGCACGATCCCTCGGACCCTTCAGTCTCGCCACCTGCACGGTGGCCCCGGCATTCGACTTCGAAGACTTCTCGATATGGGAGGGATCCGGTTCTCCCTTCGGGGATCCGGCCCGGGAGCCCTGATCAAAGGAGGGGACATGCCGCCACGGCCACGAATCGTCTTCCTGATCGACGTCGACAACACCCTTCTCGACAATGACCGGCTCCAGTCCGACCTGGCCCGACATCTGGACGAGGAGTATGGTCCTCCCGCCCGGGAGCGGTACTGGGCGATCTTTACCGAGCGCTGGTCCCGGATCGGCTATGCCGACTATCTCGGAGCCCTCCAGATCTATCGGGAGGAGGTGCTCCACGACCCCCGTCTCCTTCGCATGTCCTCCTGGATGGTCGACTACCCCTTTCACACCCTCCTCCATCCGAAGGCTCTGGAGGTGATCGCCGCCCTCAGGCGACGAGGAGAGGTCGTCATCCTCTCAGACGGGGACGCCGTCTTCCAGCCCCGGAAGATCGAACGCTCCGGACTGTGGGACGCGGCCGGGGGACAGGTTCTGGTCTATATCCACAAGGAACAGATGCTGTCCGACATCGAGGAGCGCTTCCCAGGGGACCACTATGTCGTCATCGACGACAAGATCCGGATCCTGACTGCCTTCAAGTCGGCCTGGGAGGAGCGGGTGACCACCATTCTTCCAAGACAGGGCCATTACGCCGCCGACCCCTCCCTCCTCGCCTCCTGCCCGTCCCCCGATCTCTCCGTCGACCATATCGCCGATCTCCTCGCACCGGACTGTCCACTCTTCGCCACCACCCCCTTTTTCAAAAGGAGCCTCCCATGAGCGTGAGTCCCCTGTCCGGCCAGGCGCCCCCCCCGTCCCTGATCATCGACGTTTCCCGGCTCGTCACCGATTTTTTCGCAAGGCGCCCGGATCCGGACAACCCCGCCCAGCGGGTCTCCTTCGGGACCTCCGGCCACCGGGGAAGCGCCTTCGAAGGCACCTTCAACGAAGACCATATCCTGGCGGTCACCCAGGCCGTTTGCCTCTACAGGAAAACCAGAGGAATCGAAGGCCCCCTCTTCGTCGGAGCCGACACCCACGCCCTTTCCCGTCCCGCATTCGTCACCGCCCTCTCTGTTCTCGCCGCCAACGGCGTCACTACCATCGTCTCCGATCACGACGAGCCGACACCGACCCCTGTTGTCAGCCATGCCATCCTGACCTACAACCATCCCCGGGACGGAGGGAGCCCTCCCTCCCCCGCCGACGGCATCGTGATCACCCCCTCGCACAACCCGCCTGAGGACGGTGGCTTCAAGTACAATCCCCCGGGAGGGGGGCCGGCCGATCCGGCCGCTACCCGTTGGATCGAGGAGACTGCCAATCGTCTTCTGGCGGAAGGGTTGTCCGGCGTGCGCCGGATCCCCTTCGACCGGGCGATGGAGGCGGACACGGTCCATGGCCGGGATTATTTGTCCGCCTACGTGGCCGACCTGGGAGAGGTGATCGACATGGAGGCGATCCGGAGCTCCGGGATCCGGATCGGCGTCGATCCCCTGGGGGGAGCCGGAGTCCATTACTGGGGTCGGATCGCCGAAGAGTATCGGCTGGATCTGACCGTGGTCCGGGAAACGCTCGACCCGACCTTCTCCTTCATGACCGTGGACTGGGACGGCAAGATACGGATGGACCCATCTTCTCCATGGGCCATGAAACGACTCGTGGAGATGGCCGGAAAATTCGACATCTCCTTTGGATGCGACACCGACCACGACCGCCACGGGATCGTCTCGCCCAGCGCCGGCCTCATGAACCCCAACCACTACCTTGCGGTCCTGATCTCCTACCTCTTTTCCCACCGGCCACTCTGGGGCTCCGGGGTCCGGATTGGCAAGACCATCGTGTCGAGCCGGATGATCGACCGTGTCGCAGAATCACTGGACCGGCCCCTTCTCGAGGTTCCCGTCGGCTTCAAGTGGTTCGTGGAGGGACTTCTCGACGGAACGCTGGGACTCGGAGGAGAGGAGAGCGCCGGAGCCTCCTTTCTCCGGCGGAACGGGACGGTCTGGACCACCGACAAGGACGGCCTCATTGCCTCCCTCTGTGCGGCCGAAATCGCGGCAGTGACGGGACGGGAGCCGGGACTCCAGTACGCGGATCTCGTCAACCGCTTCGGGCCTCATTACTACCGGCGGATCGATGCCCCGGCCGACGCTTCCCTCCGGGTCTCCCTCGGGAAAATCACTCCGGCACGCCTCCCCCTTGATTCGCTGGCGGGCGAACCCGTCCTGAGAATTCTGACGACAGCCCCGGGAAACGGAGAGCCGATCGGCGGAATCAAGGTCGAATGCGCTTCGGGGTGGTTTGCTGCCCGGCCATCGGGAACGGAGGAGATCCTCAAGATTTACGGGGAGAGTACCCGGAGCGAGACCCATCTCCAGGAAATTCTTGAAACGGCCGACCGGGAAATCAGAAAGGCCCTCCGGTCCTAGGGACGGGAAGGCCTTCGGGAGGGGGAACGTCCCGACATTCTCTCAGAGCTGCTTCCTGAGCTTCTGGAGCCAGCTTTCATCCTTTTTCGGAATGGCCCGCGATTTGCCGCACCCCTCCTCCGGTGGCCAGTTGACCAGCATCGAGCCGATGTGGGACGGCTGGATGTCGGCCCCCGACTTCCGGAAATACTGCAGCCAGAACTCGCTCATCTTTCGGCTCTTCTCGATCGAGGGGGAGCGCGTTCCGATCACATAGACGCAAACATTTTTAAGATCGGGAAAGCCGTAGGCCTTTTCGACCCGTTTCAGGTCCCTGGCGTTCCACTTCATGTCTTTGTACCGGAATCGCCCCCGGTCCTCCTGCATGTCCGACAGGAAGACCAGAACAGGTCTCTTCCGGTCGGCGGAAAAGAGCTGGGAGGCCATGCGGGCCGCCCCAAAAAGATCGGTGTAGCGGGACTTCCCTGGTTTTTTGAGTTTAGCCGTAAGGGTGGCGAGAAGTTTGTTGCGGATCTCCTTGTCCTGCGCCTTTTCCTGCTTGACCTCGTTCTTGTAGTCGATTTCATTTTCCGAAAGACTATCGAACCCGGGCCGGTCAGGAAGGCTCCCTTCGGCCATGAAGCTCGAGACCAAAGAATTGTCGTCGACGATCGGAGCGACCCTCAGACGGTCCCCGGCCTTGAGTTCCGGCACGATCCGCTCGAGAAGAGCCCGTCTGTAAACGTCGAACTGGCGGCCGGTGCTCCCGGTCTCGTCGACGAAGACCAGGATGTCTCGTCCGGGATCCGCAGACTCCTCCGCCCGGGCCTCCTGTGGCTCGTGAAACCCCGGAAGGAAGGCCGGAATATCGGGGAGCGTGAGTACTGTCAGTGCCCCCATCCCGAGACCGGCCAGAAGTCGGCCGGCCCTCTCTCCCCATGCGTTCATCTTACGCCCTCCCTGTGGAAAATAGGGGCCGACCCTGTCCATCGGTCGGCTTTTCGCCTCCGGCAGGATTGTTCGCCATCGACTCGGCCGCATCCGGAATCTTGAGATCAGGCCACCACCGCTTGAGTGTGGCAGACTCGGGATTTCTTGAAAAGGAAGACGGAGCGACGGTCCCTCCGCGCGAGGCCATGTTGGCCTGGCGATAGACGGCCATCTTGACCGCCGTTTCGGAGAGGACCCGCTCCGCTTCGCCGCGACCGGCCCGGATGATCGCGTTCGTCCTGGAGATCGCCTGGGAAAGCCTGTCCCGCAGTTTTGTCCGCTTCTTGTCGAGCCGCACGACGGCGACATGCAGGGCGTCCAGCTCGGAATCCTGGTCATGGGCAAAAAAGGAGACCATGTAGGCTCCCATGAATATCAGGAGGTTGATCGCAAACATGGCGTAGACCATGTTGCCCGAGCCCCCCCCCAGCCTGTGCTCGGCGTGGAGAGTCACATACATGTTGCGGATGAAGGAGAGGGCGGTGAGCGCTCCGAGAACAGTCGTCGGGGCGAGCAGAATCATGATGGCCGTAGCGACCTTCGGCTTGACCAGTGTCCGGACCTGAAGCCCAAGGAAGACCCCGATCAGAGGAAGCGTTAGAGAGAGGGTCATGCTCATGACGTAAGTCATCAGCTCCGGCTCTCCGAACATCCGGAAGACGACGACGTTCAGGGGGAACTCTCCAATCGCCAGCAGGATCACCACAAGCCAGTGAATGAAGTAGGGAACCGGAATGACCACATCCCGTCCTACAATCTCCTTACGGTTCTTGTAGCGAAGCAGCACTTCCTTGAGGCGGTACTGGTTGGACTCGTAGGCGTTGGACAGATTCGAGGATCGCCCTTCATGACGATAGAGCTCCTGCGCCGTCTGGGCGTAAATCTCGCTGATCTTCGACTCACCGGCGGCGATGATCGACCGCTCGAAAGGGCCTGCCTCGTAGCTGCTTCCAGCGGGCAGACCTGCCAGTCCGTCCTCGTGGCCCGTCTTGCGGATCAGTTCGTCATCCGGAAATATCGGTCTGGAAAGGGTCTTGTGTCTCATGGTGTCGCTCCTTAGTGGTTGCCTTTAGGGGCAACCGATCCCGCGTTAGTTGATGACACCGCTGCCTTCGACCGAATTTCTCCGGTGATGGCTGACGATGGTGTTGAGTTCATCGACCATGAACTGAAGCTTGGTGTGAAGGTCGGCCACCGAGTTGACCCACTGGGATTCCCTCGCATGGAAATTCTGGTAGTCTTCCTTGAACTGGGCGATAAAGCGGTTCATCCTCTCCGACTCGGCCCGGAGAGCGTCCCGATCGGTCAGAAGAATGTCCCACTGTTTCTTGGTCTCCGCCAGGCGGTCCATGACCACAGAGGACTTCTCGAGGAGGTCGTTGTACTCTTTTACCGCGTTGATGATCTTGTTGATGTCCTTGTCACCTAACATCTTGGAATCCTTTCAGTATGCAACCCGTTTATAATTCCGGCCTCCGCCGGATCTCCCGATCAGCGATCCCTCGGCGAGGATCTCTCTTCTTTTTCTTCCATGACCAGCTCCGCTCCCCTGGCCCCGCCGAAGAAGCGTTCAAGGACGACAAGAATCTCCGCGTGAATCGAACGGTGCTCCCGTGTGGCCCGTTCCTTTATGATTCTGTATAGCGCTTCATTCATGCGCAGCGTCATCCTTTTCATAGTGTCATTCTAACACTAATATGGTGCTTGTCAAATATATAATTAAAATATTTACAATAAACAAAATATTTGTATTATAATAATTATTAGTTATTGTAAACAAAGTATTTTTGATTTTAAATTAAAAAATAGCCTATCAGTATGGAATATATTTTTGTTTTTGGTTTTGGGAGGCTTACGGCGGGCTTCCGGGCGGATCAGGGCGAAGAAGGGGCCGCACCTTCTTCATCGGACCAATCGACGACAAACTTGAAGCTGACGATCCCTAAAAAATGGAAAAATTATAAATTCATTTCCTACACAAATACTTAACACTTTACAGACAGGAAACGTCCCGATCATGCCACCCGCTTTCTGCAGGGAGCACGGGAACAGGAGCCCTCGGAAGCCGCCCGAGGAAGCTTCTCCGGCCGCTTCAAGGGATAGCCCGGTTCATTGGGCTGACAAGATGCAAAAGAAGTCTGTCAGAGGTTCTGGACGTTGACGGAGTCATTCCCGCAATAACGATGATGGCCCGATTTGGAATCCGGAGGTTCGCCGGAAGGAATCATCACGGGCTCAAAAGGGCTGAGAGGCGGTCGGACAAAGCTGAGGTTCGCCATGACTGCCTCCGGATCATCCGCTCCAGGAGTGGGAGAGATCCCCATACGGTCAGACGGAAGCGGGCGCGGGTGGCCGCGGTATAGAGAAGAGAGCGGGTGAGGAGTGGATGATCGACCGCGCCGATCAGAAGAAGCACATGGTCGAATTCAGATCCCTGACTCTTGTGGACGGTCAGGGCATAGGAAAACTCCCAATCGGGAGCGAGGCGTTCCGGAAGGATCACAAGTCCGCGCTCCTTGCCGACGAAAAGGCGGGACCCGGAAAGAATCCCCAGATCCCCGTTCATGAGGCCCGTGTCGTAGCTGTTCTCGAGAACGATCACCGGGGCGGAACCCAAAACCCCGGAGGGATCATGGCGAAAAATCCCCTGGACCGCCCGGTTGACCGTCCGGCTCCCGGCAGGCCCCTCACGAAGGGCCGTCAGAGCCATGAAGGAATCCATCGGAAGGGGGCCGCCCGAGGGAGGCGGCATGCGCGAAAGCCCGTCCCATCCCTCCCGCAGGATCTCAAGCGGGAGTCGGGACCCCGGCTCCGCGGGAAGGAAGGAGAGACCCGAAGCTCCCGCACAGAGCTCGTCAACTGCCCTGCGGGAATTTCCGGAGGCAATGGCCTGGGCAAAGGACCGGAGGCCCGGGGAGGCCGACTGGCGGAAGTTGTGGGTCAGAACCGTCAGGGCCCCGGCATCCTTTGCCGTTCGCCCCCCCCGCTCAAGAGCCCCGCAGAGATCCCCCATGACCGAGCCCGTCCCGACAGAGGCCAGCTGGTTGCGATCCCCCGTCAGGATGAGGCGGGAACGCTCGGGGAGGGAGACCAGAAGGCGGTCCATGAGGGGAAGATCGACCATCGACAGCTCGTCCACCAGGACAAGGTCCCAGTCGAGGAGATTCCCCGGGCCCCGGGCAAAACCCTGCCTCCCCGCTCCGAGCAGGCGGTGCAGGGTCATGGTCGGCAGCGGGGGGCCTGGGAATTCCATGGCTGACAGGGCCTCCGACATCCGCGCGGCCGCCTTTCCGGTCGGGGCCGCCGCGACGATGCGGGCGGAGGGAGAGAGAATTCGATGAAGGGCCAGGATGCGGGCGGCCGTCCATGTTTTTCCGGTCCCCGGCCCCCCCGTCAGGAGAAGAAGAGAACGCGACAGGGATGCCGAGGCGGCAGCACGCCCGGCATTGGCGGGATCCGACGGGGCCCCCTGAAGGGGAAAAAGACTGTCCAGAATGTCCCACTTCACCTCCGGAGAGGCTCCGCCGTTTTCGCGGTCGAAAAGAAGTCGACGTCCAAGGAGGTCGGCCACCCTGATCTCAGCACGATAGTGGCGGTAAAGGTAAAGGCCGCCCCGGTCGAGAATGATCGGGCCAGGCCGGTCCGGGATTCCGGCCACATCCGCGAGAAGGCCGGGCCAGAACGAGGGGGCCGGCAACAGGTCGGGGAGTTCCTCGAAATAGGGAGAGTCAGGGGAGGCATTCAGGTCGAGGAGGGTATGGCCTTCCCGGGAGGCGGCACTGGTCAGAGCGGCCGCAACGGCATAGACAGCCAGGACCTCCCATGGGAGAGGGTCCGAAAGGCCAACGAGGGTCGCAGCCAGGGCCCGGTCGACATCCTCGAGGAGTCCCTTTTCACGGGCTTTCGAAAACCAGCCACGGCAGGGCTCAGGAATGAGCGGGAAAAGGACGGCGTCGCTCATGGTCTGTCTCCCGACAGAAGACGATCGAAGGAGGCGAGCTCGGAGATCGTGGGGCGAAGCCGATGAATCCCCTCGCCGGTAAATCCAACACCCCGGACGAAAAGGAACAGCGCCCCTCCGAAGTCCCGCTCGTAGTCGTATCCCGGATGGCAAAATGAAAGGAGCCGATGGAGGGCCAGAATGTAGAGATAGCCCTGGAAATCGTAACGGTGATCAGCCATCGTACGAGCCAGGCTCGCACCGGCATAGGGAGAGACTCCCGAAAGGAGGTTGGTCTTGTAGTCCAGGAGGTAGTAGCGGCCGCGATACCGGAAGACAAGATCGATGAATCCCTTCAGTGATCCCGATAAGGGTTCGAAGAAGAGTTTCGGGCCATCGGGCATAAGACACGCCTGAAGTCGTTCGGCCACAAGGCCCCGAACCGGAAGAAGAAATTCTTGCTCAACCGTACGCTCCCCCCGCAGGATCCTCCCCAGTGTCATGAAGTCCCCTTCTTCCGTCAAAGCCCCTTCCGCCCTTTCCCCCAGAGCGGCCGAAAGGGTCCGCTCGACCAGCGGGCGGACCGCCGAGGGCCAGCGCTGGCAGGAGGGGTCCTTCGCAAGGTCGAGATCGTCGAGAGCCCTCTCGAGAAGCCCTTCGGGAATCTCTCCCGGGGGTCCGTCAAAAGAGGCTTCGTCCCTGGCAAGCCGTTCCATGATCCGGTGAAAATAGGAGCCGAAGAGCGGTCCGGCGGGAAGGGGCGCCTCCCCCGCCCCCTCCCCCTCCCCTTCCGGCTCCGAGCGTCCCTCGTCGGAAGCCCGAGGCTCTCCCTCCTTTTCCTCGAAAATCCCCAGGGAGGATCGTACCAGAGAGGAAAAACTCTCCGTCCTTTTCGCCGGTGCAATGGAGGGAAATTGCGGGGGGGCCGCGAGCACTGACTCTCTCTCCGAAGGTTGCCGGACCGGAGTCAGCGGGGCGGGGCCATCCGGGAGAAGGGCAAAGAGGTCGGGATTCTCCCGGACAAGGCGGTCGATCTGAAGGACGACGCCCTGGAAGGCCGACTTCCCTTTGCGGAGACCCGGCCCCAGACCGAAAAGGTGGCCCACTGCCGACTGACGGGAGGTCCGGGCGGGAACCATCAGGACAGTCCGATGAACGGCCCTCGTCAGGGCAACGTAAAGCAGGCGCATTTCTTCCGCCAGCTCTCCCGAAGCCTCCTCTCCCTCATCCAGTCCCTGGCGGCCCGGAAGGCCGAAAGGGAGAATCACCACCGGAAACTCCAGTCCCTTGGCCTTGTGGAGTGTCAGGATCCGGACACGGCCATCGCAGGTCTCGAGGCGCGGGGCATTTCCGTCCTCCTTTTTACCGGGAGCCTCCCGGCGCGCCGAAAGGTATCGGTCCACAAGAAGAAGGAGCGGGGGGCGGTCCCGGCCCTGCGCCTCCAGAATCTCGAAAAGGTGGAGAAGATGGGTGACGCGCCGTTTCCCTCCCGGCTGGGAGAGCAGTCTCGAAAAGATTCCGTGATCGAGAAAGAAGGTTCTGAGGGTTCCCATCGCCCCCCGGCTCTCCCATCGGCGTGCGGCTTCGAAAAACGGGTCGACGCGGCGGTTCCAGAGGTCCGGGGCCTCTTCGAGGACCCGAAGCTCGGCCGCCGTCATTCCGAAAAAACGGGAGGCGAGAACCATACGGGCCTGACGGCGGTTCTCCGGAGAGGCGAGCGCCAGAAGAAGCATCTCGAGATCGAAGGCCTCCTCCGTTTCCAGAACGCTTCCGGATCCGTAGGAGACAGAGGGGATCCCTTTCTCGTCGAGGGCGTCCTGGAGAATTTTGCCGTGGGAATGCTTCATGACGAGGAGGGCAATCTCCTCCGCGCGAATCGGTCGCCCTGAAATGGTGGGCCCCCCCGACAGGAGCCGCGAAATTTCGCGGGCGGAGCGCCGGGCGTAATCCTCGAGGCGGTCGCCTTCCACCCCTCCTGCCATCAGAAGGGGGACGGGAATCTCCGCGCTTTCGGCCAGAGGGTCCCGGAAAACAGAGCGTTCGTCCCTGCTTGGATGGACGGGTTCGTATGCGATCGCGTCCCCGCTCAGGAAGGGGTCCGGAACAAGGCCGAAGAGCCTGTTGAGAGCCTCCACGTGACGGCGATCGGACCGGTAGTTCACGGAAAGCCCGAGGAGCGAGCCTCCCGGGAGCGTAAGGGCCCGGATGCGGGCCTCGAGATAGGCCGAAATGTCGGCCCCCCTGAAGCTGTAGATCGACTGTTTCGGATCCCCCACCAGAAAAAGGGCGGTCCCGGTCGCCTCCTCTTCGGAAAAAGGATGCGAGAGCCTGTAGATCCGGTCGAAGATGCGGAACTGCGCCAGATCCGTATCCTGGAATTCATCGACGAAGGCTACCGGGAACCTTTCACGGATCTTCCGGGAAAGCGTCCCTGAGACATCGGCGAGGAGTCCTTCCAGGACCCGGAGGATCATGTCGTCGAAGGTCTCCCTCCCCCGGCCTTCCCTCAGGTCGAGATCCTCGGAGCGAAGATAGCGGAGCAGGCTTTTTTTCAGGGAGCGACGCAACTCCTCCGCCAGAGCCTGCGTCCCCTCCAGAATACGCAGAAGGGGTGCGAAGTCGCGCATTTCGGGCTGGGGAATACGGGCCAGCCCAGCCCGAAGCGCTCCGTCCAGGGGGCTGAACCCCGGCGGGACACCCGGGCTTCCTCCCTGAATCTCCCGGAGACGGCGGAGGAGGAGGCGAAAGTCGCCTCCTTTGGCCCCTTTCTTACCCTTCTTCCCGTCTTGCTCCGGGATTTCCGAGGAACACAGCCGGGCAAGCCTCTCCATGTTGTCCTCCGGGATCTCCCGACAAAGGGCGAGGTCCCGGAGATAGGCCTCCCTTAACTCCGGGAAGGCGTCCTCCTCCACGAGACCACCGGAGAGCGCACACTCCGTCTCCCGGAACAGAGCGTCATCGGAAACAAGGGAGAGAAAGTCCGCCGGCCCACCCGGAAAAACGGAGGCGACCAGAAGAGCGATTTCGGGCCTTTCGGGGTAGACCCGTCGCCGCCATGTTTCACGCAGGGCGGGAAGTTTTGCCTCTCCGGGATTTTCGTCGAGTTCGAGAGAGAATGGCGACTGGAATTCGAAGGCGTATTCCCGGAGCAGTCGGCGGCAGAAGGCATGGATGGTGGTCATCGTGGCCCGGTCGAAGTCGGAGAGGGCCCGGGCGAGAGGAGTCGCGTGGTCTGGCCGGATCCGCTCCAGAAAGGGGGCATGCTTCCCTTTGGGATTCTCCCCCAGGGCCTTTCTGCGAGCGGCCACAAGCAGGTCGTGGATCCGGCCCCGGACCTCTTCTGCGGCCGATTCGGTAAAGGTGACCACGAGGATCCGTTCTACCGGAAATCCCTCCAGGATGGCTCTCAGAAAAAGAACGGTCAGCGCCGTCGTCTTTCCGGTTCCGGCGGAGGCCTCGATCAGACGGAGCCCCGAGAGCGGCAACTCGAAAAGCGGGTTTTCGGCCATCAGGAGGTCCCCTCTTCGGAAAGAGTGGCGAGAGGCGCTTCCCAAAGTCGCAGGGACCAGAGACCGAAGGGGGGTTCCCCCGGAAGGTCGCGGCCGGAGAAGGCCAGAGCGGCCCAGAAGGGGGAACGCGACCGCGGATCGAAAAAAGTCGACCGGACATTGTAGGAGGGAACACGGGACGCATGCAGAACCTCCCGGGCCTTGTCGGATGCCATCCGCCATGCCGGGCTCCCCACCGGCCCGACATTCGAGCGCCATGTGTCGACAAAAACCCGGGAGGCTTCCGGGTCGAATGGAAGAGGGGCGTACATTCCCTTCCGGTAGGCCCGAAGACAGCGAAGAAATTGCCGGGCGGCTTCCGCCGGGGTGGGCACGCTCCACCGCCAGATGGCAAGGGGAATTCTGGACGGATCCTTTTCCGCCTCCTTCTTTCCTCCCTTTCCGGTCAGGGCGCAACCCTTGTAACCGGAAAGGAACAGGACGCACAAAAGATGCACCAGGTAGGCCTCCAGAAAATCACCGGGAAATGGGGCCCACGGCCACCTCTCGACGATCAGGAGACGATCGCCATCCGGCCTGAAGGCAAGCCCCTCGACCGTTCCGGCGATCCGGGCCCCGTGAAAGATCCCGTCGAGACGCTCCCGGGGAAAGGGAGCGGAGCCTTCCGGAAGACGGATTCCCAGCCTTTCCGCCAGAGCCCCCCTGTAGCCGTCAATCTCCGCGTCGACCCGCCCGGAGAAGAGCTCTCTGAGTGGCGGCCAGGGGAGGGCTGGAAGGGTGCTCTCCGGACCGCGAAGCCTAGCGCTGATCGACCGGCTCGGATCGGAGACGAAGGGTTCTGCCTCCTCGAGCCGCAAGGTTCGCTCCGAAGGAGGAAAACCCATCTGGCATACAAGAAAATGGCGTGCAGGATCCCGAATGAATTTGCGAAGATCGGAGATTGCGACCCCTTCTGCTCCACCCTGATCTCCTTTCGGCATCGGGGCCCCCCAGGAGAGGTCGGGATCGAAAAAGACGGGATCCCCGGAGGACCGTCTTCGGGCGGTTTCCAGAGCCCTACGCCAGGCCCGGGAATAGCTTCGGAGGCGGGGATCCGCCTCGCGGGAGTAATGGTCCGGAGAAAGCGGATCGAGCGGCGACTCGAGAGAGATCTGGGAAAGGATCGGCCCATTCTCGCCTTCAAACCCTTCGGCAATCTGGTCCATCAATTGACGGACCAGGACGGAAGGCTCCCGGTGACTTCCGTCCCGGATCTCGATTCCCACATAGCTGATCCACAGGATGTCCCGGGCCGAAAGGAGAGCCTCCAGGAAAAGAGTCCTGTCATCTTCCCGGGCGGACCGGTCGCCCGGTTCGGGATGGGATGCCAGCCAGTCGAAGCTCGGGGGCCAACTTGGCCGGGGAAAGTCGGCATCGTTCATTCCCACCAGGCAGACCACGCGAAAGGGGATGGAGCGGAGAGGGACCATGCGGCCAAAGGTCACCCCCCCGGCAAGGAACCGGTCCTTTCCGTCGCCCGTCCCGGCCATTCTCTCAAGATGTCGGGACAGGACCGAGGAGGAAAGACTCATGGATGACCCGGCCTCTGAAAAATCCCGGTCCAGCCGGTCCGGCAGAGCGACAAGCGCGCGATCCACGGCTCTGGTAGGATCGAGCAGGAAAAAGGCGTCGATGAGGTCCCGAAGCAGAGGGGGCCACTGCGACGCCGGGCGGGCCTCAGAAAGACGTGCGAGGAGATCGTCGAGCGCCTCCGAGAACCGGGCGATGCCTCCGGCGATCGCGCCCTCCTGATCCTCCGGGAGCGCGAGTGGAGGTAAATGAAAGCCCTTCGGAAGCGGCTCCTCTCCGCAGGCGTACCCAAGAAGGATACGGTCGCGTCCCTCCAGAAGGCTCTGTTCCTTCCGACCGGCATAGGGGGCGGGCCGGTCCGATCCGTTCACCCCCCAGCGGAACCCTGATTCCCGAAGAATCTCCTGGAGTCTGGATGGGAGGATGCCGGCAAGTCCGAACTTTTCGGCGAGGACGGGAACAGAGAGGAGGCGAAAGGCCAGAGGGGCTGGCAGACGCATCCGGGGAAGACGCAGAAGGAGCAGAAGGGCCTCGAACGCCGGCTCCTCGAGCAACTCTTTCCGGTCGGAGATGACGAAGGGAATCTCCGGTTCGCGCTCTTTTCCGGCATCCCCTCTTCCCTCCGCTCCAAAGACCGATCGAATGACTCCTGCATACCGTCCAATATCGGGAGCCAGGACCACCACATCTTCGGGGGAAAGACCGGGGATTTCCGAGAAGAGCGCGAACAGGCGATCCTTCAGCATCTCGATTTCCCGGACCGGACTCGGGCAGGAGACCACCTCGAGGGAGCGGTCTTGCAGCGGGACCACCTCTTTCTCCAGGGAGCCTTCCCGAACACGGGCTCCCCGATCCGAGAGGGTCCGGAGATCCTCCTGAAGAGAGCCGAGAAGGGTGGAAGGCGAGGAGGGAAAGAGGCGATCCGTGAGAGGGAGATCGGCGAGACTCTGGTGGATGTTCCGGAATGGCTCCCCCCAGGAGGCGAGCAGGGGGGCTCCCGTCTCCATGGTGGCCCCTTTTTCCGATGACGCCCGCTCCTTTACCCGGGAGGGAACGATATCCCCCCAGAATTCTTCGCAGGGATTCAGAAAATAGAGATGGACCTCGCAAAGATCCGCCTCTCCCAGGGTCCGGAAAAAAAGGAGGTCCCGGGGAGCCATTCCGGTCAATCCGAAGAGGGAGAGCCGGCGGGGGAGATGGGGGGCGGTGGCCTTGCCCCCCGTCCGAAAAAAGGCCTCCATCATCCTGGCCCGGTGAAGGGGACGCGATGGCCCGGAGAGTTCTCTCCAAAGGATAGCCGGCCACCCCTCCGGATCCTTTCCCTCTTCCCATCCGAGAAGAAGATCGGGGCGATAAATCATGGACCGGTCGTAGAGGTCGGCGAGAACGGCAGAAAGCTCGTAGAGGCGCTCGTCGGTCATCCCCCGTCCCAGGAACCCCCGCACCTCCAGAAATGAGGGACGAACGATCAGACCAGGAAGGATTTCGAAGAGTCGGAGAAGGAGGTTCCCCTTCTCAAAATGGGTCGGACGGAGAGGATCTCCGTACGATCTGTCCAGAAGCGACCGGATGAACCGTCCGGCCAGCGGAAAAGAGAGTCCCGCGGAGATGCCCGTTCGACTGGCCAGGTGATAGGAAAGCCAGCGCCCGATGACCGGATTCTGGGGAATGACCGTTTCGGGGCAAAAAGGGTCGAGAAGTCCATCCCGTCCCCAGCCGGCCAGGCGCTCGACAAACATGTCGCCCAGGACCTCAAGTCTCTGGCTTTCGTAAAGATGGACCAAGCCGTTCTCCCGACGCTGTCCCAGTCCTCCTTCTGCCCGGGGTCCGAAGATGACCCTTCAAGCCATCCAGACCGCGGGAATTCACCTGCCGGATCCATCATACCTCAAAACGAACGGTTTTCTCCTGATGACAGGAAGGATCCCCTGGCCGGAAGCTCCCACAAAAATAGGGCCGATCCCGGAAGGGACCGGCCCCCGCTTCATGGCCAAGCCGTCCGGAGTCGGCTCTATCCTCTCCGGGAATTCGTCTTCATCTTGTGGATGAGCCGCCCAATCTCGATGATTTTGGGGGCCGAAAGGTCACGAACCGTCAGATTCGCCTCCTCGTCCCCGGCGTAGGAGCAGAGGGCGATGGTATAGCAGCTGGTCCCGCCCCGGATGATTTTGAGGGCGATATTGGAATAGTGGCAGTGAACACCGACAAAAAGGCATACATCGATCTTGTTGTGCCAGATAGTCAGATTGGGATGGTTTGGGTTGATTTCCGACTCAGGTTCTATCTTTGGATACTTTGGGCGGTAGTCCGGCATGGGAATGATCCGGATCCCATTAGACTGGGCAACCTCGAGTACGGCATCGGCCACGCGACGCGACTCCTCCGAAAACTCCCAGAGGACCATGGGCCCTGGAAAAAATGTGGGAACTTTCGCATTGGCCAGCTTCCGGGCTGTTTCCTCAAGAACCAGGGCCTCGGGAAGTATACGTCCCTCCACGGCGCCGGTCCCTTCGACCGGAAGCTCGAGACCCATTGCGGTGGCGGAAGGAGGAAGAAGCCCGGCCGGTCCGGGGGGCAGCAATCCGTGAGACATGACAATCCTTTCTTGGGCCGTCCTTTGCAAGAACAGCGAATACTGGTTTCAGGGAAGGGTGAACCACTCGAAGCCGGCGATCACGACTCCCAAAATAAGAAGCGGAGATTCGATGAGCAGGGTACGATCGCCAATGAGGACGGAGGAAGGATCCTCACCAGCTTGGCCGAAAAAAAGGCCTTCGAGAGTTGAGACGAGGATATAATCGCTCGGCAAATGCGCTCTTTGAGCGTCAACATGCACAAAAAACCGAGGAGGAATGTCGGAAAACGGCTGATCGAAAAACTGGGGGCGTCCTCCCTCGTCGACCCATACGGAAAAAATCTTCTCCGCATCAATATCAGGAACCGCCGCGACATCCTTTTCCCTGTTTTCCATCTCTCGAACCTCTTTTCATGTGCTCACTATAACGAACATTCCCGACACAGCCCTAGCCTTTTCTCATCCTTGCCACCGCAGCGGCGATTTGATCGACCGTCCCGGGAGTCAGATCCCGGATCGTCAGATGGGCTTCGTCATCCCCGGCATAGGAGCAGAGGGCGATGGTATAGCAGCTGGTCCCGCCCCGGATGATCTTGAGGGCAATATTGGAATAATGGCAGTGAACACCGACAAAAAGGCATACATCGATCTTGTTGTGCCAGATGGTGAGGTTGGGATGACTTGGATTGATCTCTTCTTCAGGATCAATTTTGGGATATTTTGGTCGGTAGTCCGCCATGGGAATGATCTTCATGGATCCCGCCTGGGACAGACGCAATACCGCCTCCGCCATCCGGACGGACTCCGGGGTCGATTTCCAGAGAACAAGAGGTCCGGGAAAGATCGTCGGGTTTTTGGCCCCTGCAATCTTTCGGGCAGCCTCCTCAATGGCCGACTCTTCCGCCACGATCCTTCCCATCACAAGGCCATGGCCGGAATCGGGCAGGACCACGCCTCCCATGGGGGCAGAGGGCGTCAGAAATGCCCGATCCTCAATTTCCAGAAAACGGTTAGCCACAATATCTCCTTCCTGACATTTGGACTTGCCCCAAAAAACAAGACTTTTGTCACTTAAAAAGAATGTTGTGTCTATAATATTGAACACAAAAAAATCTGTCAACAGTGAGGCAAAAGGAGGGGAAGTTGATTTTTGAGGGCTCTGAGGGATCAGGAGCAAAAAGGGAGAAGATTCAAAGCCGGAAATCGTTCAAAAAAATGTGAGGCGATGAGGGGAAGGAGTTCCCTCCCCCTCATCGCGCAATCAGGAGGAGGACTTTTCCACATGGCCCCCGAATGCATGCCGCATGGCCGAAAGGATCTTGTCGGCGAAGTCGGACTTTCCCTGGGACGCAAACCTCGAAAAGAGCGCGGTCGCCAGTACAGGGGCGGGAACGCCTTCGTCGATGGCCGCCGAAACTGTCCAGCGGCCCTCCCCCGAATCGGAGACCCGGCCATGGAAGGCCCCCAGGTCAGGATCCCGGGCGAGCTCCGAGGCGGACAGATCGAGCAGCCAGGAGGCCACCACGCTCCCTCTTCGCCAGAGCTCTGCGATATCCTCTATCTTCATGTCGTAGCTGTATTGCTCGGGATTACGGAGCGGAGCCGTTTCGGCGTCGACTTCATGGGACCTCGTTCCGATATTGGCGTTTTTCAGAATATTGAATCCTTCGGCATAGGCGGCCATCAGCCCATACTCGATCCCGTTGTGGACCATCTTGACGAAATGGCCCGCCCCGGCCGGTCCGCAATGAAGATAGCCCTCCTCCGCCGTGCCCTTGCGACCCGCATTCGCACGTTCGGGGGTCGGTGACGCCGCCGTCCGTCCGGGAGCGAGCGTCCGGAAGATCGGGTCGAGGGACGCCACCACCTCCGCCTCGCCACCGATCATCTGGCAATAGCCCCGCTCAAGCCCCCAAACACCGCCGCTTGTCCCCACGTCCACATAATGGATACCCTTTGGAGCGAGTTCCCGGGCACGCCTGATATCGTCGTGGTAATAGGAGTTTCCTCCATCGATAAGAATATCTCCCTTCGCCAGGAGAGGAACGATCTCATGAATCTGCGCATCGGTCGCCCCTGCCGGAATCATGAGCCAGACGATCCGGGGCGACGGGAGCTTCGAGAGCAGGTCGGCCAGAGAGATCGCTCCGAGGCAGCCCGTCTCACGACTCAGGGCCTCGACGGCCGAAGCCGTGTGGCTGTAGGCAACCACCTCGATCCCTCCCCTGCTGAGGCGACGGACCATGTTGGCTCCCATCCTTCCCAATCCGATCATGCCCAGACGCATGGAACACCTCCTTCAAAGTGTGTCAGTAACGGTCTTCTCCGGCCCACCGTAACAAATGGCAAGGGAAACAGCAACCTGACAGGCTTCCCGACCTTGATTCCGACAGGTTTTGATGGTTTGAGACAGGGCGGTCACCGTTGCCTGGCCTTCGATCAGGGCGTCATTGCTCGTGAAGAGACGCTCCTCAGGAATTCGGAGGGGAATCCGAGACGCGGGCCACTTTTTGGGGTAGATGCAGGGAAACGGTCGTCCCTTGGCCGGGCTCGCTCCTGATCTCGACTCGCCCTTTCAAAATCGTCGCCACATGCCGGACGATCGACAGCCCGAGGCCCGTTCCTGAAATGTTGGAGCTCCGGGAGCGGTCCACCCGGTAGAAACGCTCGAAGACACGGGGCAGTTCCTCGCGAGGAATCCCCGGCCCGTTGTCGCTCACGCCGATCGTCACGATCCCCTCGTTTTGTTCGGCCAGAATCCGGACCTCCCGGCCCGGGGAAGAGTATTTGATGGCATTGTCGAGAAGATTGGTCAGGACGAGTTCGATCAGGGACTCGTCGGAGACGTACCGAAAGGGTCGGGGGAAATCGGCTCTCAATTGCATGCTCCGATCCCGGAGCCGGGAGGAAAAAACCTCCTGCATCCGGTCGGTCTGGGCTCCGAGTTCGATCTCGCCAAGTCGCAATTCGACCGTTCCCGATTCAAGGCGGGAGAGCTCCAGGAGATCGTTCACCATACGCGAGAGGCGATCGGCCTGATCGGAGATGATCCCGAGAAATTTCCGCGAAAGCTCGGGATCGGAAAGGGCTCCGTCGGTCAGCGCCTCGGCATAGCCCCGGATGGAAGTCAGGGGTGTCCGGATTTCATGTGAGACATTGGCCACGAAGTCCTTGCGGATCCGCTCGAGACCGCGGATGGTGGTCATGTCGTAGAAGAGAAAGATTCCATAGCTCTTGCCAGAGCCATCTCTCGTTTCGGAAACGGTCGCCACCACATTCAGGGTCTTTTTCTTTCCTCCTCCGGAAACCTCGATTTCCCGAACGACCTTTGCCCGGGTCCTGAAGACCTCCTCCACCAGCTGGTGGATGGCCACATCACGGATTACGAGCCCAAGGCGGTTTCCTACCGCCTCCGTCGGTGGAACCTCCAGGATTCGTCCAAAAGCGGCGTTGACAAGAAGAATCTGGGCATTCGGAGATGTGACGGCAACGCCTTCTACCATATGCTCCAGAACCCCATCGAATCGGCTTGCGACCTCTGCAAGACGCGCCGTGACTTCGTTCTTATCCCTCAGAAGACGGATGAGACCGTTGAGCATCGGGTCAAAGAGATCGTCGAAGACCCCCTGGGCCTTGATGGTGAGGGGGTTTTGGAGAGCGGAGGCACTCTGGCGGCCGATGGTACGCCGAATCGTCCGAACGGAAAAAAGCAGAACGGTCGTCGCCACTGCGAAGAGAAGAATGCGGAGGGAGGTCTGGCCGGACAGGGCCTCAAAAAGAAGACCAAGCAGGAAGGAGGCGCCACCCGTCGCGAGAACAAAAGTTTGAAAGCTCAACGCGACGACCTATCCCTCTTCCCGGAAGCGGTATCCGATCTGCTTCACCGTTTCGACCCAAGAGGCCGTGGCCCCCATTTTTTTCCGAAGGCGCCTGACATGGACATCGACCGTCCGGTCGGTCCCCTCGTAGTCCCCCCCCCAGACAGTGTCAAGGAGGGCGTTCCGGTCCATGACCCGGCCGGCCTGCCGCATGAGGGCGAAAAGAAGATCAAACTCCTTGGCAGTCAGTGAGACCGGAACCCCTTCGAACAGGGCTTCATGGCGAGCGGCATCGATGGAGACGGGACCGATCGAAAGCCTGTCGGCAGGGGCGGCGAGTGCCTCCCTCCGCCGCAGGACCGCCTTGACCCGGGCCACCAGCTCCTTGGGATGAAAAGGCTTGACCACATAATCGTCCGCCCCCATTTCGAGCCCCACCACCCGGTCCGTCTCCTCTCCCTTCGCGGTGACGATGACCACTGGGATCCCGGCGATCTTGGGATCCTGTTTGATCATTCGGTTCACAGCCAAGCCATCGAGCCCCGGAAGCATGAGGTCGAGAAGGACCAGGTCGGGCCGAGTCCGCCTGACGGCTGCGAAACCGGCGGTCCCATCGGAGACATGCTCCACATCGAAATGCTCCGCCTTGAGGTAGTGGAGAATGAGACCGGCGATGTCAGGGTCGTCCTCGATCAGAAGTATCTTTTTGGGCATGGGTCCTCCGGCTTTATTGGAAATCCCCCCTCGTTCAGCAGAAAAAGGATATTCCAGTCACGGCCGGTGGTCAATCAAGACCGCGATCCACCTTCCGTTACGATCGACAGGGAATGCTCGGTTACCACTCCCTCCACGATCGAAAAACATCGGAGAACAGGCTGATCGGTGCCCAGACCGGCGATGAGATAGTAGCAATCGGGGTAGAAGGCCAGCCGGATGTCCGTCGGGGACGGCGACGGCTCGGAATGGGGGTGGGAATGGAAGATGGCAAAGAGAGACCAGCCCTCCCGGCGGAGACGCTTCATGGCATCGAACTGTTCGCGGGTGTCCATCTGGTATCTGACCGGAGAGTGAAGGGCATTGGCAACGGGAAGAATGGCCACCGGCCTTCCTGATCCGTCCGCGGCGACAAGGCCGCATCCTTCCTCCGGTCTTACGGACAGGCAGTGATCCAGAATCTCTCTCGCAAGGGCCTCCGGAAAGGACACGCCCCGGGTCAGGGGGCGGGAATCTGGCATACCCACTCTGAGGAGCCGGCAACGGCGGTGATGGTCGGGGCAGGGCCGCAAAGAGGACATTTCGGATCCTTGGGAACCCGGAGCTTACGGAAACTCATGGAGAGCGCATCATAAAGAAGGAGCTGTCCCTTCAGGAGCTCTCCGATCCCGAGAATCTTCTTTACCACCTCCGCCGCCTGGAGCGTCCCGATCGTTCCCGCCAGGACTCCCAGAACTCCCGCCTCCGAGCAGGAAGGAACCAGTCCCGGAGGAGGCGCTTCCGGATAGAGGCATCGATAGCAGGGGGCATCGGTATGGCCCTCGAGGACCGTCACCTGCCCCTCAAAGCGGAGGATGGAGCCGGAGACGAGGGTCTTGCGAAGGAAGAAGGCCGCATCGTTGACGATGTACCGGGTCCCGAAGTTGTCGGACCCGTCGACGATCACGTCATAATCGGAAAACATCTCCATCGCGTTCTCGGCTGTCAGCCGGTCCTGGATGGGATTGACCGTCACATCAGGATTCATCCGCTCGAGGGTCCGGGCTCCGGAGAGGACCTTCGGGATGCCGACAGTCTTCTGCGAATGCATGATCTGGCGCTGGAGATTGGAAACGTCCACCACGTCCATATCCACAAGACCGATGGTCCCGATCCCGGCGGCGGCCAGGTACATGGCGACCGGGCTTCCCAGTCCTCCGGCACCGATGATCAGGACACGGGCGGAGAGGAGCTTCTCCTGACCCCGCCCTCCCACCTCCTTGAGGATGATGTGCCGGCTATATCGAGAAATCTGATCTTCGCGAAATATCATTGAACCCCTCCTACCCCTCGAGAATGCTCTTTTCGAGAGGGTCCACATGAACGCCCCGTTCCCTCAGATACAGAACGGTCCGTTCGATGTCCGCGAGCTCGCCGTCCATCTCGAGCTCGACCCATCCGCTGTCGAGGGAGATGTCAGCCCTCCGGATGTTGACCACCACGGGAAACTTTCGGCAGATCTCATAGATGACCGGCTCCCTGACGCGCTCCTCAGGAAAGGTCAGGTGAAGTCGCATCTGGGTCATGTCGAGCCTCCCGCGATGGCCGGTATGATCGAAACCTCGTCTCCCGGTTTGATGGAGGTATCGAGTCCCTCACGGAATCGGATATCTTCCTCGTTGACGTAGATATTGATGAACCGGCGCAATTCCCCGCTCTCATCCGCCAGACGTTCTCCAATCCCCGGATAGTGGAGCTCGAGATTCTTCAGGATCTCCCTGATCGTTCCTCCCTCTTCCCGGACCTCGTTCTGGTTGCCGGTGAGCTTGCGGAGGGGCGTGGGAATGCGAACGACAACGGACATGATCTTCCTTTCTCTACGAAATTCAGTTTGTAGGATTGACTGTTTTCCTGAAGGAGGCCAGGGTCGGATCGATGCCGACCGGTTCCGGCAGGGCTCCCGACAGGGCTTCCATGGTCTTGAGACCGTTCCCGGTGATATAGGCGACAGTCAGGTCCTTGCGGCCAATCCGCCCTTCCGCGCACAGCTTTCTGAGGGAAGCGATGGTCACCCCCCCCGCCGTCTCGGCGAAGATTCCTTCGGTTTCGGCCAGAAGCTTCATCCCCTCGACGATCTCCTGATCGCTCGCAGCGGCAATCGCCCCCCCCGATTTGAAAACCACGTCGAGAGAGTAAAAGCCGTCGGCGGGATTTCCAATGGCGAGGGACTTGGCGATCGTGTTCGGCTTGACCGGGATGAGGTGGTTTTTGCCCGAGACGAAGGCCCGGTAGACCGGCGAGCACCCTTCAGCCTGGGCTCCGTTGACCTTGAGGCGGTCGTTCGTCGAGACGAGCCCCAGCTTCTCGAACTCCTGAAATCCTTTCCGGATCTTCGTCAGAAGGGAGCCCGAGGCGATCGGAACTACCACCTGGTCGGGAATGCGCCAGCCGAGCTGCTCGGCCGTTTCAAAGGCCAGCGATTTGGATCCCTCGGCGTAGTAGGGGCGGATGTTTATGTTGACGAAAGCCCAGGGGTACTCTCCCCCGATTTCGCTACAGAGGCGGTTCACATCGTCGTAGTTCCCACGGACGGCCACCACCGTAGGATTGTAGATCAGATTTCCCAAAATCTTCCCCGCCTCGAGATCGTGGGGGATGAAGACGAAGCACTTCATTCCGACGCTCGCGGCATGGGCCGATACGGAGTTCGCGAGATTGCCGGTCGAAGCGCAGGCGACCGTATCGAATCCCAGCTCCCGGGCGCGCGTCATGGCGACAGCCACGACACGATCCTTGAAGGAGAGTGTGGGATGGTTCACTGTGTCGTTTTTCAGATAAAGATTGTCGAGCCCCAGGAGCCTGCCTAGCCGCTTGGCGTGGATCAGCGGGGTCATTCCGGCATGGAGACCGACGGTGGGAGCTCCGGTGACCGGAAGGAGCTCGTGGTAGCGCCAGAGGGATTTCGGCCCCTCCTCGATCGAGCGCCGTGTGATTCTCCTCCCGATCGCCGCATAGTCGTAATCAACCTCGAGGGGTCCAAAGCAAAACTCGCAGATATGAATCGCCACGGCCGGATAAAGACGGCCGCATTCACGACACTTCAGTCCCTTTATCTTCGACTCCTTCGGAGAGGAGGCGTTGCCCCCCTCCCCCCGGGTCTGTTCAGATTCCTGGTGTGGTGCAGACTGGCTGTTCATAATCGATTAACTCCGTGATCGAAGGATGATCCCCGCATACGGGGCACTTGGGGCTTCGACGAACCGAAACCGGCCGGAAGGTCGTCGTCAGCGCGTCGTAGGTGAGAAGCCGGTTTTCCAGAAGGTCGCCCTTCCCGAGAATGATTTTCAGGACTTCTGTGGCCTGGATGGTTCCGATCACTCCGGCGATGACCCCCAGGACTCCCGCCTCGGAACAGGTTGGAACGGCCCCCGCAGGCGGTGGCTCTCGAAAAAGACACCGGTAGCAGGCAGATTCCCCGGGAAGAATGGTCAGTACCTGCCCCACGAAACGCAGGATTCCACCGTGAACGAGGGGCTTTTTCGCGATGACGGCCAGATCGTTGATCAGAAACTTCGCAGGAAAGTTGTCGGTTCCGTCCAGAATGACGTCGTAGTCACCCGCTATCTCGCGCGCATTGGCGGCGGTGAGGGCATACGGGTATGTCCGGACGGTGACATCGGGGTTAAGATCCCGGATTTTCTCCTCGGCCGACTGGACCTTGGGATGATCCAGATCCGCGGTGGTGTGGATGATCTGCCGCTGAAGGTTGGAGAGATCGACCACATCCATGTCCACGATGCCTATAGTTCCGACCCCTGCGGCCGCAAGGTAGAGCGCGGCAGGACTTCCCAGCCCGCCGGCCCCAATGATCAGAACGCGCGAGGAAAGAAGCCGCTGCTGCCCCTTCCCTCCGACCTCCGGCAGAAGAATATGACGGGAATAGCGCTCGATCCGTTCCTCGGTCAATTCCATATAGTGCCCCCTAAAGAGAGAGATATTTTTCGATCGAAAAGTAGCGTTCGTATCCATCGCACACGACCGTCACCACCCGGGATCCTTCGGGAAGGGTCCGGGCAAGGGCCATGGCACCGACGACATTGGCCCCCGAAGAGATGCCGGCCATGATCCCCTCTTCCCGGGCGAGACGATGCGCCATGTCGATGGCCTGACGGTCGCTCACCGTCAGGACTTTCGTGATCACCGACCGGTCGAGGATCTTCGGAACGAAGCCGGCGCCTATCCCCTGGATCCGGTGTGGCCCGGGGGGGTTCCCCGAAAGGACCGCCGAGCCTTCAGGCTCCAGAGCCCAGACCGGTATCGCCGGGTTCTTTTCCCGGAGGAATCCTCCGGTTCCGGAAATTGTCCCGCCAGTCCCGACACCTGCAACGAAACCATCCGGAAGAGAGCCCAGGGCTTCGACGATTTCCGGACCTGTCGTCCGGTAGTGCGATTCGGGGTTGGCAGGGTTTTCAAACTGGCGAGGCATGAACGCCCCAATCTCCCCTTTTACGATCTCCTGCGCCCGATCGATGGCCGCCTGCATGCCGCCCCCCGAGGGAGTGAGCTCAACAGCCGCCCCGAGAGCCTTCAGGTGGGAGATCCGCTCCTGGCTCATTCCTTCAGGCATCACGATGGTGACGGGATGACGGAAGAGGACCGCGATCTGGGCGAGACCTATTCCCATATTACCACTTGTCGCCTCGACAATCCGGGCGCCGGGCCGGAGAAGCCCCCGTTTACGGGCATCGTCGATCATAAAAAGGGCCGGCCTGTCCTTGATGCTTCCCCCGAGACTCCGCGATTCGAGCTTGACCAGGATCGTCCGGCCGAGATCGAAGCTGATTGTCGAGAGAGGCACGAGGGGTGTCCGCCCGATAAGTTCCAGGAGGGGAGAGACCGGAGTCTCTCCCGATTGTGGAGATGTCACGATGGCTGTTCCTTACGGAGAGGTGACGCCGCCAAGATCAGGCCGCGCCGCCTCCCATGAAAAAGAGAATCTCCAGTTCATCCCCCTCTGACAGGACAGCCCCGTCGAGATCGGACTTTTCCAGAATTTTTCCATTATGTTCCACCGACACGAGGGCGGGGTCCAGCTCCTTTGCCTTGAGCACCGATACGACAGTGCTCCCCGGGCCCACCGTTTCGGTCTTTCCGTTGACGCTGATCTCCATGAGTACTCCTAGGTTCCCTGCTCCCAGGACGCCAGATAGCGCTCCTGTTCTGGCGTCAGGGTGTCGATGCCGATCCCGAGTGCCGAAAGCTTCCTGCGGGCGATCTCATGATCGACCTCCTTCGGAATCGTCAGCACATCCTTTGGAAGGGTCTTGGCATGCTTGACGATGAACTCGGCCCCGAGAGCCTGGTTCGCGAAGCTCATGTCCATCACCTGCGCGGGATGACCTTCTGCGGAGGCGAGGTTGATGAGACGCCCCTCTCCCAGAAGCATGATCCGGCGGCCATCCTTCATGACGTATTCTTCCACGAAGTTCCGGAGGGGATTCTTCCGGACAGCCAGTTTCTCGAGGGCCGGGATGTCTATTTCGGCGTTGAAGTGGCCGGAGTTGCAGACGATGGCCCCGTCCTTCATCACCTTGAAGGCGTCCTTGGCGATCACATTGATATCCCCCGTGACTGTGATGAAAAAGTCTCCCAGCTTGGCCGCTTCCCGGATCGGCATCACCCCGAATCCATCCATGGCCGCCTCGAGACCCTTGATTGGGTCGACCTCGGTCACGAGGACCTTGGCCCCCATTCCGGAAGCACGCCGGGCAATTCCGCGGCCGCACCATCCATATCCGCAGACAACGACGGTCGAGCCGGCGAAGAGGCGGTTCGTGGCGCGCATGATGCCATCGAGTGTGGACTGTCCTGTTCCGTAGCGGTTATCGAAAAGATGCTTCGTTTCTGAGTCGTTGACAGCAACAATGGGGTATCCGAGGACCTTGTTTTTTGCCATGGCTTTGAGACGGATGACGCCGGTGGTCGTCTCCTCGGTTCCGCCGATGACGTAGGGAAGAAGGGACTTGAGATCGGAATGGAGCATGGAGACAAGGTCCGCTCCATCATCCATCGTGATCTGGGGCTTTACTTCGAGGACCGCCCGGATGTGGCTGTAGTAGGTCTCGTGGTCTTCTCCCTTGATGGCAAAGACGGGAATCCCGTCATTGACGACGAGAGAGGCGGCGACATCGTCCTGTGTCGAAAGGGGATTGGAAGCGCAGAGCATGACATCGGCTCCTCCCGCCTTGAGGGTCTTCATCAGGTTGGCCGTCTCGCTGGTCACATGAAGACAGGCAGCCACCTTGACCCCCTTGAGGGGCTTCGACTTCGCGAAATCCTTTGCAATATCCGCCAGCACAGGCATGTCCCGCCCGGCCCATTCGATCCGGGCAGCACCCATGGCTGCCAGCTTCTTGTCCTTGATGTCACACTTCATTCAACGCTCCCGTCTGTTCATGAATGTTGTTTTTTGGTGCTCAGCCCAAGCGTTCCGTTTCCCGTCTGAGACTTTCGGCCATGTCGAGCTTCTCCCAGGTAAAATCCTCCTCCGATCGGCCGAAGTGGCCATAGGAGGCGGTCTTGCGGTAAATCGGGCGCCTAAGCTTCAGATGGTCGATGATTCCCTTGGGGGTCAGAGGAAAAAGCTCCCGGACCACTGTCTCGATCAGTCGATCGGAGACTGGCGAGGTCTGGTAGGTATTCACATGCACCGAAACAGGATCGGCAACGCCGATGGCGTAGGCGATCTGAACTTCACACCGCTTGGCGAGCCCGGCTCCAACGATATTTTTCGCGACGTAGCGCGCCATGTAGCAGGCCGACCGGTCGACCTTTGTGGGATCCTTTCCGGAAAAAGCTCCCCCTCCATGGCGCCCGGCACCACCATAAGTGTCGACGATGATCTTTCGCCCGGTCAATCCGGCATCGCCATGCGGTCCACCGGTCACGAATCGTCCGGTGGGGTTGATATGGAATGTCACGGGGCGGCTTCCCAGGAGATTTTCCGGAAGAACCGGACGGACCACCTTTTCGATCACATCGCTGTATATCTGTTCCTGGGTGATTTCTGGAGCATGCTGGGTCGAGACCACGATGGTGTCGATCGCCACCGGAGCGTCTCCGTCATATTCCAGCGTCACCTGGGCCTTTCCGTCCGGACGCAGGTAGGGAAGGACGCCGGACTTTCTGAGGTAGGAGAGCTGCCGCGTGAGACGATGTGCCAGAAGGATCGGCATCGGCATAAGTTCCTCGGTCTCGTCGACGGCCATGCCGAACATCAACCCCTGATCACCGGCCCCTCCGGTATCGACCCCCATCGAAATGTCCGGAGACTGGGAATGAATCGTCGTCATGACAGCACAGGTTTTGTAGTCGAACCCCGTGTCGGAGTCCGTATATCCGATATCCTTGATGACTTCCCGGGCCACTTCGTCGAACTGGACGTTGTGGCGGGCCGTGATTTCTCCCGCCAAAAGGACGAGACCGGTGGTGGTCAGAGTCTCGCAGGCCACCCGGCCCATGGGGTCCTGGGAGAGTATCGCATCGAGAACGCCATCGGAAATCTGGTCGCACATCTTGTCCGGATGTCCTTCGGTGACGGATTCGGACGTGAACAGGTAGTGGCTCTTGGCCATCAAATCCTCCTGGATTGAAGACAAAAAAAAACCCGGTGCATAAGCACAGGGTTTATCGAAAAATCGAGTATTCCTGGACTTTTAGCACTTTTTTTTAAGGTGGTTGCAATAGTCTCAAATCACTCCACCAGAGATATTGATTCAAATACTAGCGCGGCCTCGAGTCGGTGTCAATGTTTTTTTCTGACCGCTTCGGGAATCTCTTGAATCGAATCGGGGTATCTGTTAGGATGAGTCCTACCGGTGTTCGCCGGAATCCAAACGGATGGGGCTGTGGCGCAGTTGGGAGCGCGCAAGACTGGCAGTCTTGAGGTCACGGGTTCGACCCCCGTCAGCTCCACCATTTTTCATGATAACTTACAAAATTTGTTCCTTCCGGTTCTTCCATCGTGTTCCATTTCTGGCGAGGGGTAAGACCTCTTCGTTTCGTGGCCCATTTCTTGGGTTGCCCACGTTAACGCCCCTTCCCAAATCCTTATTCATTTTCCTCGGTCGCCTTTCTCCGGGAAGGCCGTCGTTGCTGGCCGGTCACGTTAATCCGGAGACTCGGGAGACGGAACCTGCCCCCGGTAGATGTAGCAGGCTCTTCCAAACCTTTACGCCCAAAATTCGAGAGGCCTCCTCGGAACTGACGAGTTCCCGAATCTCCGCCTTGCTCATGCTTGCCCCCGGTCATTCAAAATTGATGGAATCTTGCCAACGATTCCAGGATACACGGGGATTTACGGGGAGAGACGCCCCAACCAGTTTCCAAAAGAATAATTCAGGTGGGGCGTTTTTCAGGATGGTCTAGGGATTGCTTCTTCGGGAGGGAAAAAGGAAGAGTTCGGGATTTTCGCGTATTCGGTTCTTGATCCAAATATCGCTTCTTCCCACTCACGGGGAGGAAAAAGAGGAGCACCGGACTTTCCCATTCAGTCAATACCGCCTTGTAGAGCGTCCGGAGGTCCTTTTGAGATTTGCCGGTTGCGGCTTCGATGACGATCCCGCAGAGGCGCAGAGCGGGCTATTCTTCATGTCCGCCGCTTAATTAATCGCCCCTGTCTCGGGTCTTTCGGAATGGGATGATCCGAAAAATGTCGGCACCACAGACCCAGAACGGTATTGACGAGGGTTTTCTCCAACCTCTTTTCGCGCCCGTCCGCCATAGTGTAAGGGGTGTTGCGCGTATGAGGAGGAAACAACCTGCCGACGGCTTCTTTTACTTTCTCAATCTCCTTCTACGCCTCTTTCATCGGAAAGGGCGCGTATTCATCCTCCAGGTGCGTCCTGGCCAGCTCCGCAAGGGATATTTCCAGGGAAACGGTGACCTCTTCCAGGCATCAATTTTATCGGAAACATCCTGCGCAAAAGGTTTTTTATTCCAGGCCCGCATTTTTTCCCAAACGGGAGTGATATTCAAAATCGGCCCAATAAGCCGCGCGAGATTCCTCATCAGGAAGACAGTCGCGGATATCCAGCCGTTGGGACTCGGTGAAAGTGATTTTTCGCATGTCCGCATTCTCCTTGCGTCTCCGGATGGGTGGGGCCAGCGGGTGGAGAATCCCCGCCTTCGGTGATCAGCCTAGGCGCCGTTAAGGGTGACTTCGCTTCAAGTCTCCTGGGGTTAGGCCCGTTTTCTTCGCAATCCGGGCCATCATTCTGGGGCCTATCTCTTCTCCGTCATGGAAAGGAAAGACGTAATCCACCCATCCCTCGCGTCTGAGAATGCGATGTGATCCGGTCGTACCACTATCCAGCCGATTCGTTGCAAAGCGTGAAGATCTTCTGAAGATTTTTTTGACGGCCATTGGCTCATACGGCATGGAAAAGGTCATGGATCCCCTGCACCTCTTCTCCACGCTCCAATCGTTCGGTCAGGATTTTAACGCCAGAATTTCCACGTTTCGAAGTGCTTCGTCCTTTGTCCTCCCATATGCCATGACTCCCGAGATATCCGGAATCTCCGCAATCCAGCGCCCGTCTGTTTCCTGCTCCCACTCAATATTCCACATTGCTTGTCCATTCGTTAAAGCGTTTTCTTCCTGTTCCTTGCCATCACCTCGACCGCCTAATCCATCGCGGCCCGGACAGGATCCAGATTCAGGCGGGCATAGATGGAAGTTGCCTGACTGGTCTTGTGCCCGAGGGCCTTCCCGACAATGAGGAGGGAGGTTCCACCGATAGTCATCCATGACCCCATGCTCCGACGCAGATCATGAATCCGGAGGTCTTCCAGTTTGGCCCGTTCGAGAAGGGTGTTCCAGGCCCTCTTGGGTTCCATGTAATGGCCCTTCGCCCCCGGTCCCGGAAGGACGAAGGCGGAAGAGGTTTCCGCCCGAGGTTTCCGGAGAATGTCCAGAACGTCCGGAGCGAGGGGGATCTGCCTCTGATCTCCGTTCTTCGAGAGTTCGACGGGGATCTTCCAGACGGACCGCTCGAAGTTGACATCCTTCCAGCGCATGGAGAGGACGTTCGACTTTTTGGCCCCGGTGAACAACGACAGGAGGATGAAGTCCTTGAAGGCCGGATTCTCGGTCAGGTCCAGGGCTTCGAAGAAGCGGGCCAGTTCTTCCCCTGAAAGGAATCGGTCCCGGCTGACCTTCCGGAATTTCCGGATTCCCCGGCAAGAGTTCTCCCCTTTGTGGTAGCCCCAGAGCATCGCCTTGGAGAACATCGTGGACAGGAGGGCCTGGACCCGGTTCGCCTGTGTCGGCATCTCCTATCCGACGGTCTGGTGAAGCGTCTCCGCCTTCTCCCGGGTGATTTCCTGGAGCGGGTGGCTCGCCCACTGCGTCAGGTATTTGGTGAAGCTGTTCAGGTCGTTCGCCTTCGACTTTTTGAGGGAGCCGTGCCGCTCCATATAGACCCCTAAAAATTCCTCGACCGTGATCCCTTCCCGCTTCTCGGCCTTGGGGTTCTTCCCCTGGGCAAGGTCGGCCCTCGTCTTCTTGGCCTTTTCCCGGATCTGGGCAATGTTCGGCTCAGGCCACTGCCCGAGTTTGAACATGTCGTGGTGCTTCTCCACCAGCACGTCGAGAAAGAACGTCGTGGCCCCGGTCGGATAGACCTTTACCACCAATCCCTTGATCTCATCGTCCCGGACAAGATTGTGGGAGGGAGCCAGGAGTCGGGTCTATGCAAAAGGCCATAAAAAGAAAAACCGCGAAGACTTCTAGGGAGTATCAGACTCCGGAAAAAGACCGACGACCAAAGACTGATATCCTGCAAGGATCTCCCGGAATGCGTCCTGAAAAACCGTGGAGGAAATGTGCGACTCCTCCATTAATCGCCTGATTTGCCCGTGGAACTCCCGGTGGAGCGCATCCACTTTCCCTCGAAGCTTTTCGGAAATCCTGAGCCGGCTCAGAGTCTCGCTTAGGGGACAGCGGGCGGGGTCCGAAAGGCTCTCGGCCAGAAGGACCTCCCAGGCCCCCCGTGACAGGAAAAGAGCAATGTAACGATTGCGGATTTCGTGTTGGGCAAACCATCCCTGCAGTGACCACGGATGAAAGATGTCCAGGGGGGCATTCCAGGATTCGCACCAGGAAGGAAGGGCCTCCGGAGGCATGGGCCGCCCTATCGCGTATCCCTGGAGCATCCCCCGCGGACCGACAATGGAGAGCATGTCGAAAATCTTGGCATTTTCGACCCCTTCAAGGACATAGTCGAGCCCGAGGCCGGTCGCCAGATCGACCAGGGAAAGGATGATCCCGAGGTTCTCCGGTTTTCTTTCCAGTGAGCGCACGAAGGACTGGTCGATCTTGATTTCGTCAATGGGAAGGGACATCAAGCGCCTGAGAGAAGAATCTCCCGTTCCGACATCGTCGATTGCAATCTGGAATCCCGCCTCCTTGAGGAGATGGATTTTCTTCTGGGCGGTCACTTCATCGAGATACCCCGTTTCGAGGATCTCAAGGGTGATCTCAAGAGCCGGATCGCCGGAAGATCTGCCGTGGCCCGCCTTGATGAGCCTGTCCATGAACCCCTTGTTCGAGAATCCTTCAACGGGAAAATTGAGCGAAACCCTGGGAGAAGCGACCCCTCCCCCGAAACTTGAATTGTCCGCAAAATCCCGGCGAACCCGATCAAGCCCCAGTTCGAACAAGTGGAGAAGGAGGTTCGACCCCAATGCCGGAAGGAATCGTCCGGGGACCAGCACTTCCCCACCGTCCCGGAGTCTCGCAAGGGCTTCGAACTTGACGATCTTGCGGGTCAGGGGATGGACGACGGGCTGGTACCACATTTCGAGAGAGCCGTCGTTCAGAAGGGCACGAAACCTCTGGTTTTCGGTCAGGGAAATGGAGCGAAAGGTCCGGGTTGGAGAATTTTTCTGAAGGGAAAAGAGGGCCGTTCCAAGGGAACTGGTCAAGAAATCCCAGAAGAGACGCTGGCTGTCGGAGCTAAAAAATCCCGGCCATTTGCTGTAAAGATTGAGAATCGCGACAGGGACTCCGTTCTGGGAGAGAATGGGCCAGGCGGCCATGGAGCGAATAGCCAGGAGCCGTGATTCCGCCTGGTCATCCTGAGAGACCTCCTCCGAATTCATCGAGTTGACGAGAGCGGGGCGCTCTTCCAAAAAGGCTTTCCGGGCAAGGTTTTTTTCATTTGCCGGTTGCAGGAAGTGATTCCTGAGGCACTCCAGTCCGTTCAAGACCGTTCCTGCCACCATCTCGCACTGGATCTGGTCTCTGTTCGGGAAGCTCGCGATCGACGCACCTGCAATTCCGGGAATCCTTACGATCCTGTCCAGCATCTCCTGGAGAAGATCTTCCCTGTTCGACCTCGCGGCGAAGATCTCAAGAAATTCCCGGGTCATATGGGCCCTGTCCTGCTCGATGGTCGAAAAAGCCACCAGTTGCCAGGAAAGGTCGTTGGAGAGACGCTCGATCACCACCTCTCCGAGCAGGGTCGCACTGGAATCTCCCGTGTCGAATGTCCGATCGATCGCGTGACGGTAAATGGAAACGGCCTCGGCAAGCGAGGCGGGGGAAACCCCCATCATCGCATGACGGAGACCGGTTTCCTTTGCCAGGACTTCGTGCTCAGTCTTCGAAAGCCCCGGGGCGAGAATGGAGGAGAGATAGCGGATCTGCATTTCCCTGAGATGTTCCATCTCGGGAAGGGAGAGAAGATCCAGCACCATTTTTGCGTCCGGATGGGTCATCAGCGTCGAATAAAAAAGATCGACGACGTTCTGGCTCAGAATCTGAATGGAAAGGCGCGCCGAAAGAAGCACTTGGGAAGCGGCCGTTCCATAGGGATCCCCCACCCGTCCATCCTGGCCAAGTCTCCCCTCCGGGAAAGGGGGCGGGCAGACAATTGTCGAAGCAGGAGAACGGACCGCTTCCCCGGCTCCAGCCGCACTCTGGGCCGACTCCCGAAGGGTCCGAAGCTCTTGCTCGATCAGTCCGATCTTGTCCGCGGTCTCACGGAGAAGACTCTTTGGATCGGTCATGGCGGCTCCAATCGGGAGGGTGGCTTGAGGCCCCGCCCTCCAGGCAAAAAATGAGGAAGGAGAACTCGGAGCTTAAGGGGACATTCCTATAATCTATACGAGGATAAAGAAAAAATGGTCACGGCGCAAGATTGCCGTGAGAAGTTCCCGGCCATGGGACGACCAGACGAACCATCGGCCCCGGAAGGCGTCAGAAAACAAAGGAATCGTCGGGGCCCATCTTCCCTCCCTTGGGAACTCTTCGAGAAGACATGCGCCATCCTTCAGCGGAGCGAGGATCGAGCATCGTCGGAATCGTCAATTCGGACACCGTGGCACGATCTGGCGGAGAGGCGTTCGTCCTCACTCTTCCTGACATGTCGGAGGAGAGCCTGGAGCTATCGTTGTCGCAGATTCTGGAGATGATCCGGAGAACCCGGGAGATCGAGAGTCGAAAAATCGACCTTTCCGGATCTCCGGGGATCATCATCTTTCCCAATGATCCGGCAAAGGCCGACAGCTTGGCCTTTCACCCCGACCAGAGCATGTGTGCCGTCAAGAGCAAAAAAGGACAGGTGGTGCCTGTATGCGCCCCTTTTCCCTGTCTGGCGACACGTCCCCAACAACGGGAGGCGAAAGAGTCCCCCGCGACGACTATGGAAGAACAGGAATTCGTTTGCAGTGGGAGATTGTGACACATGAAGATCTCCCCGGAGACGGCCCATCGCAGGGAACGGCTTCAAGTTCCTTCCATCACTCCTGTCCGTGCCTGACCGCCTTTCCTCTCCCCAAAAAGAGGAGGTCTATGTTAGGATGGCGGGGAACGGTTCCCAACCACCTTTCTCAAAAGAGGGGCTTATGACAATCAGATCCGTCCATTCCAGAAATTATGCCTCGAAGACTCTGTTTGCGCTGGCCCTTGCCGGCCTCATTGTCATTTCCGCACCGCACTCCAGGACCTTTGCCGCCGACATGACAGATACCTCCCGTGTTACCCGGGCCGTGGGCCACTACGATGCTGTCGTCTCCCGCGCCTCGACCCTCTACCACAAGTCGATCTCCAAAGCCCGGAAGACCTTCGATCTCGCCAAGAGAAAGGCTGACGCCGCCTACGACAAGGAGACCGAACGGGCCAATCGGGATGTGACACTTAAAATCAATACCGTGAAGGAGGAAGTGGCCCAGAGCTCAGGGTTCGATGCCAACCTGAAGGAAAAGATCAAGGGAGCCGCAAAAGACTTTGCTGTCGCCATCGCCCGGGCCCGGGCCGTCCGGCAGGGAACAGTGGCGGAAGCCCTGCGAAACTACACGGAAGGCCTCCGCAACGCGACCGCCGATTACGCCGACGCAGTCAAGAAAGCGGAAGCGTCCTACCGGAACGAAGCCAAGCGCTGGATCCAGTAAATATCGGCGCCTTCCCGGATCACCCTGAAAAAAACGGGCCTGGACTTCCAGGCCCGTTCTCTCTGCGGAGCTTTCCGTGAGACAGTTTTTCGCGATCATCGGCCATCCCGTGGCCCATTCCCTTTCGCCTCGCTTCCAGCAGGCAGCCTTCGACGCCTCTGGACTCGACGCCGCCTACCTCCCCTTCGACATCTCCCCGGAGCAGCTGCCGCAAGCACTGGCCGCCCTCCGGATCCTCGGGGTCGCGGGATTCAACATTACCCTTCCCCACAAGGAAGCCATTCCGGGAATGGTTGACGGACTTTCCGAAACTGCCCGTGAAATCGGAGCGGTCAACACTGTCGTCTCACGCCGGGGAGAATGGTTGGGAGACAATACCGACGGCCCGGGGTTTCTCCTGGCTCTCGAACGATTTCTGGAAGAGAACCGCCTCGCTTTTCCCTCACACGTCCTGATCTTCGGAGCGGGGGGATCGGCACGGGCGGTCCTCTGGGCCCTCGCCCGTCGCCCTTTCAGGGCCATTTGCCTCGTCAACAGGACCAGATCCCGGGGGGAAGCGCTCCTGAATCTTCCCATTCTTTCCGGGATACCGGACCGGACCGCATGTGCCCTTGATCAAACCTCCTGGAGGGACTGGATCTCGAACGCCAAGAACCCGCTTGTGATCAACACCCTTTCCCTCAGGGCCTTCGCGGGAAACGAGATCCCCTTCCCGCCACTGGAAGGGCTTTCCCTTTCCGATGCCACCCTTTTCGATCTCTCCTACGTTCCTTCCAAGCCATCAGGAGCAGGTCCGGAGGAAGGCGGGCGGACCCCCTTTCTTGAAATGGGATCGCTCTTTGGTGCTCCTTCCCAGAACGGACTGGGGATGCTTCTCTGCCAAGGGGCCCTGGCCTTCCGGCTCTGGACCGGAAAGGAGGCTCCTGTCGACAGGATGGAGGAGGTTTTAAGGCTGGCCACCGGCCAGAAAAGTCTCTGGAAATCGCTTTAGGAAGAGATCGCCCCGAGCAATCCCCAGGGCGATCGCGGAAAAATGGTCAGAGTGTTCGTGAAAAGAGAGGTCCCTTGGGAGCTTCCTTCAGGTAGGCATCGAAGACCATGGCAATATTTCTCAGGAAGATCCGCCCCAACGCTGAAATCCGGATCCTATCGGGGAGGATTTCAAGAAGACCGTCCGGAACAAACCCTTCCAGAACCCCGATCTCTTTCGCAAAATAGGTGTCAAAGGACTCTCCGAAGGGAGAAAGGACCTTTTTGCGGTCGATTTCGAGGTCGCACATGATCCGGGAGATGATTTCCCTGCGCATCCGGTCGTCCTTCGAAAGACGCACCCCCCGGAAGACACCGAGCCGACCGGAGAGCGTCCTGGCCGAATAGTCCGGAAGGGCCTTCACATTCTGCCAGTAGGCCTCGTCGAACATGCTGATGGCGGTGACACCGAGCCCAAGAAGATCCGCGTTTTTCTTGGTGGTGTATCCCTGGAAATTCCGGTAGAGGGTCTTGTCGACCTGAGCCAGAAAGAGTTCGTCATCGGGTTTCGCGAAGTGGTCCATCCCGATGAAACGGTATCCCGCCTTTTCGAGTTTTTCCCCGATAAGGCTTATGAGGGCGAATTTCACGTCCGGAGGGGGGAGAGTCGACTCCCGTATCAGGACCATGTGTTTTTTCAGCCAGGGGACATGGGCATAGTTGAAGACGGCAATCCGATCAGGGGAAAGGGCGATGATCTGATCCAGTGTGGTCGAAAAACTCTCCACGGTCTGAAAGGGAAGCCCGTATATGAGATCTATGTTGATGCTGTGGAAGGCCAGCTCCCGGCACTTTCGAAAAACCCGTTCTGTCATTTCGAGAGGCTGGACCCGGTGGACCGCCGTCTGAACGGCGGGATCGAAGTCCTGGACGCCCATGCTGATCCGGTTGACGCCGACCGTCTTCAAGGTCTCCAGATAGTGGTTGGAGGCCTCCCGGGGATCGATCTCGGCTGAAATCTCCCCATCCTTGTAGTCCACAGCAAAATGCTGATCGATGTTCCGGAAGAGCGTTCGCGTCTGGGCGGGTGTGAGACTCGAGGGGGTCCCCCCTCCCAGATGGAGCTGGACCACCTTTCTGTTCCGGTCGAGCAGGGGCGAGACCACGGCCATTTCCCGGGCCAGGAAATCGTTGTATTCCTCTGCCTTGGCCTTATCACGTGTAATGATCGTGCTGCACCCGCAAAAATAGCAGAGGGACTCGCAAAAGGGGATATGAAAGTAAAGCGAAAGATCCCGGGGAGTCCTTGCGTCATTGGATCGAGCAAGCTCCTCCCGCGCGTCCTTCTCACCGAACTCCTCCGTCCAGACGGGAGCGGTAGGATAGCTGGTGTAGCGTGGGCCAGGCCGGTCGTATTTTTTGAGAAGGGCGATATCCGCAGTGTTCATCATGGGGTAAAGTGACTCCTTCATTTCGGGTCTAGGCGGTTCCGTTCTGGACGATTTTCACGAGATGGCGGGCCATCTCGACCGGTGTTTCAGGAAGGATCCCGTGGCCAAGATTGAAGATGAAGCCGGGTCGGCCTCCGACACCTGCCAGAACTCTTTTCACTTCCGACTCGAGCGCTTCCCGGGTCGTCAGGAGAACCACCGGATCGAGGTTCCCCTGGAGTGCCTTGTCGTTCGACACCCGGGGAATGGCCCGTTCAAGGGGGAGCCGCCAGTCGATGGATAAAACATCGGTCCCGGCCTTGTTCATCTCGTCGAGCAGGGCACAGGTTCCGTTCACGTAGAGAATCGAGGGGATTCCATGGCGGGAGAGGGCCTGGACCACCTCCTGAGTGTAGGGAAGGGCAAACTCACGGTAATGTTCCGCGCAAAGGGATCCTGCCCAGGTATCGAAGAGCTGGTAGGCGTGGACCCCGGCCTCGATCTGCATCTCGAGATAATCGATCACGGTACGGGTCACCTTCTCCATCAAGGCTCTATATCCGCGAGGATTACCGAAAATAAGCCGCTTAACCCGCGTGAACTCCTTGGAAGTCTCCCCCTCGACCATGTAGGTGGCCAGGGTAAACGGAGATCCGGAAAAGCCCAGGAGCGGGACGCGGCCTGCCAGTCTCTGGTTTATGAGACGGACCGCATCGGCCACGAATCCGGTTGCCTTCCGGGCCTCCGGAACCACCAGTCGCTCGATGTCGGCATCGGTCCTGACCGGATTGGAAAACCGCGGCCCCTTGTGCTCGGTGAATTCGAGATCGAGGCCCATCGCCTCGACCGGAATCAGAATGTCCGAAAACAGAATGGCCGCATCGAGCCCCAACAGGTCGATGGGGAGAAGCGTGGCCTGCGCGGCGAGCTCCGGGGTCTTGCAGAGCCCCAGGAATGTGGTCTTCTTCCGAATTTCCTGGTATTCGGGCATGTATCGCCCGGCCTGGCGCATGATCCAGATGGGAGGACGGTCCAGCCTTTCCCGGCGACAGGCCCGAAGAAAGAGATCGTTGGTAAGGGGTGCAGAACCCATGAACGGCCTTCCAGTTAGAGAGTGGCGGAGAATGGCGGATCGAGGGCGAGCCACCGGGGCATGACAGTCTGGCGGTTCTTCGCCAGGCGGACTAGCCGCCCGGCAATAGCGTCGAGCAGATGGGGATGATCACCGAACGGAGGGGTGACCATTCCTCCGAGAGAAAGGGGATGACGGTCCAGAAACTCCTTCATCCCTTCCCGGATGCGCTCCATGAGGACCCCCTCGAAGAGGAAGTAGGGCACGACGAGCAGTCTGTCGATTCCAGCAGGATCGAGGGACTCCATCAGGGACCGGTACCGGGGCTCGGTCACCCCGATGAAGGAGTAAATAAACTCTCTTCCCCGCCGGCGCTCCCAGAGGCGTCGCCCTTGGTAGTAAAGGGAGGCATTTGCCCCAGGGTCGAGGCTTCCCCGCCCCACGATCACGACCTGGTCCCGGATCGCCGGATCGGCAGGAGGCAAAAGCTCCAGCAGAACGGAAACGGGGGCCTGATCGATTCCGATCGCCCACTCCCGAACGACCGTCACATTGGGAAATTCCCGGGCCAAATCCCCCATGAACCCCCAGACATCCCCCTTCGAGTGGCCTGCATCGAAAAGGAGAAACGGGAAGAGATGGATGACGGCCTTTTTCTCCGCAAGCTCCCGCAAAACTGTCTGAACATCCGGTTCGGCGTGTTCGAGGAAAGCCTCCCGGACCGTCCAATCGCGGGGAAGTCTCGGAAGAAGCTTGCCCACCGTTTCCCGAAAATGGCGATTCCCCTCCTCCATGGGACTTCCGTGGCCGATCAGGACCACGGCGATCTCCCCACCCTTGTGCCCCGAGGATCCTGTCATTTTTTCCATAAGAAAATTATACGGCGTGTCGGGAAAAGGGTCAACGAAAGGAGGGGCTTTCCGAGGGAGTCGTCCGCCCCCCCCCTCTCTTTCGCGGCCCCCTGCATCCCGGGCCGATCATTGTCCGGAGAGGGGGCGCCGCTTCTTCCGGGCCAGGAAGAGGGTCGCGAGCAGTCCTCCGAGAAAGAGGTCGGCTCCCGCGATTCCCCATTCCGTCAGATAAAGCGCCACAGAAAGATTGAACAGATAGACCGACCCATAGAGAAACACCGGAAGGATGAGATCAGGCAGCTGGCTCGATGGGCCTTTTCTCGGCTTGTACGGAAGCAGTTTCCAGAGGGTCATGATGAAAAATCCGGTCACCGCCCACCCCGCGAAATTCGACAGGGTGACGCCGAAATAGGCCCCCCCTTCCGGATAGTCGTAGATCTGCCCCAGAAACCAGCGGCCTCCCCGGAGGGCAACGGGATCGATCACCATGTCGATCATGACGAAGAGAGCCACCGCTCCGGCGAGGATCTTCCAAAAATCCTGCCAGGGCAAGGAAAACGCCTCCTCCAGGGTTCTATGACCATACATGGCCGCCAACCCCAGCGCTCCCACCGCAAGGAAAGCAAAGGAAAGAGAATCCATCAGGGGGAGGATTCCCACCCAGACCTCCTTCGTGAGGGTCGTTGGCAGATAACGGTAATGGCCGAAGGGGAACCAACCTCCAGGACGGGCGGAGGACCATTCGCAGAAATAGGCGATCCCGTATGCGAGGAGAAAGCGGAAAAGGGCTCCAGGAAAGCCTGCAATGCGCGCAAGGGTCCAGAGCCCCACCCCCCAGAAGAAAAAGACATACCATCGAAACAGGAGGGTCGAGAAAAGAAGCGTCATGATTCAACCGGTTCCGGAACGGGCAATGAGGGCCACCCCGATCGTGATCAGGGAGATTCCCCCCCATCGAAGCAGGGGGACTTGTTCCCGCAGAAAGAGGCGGGCGAGAAGGGCTGTGAGCACATACCCGAATCCGGTCATCGGAACGACAAGACTCACCGGCAATTCCCGAAGAAGTCCCAGGAGAAGAATATAGTAGAGGGCCTGGAGAATGACCCCCAACAGCACTTGGGGATGGCGGAGAATCGCCCGGATCCTGCCGACTCCTTCTTCGGCTCTCGTGGCCTTCATTCCCCGCGAGAGGAGGATGAATCCGAGGTCTTCCAGGAGGAGTGCCAGAAAAAAGAGAAGGAGCAGTGCACCATAGGAAAACATCAGCGCTGGGGATGACCCGAGAGGGATTCGCCCGTGGAGGAAGGAAGATCGAGGGGTTTCAGGGCCCCGCCCGGAAGGATCCGGTAGCGATGCCCCCGCCACATGATGCGCCGGCCGAAGCTCGCGAAATAGGCGACGGTGGAGACAATCTCCCTCATGAACCAGACACCCGCATCCTTGTGGGTCATCGGTCGGTCAAGAAACTGGCGACTCAGGTAGGCGATCAGTGCGACATGGAGGAAGTAAAGACCGAGCGCTCCCATGGCGACCGCCGGATGATCTGAGAGGATGCCCATCACGATGGACAGGACGACAAAAAGAAAGGGTCTGAGGAAAAAGGAGAGTCCGTATCCGAGGGGCTTGAGGCTGGAATAGGTTCGTGCCCACCGGATTTCATGGGAAAAAATCGCCGACAGTGGCTCGTCCTGGACATGTGCATCGATCAGTGTCGGCGACAGAACGATGCGATAACCTTTTTCGTGGATCAGTCGGCCGAGGTGATAGTCGTCTGCCAGATAGTCCTTCATGACATCAAAACCGCCGATGGCGCGGATCGCCTCCCCCCGGAAGAGCATGGTCGGGCCATAGAGATAGGTCAGAGGCATCAGGACATAGGCTACAAGCCCCTGGGGAATCATTTCGCTGTTCAGGAGCATGGCAGACACCCTTGAGGAAAATCCCCCCTCGTGAGTTCCCCGCTGAAGACAGGTCACGGCGCCGACATCGGGGTCGGACAGGATGGGCAGGACAATCTCCCGAAGGTAGTCCGGGCCGACCCGGATGTCGCTGTCGTTCAATAGAATGAAGGGATCGGTGACGTCCCTGGCGACAGCCGCGACCTTGTTCATTTTTTTGTTCGCGCCAGAGCGTTCCGCTACGATGGCAAGAGAAACCTTTTCGGGGTGAAGGGCTTCAAGCTCCCGAATCAGGGAGACGGCGGGATCATCGGGAGAGTCTACGGTGAAGATGACCCGGAATTTCGGGTATCGCTGGTTGATGAAGGACAGGTAGTTTTCCCGGGCCCCATGGTCGAGGCCCCGGACGGGCTTGATCATCAGGACCGGAGGGAGTACCCCGTCGGGGAGCCATGCCTCCCTCCGGCTTCGCAGAAGACGGTCCGCTCCATAGAGGGAAAGGCCATCAAAAAAGACGCCGGTAGCAGCGATACAGAGGGATACACCACCGGCAATGGAGAGAATGCCGACGGAATTCATCGATAGCCGAAAGAGTTCATATGGTCTGGTGGGCCTTTTCAGAGGCCCGCCGCTTAGCCATGAAACGGAAGAACTCCCGGGCCTCCCGGGCGGTCTTCTTGAGTTCGGTATAACTGAAGAGGGCCCGCCGCAAAACCTTCAGGACATAGCGCGGACGGAAATAATATTGCCGGTAGAATTTCGGAACCGCCATGAAGATCTCCCGCGACGAAATCTCGGGATAGGCGATGTTAACCGCCTGCAAACCATCGTCCGACACCATGTCGGCATCGACGAGGTACCCGTTTTCCTTGGCATATTCGTAAAAATGAGTCCCGGGATAGGGAGAGGCCAGGGAGACCTGAAGGGTTTCGATATTGAGACGGCTGGCGAAGGCGATGGTTTCGTCGACCGTCTCCGTGCTTTCACCGGGAAGGCCGACCATAAATGTCCCGTGGATGGTCATCCCCAACTGGTGGGCGTCCTGCGTGAACTTTTCAGCCTGTTCCACGCGGATGCCCTTCTTGACATTGTTCAGGATCTGCTGGTTTCCTGATTCGTACCCGACAACCATGACCCGGCATCCCGAGTCGCGCATGATGCGGAGGGTCTCGTAATCCACATTGGCTTTCGAGTTGCATCCCCAGGACAGATTGAAGGACTTGAGCCCACGGGCCAGCTCTCGCGTTCTGTCCCGATATTCGGTCAGGGTGTCGTCATCGAAAAAGAGCTCCTTGATGCCGGGAAAGGTCTTCTTGATGTAGGCCACCTCCTCCAGGACATTCTCGACAGAGCGGACGCGATAGACGTTTCCCGAAAAGGTCTGGGGCCAGAGACAGAAGGTGCATTTGCTCCCGCAACCCCGCCCTGTGTAGATCGAGATGTAGGGGAACTTCATCCAGGGGATTTCATAGTCGCCGATCTTCAGATCTCTCGCATAAACCTTCGAGGCGAAGGGCAGGGCGTCGAGATCCTCGATAACCGGGCGATCCGGGTTCCCGATAATGGCTCCGTCCTTGCGAAAATGAATTCCAGCCACGTCCTCGAGACGGGCTCCGTTCGCTATCTCCGGAATGACATAGTCGAATTCTTCCCGTACGACGAAGTCGATCACGGGGTCGGTCTTGAGCGTCAGCTCAGGCAGGACGGAGGGATGGGGGCCGACGAATCCCACAAGCATGGAGGGATTGCGCTCCTTGAGACCGCGGGCGGTGGCGATGTCGTTTTTGAGCGAGGGAGTGCTGGTATACAGAACGACCATATCGAAAGATCTGGCGAGACCGAGCGTCTCCTCCCGGCCCATGTTCTGGGCGGGGGCATCCACGACGAGTGAATTTTCAAGCATGCCGGCCGGATATGTCAGCCAGGTAGGGTACCAGAAGGAACGCACCTCGCGGGTCGCCTGGTATCTCGCGCCCGCCCCTCCATCGAAGTCGTCAAAAGAGGGGGGATTCAGAAAGAGTGTCCGTTTCGTCGCCATGGCGTCCTTTCAAGACAAGGGCCGTCCGAACCGCTGTCGTACGGCGTTATCCGATCTAAGCAGGAGATCCGTCCGTCAAATTGTCAGTGAACCTCGATGAACTCTTCCTCGGCAGACTCGTTCCGGATGACCGATGGAGAATATCCTTTGTTTACGGAAATTTCCTTGAGCTTCTGAATGACATCCTCGATCAGGTAGTCGGGAGTGGAGGCCCCGGCGGTCACGCCGACCCGCTCGCCTCCCAAAAACCAACCGTCCTGGACTTCAGCGGCCTGATCAACAAGATAGGACGCTTTGCAGAGTCCTCCGGCAACTTCCTGCAGGCGGCGGGAGTTGGCTGAACTCATTGAGCCGACCGTAATCATGACATCCATGTTTCCCGCGATGGCCAAAGCCGAAGTCTGGCGCTTCTCAGTGGCGTCGCAGATCGTGTTGTGGACTTCGAGCTGGGGATACCGCTTGAGAAGAAGCTCGAGGATCTCGTCGAAATACTTGATCGACTGGGTCGTCTGGGAAACGAGCGCCACAGGCCCATCGGTCAGGGGAAGTCCCGGGATCTCCTCCTTGCGGTGAAAAATATGAATATGGTTCTCCGCATGGCCCTGAACCCCCATCACCTCGTCGTGGCTCTTCTCGCCTAGGAGAAGGATGGTATAGTTCTTGTCCGCCAGAGCCTTGACGATCCGGTGGATCTTCGAGACAAGGGGACAGGTGGTGTCCACCACGTCGAGATTCCGGGATTTCGCCTCATGGATGACGCTCGGGGAAACTCCATGGGCGCTGATGATCAGCGTCCCCCCCTGAACCTCAGAAACATCCTCCACGGAATGGACGCCCCGGTTGGCCAGATCGTTGACAACATGGGTATTGTGAACGATCTCGTGCAGAACGAAGATGGGACCGGCCGATTCCTCCGCGGTCCGATGCGCCATCTTGATCGCCCTTTTCACACCGACGCACACTCCTGCGTATTCCGTCAGAAATATTTCCATTCGATCCTCCATATCATATTTTAACAAAGAGACAAGGCGTTACGGATAAAGACAGCACCGGCAAAACGCCGGATGCTCCGGAAGTTCAGGCAATACGGCCAAGAAGCCTTTCGGACAAAGCGGTGTCCAGGTATCCGGAGGAGGCGTAATAACGAACGGCATCCCGGAAGGCCTCCTCCACCGGGGTCGTGACGAGTCCCAACTCGCGCACGGCCCGACTTCCATCATAATACATGAGTTTTTTCGCCATGCGAACCCCCTCGAGGGGAATCATGGGCTCCCGGCCGGTCAGACGCGATAAGCCCTCAGACAGAAAGGCCAGCGGAAGAACGACGCCCCGGGGAACGACAACCGTGGGGGCAGGAATGCCTGTCACTGCCTCCAATGTCCGGAAGACCTCGAGAAGCGTCATGTTCCGTCCGGCCAAGATGTATTTTTCACCCCGGGTGCCATGGCGCGCGGCCAAAAGGTGGCCCATCGCCACATCCCTGACATGGACCACATTGAGTCCGGTGTGTATGGAGGCCTTCATGCGCCCCTTGAGGTAGTCGAGAACAATCCGACCCGTCGGTGTGGGCTTGATGTCCCGGCCGCCGATCGGCGCCGACGGATTCACGACCACAAGCGAAAGGCGGTCCGCGTAACTGAGGGCCACCTGTTCGGCTTCATACTTGGAAATTTTATACTCACCCACGAGGGATTGTCTATCGACAGCCATGGCTTCGTCGATCGGAATTCCGTCGGTGCGTGCCCCGAGGGCGGCAACACTGCTGCAATAGACGACGCGAGACACGCCGGCCCGAATCGCGGCCTCGAGAATGTTCCTGGTCCCCGAGACGTTGGAATGAAGGATCTCCCCCCGCTTCGGAGACCAGAGTCGGTAATCCGCCGCAACATGGTAGAGCGTGGAGACACCCTCCAGGGCCCGATCGAGCGAGGGAGGGTCGAGCAGGTCGCCTTCGGTCCAGGAGACCGCATGGCCCTCCGGTGGCAGGTTGGAGGTTGCAGACCCCTTGCGTCGCAGACAGCGGATCCGATCCCCATTTTCGACAAGAAGGGATGCCACCCAGGAGCCGACGAAACCCGTGGCTCCCGTCACAAGCGAGAGGGATCGGGAAGATGGAAGACTCATGATCCAATCATGCCATGAACCTGACAGAATTGTCCATGGACCGATCCTCGAAAAATCGGATGATGAATCCTGACGGAGAGCACCCCAGAGGACGCGTCTGAACGAAGCGGGCTGGAGCCCTGCGGGGCAACATGAAGGCCCCATTTCCGTCGGGATCAGCGGTTCCGACCGGAACCCTTTGGCTTTCCTGACAGGCAATTCCTTGTTGACAGGTCCTGCCTCCGATGGCAGGATGTCAGACAGCGCATCCACGGAAGTGACTCTGACACACCTCCGGAAAAGCTCAAACGAACTTCGGAGGCCGCCTCCCATCGACCCGATTTCCGACAAGTTCATTCCCCCGACGCCGGCCCGGATTCCCCGGGACGCTGATTCCGGCAGAAGGCGCCTGTCGGCGTTGGCAGGGCTGGCGATTCTTCTGCTCTCCTCCTGCCAAAGCGCACCCGTCCCGATTTCCGATCAGACCGTTTTGGACAGGGCCCTGATCCGTCTTCCCGAGACCCTCCCCCAGGGAGGCCCGGAACACCCCCGGATGGTCCGGGTCCTCCGGACCATGGGCTTCGAGTGGAACGATCCACGGTTCACCCTCGGCCACCATCTTTACAGAGAAAACGAAGTCGCCTGGTTCGACAAAAAAGGAGCACTGCACGTCACCCGATACACCGGCTTTTTCAGGGAAACCGGATATCGTATAAGACGTTATGTCCCCTCCCCCTCCGGCGATCTTGAGCATCGGGGAGACGCTGTCCGGGGAGGGCTTCTGCGATGTCTTTTCAACCGCCCGGCCAGCGCCCTGCACTGGCATCGACAAATCAGCTCGGTGGATCTTCTGGCCGAAATGGTGGTCGGAGCCCCCATCGATCTTCTTATCCTCCCCGCATCCATCCCCTTATGTTTTTTTTCGGACCGCCAGCCATCGACCTTCCTTCATGCCGAGGGAAAGCCAGATCGGTCAACGGTCATCGAAGCCCGAGATCGGTATCTCCGTCTGGTCAAAAAGGGAAACCGATCCCAACATATGTGACGGCCCCAGCCTCGGTCGAATAGCCGATGTCGAGACGCCCCACGACATTGGGTTTGACCAGGGCCCGGAAGCCGACTCCCGGATTGACGGCGTAGTTTCCCCATTGGGTGACCTGGCTAGCGTCCCTGAAAACTTCCCCGATCCCCAGAAACGGGGCGATCTGCCACTCGGACTCCACGTTGAAGAGATTCATGTCGAAAGCGGCGATCCGCTCTTCGATATTGAACAGGGAGGCGTCGTAATCATAGAAGCGGCCGGTCCCGAATCCTTCGAGCGTATAGGCGCCTCCCAACATGCTCATGGCGTAAAAAGGGATGTTCGGCCCGTTCATCAAGTTGATCATGGCCCGGATCGCAAGGATATCCTGGTCGTTTCTTCCGTGGGTCAGCCAGAACTTGTACTCGGCGTCAAACCGGTCGAAGATGCTCCCCTGCCCCGGAGTCATGTTGTTGTCGAGCTCCGCGAAAATCCTGGCATAGGTCCCGGAAGACGGAATCAGATGATTGTCACGGGTATCGTAAGTGGCATTGACCCGATGGGTCAGGATCTGGGCCCCGGTCGCAAATCCCGGCGCATCCGGAAAGAGAAGCCCCGTGTAGGGCATTTCCGGAACCTGGCCCGGAGAGGCGCCATAGCTCCGGTAGCGCTCCATGAACCAGACCCGGATTTTCTGGTCGTCGAAGTTTTCCCCAAAGGTCCCGTGAACCGAGGTGGTGGCAAGGGTAAAATTCGACTGGTCCGAGAAGGAGGAGGTCGGTCCGATCCCGTAGAACCGAGCCGTTGGATTCTTGAAGTCCTTCACCCTTATGTCGACGATGTAGCGGCCATTGTCCATAGAGAGATCCCGGTAGTGGAACTCGTAGAAATTCATGATGGAGTTCGACTGGATGGCGATCACATGCCACCGCTTGAGATTGCCCTTGTAATACCGGTAATACCGGAAACCCGACTCCAGCCCCATGTAGGAGTTGTACATGACGGACGGAGCAAAGATCGAGGTGATCCGCCCGGAAGGCTTCGCATAGAGGATCGGAACGATCGTGCCGTAGGTTACCCCCGCATTGTAGGAATCTCCTATCGCCGGAAGGGGAACAACGACGGTATTGTCGAACGGGGTGCTGTAGCTGAAGGGGGGGGGAGACCCAATGGGAAGGGTGGGAAAGGGGAGTCCCTGGGGTCCGAGAGAGGTTGCGACCGGAGCTGGCGGGATCCCGGGGGTGACAGGCCCACCCCAGGCTGGCAAGGCTACAGGAAGGAACAGCGAACCGAGCGCCAGCATCAACCCGAGTCGCTCACCCCGCCAGAAGGCTCTTCGGTTCAAACTGGGGCTCACCGAAGCCCCCTGTCCGGAAGGATTCCGGGACCGTATTCGCAAGAGACCCTTTTTCCCAGTTCACGGAGCCCTGCCTGGGCCCTGAGGATCCCCGGCAAAAGTCGGGCAATGGAAATAAGAATCGCAGGTCGGAAGAGGATGGAACGCAAGATTCCGGCGGTCGATGTCTCCCCCCAGAAGTCCACAAAGGACATCGCTTCGGGAGGAAGCGTCTCCTCCCATGCATCCGATACAACCCTGACCGCCCAGGCCGGAATGCCGCGGCTTGCGGCGAGGGACAGCCAGCCCGCACTTTCCATGTCCACGACATCCCCCCCGGTCTTCTCGCGAAGGCAGGCCTTTTCATGGGGCGTCGAGACGGGGCGGTCGACGGTCACAACTATCCCTTCGCGATAGCGGGATGACAGGAGGTCCGGAACCGGAACGGGATTGGGGCTCTCCCCTGGCCTCAGGACTCCTCTGGCAACAAGGATTTCCCCGGCAATGACCTCCGGAGAAAGCCCTCCCGCGAATCCGCAAAAAAGAATCGGGCCCATCTCAGCCACGGCGAGAAGTCTTTCCAGATTCTCGACACCCCGCGTGCCCGGTCCGAGGTAGACGACAGGGATGAAGACCCGTCTGGCCGGATCCTGATCCCGAAGATCCCTCTCGGCCTGAAGGAGGGACATCGGTCGGCAAAGGGAGCCGCCTCCCCGGCTGAATGCCAACGCCTCATCCCTGAGCGCCGTGACGACTAGCAGGCGACGAAAGGAGAGGCCGGGGATCTCAGGCACTGTTTCGAATGGGTGCGTATGGGGAGAGCTTCCAGGAGGCCACCCGCTCATGGCCCAGAGCTTTTCCGTTTTTCTTCAGGTTGCGGTAGAGGGAAAGGGCCCAAAGGGGAAAATAATGGCGATACATATGATAGCGAAGGTAGAAGACCCGGGGGAATCCCGTTCCCGTGAAGAGCTCCTCCTCCCATGTCCCGTCCTTACCTATCCGTGAGAGCAGGTAGAGAATCCCTTTTTCGACGGAAGGGTGGTCGCAATATCCTCCATGAAGAAGGGAGATGAGGGCCCAGGCGGTCTGGGAGGGAGTCGAGCCCCCCCGTCCCGAGAATTCTGCGGTCGCATAGGAAAGACAATCCTCTCCCCAGCCTCCGTCTGGATTCTGACGGTCGAGCAGATAGGCCATGGCCCGGACGACCCAGGGCTCATCCATGCCGACCCCGACACTCTTGAGCCCGGCGATGACCGACCATGTCCCGTAGATATAGTTGACCCCCCACCGCCCGAACCAGGAACCGTCCTCTTCCTGCTCCCGCCGGAGATAGCGGAGGGCACGCGCGGCGGGAGGAAAATCGGGACCGTATCCCAAGGATCCGAGAAGTTCCAGGACCCGTCCCGTCAAGTCCGCCGTGCTTGGATCAAGGAGGGCCCCATGGTCGGCAAAGGGGATATTGTTCAGGAACACCATGTCGTTGTCCTTGTCGAAGGCCGCCCATCCCCCGTCCGTTCCCTGCATGGCCACAACCCATCGGCAGGCCCGGCTGAAAACCCCCTCCATGCGGGAGGCCAGGTCCGGACGATAGGGAAATATCTTGGCCATCCCCATAAGCACCATGGCCGTATCGTCGACATCCGGATAATATTCGTTTTCAAACTGAAAGGCCCAGCCTCCCGGCTCACAGTCGGGAACGCGCTCCGTCCAATCACCCGCAACATGGACTTCCCGCGAGGCAAACCACTCCATGGCCCTGTCCACCGCCGGAGATTCGGGGGACAGACCGGCCTCGACGAGCGCGCCTAATGCCAGGGCCGTATCCCATATCGGAGAAACACACGGTTGGACGAGGAGCCTGTCCCCCTCTGACAGAACGAGGTCATCGATCGAGGAAAGGACCCGCTTCATGAGAGGGTGGGAAAGGCTGTATCCCGAAAGATGCAGTGCAACGGCGCTGTTCGCCATTGCCGGATAAATGGCTCCGAGACCGCCCTCCCCCGCAAGGCGCGGCATCATCCATTCCATGGCGGCCTTCAGGGCCTTTTTTCTGAGAAAGGGGATCGGATGGCGATTCCAGAATCGCAGGAGAGTGTCGAGCCTCAGGAAAAAATTCCTGGCGGAAAAAGTCTTCTTCGACGGCAAGAATCTCTCCCCATCCGGATGGGACGGATCAAAGAGCTCCCGGATTCCTCTCTCGGGGGAAAGGGTGACGAGGGGACGGAAATGATAAATAAAAAGTAGCGGAACGATAACCGATCGCGACCAGTAGGAGACAGAATAGATCGAGATGGGGAACCACGACGGGAGGAGAACCATCTCGGCCGGAAGCGCCGGAACCTTTTCCCAGTCGTACTGCCCGAACATGGCCAGGGCGATTCGGGTGAAGACATTGACCCGCCCCGCTCCGCCCTGAGAGAGAACCCAGTCACGGGCCCGGACAAGAACCGGGTCGTCGGGTGAGACTCCTGAGAGTTTGAGAGCCAGATAAGCCTTGACGGTGGCGCTGATGTCCGGGTCACCCTCCTTGAAAAGCGACCAGCCCCCCTCCTTTCCCTGGAGGGAGAGGATCGCCGAGACGATTTTGCGGCGCCGGTCGGAATCCATCGGACGGCCGACAAACTCATGAAGGAAAAGGTATTCGGACGGAATGGTCGCATCGGCTTCAAGCGGAGCCACCCAGTATCCGTTCTCGTTCTGGGCGGAGACCAACCAGGAAATCGCTTGCGATATCGCCTGTCCCAGCTCGTCCCGGCGATGATCTAACATCTCGCGGAGAGCCGTTCCTGAGCGTTCGGCCTCCCTCACCCACGTTCGTGTGGTTGCCCGGCCCGCTCCCTCCGGCCCTGTCTCTCCCGATTCCGTCATATCCATAAGGATGCTCGTCACCCCGAAAAAATTTTGATTCGAACCACAATCCTTTTCTATTAGCAAATGCCTTAAAAAAGGTCAAGCTATACTTTCACAAATTATTGACACACAATAACATTTATAAAACATTAAAAATAAACTCCCTTGATTTCCGGAGCAAAATAAGCAATAGTACCGGTTATAGGAATCCCGAACGGCTCAAGCTCCCCAGTGTCGCTCCACGTGGCCTCACCCAAAGGTGCCAGGTGCCGTCCCACGAGAAACATTAAGACCTTTTAGGAGAACTCCCATGGTCCCCGCCCCCCCGTCCCTTTCTCCGGAGATGGAACTGAAAGCCATCAACACTCTCCGGATGCTCGCCGTCGACATCGTCCAGAAAGCCAATTCAGGCCACCCGGGGACGCCCATGGGATTTGCGGCCCCCGCCTTTGTTCTCTGGAGGGAGTATCTCCGTGCCAATCCGCGCAATCCCGACTGGCCGAATCGGGACCGGTTCGTCCTCTCGGGTGGACACGCCTCGGCCCTTCTCTACTCCCTGCTCTGCCTCACGGGATACGGGCTGACCATCGACGATCTGAAGTCTTTCCGCCAATGGGGAAGCAAGACCCCCGGACATCCGGAGTACCGTCACACGGTCGGAGTGGAGACGACCACAGGCCCCCTCGGGCAGGGCTTCGGAACTGCGGTGGGCATGGCCCTGGCCCTCCGGTATCTTGGCGTCAAGTTCAACCGGCCCGGGGTGACGGTCCTCTCCCCCCGCGTTTTCGTAACCGCCGGCGACGGAGACATGATGGAAGGAATCTCGAACGAGGCGGCCTCCTTTGCCGGACACCAGGGTCTTTCGAACCTGATCTGTCTTTACGACAGGAACCACATTTCGATCGACGGGAGCACCGACCTGGCCTTTACCGAGGACACCCCCGCCCGCTTCCGGGCGCTGGGCTGGGCGGTCCGCGAAATCTCGGACGGAAACGACACGAAACAGGTCCGCCAGGCCCTCGACTGGGCCACCGATCTCTCCCTTCAGCTCCCTCAGGAAAAAGACGCCCCCAAGATGATTGCGATCCGCACCCATATCGGCTTCGGAAGTCCGACATTCCAGGACACCGCCCACGTCCACGGCTCTCCTCTCGGTGCGGAGGAGGTTCTCCGGACGAAGGAGCACCTCGGATGGCCCACATCCCCGGACTTTCTGGTTCCGGACGACGTCCGGGAGCTCTTTTCAGGGATTTCGGCCAGGGGATCCGTCCAGGAAAAGGAGTGGCAGGAACTCTTTTCGCGATACCGCGTCTCCCACCCCGAGGAAGCCGCAACCTTCGAGGCCGTCATGAAGGGAATCCATCCTTCAGGTCTCTCCAGACGCCTCGCCCCCTTCTCCTCCTCCGAGAAACCCATGGCAACCCGGCAGGCCTTCGGGACAGTCCTGCAGGAGGCAGCCCGAATGCAGCCCTTTCTCTGGGGAGGCTCCGCAGACCTCGCCCCCTCGAACAACACACTGATCAAGGGTGAGCCAGACTGCCAGCTCAGGACGCCTGGAGGACGGAATCTCCATTTCGGGGTTCGGGAACATGCCATGGGATCGATCATGAACGGAATGGCACTCACCCGGGCCGTTCGTCCATATGGGGGAACATTTCTCGTTTTCTCCGATTACATGAAGGGGGCGATGCGGCTCTCGGCCCTGATGGGGATCCCGGTCCTCTACGTCCTGACCCACGACAGCATCGGCCTGGGAGAGGACGGCCCCACGCACCAGCCGGTCGAGCATCTGAACGCTCTCCGCGCCCTTCCCGGCATGGCGGTGATTCGCCCCGCCGATGCCAACGAAACACTGACCGCCATGGACTGGATCACGGCCCAGGACGAAATGCCGGTCGCCCTCGTTCTTTCCCGCCAGTCTCTTCCGATCCTCGACGCTCCCTTCGAAGCCATCAGCTCAGGTGTTCCCCGTGGCGGATACGTCCTTCGGGATTCCCAGACCCCTCCGCGGGTGACCCTGATCGGAACCGGAAGCGAGGTCTCCCTCCTCTGGAAGGTCCAGGAGGCTCTCACCGCAAAGGGGATTTCGACACGCCTCGTCAGTCTGCCTTCGACGACCCTGTTCGACCGGCAGCCCGCGGACTACCGCAACGCCGTCCTGGGGGAGACTCCCCTGCGCCTTTTCGCGGAGGCTGGAAGCACTCTGGGAGCCTGGAAATATATCGGGTCCCGAGGGATCGCCGTCGGCCTTGACCACTTCGGAGCCTCCGCCCCCTATGGCCGCCTGATGGAAGAGTTTGGATTCACCGCTGAGAAAATTATGGACCGCATGCGCACGGAATGGCCAGAACTTGGCCTTGCATAATCCGATGGCCGCAGGAATGGGCACGTCTTAAAAAGGAGTCTTCGATGACGACCGGACAACGTCCTCCCATCGCCCCGAAAGGATCGGTGGCTGACCTTCTGAAAGAAGGTCAAAGCATTTGGCTCGACACCATCAGCCGTCACCTCATGGATTCGGGCGAGCTGACCGAACTGATCTGTTCTGTCGGGATACGGGGCATCACCTCCAATCCGACCATCTTCGAGAAGGCCATCAACGGATCGATGGACTACGACGCCGAGATCGCCCGCCTCGCCCGGGAAAACCACAGCGCGACCGACATCATCCGTTTTCTGATGGTCGAGGACGTCCGGCGAGCGTGCGACTTTTTCCGCCCCGTCTACGACGACTCCCGCTTTGGAGACGGCTATGTCTCGATTGAGGTCAACCCTCTCCTCGCCCATGACACGAAGGAATCGGTCGAGGAGGCCCGAAAACTCCACCAGATGGTGGATCGCCCCAATCTCCTCGTGAAGATCCCCGGAACCCCGGAAGGCATTCCCGCCATTCGCCAGTTAATCTCGGAAGGAATCTCCATCAACGTGACCCTTCTTTTTTCTCCGGACGCGTACAGGCAGGCTGCCAACGCCTACATCGACGGCCTCCGGGAATATGTTGCGAATGGCCGCAACCCCTCCCGGATTCACAGTGTGGCGAGCCTGTTCATCAGCCGTCTCGATACCCTCGTCGACCGGCTCCTTGCAGAGATCGCGGCCACCTCCTCCGACCCGACAATGGTCCGGAAGGCCGGCGAACTCGCGGGAAAAGCGGGCATTGCCAATACGCAGATCATTCATGACATTTTCGGGGAGCTCTTCGGGAGCCCTTCCTTCAGGGGTCTCGCGGAAAAAGGCGCCAAAGTCCAGCGTCCCCTCTGGGCATCGACCGGAACCAAAAATCCGAAATACTCCGACATCCTCTATGTCCAGGAGCTGATCGGCCCCGACACGGTCAACACCGTTCCCGCCGAGACTCTCCGGGCCTTCGCCGACCATGGCAAAGCGGTGCGGACCATCGACCGTTACAAGAAGGACAAGTCCCTGCCGAATCCCTACACGGTCCTTGAACAGCTCCAGACACTCGGCATTTCCCTCGAGTCTGCCTACAACCAGCTGATCAGGGAAGGGGTCGAAGCCTTCAACAAATCCTTTGAAAGCCTTCGGGAGAGCACCGAGAAAAAAATCGCCGCCATCCGGAAGGTCTGACCCTCCGTGTCATGGCTTCTTCCTGCTTGAGGAGGAGCCGCGGCGTCTTATCCACGGTCCGTCGAAAAGGAAAGGATGACCCTTGACCAGCATCCTCCAGTCTCCCTTTCAGGGAGCGGGCATGGGAGAAGTTCAGCCCAATCCGCCAACCATGGAGACACCTCCGTTGACGATCGTCATCTTCGGAGCCTCGGGAGATCTGACCCATCGCAAGCTCGTGCCGGCTCTTTTCGACCTGATGGTCGACGGGCTCCTCCATCCGGAAACGAGAATCCTAGGCGTCGCCCGAAGTCCAAAGACCCACGAGGAGTTTCGGGGAGAGCTCCGGGCATCGGTCCAGACCTTTTCCCGAAGCTCCAACCATCTCGAGCTCTATACCGAATTCGAGAAAAAGATCTTTTACCACCCCATGACCTTCGATGACCCAAACGGATACACCGCCATCCGAACAACACTTCTTTCCGACGAATTCCGCAATCCCACCGGAGGGAATGTCCTGTATTATCTGGCCACACAGCCCAGCTACTTCGTTCCCATCATCCGGAATCTGGGGAGCTTCGGACTCTCGAAGATCAACGACGGAGCCACGGAGAAACCCGCACCCTTTACCCGCATCATCGTCGAAAAGCCCTTCGGACGGGACCTCGCCTCGGCCCGGGACCTGAACAGGGAAGTTCTCCAGGTCTTCTCCGAGACCCAGGTCTTTCGCATCGACCATTATCTTGGCAAAGAGACGGTTCAGAACATAGTCGTCTTCCGCCTCTCGAATCCAGTTTTCGGGAACCTCTGGAACAACATCTTTGTCCGGAGCGTCCACATATCCGTCCATGAAGCGGTCGGTGTCGAGGGGCGCGGGGGCTATTTCGAGGAGGCCGGCATCCTCCGGGACATGGTACAGAACCACCTCTTCCAGCTGATGACCCTCACGGCCATGGACCCCCCCGTCGCCTTCGAGGCCGAATCCATCCGGGACGAAAAGGTCAAGGTTCTTCGCTCCCTCAAACCGATCCGGACAGAGGACATTCCCCGGACGATCGTCCGGGGCCAGTACACCGTTGGAGAGGTCGACGGCGTTCCCGTCCCGGGCTACCGGAACGAGCCCAAGATTCCTCCCCTCTCGGAAACCCCCACCTTTGTCCGGATGAGGGTCGAGGTCCAGAACTGGCGGTGGGCCGGAGTCCCCTTCTTCCTGACAGCCGGGAAACGCATGTCCCGAAGGGAAACCCTGATCCGGATCGTTTTCAAAGACTTTCCCTTCGCCCTTTTCCGCCTGGCAGGAACGCCCGGGACCATCCCCAACGAACTGATCATCCGGATCCAGCCAAACGAGGGGATCTCCCTCCGGTTCGGGATCAAGCGGCCCGGCAGCTCCTTTGTGATCGACCCGGTGGAGATGGACTTTTCCTACCAGCAGGCTTATCGTGCAAAGTCTCCGGAGGCTTACGAACGTCTCCTCCACGACGCCATCATCGGAGACTCCACCCTCTTCGCGCGAAACGACGAAGTGGAGAACTCATGGAACTTCATGGCCCCCTTTCTCGGGGACCTTTCGAAGAAATCTCCCCTCCGGTTCTATACCGCCGGAACCGACGGTCCCGAGGAGCAGGACCGGATCGGCGAAACCACATCCGTCTGAGAATACGCCCCTTGGTCAGGGACCACTCCAGGGATTCTGAGAAACAGAAACCCTTACATCTTGCGCCTCTTTTCTTTTTCCTTTTCTGCTCCTGCACTTTTTTTCCGTCTTTTTCCGCCCCCTCCCCCGACCTCCTTGTCGACCAGGATCCGCAGCGAAGACCTCTCTTCGTGGACCATCCGCCGGCCGCCTCCCCGGAAGCTCTCTGGTTCTCGGGCGATGCCAGGAAAGCGTCCACCCCCTCAGTTGCCCGATCTAAGGCCCTTTCACGGGCTTTTGATCAATTTTCCAAAACCCTGGCAAAGGAAGGCTATCTCCTGACCGGTCCCGAGAAGCGGAAATGGTTTCGTCTGGGGCCAAAGAATGACGCCCCCTCCATAGCCGACAGGTGGATCCGCACTTACAAGGAGAGTCAGGACCGGCCCTACCTCCACCGCACCTCCCTTTATCTTCTCCTGAAAGTGCCCAGGAGTTACGAACAGTCTCTCCTCGGATCACTCGCCCGATCCGACCAAAGGGCCGCCTTAAGGATGGAATCCGAACACGAAAAAGCTCGGAGCTTCCTCCTTCAAAAAGATGGCTCCCGATTTCTGGCCGCAATGCGAAGGGCCCTGAATGCCGACCGATCGATCCACTCACTCCATTCGTTTTCTCCTGCGACCCGCAGAAAGATCCTCCGGGAAGGGACTTCCGTCGAAGCGCTCTGGAGGAAGAGCCTCCGGGCTCTCCGTCTCTCCCTGGACCCCACCACGCCAGAGCTTTCCCTGAGCGCTACACTTGTCCCCCCGGCCCATATGACGGAAAGAACCTCCGTTCAGATCGGACCCCATCCTTCCGGGCTCTCCGGACTCATCTTCGTTCCCTCCCTTCGTCCCTTCCCGAAGCCGGAGCACCTTGTCTTCCCAGAGCCGTCCTGGCTTATCGGAAACAACCGGCCCATTCTTTCCCTGACGACGCTCCGCTGGGAGGCGGCTCTTTTCAGACAATCCCCCTACCGGCTCCATCCTCCGCTTGAGCTTGAATGCCAGCCGACCGGCCCCGGGGGAACAGGAGATTGCTCCCTCTCCCGCATCCATGTCCCTGGCCATCACGGCTTCCTGGAGGGATTCTACCGGGCGCTCCCCGGAACACCCCTCGACCGTCCCCATTTCCGGAAAATCCTTAAAAATACATTGCTGGATGTCCACTTCCGTTTTTATCACAGAAGAGCTCTGCACCCTCTCCTCCTGACAATCAACGGACCTGGGCCTCTTCACCAGGGGCAGGCGATCCGGACCATTTTCATGACGCAAGCCCGAAAAAAGGACCTCACCCTCTGCACCTTCTCCGGAGGTGACCAGAGCTGTCCCGGAGCCCCCCCTCCCCCGCTCCTCTCCAGATACCGGGCCCTCCTGCGGATCGACCTTCTCTCTCAAAAGGAATCACTACGGGCCCGGGGAGATTTTGCCATCGCCACGACCCGGATGACCCTGCAGGAAACACTGATCAACCGGGGAGGAATTCTCTGGAGAAAAAAGGTGACCATCACAAGCAGGGGATTTTCCCAAAAAAGAGCGACATTGTCGGCATGGCAGGAATGCGCAGGCAAATTGGCCCGTGATCTGGCCCGGGTCTATTATCCCTCCAGACCACCTCATCCCGGAGAAGATTTCTATGACGGGTGACCATCGTACGGAAGCCTTTGACATCGTCATCTCGGGCGCGGGAATCGGGGCCCTGACCCTGGCCAACTATCTCGCTCCACTCGGCTTTAGGATCCTGATCCTCGATCGCCGTCCCGGCTTCGATCCGGTCCACCGGGGGGAACTCGTCCAGCCCATCGGGTTGTCGATTCTTGAGGAGTTGTCTCTGCTCGACGACCTCAAAAAACTCCCCCACACAGACTACCGGAGCTTCGACTTCCTCGATGAGGAAGGCCACCTCCTCATGCGTTCCTCCTACCAGGCCGGTACAGGTCCCTTTCCCTACGCCCTGGCCATCGAACCTCACCTGATGGATCAACTCCTCGCGCAAAACCTGTCCTCCCACTCCCATGTAGTCATCCGCCACGCATCGGACTTCAGGGATTTCTCCGTCGACTCGTCCGGGGTCACCGCAACCTACGAGCGGGACGGCCAAATCCGGAGCGTACTCGCCCGGATCCTCGTCGGAGACGACGGTCGCCACTCCCGGGTCCGCGAGATCGCGAAAATTCCCGGGACAGCCGTTCCCTACCGGGACTCCTATCTGGGGGGCTCGCTCTTCCTCCCGGAAGCTCTCGAGAGCCTTCCTCCTGCCGTTGCCGACACCTCCGGACGATATTTCCTGGGTCCCCGGTCGATCTTTTTTTTCTTTTCGGTCTCTGAGCGTCGCCGCTTCTTTCTCGTTCTTCTTCCAGACAGGGATCGGGAGAAATTCTTCGCGGGGGGAACCGCATCCGTTCTCCGCCACCTCGACCGCCAGGTCCCGGGTTTCGCCGCAATTGCCATCCGAAACGGACTCGACGATCCCGCCCGCTTCATGGAGCTATCGGTCTGGAAAATCGATCTCGAACGCTGGTCCGACGACGGGATTGTTCTGATGGGGGATGCCGCGCACGCCATGAACCCTCACGTGGCCCAGGGACGGAACCAGGCCATGGAGGATGCCAGGATCCTCGCCCCTGTCCTTTCAAAGGCTCTCCTCTCGGCTCCGCTGGTCCGCCGGGAAGCACTTCTCCCTTACGAAATGGCGAGGATCCCCGTGACAAGGGCTCTGCACAGGCTGGCCGACGAGATGACCCGCGTCTGGAACTCGGGAAATCCGCTCGTCGTCCGCGCCCGGAAAGCCGCCTTCCGGGGAATCGGCCGGACGCCCGCCCTCGAGAAAAAGATCGTGACGACCATCGGGGGGAGCCGGATCATGCCCCTCACCCCTTGGGACAAGCTTCGGGCCATTCTCACCGGGCTTTTTCCGGAATAGCTCCCCGGCGGCCTTTTTTGCTATTTCCACGCGTTTGCAGGTATTCTTGTGGTATGGACGCCTGCGCCGATCCGGGGAGAGCCTGCCGGAACAGATCGACATCTCAGCGGACGGACTTCGCACGTGCAGATTAGACGCCGCATCAAGCTTCAGGCACGGCTGATCCTCGGGACCATCGGCCGTCTGAACACCTTCTGGCGTACCATCTTTCTCTCTGTCCTGATCGGCTCCGTCACAGGTTTTTTCGTCTATCTGATCGAGCGGGTCGTCTATCGTCTCCTCTTTCTCACCCTGTACAACACCGCCTTCAAGAACCACCTCATCGTCATCCTCATCCCCATGATCGGGGTGCTCGTGGCCCGTTTCGTCCTCACGACCGGCCGGGTCGACAACGTGGGGGGCACCGAGGAGATCATCAAGAGTTATCACGAGTTCCGTGGAAAGGTTCCCCTTCGGAACGCCCTCTACAAAATTCCCGCCTACATCGCGACCCTGGGTTTCGGGGGATCGGCCGGCCTCGAAGGTGCCTCGACCTATATCGGCGGGGTGGTGAGCTCCCTTGTCGACCGGACATTCGGCTGGCTTCGTCTTCCCTACGAGGAGCAACGGGTGATGCTTCTCGCCGGGGCGGCCGCCGGGCTTTCCGCCATGTTCAAGGCCCCCTTCACAGGCGCCATCTTCGTCCTTCAGGTTCCCTACCGTTCCGACATTGCCCCCAACGCCCTGGTTCCGACCCTGATATCGAGCGTCAGCTCCTACATCGTCATGGTGAGCCTTGCCGGCACATCGCCCCTCTTTTCACTGGCCGCGAAGGCGCAGTTCCACTTCAAGGATTTTCTCTCAGTTCTGGTCATCGGGCTGGTCTGCGGTCTTCTGACGACCCTTTTCATCCGGATCTACCGGACCACCAAGAAATGGTTCTCTCAGGAGAAGGGTCGCCTTGGACCGAGACCGATCCTGGCGGCGCTCGTTCTGGGTCTGACCGGATTCATCTCGACCCGGGCCTACGGGGAGGCCCTTCCCCTTGGGCCAGGATACATCTTCATCCAGCATCTCCTGACAGGGAACACCCCTATCGAAATGGCGGTCGTTCTCTTTTTCCTGAAGGCGGTGGCGGTGATTTTCACCTTCTCGGCCGGTGGGATCGGAGGATCCTTCTTTCCCCTCCTTTGCCTGGGGGCCGCGACAGGGAGCGTCGTGGCCCAGGTGGCCGGACTCGAACCCTACGACTTCGGTGTGGTCATGGGGATGTCGGCCTTCCTCGCGGCCGGCTACAAGACTCCGCTCGCCGCGGTGGTCTTCATCGCCGAAGCGACGCACAGCTCGGGCTACCTGATTCCGGGGCTGATCGGCACGGTGGTGAGCTATGTCGTCAGCGGCTCTACATCCATCTCCACCCATCAGAGGGACAGGGAGGACATTCATCTCTCCAACCGCTTCCACCTTCCCGTCCGAAACGCCATGATCCGGAATGTGGTCAGCGTCTCTCCGGAGATCACCCTTCTCGAGTTCAGGGAACATTTCATATTCCGTCATCTGCACCGGATCTATCCGGTTACGGAAGAGGTCCCGGGCGGGCCCCATCTCGTCGGGATCTTTTCCCTCTACGATCTGGACCGCTTTCCTCCGGAGACATGGGGAACAACAACCGTGGGACAAGCCATGGTCACCAACGTCGTGACGGTCACGGCCGAAGAACCGATCCTGAACGCCATCGGGAAGATGAACGAGAAGGACTTCGAGTTTCTGCCGGTCATCGACAATGAAAGGAACCGGTGTCTGGTGGGCGGAATCACCCGGACCGACGTCTTTCAGGGCGAATGGGCGAGTCTCCTGTGACAATCACTTCCATTCTCCCTCCCCTCTTTCTGACCTTCATCCTGACCGTCCTCTTCAGTTTCGTCATCGGCCTCGAGCTCCACAGCTACCGTCGAACGAACGAAGAGGACCTGGGTTTCGGGACCACCCGGACGCTCACCCTCTCCGGCATCGCCGGCTTCGTCTTCTCGATCCTCGACCCATCGGGGATGCTCTATATCGCAGGCTTTCTGGCGCTTTCCGCCTTTCTCCTGGTCCACTACCGCTCCCGCCAGGAAAAGAATCCGTCCCTCATTCCTCCGATGATGGCCATCCTCACCTACGCCATGGGACCCATCGCCCTTCGGGAGCCCCTCTGGTTCATCATGGTCTATGTGGTGGTCATCCTTCTCATCCTGGGAGAGAGCCACGGCATCCGGAAATTTTCCGACGCCGTGACCGCGACCGAGGTCGTCACCCTGGCCAAGTTCCTCATCATGGCCGGCATCATTCTCCCCTTCCTGCCGGAGCGTCCGATCGGAGAGGCCATCCCCGTCACCTACACCCAGGTGTGGCTGGCGGTGGTCATGGTGTCGGGGATTTCCTACCTCTCCTACCTGGCACGCACCTACTTTTTCCCTCACCGGGGGATTCTCCTGACCGGGACCCTCGGTGGCCTCTACTCGAGCACCGTCGCCACCATCGTCCTGGCGAGGAAGGACCGGGACCAGTCCGATCCCCTCACCTCCTCGGCAATCATCCTGGCCTCGACCATGATGTATATCCGTATGGCCATTCTCGTCCTGGCCCTGGGACCCGGCACTGTCTCCCTTCCTCTTCTTCTGCCCTACGGGGGCCTGTTGCTCCTTTCCCTGGGAGCGGCATGGGGAACCCGCACCTTCAGTCGATTCCTGAAGCCACCCGCGGAGGCCCTTCCCCCCACCGTGAAGGCCACACATCCTCTCGAAGTCCGGACAGCGGTCCTTTTCGCCGGCGCCTTCGTCTTCTTCGCGGCGATCACCCATCTGATTCTCGGCCGTTTCGGGGCAGAAGCGCTTCCCCTCCTTTCCATCGCCGTAGGCTTTACCGACATCACCCCTTTCATCCTCTCTCTCCTTGCCGGGAACTTCCATGTCCCCAAAGGGGCCCTGGAAGGGGCGATCATCCTCGCCTCCGGAAGCAACAACCTGGTCAACGGGCTGTATGCCCTCTCACTTGCCAGAAACCGGAACGTCCTTCCCGCCTTTCTCTGGCTCCTGACGGCATTCCTTCTCTCCCTTCTTTACTCCCTCCTTCTCCGCTGACGTCCCCGACAGGGTGGCGGAACCCCCATTCCTCCCCAAAAAAAAGGGCGCCCGAGCGCCCCTTTGGGAAATTGAGTGTGGAGAATCTCGGAAGCGTCGATTCCATCGCTCCCGCTGAACCCGGATCTACGCCACGAAGGAGGCGGGTAGGCCGGGATCGAACCCCACCTTGGCGAGAATGCCTCGGGTCCGCCCCCGGACGGTTTCCCAAAGATCCTCCTTGGTGAGCCCCAGACTGTTCCAGCATTCTTCGAAGGGCACGGGCAGGGACTTTTCAGCCAGAAGGTAGACCTGTTCGAAAATCCCAAGAATGCGGCGACGCAAATCCTCCCGTTCGACGGGCGTGGAGCGGGAGATCAGGGCCTGCCACTCCTGGACCCCGAAAGAAGACTGACGAAGTTCGTCGGCGATCGGAATCCGGAGGGACTCCCTGACGAGGGGGCCCGCCTGCTCAGACACCCGTTCCACGACCGCAATCCCGATCCCCTCGATCCCCAGCTGGAGGCCCGCCAGAAATTCGTACCAGCCGAGACCGGAAAACCAGGCCTTGATCTCCTCTCGCCGAGAAAGGTCAATGACGGGCAGGAACGGCCGACCGAGCCGCTCCAGCGTCCGTTCCTGCAGGGAAAAATGGATGACCTCCTCCCCGATCTGGCGCATCAGTTCCTTTCGGGCCTCGGCCGTGGGGGCAAAGGGGAGGCGGTCGCTGCAGAGTTCGAGCGCCAGGAGGTCGATGTCGGCGTAAACCTGCAGCAATGTCGCGGCAGCCTGTTTTGCGGTGTCTTCCATGAGCGACTCCTTCGTTCTTGATGGGCGTATCCCTTCGGATCGTCCCTCCTCGTCAGGGGATCACGGCGCCGATGGTTCGCTTTTCGGCGGCAGGATCCTGTCACCGGTCCCGATAGACCCGGTTCTTGAACACTCCGTATTTCAAAAGATGCCAAAGGGGCTTCCTGTACCCCATGAACCGGATGATCCGTTGGGTGATGGGGGCCAGGGGGGGCACCACCCCCGGAAGGATCCAGTTTCCCCGGGCGGCGGAAAAGGCCTCGAGATAGGGGATCAGGAAAGACCGAACCGCCGGGTCGATGAAAAATCGGGGCTCCAGGAAATCTTCCTCCGATTTCACCAGACCCGAGGAGAGGGCCCAGTCTCCCAGAGGCGTGCCGGGATAGAGACGGACCCCGGCCATGGCCACCACCGCCATCGGACGCGTTCCGTCGATCAGCTGGCAGGTGCGTCGGACCGTTTCGGGCGTCTCTCCCGGCCCCCCGAAGATAAGGCTGTGGCAGAGAGGTATCCCGACCTTGCGACAGTCCTCGGCCACTTCGAGGATCCGATCGACGGAAAAACCCTTTCCCAGGGTCTCAAGAGTTGTTCCGTCCGCGGAATCGCTTCCCACCTCGAGACCGTCGCATCCTGCCGCCGCCATCGTCTCCAGAAGGCCCCGGGTGAGTCCCGCGGGGGAGGCATAGGCCGACCAGCGTATCCGGATTTTCCGGCGGATCAGGGCCCGGGAGACTCCCTCCGCATGGGAGGCAGGCAGATTGAAGACGCTGTCGACGAAAAAAAACGAACGCACCCTGTCCCGCTCGACAAGCTCCTCGATTTCGTCCGCGACGGCCTCGGGATCCCGGAGACGGTGCTCCCGTCCCTCGAGAAGGGGATAGGTGCAATAGCGGCACCGGAAGACGCATCCCCTCTTGGTCTGGATATTGGCCATCCCCCCCACCCTCATGTAGCGCGGAAGGTCAAAGAGGTCCCGGGCCGGACGAAGACGGGTCCAGATCCCTCCTTCCACAACGGGAGTGACAGGGGAATCCGGAAAAGGAAGAGGAGTGACCGCTCCCCCGCTCTCCTTTGCCCCGACGATACCCGGGATTCCCAAAGGGTCGCATCCCTTTTCGATGGCTTCGAGGAGCGCCGGGAAAGCCTCCTCCGACTCACCTGCCACCCCGTAGTCGGCCTCGAGGCTCTTCACAAGGGGGACGGGCATGAGCCCGACAGCCGATCCCCCCACCACGACGGGAATCTTCGGACGTGCGGTCTGGACGATCGTTTCACGGGCGATCCTGAGGAGAGCCCGATAGTCCGGGAGATAGAATCGCGTCAGGGGATAGGCCGCATTGTCGAGGTTCCTGAGGGAGAAGGCGAGTATGTCGGCCTTTTCCCTCAGGATCGACTCTCTCAGGGCTTTTTCGGGATCGGTCAGGAAGGCGAGGTCCAGGGCAACGACCCGATGGCCGACACTCCGGATCGCAGCCGCCGCGTAGGCCGCCCCCAGGGGAAAAACAGGATCAGGAAAGTGTTCGCGGTTGGCCGAGACCAGAAGAACCTTCACAGCATCGCTCCCTTCTGCAACCCTGTCGGGAAGCGTAAGCACCGTCCCCGACCGACCAACCTCCGTCAGGACCCAAAAGAATGAGGAACGATTCTTATAACCATACCCCCCTCATCGGAGTCGGTCAAGGGACCGGCTCTGCAAACGACAAAATATTTGGTCCATAAGGGATCCTTGACATTGACAAAAATTAAGCTTATGGTTTTCTCATATTCCAGCGGCATCGACCTGGAAAAATCATTCCCGATCCACGCGGGTCCGTCCGGCAAGGAACGCCCATGACACATTCCTTCCCCCGATCATGGCGGGAGCTCCTCCTCGCGCTTCCCGTGCTGCTGGCGACGCTCCTTTTCCTGGGCGTTTCCGCTCCGCTGTTCCTCTTCTTTGCCCGGAACCACATGGCCGAAAAAAGGGTCGCGGAGGCGGTCCACGCCACAGAAGCCCTGGGATTCGACATGACCTCCCTCGACCGGGCCATTCATGCGGCCTTCCTGGCCGCCATCCTGAAAAAAGAGCCAGAATCCGAACGCTACGTATTGGGATTGTCCCTCCAGGCCCGGGCGGTCCTCTCCGATCTGGACCGCAGAAGACCGTTCCTTTCTCTGGAAATGCGACGCTCCCTCACCGATGTCGCTCGGGGATGCGACCGCTATTTCTTCAGTCTGACCCGAAATTTTTCCGGAAGGCCCCCTTCTCTATCGGATCCTCTTTCCAGGGACTACCGCCGACTGAGCTTCCGGATCGTTTCCTTCTCCTACGAAATAGACAAACAGCTCCGGAGGGAGACTCTTCGTCTGGCCTCCCTTTACCGGACCCGCTCGATTCTCATCCTTCTCCAGGGTTTCCTGACCGTTCTTTACGCCGGCGCGATCCTGTTTTTCTCGACCTCCCGGCGCCACACCCACCAGGTCCTGCTCGACTTCGCCGCGGAAGACTCGGAGGAGATGATCGTCCTGACCGATCTTCGGGGGAGAATTCTTTTTGCGAACCGCCGCTTCCGGGATCTCTTTTGCAGGAACCACTCCGGATGCGATGCGATCCCCCTGGCGGACCTCCTCCGGGAAAGTCCGTCCCTCGGAGAGGCCGCCCTTGAATGGGAGGCCTTCCTCGCGGACCCCGGTGCACCCCGCCAGCATCTCCTTCCCTTCCGCGATCCGTCCCTTCCCGCCCTGACCTGGCTCATGGCCCAGATGACCCCGACCCGGATCGGCCGGCGATCCCGGTACCTCGAATGGAAAGGGAGCGACGTCTCGCGCCTCAAGAACGCAGAACTGGCGCTCGAAGCTCAGGGGGAGTGGCTCCGGACGACGCTTGCATCCATCGGGGACGGCGTCATCGCCACCGACGTCTCCGGAACGGTCACCTTCATCAACCAGGTCGCCGAACGCCTCACGGGATACGGGGTCGAGGAAGCCCTGGGACGCCCCGTCTACGAGATCTTCCGGATCCTCAACGAAAAGACCGGGGAACGAGTGGAGGTTCCGATCGACCGGGTCCTGAAGAACGACATCGTTGTGGGGCTTGCAAACCACACCGCCCTGATCAGCCGGAGCGGACGCATCACCTCGATCTCCGATTCGGCGGCCCCCATCCACAGCCGGGACGGACTTCTCACCGGGGTGGTCATGGTCTTTCAGGAAAACACCGAGCGGCGGCGGGCCCAGGAGATGATCTGGAACCTGACATACCGGGACACCCTCACCCATCTCCCGAACCAGAGCCTTTTCCAGGACCGCCTGGCCACCCTTCTCCCCTGGGCCAGAAACAATCGCCGCATCCTGGCCATCGGGATGGTCGACATCGACCTTTTTAAGCGGATCAACGACTCTTTGGGCCACGGGGCGGGAAACGAGCTTCTCCAGGCCCTTTCCCGGCGCTTCTCCGGGCTCCTGTCACCAAACGACACCCTGGCCCGTATCGGGGGAGACGAATTTCTCGTAATGCTGACCGAATGCCCGACGGAGAAGGATGTCTCCCTCTTTTGCGACCGTCTGCTCAGGAGTCTGGACAACCCCTTCGAGGTGGCAGGACAGGAGATCGCCCTGACCGCGAGCATGGGAGTGGCCCTTTTCCCCCGGGACGGCGAATCCCCCGAAGATCTGGTCAAAAATTCGGACATTGCCCTCAACCGGGCCAAGGAAGCGGGAAGGAACCGCATCCGCTTCTTCGAGGAGGCCATGTCCTCGTCCTCCCTCCGTGATCTCCAGCTCGAGCAGGCCCTCAAACAGGCGCTTCTTCGGGGGGAATTTTTTCTCGAATATCAGCCCCAGATCGAGACCCAGTCGGGCAAGGTCGTCGGCGCGGAAGCCCTGGTGCGATGGGAGTCCCCCGACGCCGGACGCGTCTCTCCGGCCGACTTCATTCCCCTGGCCGAGCGGACAGGGCTCATCGTCCCGATCGGCAATACCGTGCTCCGGATGGCCATGGAACAGGCCAAGCGATGGAGGACCGACGGTAACCGGATATCCGTATCGGTCAACATCTCCTATCAGCACTTCGTCCGGGAGGGATTCGTCGAGGAAGTGCTCTCCATCCTCGACAAGGTGGGGGTTCCCCCGGAGGTCCTCCTCCTCGAGATCACCGAGTCGGAGGTGATCAAGGATTCCGAGAATTTCTTTTCGGTGGTAGAATCGCTTCACCGCCAGGCCATCCGGATCTCCATCGACGACTTCGGAACCGGGGCTACGGCACTTTCCTACCTCACCACCTATCCCATCGCCGAGGTCAAGATCGACCGCTCGCTCGTCACCAACCTTTTCTCCGACCTCAAACGCTCCGAACTCGTCCGGACGATCATCGGTCTGGGCAAGCGCCTGGACTTTACCACCACGGCCGAAGGCGTGGAGAGCGCCGAGGAGTGGGATTATCTGGAAAAGCACCAGTGCGACCGGATCCAGGGCTTTTTCTCCAGCCGGCCTCTCCCTCCGACGGCATTGGAAGCCCTCTTCGGGAAGCACTTCACTCATCCGGCCGGGCAGATCCATTCCTGGACCGACGACTGAAAGGACCCTTATGGAGTTTTCCGCCCGCCTCCTCCGAACTGTTCCGGTTGCCGCCGGGACTCTTTGGGCCGAGTTCGAGATATCAGACTCCGCCTTCACCTTCGAAGCCGGCCAAGCATCCCTTTTCTCTTTCCCTCCCGACCACCCCCTGGACGACCGGAGCCGGACCTTCTCCCTCTGCAGCGCCCCGGAGGAGCTCCCTACCGTTTCAATCGCCACACGACTGACTCCGGGCTCGCCCTTCAAGAAAGCGCTGAAGGGCGCTCGTCCCGGCCAGACCTTCCTGATCGAGGAGGCAAGCGGGGACTTCATTCTTCCGCGGGGAGAAGGACCGAAGAATCTGGTCTTTCTGGCGGGTGGCATCGGGATCACCCCCTTTCGGAGCATGGTCCGAAGCCTCAAGAAGCGAAAGGAATCGCCTTTCAGGATCTTTCTCATGACGGTAAACCGGACAGTGGACGAGACGCCGTTTCTTTCGGAATGTCAGGAGTGGGTGCGGGAGGAAGTCGTCGCATGGGTCCCTGTCCTGACCAAGGAAGGCCTCCCGGTCGGAGGCTCCCGTCAGGAGCGGATCAATGAGGGCCTTTCCCGGATTCTTGAGATGGCGGGGGAGGACTCCCTCCTCTATCTGTCCGGACCGCCCGCCATGGTCGACGCCTTTCACCAGACTCTCCTTGGGCAGTTCCTGGTGGAGGAGTCGCGCATCCGGAGCGAGATGTTCTACGGCTACCTGTCGCGGTAAACGGCCAGGAAAAAGACCTGAGGGCGATGCGTCTGCAAGAAAGGGTCAGGCAGAAGGACCGAACGTGAGCCGGTAGGCGTCCATCTCGTCCCGAAGGTTTCCGATCGCCCGCACGAACCTCTCTGTGACATTGAGGGAGAGTGCCCCCGAAATGTGCATCTGTCTATGGGAGTCCCTGGCCTCGCTCCAGGAAGGAAGGTGACAGTAAAGAACACCGCGCTGGGCGAACCAGAGGTCCAGCGGACAGTCGGCCTGGCGGTGGTCCATTTCCTCGTAGGAAGAGGAGGGGCGGAAGGCGTATTCGAGAAAGGGAAGATCTTCGACCGGATAGACCGGGGAGGCAGTCGCGAGCTCCGGTGGCAGGGGACGGCCGAGCCAGGAAAGAAGCTCCTCCTCCGGCATGGGTCTGGCGAGAAGATACCCCTGGATCAGACGGCCTCCCATGCGAAGCCAGAGCGCGAGGTCCTCGGGAAATTCGAGACCTTCTCCCACAAGACGGCTTCCCGAAAGATCGGCCAGCAAAAGGGTCGAGCCCACAACGGCGAAGGCATTGGTGTAGCTCCGGAAGCGTCGGAGAAAATAGGAATCGAGCTTGATCTCCGTCATCGAGAGATCGGCCGCATAATGGAGGGAAGAGTATCCCGTTCCGAAGTCGTCGAGGGATGCCCCGAATCCGCGGCGTTTCAATTCCTCCACCAGGCGAGTCGTCCGATGCATGTCCTCAAGGGCGGCGCTTTCCGTGACCTCAAGGACCAGCCCCTCCCCTCCGGCCCCACCGACCGATTCCTCCACATTGGACAGGAATTCCTCATGAAGGAAATGGCTGGCGCCGATATTGATCGAAACCCTCAGGAAGCGTCCCGACCGGAGCAGCCGCTCCCGAAGAATCCGCGCCTGCCTCAGGGCATGAATTCCAATCATCCGGTTGACGTCCTCCCCTCCGTGAACGAAGGGGATTCCTTCCTGCCAACTCCCCGGACTGAAAACGGGGATGGATCGGCGGGCCTGAAAGGTCAGGCCGCCGACTCGGAGGTTTTCGCCTCCGAACAGGCGCTACGGGCTTGCCCAGCCCCGAGAATATTTTTCG
>JAJZXW010000029.1 GCA_021806225.1 Nitrospirota bacterium | reverse complement strand
GCCCTCTTCCGGCGGTAGCCGTGGACCGATCTTCCCCGGAGGCCCGGGACTACGACTACGAGCTGCCGGAGGAGCGGATCCGGCTCGTTCCTCCCCCCCGGCGGGATCTGAGCCGCCTGGCGGTGGTCCCCCGTCGGGGGGACGGCGGCCGTCCTCCCTTCCTCTCCTCTACTGTGGCGGACCTTCCTTCCCTCCTCGCCCCCGGGGATCTTCTGGTGGCCAACGACTCCCGGGTCGTTCCGGCAAGGACCCGGGCCCGGACCTCCCGGGGACGGGCGATCGACCTCCTCGTTCTCGGACCCTTCGACGGCGCCACAGCGGGGACAGTGCGCTTTCTGGGGAAGGGGCTCAAGGGGGAGAGGCGACTCGAGCTTTTCGGGGGGCGGGGGGTTCTCGACGGGATCTGCTACGACGAGGCGCTCGAGTGCTTCTCGGGGGAGTATCGGGGAGAGGAGTCGCTGGTCGTCCTCCTCGAGGACCAGGGGGAGATGCCCCTGCCGCCCTATATCGCCCGGAGACGATCGGCCGACGGGAGCGACCGGGAGCGCTACCAGACGGTCTATGCCCGGGTGCCGGGATCGGTGGCCGCCCCCACCGCGGGGCTCCACCTGGGAGAGGAGCTTCTCGACCGCCTCCGGGAGAAGGGGGTGGAGCGGGCCAGCGTCACCCTCCATGTGGGGGTGGGGACCTTCCGGGGGCTCTCCGAGGGGCCGGTGGAGGACCACCGGATGCACGAGGAATGGTACGTCGTTCCCCGGGAGACGGCCGAGGCCATCGCGCGCACCCGTGGCCGGGGAGGCCGGGTGGTGGCGGTGGGAACCACCTCCCTGCGGGCCCTGGAGTCGGCCTTCGCCCTGGGGGAGATTCCCCCGGAGGGCCGGGCCGGGTGGACCCGGCTCTACGTCCGGCCGGGATACCGGTTCCTGGCGACCGATGGCCTCCTCACGAACTTCCATACCCCCCGGTCGACCCTGCTCGTTCTGGTGGACGCCTTTTTGGGAGGGGACGGGCGGTGGCGGGAGATCTACCGGAGGGCGCTGGAGGAGGGATTCTTCTTCCTGAGCTACGGGGACGCCATGCTCATCTTGTAGGGGGCTCCCACGAAAAAGGCCTGTAGGACCGATCTCCGAAAATCTCCCCTTCGAAATCGCATTTTTAGTACTTGAACAACGTCGTCCAGGTCTGGAGCAAAACGCCCTTCGAAAACTGGCCAAGGGGTGAGTCCTTCTTTCAACTTTTGAGGAGACTATGTCCGGATTTTTTCCTTCCGTTCCTGTTGAATCCATTACCTCCCGGATTTTTCTCGTGCGCGGTCAGAAGATCATGCTCGATTCTGACCTGGCCGAACTGTACGGGGTTTCCACCAGTCGTTTGAATGAGCAGGTTCGCAGAAACATCGACCGTTTCCCGAACGATTTCATGTTTCAACTGACAGACTCGGAATTTTCGAACTTGAAATCGCAAATTGCGACATCAAGTTGGGGCGGTCGCCGGAAACTCCCACTGGTATTCACGGAACAGGGAGTGTCAATGCTCTCCAGTGTGCTGCACAGCGAACGGGCCATCCGAGTCAATATTGCCATCATGCGGGCCTTTGTCCAGCTTCGGGAGATGCTGTCCGCCCACAAGGAGCTGGCCCAGAAGCTTTCGGAACTGGAACGGAAGGTCGGGATTCATGATCAAACCATCGTCCAACTGATCGAGGCGATCCGCAATATTATGGAAACGCCTGTTCGAGAAACAAAACCGATCGGGTTCATCTCCGACAGCAAAGCATGAGGAGTTGGATTCGTCGCTTCCCTTCGACAGGAAATCGAATATGACAGATCATCACTATGTTTTTGACGGGACAAAAGAGCAGGCAGAACTGGATCGTCTGCGCCTCCTCGAATCGGCCTTCGATCCCCAAACCCGACAACGGCTGGAGAATGTCGGGGTCAGCGATGGCTGGCACTGTCTGGAAGTTGGTGCGGGTGCCGGTTCGATCATGAACTTGATGTCGGAAAAGGTCGGGTCCACAGGAACAGTCGTCGCCGTCGATACCGATACCCGATTCCTTCCGTCGTCGGCTTCCTCCAATACCGTGATCGTGAAAGGAGATATCCGCACTGTGGACTTGGGCCGATCGCGCTTCGATCTGGTCCATGGACGTTATATCCTGCTCCATATCCCCGAATTCGCGTCCGTTCTGGAGAAAATACTTCTTCTTTTAAAACCGGGGGGCTGGCTTGTCTTCGAAGAGCCGGATTTCTCTGCCGCACGGTGTCTGGTCGGTTCGGAAGACGCACTTCTGGCCTTTGACCGGGTGTCGAGTGCGATCGAAACCATGTACAAAGCCACAGGCATCGACCACACGGCCGGTCTCAAGATCCCCAAGGCTCTGTCGGCATTAAGGATTAAAAATCTTTTCGTCGACAACGTTGCGCCTTCATCACGTGGCGGCTCTCCCATCGCCAGAATGATGGGGATGTCGGCCGGACAGTTGAGGGAAAGGTACATCCAGACCAAAAAATGCACCGGAAAAGATGTGGACATCTATCGGACCTTTGCCGAGGACCCTGGCACATGGGCTATCTACTATTCCACCGTCTGTGTTTCAGGGCAACTGGAGATCGAAACGGATGGGACGCAGTCCTAATTTCTTGAATCTCCTCTCCTATCGTGTCCTCCATGTGGAGGATATCGATGAGGACTATCACATCAAGGCTGAGACCATCTCCCCTCCCGACCGCTGCGTCCATTGCGGTTCTGTCTCCCTGGTCGGGTTCGGCCGCCGGGAGAACTGGATCCGCGACCTCCCCATCCATGGGAAACGGGTCGGACTTTCTGTCGACACCCGGCGCTTCCGGTGCAAAACGTGCGGGAAGACTTTTTACGAGCCGCTTCCGGAGGTGGATTCCAAGCGGTCCATGACCGTGAGACTCAAAACATGGCTCGAGAAGAAATCCCTCCGGCACCCGTTCACGCACTTGGCCGAAGAAACCGGGGTCGGGAATTCGACGATCCGGATGGTGTTCGACGACTATGTGGATCAACTACGGGATAGTCTCCGCTTCGAGACCCCGGAGGTTCTTGGGATCGACGAGGTGCATCTCATCCGACGTCCCCGGGCACTGTTCACAAACATCCCCTCCTGCATTGTGATTGAGATGCTTCCCGACCGGAATAAGACGACCGTCGCCCGGTTTCTTTCCGACCTTCCTTCAAAAGGGCGGATCCGGTGCGTGGCCATCGACATGTGGCGGCCTTATCAGGACGCCGTTCGGGAGGCCCTGCCGGGGATTCCCGTCGTCGTGGACAAGCTCCATGTTCTGAAGATGGCCAACGCCGCCCTGGATGCTCTCCGGAAGACCGTGGGAGGAACGCTTCCTCCCGGGAAGCGGCGGACCCTCATGCGGAATCGCCATGTCCTTCTGAAGCGGTTTTCGAAACTGAACGAGGTCCAAAGAAAGCGCCTGGACGAGTGGGACAAGGACTTCCCTGTCCTGCTCAAAGCTCACCTGGCGAAGGAGAGATTCTACGACGTCTATGAGGCCTCCTCTCGTGCGGAGGCGTCTCGACTGTATAAGGAATGGGACGCGGGTCTCGATCCGGAGATCCGATCCACCTTTGGACCTCTTTTGACGGCTTTTAAAAACTGGGAGGGACCGATTCTGGCCTATTTCGACCACCGGGTCACGAATGCCTGCACAGAATCAGCGAATAACCTGATCCGTGCTGTCCAGCGGATGGGACGGGGATACAGCTTTGACGTTCTTCGGGCCAGGATCCTTTTTGTCCGGCATGGAGCCCACCGGATGAAGCCGTTTAAGAGACCGGGACTATTGGGGAAACTACGGCTCGAGGACAGCAAAGGACTTGGTTATGGTTTGCCATCAACAGAAATCGAACTGGAGGAAATGAGCTTCGGAGTGGATACATCGATACTCCTGGATCTGATCGAGAAAGGGGAGATCTGATTCAAAATCAATCATGAAACCCACATTCCCTTAATCCAGAAGACGACCCATTAAATCTCCATATTGTGACGATGTTCGGCAAGAAGTTTGGGGTTACACAATCGAAGGAAAATTGGTGGATGGAGGAGAAAGTGCTTCTTGTGTTGTCAAGATAGATCGATCACTTATCATCATCACTGTGATAGTCTAAGACATTCAAGGAGAGTGAAATGAAATGCCCAGTTTGCAATACTGAAATGATTAAAACAAATGTTACGAATAAATCCCCATATCATTACAAAGAATGTGGTCTTCCTGAGGTTTACCTTGTGGGGATTGAAACATTTTCTTGTGAAAAATGTGGAGAATATTCTGTTGCCATTCCAAAAATTGAACAATTACACAAGTTAATCGTAAAGGATCTACTGGAAAAGCCGTCCGTTTTGACTTTCAAAGAAGTTCGCTTCTTGAGGAAAGAAGTAGGATTTTCTGCAAAGAAATGGGCTTCTAATATGGGAATTTCTCCGGAACATCTTTCGAGAAGTGAGAAGGCTGATTCGGCTCTATCCGTACCAATGGATAAGTTTGTAAGAGCTATCGTTACTATTCTTTCCAATGATTCTCATGGAAAGATAAAAGATATTCTTCTTGGGGAAGCAGAAGATCTGAAGGTTCCTCACAAAAAGAAGGAGCGATTCAAAGCAAAATTCAAACTTGATAGACTTGATAGAAATGGATGGAAATTTGTTGCATAACCAACCCGTATGAACGGATTATTTAAAAAAACGTATCTATTCAGGGGTTTTCTCCCTGACCCATATCTCTGGGGACTGGACACTTTCTGTTCGATCTGATAAAGTCAGGGCATGGACAACAACGTGCCCTCCTCCCCCTCTCAAGATC
>JAJZXW010000004.1 GCA_021806225.1 Nitrospirota bacterium | reverse complement strand
GCGGAAAACGCCGATGCGAATGCGGCGAAAAATATTCTCGGGGCGGGGCACGCCCGTAGCGCCTGTTCGGAGGCGAAAACCTCCGAGTCGGCGGCCTGACCTTTCAGGCCCGCCGATCCATCCCCGTTTTCAGTCCGGGGAGTTGGCAGGAAAGAATCCCCTTCGTTCACGGAGGGGAGGACGTCAATTCCGTCCCTTCTCAAAATACAGACATGCACCATCGATGCCGATCTTCCTTGAAACGTTCCCGATTTTCCGGTACGATCAGTTCCACGTTCGTTGACAACCGAAGATATCGGGTTGGGCCGGGAAGTCCGGCCTGTAAAATCTCCGACGCGATCTCCGAAAAAAAACAAGCAATCAGGGCCGGGCGGGCCCGTAGCGCCTGTTTGGAGGAGTCCTCCTCCAAGTTCGTCGCCTGACCGTTCAGACGGCGAATCCATCCCCGTTTTCAGTCCGGGGAGATGGCAGGAAGGAATCCCCTTCCTTTCCGCTTTCGCGGCAAGCGAAGCGAGAGGGATGGGAGGATATCAAGTAAAGTTGAGCAGTTTGGATGGTGTTCTGTCCGTTCCCGCCCGAAAGGGGCGGACGACCCTGGACCGTGCGAAAAAAACGCCCGACGCTCCATCCTTGATGAATCCGGCCAGAGATTGGCCCGCCTCCCGACCCGGTCCGCTCCGAGACACGAGACCTCCTGGTCACGACCGGCCGTGCCGTACTGGATGGTTCCGTGCGTGCCACCTTCCCCAGACCATATCCTTAATGGGGACCACCCTGATGCAAGGAGATTTTTCTCGATGAAGAAACAATACCTCTTGGCTCCCGGCCCCACTCCCGTTCCACCGGAGGTTCTTCTGGCCATGTCCGCCCCCATGATCCACCATCGTTCTCCCGACTTCATTCCGGTGATCCAGAAGGTTCGCGCCGGTCTCAAGTGGCTCTTCCAGACATCCCAGGAGGTCATCACCGTCGCCGGAAGCGGAACGGCCGGCATGGAGGCCTCGATGACGAACTTCCTGAGCCCCGGAGACAAGGTCATTGCCGTCAACGGCGGAAAGTTCGGAGAGCGGTGGCTCAAGATCGCCAAGGCCTACGGAGTGACACCCATCGAGGTGACGGTTCCCTGGGGTGATTCGGTGGATCTCTCACAGGTGGAAAAGATCCTCGCAGGGGATCCCGCGATCAAGGCGATCTACGTCCAGGCCAGCGAAACCTCCACGGGAGTCTGGCACGACATCCAGGGGCTGGCCCGCCTCACGGCCGGCCGTGAGCAGACTATCCTGGTCGTCGACGCGATCACCGCCCTGGGCGTGGTGAACATTCCGATGGACCAGTGGGGGATCGACGTCCTGATCACGGGATCCCAGAAGGCCCTGATGCTTCCGCCCGGACTCGCCTGCATCGCGGTTTCCGAGAAGGCCTGGAGCCTGAGCCAAACCGCCAAATGCCCCCGTTTCTACCTCGATCTCAAGCGCGAGAAGGACAATATCCTGAAGGACTCCAACGCCTGGACCCCGGCCGTCTCCCTCTGGATCGGACTGGCTAAGTCCCTCGAGATGATGCAGGCGGAGGGTCTCGACAAGCTCTTTGCCCGCCACCGTCTTCTCGCCCGTGCCACCCGGGAAGGGGTCCGGGGATTCGGGCTTTCGATCTTCGCCCGCCAGACCCCTTCGGATGCCCTGACCGCCATCGTCGCCCCCGAGGGCTTCGACGGGGAGGCGATTTACAAGAATCTCCGGAGCCAGTACGGGATCACGGGAGCCGGGGGGCAGGACCAGCTCAAGGGAAAGGTCTTCAGGGTCTCCCACATGGGCTACGCCGACACCTTCGACATCATCACCGCAATCAGCGGGATCGAAATGGTCCTGGCCCGCATGGGATACAAGGGGGCTCCCCTCGGTTCCGGCGTTGCCAAGGCCCAGGAAGTTCTGATCCAGGGATAATGTGTCTCGGCTCCGGGAGGGGTCCCCTTCCCGGAGTTCCAATAGAAATTCCATTCCATTTCAAGGGGAGGATGTGTTGAGTACAGGGCCGGTCCGTATTCTCGTGAGCGATCCGATTTCGGAGGAAGGTCTGGATATTTTCAGAAATGCGGGGTTTGAAGTCACCGTCAAGGCCAAGCTTCCGCCCGAGGAACTGAAAAAAGAGCTCGCCTCCTATGACGGACTCGTCATTCGCAGCGGGACCAAGGTGACCGCGGATGTTCTCGAGGGAACCAGCCGCCTCAAAGTGATCGGACGGGCCGGAGCGGGCCTCGACAACGTGGACCTCTCCGCCGCCACCAACCGGGGAATCGTCGTCATGAACACCCCGGGAGGAAACACGATCACGACGGCGGAGCACACCGTCTCGATGATGATGTCGATGGTCCGGAAGATCCCCCAGGCCAACGCCTCCAACCGTGCGGGCAAGTGGGAAAAGTCCAAGTTCATGGGGATGGAGCTCTCGCACAAGACCCTCGGCATCCTCGGCATGGGCAAGATCGGCTCCCATGTGGCCCACGTCGCCCAGGGTCTTCTGATGAACGTGATCGCCTACGACCCATTCCTGACTCCCGAGGCCGCCGAAAAACACGGCGTCGCCCCGGTGACGCTCGAGGAGCTCTTCACGAAGTCCGACGTCATCACCGTCCACACGCCCCTCACCCCCGAGACCACGAACCTCATCTCCCGTGCGACCATCGCCAGGATGAAGAAAGGGGTCTACCTGGTGAACTGCGCCCGGGGAGGGGTCATCAACGAGGCCGACCTGGCCGAGGCCCTGGCCGATGGGCATGTGGCGGGGGCCGCCTTCGACGTCTTCGTCCAGGAACCCCCTCCCGCCGACCACCCGCTCCTGAAGCTCGACAACTTCATCTCCACTCCCCATATCGGGGCTGCGACGAAGGAGGCCCAGGAGAACGTGGCCCTGGCCGTGGCCGACCAGATGGTCGACTACCTCGCAAAGGGCGTGATTCGCTTCGCCGCGAACCTTCCCTCCATCCCTCCGGAGGATGCGGCCCGGGTGGCGCCCTATCAGCAGCTGGCCGAGGTCATGGGGGGCATCCTCTCCCAGGTCGCCTCCGAACCCATTTCAAAGATCGCGGTGGAGTTCAGCGGGGAGGCCGCGACGCTGCCGACATCCATCGTCACCATCTCGGCGATCAAGGGCGTCCTCTCCCCCATCCTCGCGGCGCGCGTCAACGAGGTCAACGCCCCCATCCTGGCCAAGGAGCGCGGCCTCGAGGTGGTGGAATCCCGCTCCTCCCAGCAGGGGGACTACGTGGGGCTTCTGACGCTCCGCGCCACGACGGCCCACGGGACGCACCAGATCGCGGGTTCCATCTTTCAGAAAAAAGATTTCCGGATCGTTTCCCTCGACAATCTTCCCGTGGAGGTTGTCCCGGACCCGATCATGCTCTTCCTCACGAATCAGGATCAGCCCGGCGTGGTGGGTCTGGTCGGAAGCCTTCTGGGGTCTCACGGGGTCAATATCGCCCGGATGCAGTTCGGACGCGACTTTCCGGGCGGGAAGGCCATATCCCTGATCGGACTCGATACCGAACCGACCCAGGCCGTGCTCGATGAAATTCGCAAGAATCCGAAAATCATCGCGCTCAAACTGCTGCGCCTTCCTTCCCTGTCCAAATAGCGAGTTTTCGATACCCATGGCCAATCGTAAAAAGGGGGCGGAGCGGTCCACCCGCCCCCCCACAAAAACAACGCCGACCGGTGTCTCTCCCGTTTTTTCCCGGACGGCCCGCTTCAGGAGAGAGTCGACCCAGCATCTCCTCAACCATTTTTCTCTCTGGGGCTATCGGGAAATCATCCTTCCCTCTTTCGAGTACCTCGATGCCATCTCACCCGGCATCCCTCCCGCCCTTCTGACGAAACTCTACCTCATGCAGGATCGCGGCTCAGGCCAGGTTCTCGTCCTCCGGCCCGACGCCACGGCCCAGATCGCGCGCCTTACGACCCAGTCCTTCAGGGACCGTCAGCTTCCGCTCCGATTTTGCTACAGCACCTCCGTTTTCCGGGACGAGAACCACCAGGCCTCCATTGATCGGGAGCTTCACCAGACGGGGCTCGAGCTCATCGGGGATCCCTCCGTCGTTTCTGACGGGGAAATCCTCGACCTCTGCCTTTCCGGTGCGGAGATCTTCCCGCTCGGCGACTCCCTTCTTCTCCTTTCCCATGCCGGGCTGCAGGAGGCCTTTTTAAGGGAAATCTCTGAAGATGCTGACCGATCGAAGGAGGTCCGGTCGGCCTTTCATTCCCGAAATCCCGATCGCCTGAGGGACCTGCTACCCTCGCGCGGAAAGACATTCCCGAGAAAAATGGTCGACGCCCTTGCCGGTGGAGTCTTCGGGATCGAGGAGTCCCGTTCCATCCTTGCGAAACTTCTCCCTGACGGACCCGCGCGATTACGGGAAGAAATGGAAGGATTCCTCGACCTGCTGGCCTCCATCGACGCGTCGCCCCGTGCCTCCGCCGTCCGGGTGGACTTCGCCCTTCCGCCCTCATCACCCTACTATACGGGAATGTTCTTCCAGCTCTTTGCCCCGGGCTCCTCCACCCATCTGGCCTCGGGCGGGCGATACGACCGTCTTGGCCAGGCCTTCGGACACGACCTTCCTGCAGTCGGCTTCGCCTATCACATCACCCACATCGAAGAGACGCTCCGAAAGCGGGAGGCGCCAGAGGAGACTCCCACCCTCGTTCTGGCCTGCCACGCTCCCGGCAACGTCACTCCCGTCCAGGCCTTTGCCCGGACCCTTCGACGGTCCGGCCGGGCGGTCATGACCGCTCCCGACCCGTCTTCCGACAGCGGTCTTCCACTGTCTGCCGATGGGATCCTGGCCGACCACGAAGATATTGCCGCAGTGCTGCTTTACGATGCGGAGAAAGGGCTCTGGACCCTCACCGGCCGTGGGAAGGATGTCCGGACAGCGCGCTCGATCGAGGAGATCGCCGGATTCGTCCTCTCCGGGGATCTTGCATGAGCGCTCCGATGAAATCCCGACTCTCCCGGGAATCCCGGAAAAATCTCCCCCAGACCATCGAGGCAGAAAAGTCTCTCCTCGGCTCGATCCTCCTCAACAACGAGGTCATGACGACGGTCGGAGACATGCTCCAGGACGACGACTTTCTCCTCGAATCGAACCGCCGGATCTTCATGGCGATGAAGGAGATGGCCGACCGCCACATCCCCATCGACAGCCTGACCCTCTCCGACTACCTGACGAAAAAGGACTGGGCGGGCATCACCGGCGCCCCCGAAAACATCTATGAACTGGCCGATATCGTTCCGACCGCCGCCAACGCCATCCACTATGCCCGCCTGATCGTCGAGAAGGGGATTTTCCGGAAGCTGATTCTCGTCTCCGAAGAGATCGCGCAGAAAGGGTACGACGCGACCCTCGATACAGACGAAGTCCTCGATTATGCGGAAAGAAAGATCATGGACGTTGGTTCCCGGCGCTCCAGAAGCGAGTTCGCCCAGATCGGGGATCTCTCCTATCTCGACGCCCAGTTCAAAAGGCTCGAGGACCTCAAGAACCGGGAGATCAAGGACATCGTCACCGGACTTCCCAGCGGATTCGTCGACCTCGACCATCTCACGACGGGATTCAATCCTTCGGAACTCGTCATCGTGGCGGGCCGCCCGGCCATGGGGAAGACGGCCTTCGTCCTCTCCATCGCCCAGCATGTGGCCTTCGACCTCCGGAAGCCCGTCGGGATCTTCAGCCTCGAGATGCCGAAAGAACAGCTTTTCCTGCGCCTCATCAGCGCCCAGGCCCGGGTCAACTCCAAGAATCTCCGGACCGGACACCTGAACTCCGAGGAGTGGGACAGCGTCATGCAGGCTTTTGGCGATGCCAGCGAGGTGCCCATCTACATCGACGACTCGGGGGACCTTACCATCTTCGAGCTCCGGACCCGGGCCCGAAGGCTCAAGAAACAGCGGAAGGACCTTGCCCTGATCGCCGTCGACTACCTCCAGCTGGTGAGGGGGTCCCAGAGAACGGACAACCGGGAACAGGAGATCTCAGAAATCTCTCGCTCCCTCAAGGCCCTGGCAAAGGAGCTTCAGATCCCGGTCATTGCCCTGGCCCAGCTCTCCCGCGCCGTCGAAAATCGTCCGGGTCTCAAGAAGCCGACCCTCTCGGATCTGCGCGAATCGGGCGCCATCGAGCAGGATGCCGACATCGTCCTCTTCATCTATCGGGACGAGGTCTATCACCCCGACAATCTCGACTCCAAGGGAAAGGCCGAGATCATTATCGGAAAGCAGAGAAACGGTCCGATCGGCTCGGTGATGCTCGCCTATCAGGGATTCTGCACACGCTTCGAAAACCTGGCGATCGGCTACGACGAGATCGCTCCGGAGAATTTCGGATGAGGGTGATCCTGGTGCGCCACGGGGAGGCGGCGGACGAGCCCTATCCGGAGATCCTCCGCCCTCTGACCTTCTCCGGGCGAAAAGCGGTCCGGAGACTGGCCCGCAAGATTGCGAACCTCGATCTTCGCGTCGACCGGATCGTCTCGAGTCCACTGACCCGTGCCGTCCAGACCGCGGAGATCCTCCTGTGCGGGCTACGGAAAAAGCATCCTGTCCGGGAGGTTGACTGTCGGATCGAACTCGCTTCGGACTTCCTTCCCCTGCCGTTCGGACGGGAGGGCTTTCTCTCCTTTCTCGCAGAGGTCTTTCCCGACAATCTCCTCATCGTGGGCCACGAACCCGAGCTTCTGTCCCTGGCACGCCACCTCTCCACCGACTCTTCCGGGACGGATCTTCCTTCTGGAATCAAGAAGGGAGCCGGACTTCTTTTCGATTGGGATCCCGAGACCGGGGGGATTTTCCACGGCCGGATCTCCCCTCGCTGACGGCCTTTTTCTCCCGATTTTTTCCTTCTTCAAAAAACCTCTTTCACTGGCTTGCAATTTGACAGGATTGGGTGTATACATTGAGCGATCAAGACAATGGGTGCGGGAGCCGTGTGCCATTATTATCTCCTTCATGCTTTCAGCGTATAAGGCTTCCCAACGCTGCCCGTTAGTTGACGTTGCGGTTTTATCTGATCCGCGGGTTTCCGGACCCCGGGCGGACCTTCCGAAGGAGGACACTTTGTTGCACAAAGGACAGCAGGGCGGAAAGATGACAGGAAGAAAGTCTTCGAAAAAGGCAGTGATGGCTCTGGGAGTGACGGCGGGTCTGCTGGTCGGCATGGTTGGCCATGCCGGTGCGGCGAGCGTTTCAACCATCGCCGGAGCCTTCCACGAGCGTGGCGATGTCGACGGAACCGGTAGTCAGGTTCGCTTCGAGTATGTCCAGGGGATGGTCAGTGCTCCCGATGGAACCATTTATGTGGCCGACACCGGAAACGACCTGATCCGGAAGGTGACGGTGAGCGGAGGTTCCGCCACTGTCGTCACCGTCGCGGGCGTCAACCACCACGCGCGCTGGCGCGATGGCGTCGGAACGGCCGCTCGCTTCAACAATCCCGAAGGTCTCGCCATCTCCTCCGATGGGAAGACCCTCTACATCGCCGATTCCCGGAACAACCGGATCCGGAAGATGGACCTGGCAACCAATGCCGTCTCCACAGTCGCCGGCCGGGCCTTCCCCGGATCGAATGACGGTGTGGGCACCGGAGCCGGGTTCTACGCTCCCAAGTCCGTGGCCGTTTCTCCCGACGGAAAAACGCTCTACGTCTCGGACTCCGGAAACAACATGATCCGCAAGATCGATCTCGCCACCGGAACCGTTTCGACCGTGGCCGGAAAGGGAGCTCTCGCCTCCGGCTCCGATGACGGCGTCGGATCGGCCGCCAGCTTCCGCGAACCTCGCGGTCTGGCCATCACCCCCGACGGGTCGATCCTTTACGTGGCCGATACCCGGAACAATCTTATCCGCAAGATCGTCGTCGCCACCAATGCCGTTTCGACCCTGGCCGGTCATCCCGGCTTCCCCGGAACGGATGATGGTGCGGGAAGCTCCGCCTACTTCAACCAGCCCGTGACTCTGGCGCTCAACGGAAGCACCCTCTATGTGGGCGACTCCTCCAACGCCTCCATCCGGGCGATCGATCTGACCAGCAATGCGGTCACAACCGTTGCGGGTGGCGTCAAGTCCACCGGCGGTATTCCCATCTCCGGCAAGGAAGATGGCGATGTCTCCGATGCCCGCTTCCAGTATACCGGCGCGATCGTCTATACCAATGGCGTTCTTTATATCGCCGACACTCCGGCCGAGACGATTCGGATGCTCAAGCTCTAAGAGTTTCGATTCAAAAAAGGGGAGCCTCCGGGCTCCCTTTTTTTTTGCCTGCGCTCGTCATGGGCGTGGTTACAGTGAGATCTTTTCCCCTGGGATCATTCCCATATGCCCTCTCCTGGTTTGGTGAATGTTTTGGAAGTACATTCAACCCATAGCCAGAAGGGCGTTTTTATTTCAAGAGCTTCTCCCGGGTCTCAGCATTTTTACACCATCAAAGCTTTTCAGAGGATCCGAACCGGCCTGTAACGGCGGTTCGGATCCATGAGAATTACGCAACTTGATAGATTCTGACATCCGGTGCCGCGTCGAGCAGAGGCTTCAGCGCGCCCACGACATCCCGGGTGAACAGAGGGCTATTCAAGTACCTTTTCGCGTTGTCGACCGAATCGAATCCATGAAGAACCTGAACGTCTTCTTCGCGGACCAGAAGCTCTTTCGATTTTGCTCCGTCAATGGTGTTCAGAAAAGGAAGTTTGTACTTACTGTACACTTCGGCGGCAGCCGCGCGATTCTTTCCCTGAATCTGCAAGGTAATTTCAAGATACGTCATGGCTCCTCCTTTGAGAATGTCTTCACATTTTTGCAAGGACTGGCTTAAGAGAAGGCGATTTCATGATCTATCGACTTCGCCTCTTCCCGAGAATGACCTTATCAGATTATTTTTTAACTTAGAAATTGATATCATGGATATGATAGATTGAAATTTTCGATCAATTTTTCTCCATAAGATTTAAACACCGACTTTCAGCCGGTCAGCTTTAGCCGCGCCATTCCATGTGCCGATTTGAGAGTGGAGAGCCAAGATCTTGGTCCCATCCAATTCTTCAATAGATAGAACTTGAAGCGGAGGTCCGCACGTTTCACGGACTTTGGTCCGAGCGGGCCGTAGCCTTATCCCACCATCTTAAAGATGGTGTCCGATAAGTGGAGATGGTCAATGAATGTATCCCATCTGAAGTTTGTGGTTGAGACGGCCGAAGCACGATCTTTTAGTCAAGCGGCTGAAAGATGCCATGTGACACAGTCCACCTTGTCACACGGTGTGGCCGTAGTCGAAAAAGAACTAGGGGCAAAGCTCTTTGAAAGAACAACCCGGACCGTGAAGCTCTCTCCTTTCGGGGACGCCATGATTCCCTTGATCAAAATCATCCTGAGCGCAGAGTCGAATCTGATCCTGCAGGCCAGGAACTATTTGAATCCAGAAAAAGCCATTGTCAAAGTTGGAATATCCCCCCTCCTGGATCCGGGCTTCACGTCAATGCTCACGCAAAGCTTCAAGGAAAAGAATCCGAATGATGAGATCGTTCTGACCGAAGAGAATCTGACCCAATTGCAAAAAATGCTCTTGTCGAACAGTCTGGATTTTATTTTCGTTCCACTTATTGCCGATTTTACTTCCGAAATTGGAAAAATGCAGTCTGTGTTTCTCTATGAAGAACCTCTTGTCCTGATTACAAAAGACTCCACACTCCTGGCCTCGGAAACGGTCACTGCGAAGACCCTGGAAAAGCAGACATTTGTCATGGTTCCCGACGCCTGCGGGCTCGCTAGAGTCACGCGGGATATTTTCAAGAAGGCCAAGGTCCCGCTAAATGAATATGAAGGAAAGGCCTTCAGCTACAGTGCCCTGAGTGATTGGGCCCAGAATGGAATCGGTTCTGCGGTGCTTCCGAAGAGTAAAGTGACTGGCACAGGAAAATCCGTGGTCCTCAAGGACGCGGAGAATCGTGTTGAACGTATCCGATTTGTCGCCATCTGCAGTTCATCGAGTTGCCTGCGCTTCAAAGCCTTTGCGGAGCATATCCGTAATACATCAGGATGTCTCTCAAAAGGACTCGCGCTCGGTCCGTGACGGTCCCCCCGGTTTATTGGCAAGGAAAAGTCCCTATGGTCTCGTAATGGCTTGGGGTGGCGTCGCCCACCCCTTCTTCCACCCGTCTGCCCGTCTTTTAAGGCGAACAGCAACGGATTCCGGAGTGCGGCAGACCCGCCTGTCGGGTGAAGGGGCAGGGGAGCGGATCGACCGCTCCCTCCGACGCCTGGCCGTTTTCCCGAAAGGAGGTGGTGCCTATTCGGGACAGACGCCGCACCGGCAGGAACAGGGAGTTCCGAGCGGACAGCGGTTATCGAGGGCATCCTTCGTCAGGGTGAAGAGGGCCTCGATGAAGGAGGCCTGGATGTTGAGGGCCGGAGCCCGTTCAAAATGGAGAATCCGCGAGCTCCGGGCGAGGTCCCGGTATGTGATGTCCATTTCGTAGAGGGTCTCCTGGTGGTCCGAGACGAAGCTGACCGGAACCAGGACAAGGTTGACGCAACGGTGGCGGAGCGCCAGTTCCCCAATGATTTTTTTCGTCTCGGGCCCCAGCCATTTGAGCGGCCCGACCCGGCTCTGGTAGGAGAGATGGATCCGCAGCTGCCGTTCAGGAGCGTCTTTTACCAGAAATCCACGGACGGCTTCGACCGTCCGTTCCGTATCCTTCTGATAGGGATCTCCCTTCCGGATCCGGGACTCGGGGATCCCGTGGGCGGAAAACAGGATGTCCACCGGCTGGTCGTTTGGGGGAAGCGCCCCGATCGCCTTGCGGACGGTTTCTCCCAGGGCGGCGATGTAGGGAGGGTAGTCCGGCCAGGCCGCGACGACATGGAGGCGGTCGGGTGGAAGGGAGAGGGAGCGGGCCATGAGCTCCTGGAACTCCCGGAAGGACGAGCGGGTGGTCGTCGTGGAGCGCTGGGGATAGAGGGGCAGGAGGAGTAGCCTTTCCGGGCGAAAGGCCAGAATGGCCTCCCGGATTTCGGAAAGGCGGGGAGGGGCGTAGCGCATGGCGAGAAAGACACGGAAGTCCCGGTCCGACCCGAAGCCGTTCAGCCGCTCCTCCAGGAGCCGGCGCTGGTCCTCGGTGATGGCCCGCAGCGGAGAGCCTCCCCCGATCGCCTTATAGTAGATCCGGCTTTTCGGAGCGCGTCTTTTCGCGATCAGGCGGGGAAGAAAGCGTCCGACGACGGGAGGAAGGTCCATGATGTCGGGATCGGAGAAAAGGTTCGAGAGAAACGGCTCGACGTCATCCAGCGTTTCAGGTCCACCGAGATTGAAAAGAAGAACGGCGACGCGTTCCTTCCCCTGCATTCCTCCTCCTTGTCTGCGTGTGAGATGCGCGCGTGTGCCCCCGCCCTCACTCCTTTACCGATCCTCGCACGGGATTTTTTCCCTCGTCAAGGCGCGGCCTCTCCCCGGAAGAATTATGTCTATGACACGCGGTTCATGGAGGACAAAAGCCCCAGCCCAACGAGAAATACGACGAGATTGGCAAACCATGCCGCGAGAAGGGGTGGCACGACCCCTCCCCGGCCCAGGGCAAGCCCCATGGAATAAAGGGTCCAGTAGGCCAGGGAGAGAAGAAGCGCCACACCGAAACCACGGGCGATCCCGACCTGCCGTCCCTCCCGGATCCCGAAGGGAATGGCGAAAAGAACCATCAGGAAGGAGGCCGCCGGAAAGGCGATGATCCCGTCGCGAATGACGGTGAAATTGGTATGGGGGAGCCCGTTCGCTCGCAGGAGCTCGATCGTCCGCCCCAGCTCGGAGTAGGTCAGGTGGGAGAGGTGTGTTTTTCTGATGAAGAAGTCCGCGGGTCGCCGGTCGAGCGGAAAACCGAGGGTCGGGAAGGGGGTGGCGGTGAGTGTCCCGTCGCGGTGGAAGAGCGTCCGGATCCCCCGGTGAAAGACCCACCCTCCGTTCTCGTACCGGAGGCTTGCGGCGGTGATCGACCAGTGAAGTTCGTTCTCTCCGTTCCGGTGGTAGATGGCGACACCCTCCAGGAGCCGGCCGCCATTCCGGATTCGGGAAATCCGGAAGATCTCCCGCGCCCCGTGTCTGAACCAGACATTTTTCCGGACGGTGCTCGACCAGTTCTGTCCCTGGTTGATCCGTTCCTCCAGGATGAGGTCGGTCATCTGGTAGGCATGGGGAACGATCCAGAGGTTCATCAGAAGCTCGATGCCGGAAAGCAGGAGGCCGAACAGGATGATGGGGAAGGTGGCTCTCCGGAGGCTGATCCCTGCGGCTTTGATGGCCGTGATCTCGTGGTTCTTGGAGGCGATTCCCAGGGCGAGGATCGTCGCGAGCAGCGCCGACATGGGGATCACCCGGAACCCCACCTCGATCGACCGCCAGGCGAAAAATTCTCCCATCAGGGACCAGGGGGCGTGGTGGGAGAGAAAATTCTTGATCTTCTCCACGGAGTCGATGACGAGATAGATCGCCTCGAGGGAGACGAGGGAGAGGAGATAGATTTTGAGGTACTCTCCCAGAAGGTGGCGGGTGAGAATCCTCATGGACGCCGCCTCCTTAAAAAGGAAGGGAGGGAGAGTCGCGGGAGATGGGCCCGGATGTCCACTTCCCGGAAGACCAGGACGAGGAGGGTGACCATCAGAATGGCCAGGACGACGTCGGGGGCCGCCGCCGCCGCGGCGGGAGAGAGAAGTCGTCTGGCGACCATGAGATCGTCGATCGTGTTCATCATGTAAAAAAGAATGATCGTGATGGTGGCGAAGACGAATCCGGCGAGGCGTCCCGACCGCATCGTGTAGATCCCGTACGGGATGCCGAGGAAGGCAAAGAAAAAGCAGGAGAAGGGATAGGTGTAGTTCTTGTAGCGATCCTCAAGGGCCCTGAAGAGGGCGGGGTCGGGGTGGGGGGAGGCCCGGATCTCCGAGCGGATCTCCCCGATGCTCTTGACACGGATATGATCCTCGGATCGTTTTCCCAGAATGGTGAGATCGTAGGATTCGAAGCGGATGTACTGAAGAGCCTGTCCCTGCTGCAGGAAGGTGCCGTTTGTGAGCTTGAGCCTGAGTCCCGGGGGATTCCGCTCGTTTAAAAGGTCTCCCGCCCGGGAGAAGATCACGGTGCTCTCCTGGGCCGTCTTTCCCTTCTCGTAGATGAAGACCCCGTCGAGATGGGACAGAGTCGGCATCCGTTCGACGTAGATGATGAAGCGTCCCATGAAGTCGTTGAAGGCCTGGGGCTTGATGGCCAGGGAGAGTTTTTTCTGGAAGACCCGGACCAAAAGGTCCTGGAGAGAGAGCCCCTGCGTTTCCATGGCCTTGAGGGAGAGATAGAAGTTGCTGCCAAAGCCGATCGCGGCAAAGAGGAGAAGGGGCAGGAGAAGCCGGGAGAGGGAGATCCCCGAGGCCTTGAAGGCGATGATCTCTCCGTCCGAGGCCAGCCGGTGGAATGTGGCGGTGGAGGCGGTCAGGACGGAAACGGGGATGATCATGCTGAGAAACTGGGGAAAGATCATGGCCAGGAGCCGGAAGACCGTCTCGACGGAAAGCCCCTTGTTGACCAGGAGATTCATGATCAGGAGCGCCTGCTGCGTGAGAAGAAGGATCACGAGAACGAAGAGGCTCAGGAAGAACGGGGTCAGGAGCTCGAAAAAAATATACCTGTGTATGATTTTCATGAAGGACCCCGGGTCTCAGGATGTGGGTTCAAGCCGAAAATTCTACCACAAAAACGGGTCTTTCCGGCAGGGCGCCGCTCTTTTTGGCTGAACTGGGCGAAGGGTTTATAGTAAAATAAGAAAAAGACACGCTCACCCTCACGCACAGGAGGACGGCCCAGTGGCCCATCTTTTCGACCCTCGGAATGTCGAGCGGCTTCACGATCCCGAACGCAGGACCTTTCAGGATCCGGCGCGCCTTTTTCCCCTCATCCGCCCCTACGAAAAAGGGGATGCGGCCGAAATCGGGAGCGGGTCGGGATATTTCTTCTTCCCGGTCTGCGAATTCCTCGCGGGGCGAGGCATCTGCCATGCCATCGAGCTTCAGCCGGAAATGATCGCCCGCTTCGAGGAGGAACGCAAGAAAAGGGGAGGGGAGACTTCCGTCCGGATTGTGCCTGGTACCTCCGACAGGATCGATCTGCCGGACCATTCGGTCGCGCTCGTCTGGATGGCGAACGTCTACCACGAGCTTTCGAGTGCCCGGGAGATGCTCCTGGAGGTCTTCCGCATTCTCGCCCCCTCCGGCCAGTTCTTCGTCATCGACTGGAAGAAGGAGGAGACCCCCGTGGGCCCTCCGGTCGCAGAGCGCTCCTCCGAGGTCTCCCTCTACGATTCCCTGATCGATGCCGGCTTCACGAGGATCCGGTCGCACGACCTCTATCCCTACCAGTATGTCGTTGAGGCGCTGAAGGATTGATCCCAGGAGAAGGCCCCGCCCCCGTTCCCCGAAGCGGACGGGAGCTTCTGATGGGCATCCCGTGGCTGGGCCGGGCGATCGACAAGGGACGGATGCTCCTTGGGGACAAACCGGGGGACTATGTCTTTCCCTGTGCGATGGACGAGGAGATTCTCGCTCGTCTCTCGCTCACCCCCGACCAGTTTCTCGCGATCCTCGAAACCTCCCCCGGAGACGGAGAGGTCCTGCAGGCCCTCTCCCACAGGATCTCCTCCCTGGGCCCCGGAGACTGGATGGCGCTCGACGTCTTTCTGGTCCGCCACAGCCGGCTGATCGACGATCAGGACCGGGAGGAGGGACGGCTCTGAACCCGCTCTCGAATGAGACACTATCATAGAAAGACCGAACGATGTCCGACGAATCCCGTACCGATCCCGAAACCTACTATATCCGCACCTTCGGTTGCCAGATGAATGTCCACGACTCGGAGCGCATGGCCGGCCTCATGGCCGAAGCCGGCTACCGGGCCGTCGACGATCCTTCCCGGGCCTCGGTAATCCTGGTCAACACCTGCACCGTCCGGGACAAGGCCGACCAGAAGGCCCTCTCAGACCTTGGAAGGCTCCGGCAGCACAAGAAGGAGAACGCTTCGGTGGTTCTCGCCGTCACCGGGTGCATGGCCGAACGGGAGCAGGACAACCTCCACCGCATCATGCCGGAGATCGACCTGATCGCCGGCCCCTCCCAGGTCCGTAACCTGATCCCCATGCTGGGGGACCTGAAGGAACGCCGGAGTGTTCTCCTGGGGCGGGAATACGGCCTTCCGGAGATGACGACTCCGCCCGCCCTCAGGGGCCCGGGAGTCGGAGCCCTCGTGACGGTGCAGGAGGGATGCGACAAGGCTTGCGCCTACTGCGTCGTTCCCCGGACACGGGGCCCGGAACGGAGCCGGCCGGTCGACGCCATCGCCCGGGAGGTGCGGGAGCTCGTGGCGGAGGGATATCGGGAGGTCACACTCCTGGGGCAGAACGTGAACGGATACGGGAAGAACTCGTCCGGAGGCGACTCCTTCGGCGATCTGCTCCGGGCCGTCGATGCCGTGGAAGGTCTCCGGAGGATCCGGTTCACCACCTCCCATCCCTCGGACATGGATGAGGCCATGATCTCCGCGATGCGGGAGTGCCCGAAGGTCATGCCCCACCTCCACCTGCCGCTCCAGTCGGGATCCGATGCCCTCCTCTCGCGCATGGACCGGGGATATTCCCTCGCCCGATACAGGGAATGGATCGGGCGGCTCCGGGAGGCCGTTCCCGATGTCGCGCTGACGACCGACCTGATCGTCGGATTCTGTGGGGAGACGGAGGAGGACTTCGAGGCGACCCTTCGGGCTGTAGAGGAATTCCGGTTCGACGGGGCCTTCTGCTTCATCTACTCTCCCCGTCCGGGAACACCGGCCCACAACTGGGCCGATACTCCCCCACGGGAGATCTCGGTCTCCCGCTTCCGGAGGCTCGAGGAGCGGCTCGATTCCCTGATCCTCGAGAAGAACCAGAGCAAGATCGGAGAACTTCAGGAGATTCTGGTGGAACGGGTCGACCAGGATCTCGGGCGCGTGTCGGGCCGCTCTCCCCATTTTCGTCACGTCAGGGCGACCCGGGAGGATTCCCGGCCGCTTCCGGAGCCGGGAGAGGTCGTCAGGGTCGCGCTCCGGTCCTGCACGAAGGCGGGACTCGAAGGGGTCATTGTCTGACCTGAAACGGGGGGGGAGACAGACTCTCTGAATCTCCCCATGCATCAACAAATTAAATGCGACTCGATTTAATAAAATGCGACGATGAGGCTGTTGCGCGACCCATAAGCTATTATGTCTAAAGTCTAGTGTGTAATGATAACAATATGCGTGATTTTCTTTCGAAAAATGTCATGATATCACTTGTTGTCAACAATATGAATGACACTTTCCAGGGAGGAGTCGCGCAACAGCCTCTTAAAACGAAAAATATGGGCTATTCCGGTGGAAAGAAGGAGGCAACAGGAATCGAGAGCCCCGGAAGAAAAGGGGAGGTCAGGGAACCGGACTTCCCGAGCACGAGCGGATCCAGGTACTTGCCTTCCCGGATCCGAAAGACGGCCACGGTATCCTCTTCCGGGTCGACGATCCAGTATTCGGGAACGCCGAACCGCTCGTAGAGCGAATGCTTCTCCCGGCGGTCCCGCCGCTCCGTTCCCGGAGAGAGAACCTCCACGATCAGGTCTGGGGCTCCCTGAATGTTCTGTGCGGTGACGATGGCGGAGCGGGCGTTCGAGACGAACACCAGGTCAGGCTCCACGTACTGGAGAGGAGTGCGGGAAAAGATCACGTCGATGGGAGAGATGAAAACTTCCCCCAAAGAGCGGCCGGCAAGAAAACTTCCGAGAACAAGATAAAGCCTCCCGATTGTTCTTTGATGCCGGATATTGGGTGCAGGGGTCATATACAGCTCTCCGTCGATCACCTCGTAGCGCAGAGGGCCCCCTTCAGGAAGCGCCAGATAGTCTTCGTAGGTCCATTCCTTGAGTTTGACGGTCGTCATGGCGGTTTCTCCTGTTGAGTGTTCCCCGATTCTGGCACTTCTTTCCCCATTTGTCCAATTAGGAGGCTGTTGGGAGGAGCGCATTCCTCCCCGGCGTAAACGCCGAGGTTTCCAATGCGCGACAAGGATCAAGCCGCTCATCCTATGTCTTTAGTCAGGGGCTTGCGCGGCATATTTGGTCAGGGTAACGTGCTTCCAGCGTCGGGAGAGCCGTCGATCTGAAGAAGGCCGGCTCCGGGGGGAACCTCCCGAAGCCGCTTCCAGGCGGAGATCAAAACGAGCCGGTCGCCCGCCAACAGGGGGAGCCGGGGTCCCAGCTCCACGGAGAGATTTCCGCGGAGGGCCGTGAGGGGAACGGTCCCTTCCGAGGCGGCGGTTTTCCGGATATCGTTGATGGAGAGCCCCAGATAGGGAGAATCTTCCGATATCAGAACCGTCTGCGAAAAGACGGTCCTGCGGACGAGATCTTCCTGGAGATGGGCCAGAAGACCCGATGTTTCCCGATCCTCGAGATATTCCATCCATTCCCGCAGGTGGGTTTCGAGCCTTTCGGCTTCCCGGATCCGTTCGATCAGGGCGGTCATTTCTGGATGGTGGGATTCGGTAAATGGCCAACAGTCCTGAAGGCCGTTCTCTGCAGCGAACTCTCCCAGGCGGGAGAGAAGATGGGCCTTTCTCCGGGTCACCCTTCTGACCTTGAACCACACCCTGAACCATTCGATCCGCGGAAAGACAACGCCCCGAACCTGGCCCAGGGTTTCCTCCACCATGCTCCAGGCACTTCGAAGGGGAGGGGAGACGGGATTCCTGCCGGTTCCGGAGCGAAGAATCTTCACGCGACCTCCTTCCTTCGTTTCGTTCGGTCGGGCCGGGGCCTATCGGACCGGACGGTCGAACAGCCCGTGCTGGATACGCTCTTCATGGGTAAAGGCGATGGGATAATTTCCGTCAAAACAGGCCTTGCAGAAGGATCCCGTCGTTTGGGGCTCGCCCTCCCGGAAGGTCCGGCTGCAGGCGACCTCCTCCTCCATCGCTTCTATGGGGAGGTAGCCCAATGAGTCGGCCTTGATGTAGCGGCGGATTTCGTCCAGGGAATGGGTGGAGGCGATCAGCTCCCCGCGATTGGGAGTATCAATCCCGTAGAAACAGGGGAAATGGATCGGGGCGGAGGTAATTCGCATGTGGATTTCGCGGGCTCCCGCCTCCCGAAGCATGGAGACAATTTTGCGGCTGGTTGTCCCCCGGACGATGGAGTCGTCGATCACCACCACCCGCTTTCCGGCCAGGAGTTCGGGAACGGCGTTGAGCTTGATCTTGACCCCGAAATGGCGGATGGACTGGCGGGGCTCTATGAAGGTCCTCCCGACGTAGTGGTTGCGGATCAACCCCATATCGATCGGAATCCCCGATTGTTCCGAGTACCCAAGAGCCGGAGCCAGCCCCGAATCGGGGACCGGAACGACGAGATCGGCCTCGACGGGAGCCTCCATGGCAAGACGTCGTCCCAGGCGTTTTCTCGCCTGATAGACCGGAATGCCGAAGACCCGGCTGTCGGGCCGGGCGAAGTAGATGAGCTCGAAGATGCAGGCGGCACTCGGGATTTTCGGAAAGAGTCGGAAGTGGTCCATCCCTGCCTCGGTGATGACCACCATTTCCCCCGGTTCCACATCCCGGACGTATTTGGCCCCGATCAGGTCGAAGGCGCAGGTTTCGGAGGCCAGGACATAGGATTCTCCAAGCTTCCCGATGGAGAGGGGGCGGAAGCCATGCGGGTCGCGAATGCCGATCAGGGCATGGGGAAGGAGTGCGAGCAGGGAGTAGGAGCCCTTGACGGAAGCCAGCGCCGCCTCCATGCGGGAGACGAGGTTTTCCCCACGGCTCCGGGCGATCATGTGGACCAGAACCTCCGTGTCCACATCGGTCGTGAAAAGGGCCCCTTCCCCCTCCAGCGCTTTCCGGAGTTCGAGGGCGTTCGTCAGATTGCCGTTGTGCGCAAGGGCCATCGAGACGTCGCTGATGTAGGCGGAAAGGGGCTGGAGGTTCCGCTGGGAGTCGGAGCCCGCCGTCGAATAGCGGTTGTGGCCGATTGCGGAGCGTCCTTTGAGCTCGCTGACAACCGATTCATGGAAAAATTCCGAGACAAGACCTTCCCCTTTCCGGATGATCATGCGCTCCCCGTCCATGGTGGCGATCCCGCACCCTTCCTGACCGCGGTGCTGGAGGGCATAAAGGCCGAGATAGGTGAGGTTGCCGGCTTCGGGGTGGTTGAAGATCCCGAAAACGGCGCATTTTTCCTTCAATTCATCGAAGGGTCCGTCGGACCGGGGGGAATCATGGGGCTCCATCAGGGAAGATCCTCCATCTGGCCGGCGAGTGACACGGCGTAACGTCTCTTGAGTTGTTCGGGGTCGTCGGAGAGTTCCTTGGCACGTCCCTCGCGATCCCGGTAGCGGATGCTCCAGAGATGGGGAGCGGTCGATCCGATCGTCCGGAAGGGAATCCCGAATTCGAGCGCCGTCTGTTCGAGTGTCCGGAGGTGTTCCGGCTCGAAGGCCAGCAGGAGCCTTCCGGGCGCCTCGGAGAAAAAGGTCTCCAGAGGGTTCTCAAGCCGGGGGAGGGAGAGAGCCACTCCCAGGGAGGCATCTCCCGAAACGAGCTGGAGGAGTGTCCGGAGAAGTCCGCCTCGACCGATGGCGCGGGAGGCGCTTATTCTTCCGTCGGCCAGGAGCACGCTCATGAAGGGCTGGAGGCGCCCGAGTGTCTCCCAGTCCACCATGGGAACGGGTCCGGGCTCCGGATCCTTCAGGATCCAGTCGAGATAGGATCCGCCCAGGGAGAGATCCATCGAGGATCCGGCCAGGGCCAGGGAGAGGCCCGGAGAGGCGGTTTTTCCCGGCACAACCCGCCTCCGGGAGGAAAGCAGCCCGCAGGTGGCGAGAATGGGAGTCGGAGGGATGGACAGACCGTCGGTCTCGTTGTAGAAGCTGACATTCCCGGAGACGACGGGAATCCCGAGGCGCCGGGAGGCCTCGGCGATGCCGCCCACGGCCTGAACGAAGTCCGACATGGTGTCGGGCCGTTCGGGGTTCCCGAAGTTCAGGCAGTCGGTCATGCCGACGGGCCAGGATCCGACTGCCGCAAGGTCGGTCACGCATTTCGCCACGAGAAGCATGGCGCCCCGGCCGGGATCCCGCGTCAGTGGATGGGAGAATCCCGCCATGGAGATCGCCACGGCCCGCTCTTCCTCTCGGAGATCCACCACCGCAACGTCATGGCCTGGAGGAAGAAGCGTTCTCGTCCCTACTTCAAAGTCGAACTGCCGGGAAATCCAGTCGGCCGCTCCTCCGTTTGGGTGGTCGAGAAGGCGGTGAAAAAGCTCTGCGATCGAATGGCGACCGGCCTCCGATGGGGCGTGGTGCGATGGGCGGGAAAGGGAGGGGGGCCGATCCCGGGCCGGCCTGTCGTAGCATGGGGCCTCTTCCGTCAGGAAAGGAACCGGAATTTCGGCAAAGACCTCCTCTCCCTTGCGAACGCGGAAGACCGGTTCGGAAATGATCCGTCCCACGACCGCCGCCGAGACCTGGCTGTCCGAGGCTATGTCGAGAATCCGCTCCACACGGGACTCCTCCACTAGGAGAAGCATCCGCTCCTGGGATTCGGAGAGAAGGATCTCCCAGGGCTCCATGGAGGGATCGCGGAGGGGAACACGGGCCGCGTCGATTTCGATGCCGAGGGATGCCTTCGAGGCCATCTCGACGGAGGAGCTGGTAAGGCCTGCGGCGCCCATGTCCTGGATGGCTCCGGCCAGTCCTTCGCGAATGATCTTCAGAGTGGCCTCCATCACCTTTTTCCCGACGAAGGGATCGGCGACCTGGACCTGTGGGCGCAGATCGGCATCTCCGCCGGAAAAACTGCGGGAGGCCATCGCCGCGCCCGATACCCCGTCCCGACCGGTCTTGTTGCCGAGGTAGACGGCGAGAAGGGGCTTCGGGGGGGGGATGGCGCTCATGATGCCGTCCTCCTCGACCAGCCCCAGTGCGAAGGCGTTCACGAGAATATTCTTCGCGTACCGTTCGTCGAACCAGACCTCACCACCGACCGTCGGAACTCCGATGGCGTTCCCGTAGGCTGCGATGCCGGCAACGACGCGCCTGAAAAGCGTCATCTGTCGGGGCTGTCGAAGGGAGCCGAAGACCAGGCTGTTGGTCAGGGCGACGGGGCGGGCGCCCATCGCGAATATGTCCCTAAGGATCCCGCCGACGCCTGTGGCCGCCCCCTGGAAGGGCTCGATGTAGCTCGGGTGGTTGTGGCTTTCCATCTTGAAGGCGATCCCCGTGCGGGAGGTCACCCGAACGACTCCGGCGTTTTCTCCGGGGCCCATGAGAACGCGGGGCCCTTTCGAGGAAAATTTCCGGAGGTGGATCCGGCTGGATTTGTAGCTGCAGTGTTCGCTCCAGAGAGCCGAAAAAACGGCCTCTTCGGTCAGGTTCGGATCGCGTCCGAGAAGGGTCCGGATGCGCTCCATCTCGGGAGCCGGGATTCTGAATCGGGAGGGGGGAACGGCGGTCATGGGTTCTCTTTGATAAGGGTCAGGGCGCGATTTCGACTGTCCGGAGACTCTGTCGATCGAGGTGAAGGGCCAGGGAGCGGAAAAAGGCGAGACCGTCCGGACGCCCGAACAGGGAGCGGACCCGTCTTTCCGGATGGGGCATCAGACCGACGACATTGCCGGTTCCGTTGGCCACCCCTGCGATCTCCCTTTCGGAGCCGTTTGGATTCTTCAGATAGCGCAGAAGGACCTGCCCCTTCTTTTCGATCTCCTGGAGCTGGTCGGGATCGATGAAAAAGCGACCCTCCTGATGGGCGATGGGAAGGGTCACCGGGGTCCCTGGAACAAAAAGGGCCGTGAAAGGCGTCCGGCAGTTTTCCAGGACGAGAGACTCCTCCTGACAGAGAAAAGTGCGGCCGCTGTTCGGAAGAAGGGTCCCGGGAAGAATCCCGGCTTCGACGAGAATCTGAAACCCGTTGCAGATCCCCAGAACGGGAAGGCCGTTTTCGGCGAAGGATCCGACCATGTCCATGACCGGAGAGCGTGCCGCGATGATCCCTGTGCGAAGATAGTCCCCGTATGAAAATCCTCCGGGAAGAACGATCGCCGCAAGGTCTTCCCCCTGTCGCTCCTTGTGTGATATCCACACCGGCTCAAGTTCCGTGATCAGGGAGATGGCCTCCCAGGTATCGAGATCGCAGTTCGTTCCCGGGAAGCGGACGATTCCAACACGATGGCGAGACGGCATCAGCGGTCCTGTTTTAGGATTTGACGGCTCCCCGGAAACAAGGGAGCTAAGGCGTGGACCCCGCGCCGAGGTTCCGCGGAGGATTCCGGAAAGGGCAAAGACATCTCCAAGAAGAACATGGATAGCATTTTTTAAAGATAACAGATCACTCCCACGCAGATCAAACGTGAAGGGAATTTCCAGCTCTTTTAAAAGCGGCCATTTTAGAGTGAGACGCGGGGATCTCCGCCAGGATCCGTCTGCCATTCGGATTCGCGGATAAGGAAAAGATCAATTTTAAAAAACCATGTTAATAAATCCTAAAAACTACTTTAGTAGGATTTTATTGGTAGAAATTTTTGGTATATTTCAAACAGAAGTAATTAATCTTAGATTCTATTTTTAGTGATAATTTAAAAATAAAACGATGAAATAATGAAAGAAACAAATCGAAGTTGAAGGATCGTCAAAAATTACGTGTTCGTCTCGGAATGAGGGGTGTTCCATGAAGGACGTGGAAGAATATCCCCGATTTCTCCTGGATCTGATCAACAATGTATACGAGATGCCGGGGAGACAGGAACTTTTAAATCTTATCTACAGGACTTTGAAAGAACCTTTCGGGCTCTCTCCGTCGTTGGCACTGATCCCGTTTGACGGGAAGAGCGGCCTCTATCAGATGGAGGGTCATGCGATTCTCCCGGGACCGGCCCGGTGGATCGAGGAATGGTTACTCTATTATTCGAAGATCGATCCGGTTGCCGCGCTTCTTTTCAGAAACTCCTCGCAAAAAGCCATGCGATACAGCGACGTCCTCTCCAGGGACGCCCATTTTTCATCCCGCTTCTACAAGGAGTTCCTCTCGCAGATTCCGGCCTCCTGGGTCCTGACTCTTCCGCTCACCTGCTATGGGGACAAGCTCGGGGCAATCTGGCTTACCCGGGAGTCGCGGGAAAGGGACTTCAGCGATCGGGAATGCGACCTCGGCACCATGGTCGCCCACCATTCCGCCATCGCCCTCATGATCCAGGAGTGGCGGATCCACCCACCCCTCGATCAGAATCCTGGAATCCTTGTGGTCAGTGAACGGGGCCACACGATCTACCGGAACGACGAAATGGAGAGAATTTTCCCCAACGGCGCTCCCGAGTGGATTGGCGAGGATAATCGCAAACAACCTCTCCAGCTTCTTCACACCGAACGGGGGAGCTACAGGACCCGATGCTTTCCCGTGAATTCCATTCAGACTCCTTCCCGAGGCGCGGCGACCTCTGACGAAAGAGGAAGAGTGGTGATTTTCGAACCTTATCCCCCCAAAATTCTTCTCTGCCAGAAAATGAAGGAACTGGACCTTTCCCGCCGCCAGTCGGAAATCGTCCTGGAAATCATGCGGGGAAGGACCAACAAGGAGATTTCCGAAAAACTCCTCGTGTCTATCCAGACCGTCAAGGATCACATCCACGACATCTTCAGGCAACTTAAGATCCGGAACCGTTCCGAGCTCATCCTGAAGGTGATGGGGGATCTCCCCTTTTCGGAAAATCCATGACCTCCCGTCGGGTGGCCGGATTTTTTGACCAGCGACAGAATTTTTTGGTTTTCCTACTAAAGTTTTAAAATCAGCTACTTTCAGTTGATTTTAGATGGTATCTTTTTATAATAGTATACGGTTTCGGATCCGACGCGCCGGACGCGATCGGCTAGATCTTGAGGAAGACCTGTTCGAAAGGTTGTTCCAGGGAACCCCCTGGAGCAAAAAACACTTTAAGGCCTGCGGGCCGAATCCGAGGGTTGGGTCGATGTCCTTTCGATTACGAAAGACCGTTCTGTTTGGCAAATTCTTTTCGCTGATCCTGACATTTGGCCTTCTGTCCCTCTCCTCCTGCGGGAACGGGAACATGCTCGGCAACGGCTCCGGCAATCCCGGAACGGCCCTGGGGGCCCTTCAGGTCGCCAACGCCGACATCGCGAGCGGGAACTATTCCGGAGCGATCGCCGTCCTCGC
>JAJZXW010000028.1 GCA_021806225.1 Nitrospirota bacterium | reverse complement strand
GACGGTGGCCCATCTCGAGGAAAACGCCGCCACCCTGAAGCGCTCCGTTTCTTTCATCGACGTCGTCCGTCTGGCCCAGGCATTCCCTCCCGGCTCCGCGGCCGGAGAACGCTATTCGGAGGAAATGATGAAGACGGTGGGCCGCTGACCCTCCGCTTGATCGGGATAGGGGCCAACCCTCACGGACCGGTCCCCTCCCACACCACCGGACATGCGGGTCCGCATCCGGCGGTTCGACAAGTTGAGGTCAGAGAAGTCGGGGGTTTCCCGACTTTCGCGAGAAGACCTGCTCAAGCAGGTCTTCTCGCCCCAAGCCTTCATGTTTACGACACGCCGAAAGGGCTTCATCGCGTCCCGCCTCGGGTTCGGCTTCACCGTTCCCTCCCTCGGTCCGGCCAGGATGCCTGGCTTCTGATGCCTATGTCCCTTCGAGTGCCATAGTCTCCGGCTCTCCTTCGCGTTCGGCCCTTCGCCCCTTGCCGGCGGTTACTACGGCCTCTGCTGACTTCTCGCTCCGGATGTCTCCGTCGCCCTTTCAGGTATAAGGCGAGATCTCCCCGGGTAAGACCGCGATCCTTCGCCGCACCGCCACCGGATCTACGCCCCCTCTCCATTGGCCACAAAGGCTTCGCAGAGACGGGCCTGCTCGCCTTGATCGGGGACGCCTTCTATCCGGTTCTTGTCCATTGGGCTCGCGGTTTCGTTTCACGCTTCCTCCCCATGCTCGGTCACCCTTGCGCGGTTGCGCTTCGCTTCGTTCGCTGTGGCCAGCTTACGGGAGGACTTGCACCTCCAAGATCGCGACCATGCCGGGCGGGTGTCCCCGCCCGGACATCTCCCCTCCCCGCAGACCCTCGTCCCTTTCAGGAAATTTTCATGGCCTCCCGCACCTTTTCCATGGTCAACTCCGCCTCCCGGACCGCCTTCGCGCGACCGGCTTCGAGAACCTCCGCAAGAAGTCCCGGCCGGCTCTCGATCTCCCTGCGCTTCGCGCGGGCTGGAGCCAACAGACCTTCGACTCCCTCCGCCAGGATCTTCTTGCAGTCGATGCATCCGATGGCCGCCGACCGGCAGTCCCGGTCGATCTCCCTGCGGACCGGAAGGGGAGTGAAGGAGGCGTGGAGGGAAAAGACAGGACAGTCCTCGGGATTCCCGGGATCGTTCCGGCGCTTCCGGCGCTCGTCGGTCTTCATCGTCCGGAGCTTCTCCCAGACGACATCGGGAGAGTCGGACACAAAGATGCAGTTGTCGTAGCTTTTGCTCATCTTCCGGCCGTCGAGTCCCGGGAGCTTTGGGGTCTCCGTCAGAAGGGGAAGCGGTTCCGGAAAAACCTCGCCGTAGAGGGAGTGGAAACGACGGACGATCTCCCGGGCCAGCTCGAGATGCGGGACCTGGTCCTGACCGACGGGAACATGTGTGGCCCGATAGAGAACGATGTCGGCGGTCTGGAGAACGGGGTAGCCCAGGAATCCGTACATGGCGAGATCGCGGTTTTCGATCTGGACCATCTGGTCCTTGTATGTAGGATTCCTGAGAAGCCAGGCCACGGGGGTCATCATTCCGAGAAGAAGGTACAACTCGGCGTGGGCGACCACATGGGACTGCTGGAAAAGGGTGCACCGTTCCGGGTCCAGCCCCAGCGAGAGCCAGTCCATGAGCATCTCCGTCACATGGCTACGGAGACGCCCGGTGTCTTCGTAGTTCGTCGAAAGGGCGTGCCAGTCGGCAATGAAGAAGAAACAGTCGTGACGGTCCTGAAGCTCGATCCAGTTGCGGACCGCTCCCATGTAATTTCCAAGATGGAGGCGGCCGGAGGGCTGGATGCCGCTTACGATTCGGCCGATGATCGACGGGTCAGGATGTTCCACTCAATCTCCTTGTGAATGTGAGATGTCAGGATGTGGCCAGGGAGAGAATCCAGGAGGAGAGGGCTCCCATGACGGGCCATACGAAGCGGGACATGACGCCGAGCCAGGGATCAAGGAAGATGAGTCCCATGATGATCAGGACCCCGTAGGGCTCGACCCGGGAAAGTCCCCTTGCGGCCCGGGGCGGCAGGAGCCCCGACAGGACGCGTCCTCCGTCGAGGGGCGGAAGGGGGATCAGGTTGAAGACAAAGAGGACGATGTTGATATCGACGCCCATCCGGAAGACCTGGGCCAAAAGGGAGGGAAATCCCCCCATCAGTCCCTCCGGATTCCCTCCCGAGAGGAGAAGATGGAGAAAGGACATGTAGACGAAGGCCTGGAGGAGGTTCGAGAGGGGGCCTGCGGCGGCGACCATCATCATGTCACGGCGGGGATTGCCAAGATTCCGCTCCACGATGGGAACGGGCTTGGCATACCCGAAAAGGAAGCCGGTATGGAGAAGGATCAGGGCCAGGGGCAGAAGGATGGTCCCGAAGGGATCGATATGGGCCAGGGGATTCAAGGTGAGGCGTCCCATGAAGCGTGCCGTCGAATCGCCTAGCCGGTCCGCGACGAGGCCATGGGCGATTTCGTGAAGGATGACGGCGAAAAGAAGGGGGAAGCCCACGACCAGAACTTCCGATCCGACCTGGCGAAGCCAGTCCATTCCTGCGTGCAGGTGAAAATGTTCCAATCTTTGAACACTCCGATCGCGTTTCTAGTGACGGTCCCCCCCGACGGAGACCGGCTGCGTCGAGACACCCAGCCAGTCCCCGCCCGAGAACCGGTACATGGTGTAGACCCGTGACATCAGTCCTCCCGGGCCCCAGGAGACCGGCCCTGAGAGCCCATTGTAGGACTTTTTGGCCAGCGCCGTCACGCCGAGATGGTAACGTGTCCGGAACCCTTCACGGAAGAGGGAGGCCAGAAAGGCCCCGCAATCGTAGGACTCGATCTCCAGAAGGTCCGGACTCCGTCCGGTGACCTGTTTCAGTCGGGCGTAGGCTTCCCTGAGCCCCGTTTCCCGAGAATTCCCCCGCGCCACATGGAACAGGTTGACCGGCGCCACGCTGTAGAGAGGGTTGTGGATGTCGGAAACCATGTCCCACTGGCGGCGGGCCATCATCAGGGACTCGTTTGCCAGGACATCCACGTTCTGGATGTCCTTGTAAACGAGCTCGTCGAGCACCTTGAAGGGATGACGCGAGTCGTTCGGGAAGGCAATGATATCGAAATCCGGCTTGAAAAAGAAAGGGAGAGGACGATCCCCGGGGGTTTGTCGGGAAGGATAGACGAGATAGTAGGACTTGCCCCCGTAGGAGACGAAGTCCCCCGAGCGGGAGGTGATCCCGTCCCCGGAGGAGCCCCTCTCCGTAACCTCCACATCCCGGCCGAAGCGCCTGAGGCGCAGGACGGCCTCCTGCCGCTTTCCCCGGGCCCGGGGGAGCGGAACCGCCGCCGTCACCGTCCCCCCCCCTGCGGCGAGGGCCTTCGATACGGAATCCCGGACAGACCGTCCGTAGTAGTCGGTCGGATAGAGGATCGCAACCCGGGCCTTGGGGGTCAGGGAGAGGGAAAAGGCGGCAAGAGCGCGGGAAACCATTTCGGGGGTGCTGGCCATGCTGATCATGAACCGGATTCCGGGGTCGGCGGGAAGGGTGGGGGTTACCGCGAGGATCTGGTCCTTTATGAGGCTCGAACGGACCGCCGCAAGGTCACGGGCCAAAAAGGGTCCGAGCAGGGCCCCCACCCTTTCCCGATCGACGAGATCCCGATACCAGCGGCCATAGGTCTCCCGGTCGACGACGAAGCGGACGATCAGCCCGGGAGTCCCTGAGACCCGAGGTTCGAAGGCCAGGGCCGCCCCCGCCAGGAGGGAGCGCATATAGGGGCGGAGGGGCCCCCGGGAGAGGTCGGGAAGGATGAGGCCCACGGAAGGGGGCTTCCCTTCCATCGACAGGCGGTCGAGCAGGCGTTCCGCCTCCGAGACGTAAAGGGACTCGGGATAGGAGAGGATCATGCGAAGAAGGATCCTCTCGGCCTGCCAGGGGTGATTCGTGCGCGCGTCGAGAACCGCCAGCCGGTAGGCGGCATAGTCTCCGGGAAAATCCCTGGGAAATACGGAAAGGATCTTGAGAAGACCTGCTTCGTCCTTCACGGCATTGAAGATCAGGTCGATCGTCCGCGTCATGACGACCTTCTGGTCCGGAGGGTCGAGACGGGTGAGGGACTGGCCCATCCCGATCACTCCCTCGACGGGGTCCGTACTGCGCCAGTGGTCGAGGAGAACGGCCGTCGCGTGACGGAACCTCGAAGAGCGGGCGAGATCGGAGTAAATAGGGAGAAGCTGGCGAACCGCTCCTTCGGAATTGCCCCGGTCCCGGTCGGCCATCGCCAGTTCGTAGCGAACCCGTCGCAGGAGGGTCGGCGGGAGGGAGGCGGGTACCCGCGCTCCCACCAGCGGGAGAAGAAGGGCAATGGCCCGCCCCGAATGGCCGATCCGGCGACTCGAGGAGGCCAGGGCCACCACCGCCTCCGGAGGCAGTCCCGCCGTGCCGGAATCGAGCTGTGCCTCTTCGAGGAGGTCGTATGCCCGCCTGTAGTCTCCCGACCGGTAAGCCTCCCGGCCTTCGGAAATCAGGGCGGCCAGCGAAAGGGCGGCAGGAGTGGCTGGAGGGGGGGGAGCGGGGGCTGGAACCGGCAGAACAGGAAGGGAGATGGCCGGTGCGGGAGCGGCCGGGGGAGCGGGGACTCCCCCGGGGGTCGCCGGCATCCCCCGTGCGGGAGGAAGACAGAGGACGATGAGGACGACGTAGAGCGCGGTCATGACCCTGCCCCGGGATCGGCTCCCCTCGTCTTCCGGATCCGGAGATCTCCGGATCCCCGGCGACTTCTTTTGCATAGGCCTCCCTGCCCGATTCGGCCGGACATGAAGCACGGTCCATGGCCCGTCAAGAATTGCGGCAGTCGCGCCGCTCCCAGACCCCCATTATACAAAAAATCAGGACAGAGGTGGGACCCGTTTGCCGATTCAAAAAAATAGTTGAACTTTCATGAAAAGTTCGTAGAATTAATCCAGTAGGACTCTTCTCTCTTCGGATTCATCCCAAACACGGGGGCCTCAGGATGCCGGATTGCAAGGACAGCGCAGAACTTCTTCTTCGGAAGTTCCTCATACATTCGGGGTCGCTCCTTTTCTCGACCCTGATTCTCCTCGCCTCGGCGGGCTTCTCCCCGGCAGCCGATCTCTCCTTCATCCAGAAGGTGCGGGTCGGACTTCACCGGCACACCGTCCGGATCGTTCTCGCGATGGACCGCCCCACGGCGAAACCACGGCTCTCGCCGGCGACGACTGACCGGCCTTCGGTCACCCTTCCGGGGGTAATGCCCGGGGCCGGCGTCCACCGCTCCCTCGTCGTCCACTCTCCCGAGTTCCGGAAATATCTGTCCTCGATCGACATCGCCTACGATCCCTCGGGCCGGGAGACCCGCCTTTCGATTCGCTTCGTCCATCCCGTTCCGGCACCCAGGATCTTCCTGCTCTCCCATCCACCCCGCATCGTGATGGACTTCGCGGTCAGATCCGGAAAAGGCACCGCCCCGCGCCCGGCTCCCTCCGCCCGGCGACGACGTATCGTCATTCCCGGGAAGTCTCTTCCCCCCTCCTCTCCCTCTGCCGCCCCACCCACGGCGGCTCCCCATTCCGCTCCTTCCGGTATCGTCCCGTCGGGCGGGAACCCCGGGCCCCACATCATGGCGGCGACCTTCGATCCCGCTGCGCGTCCCTTCCGGGTCGTCCTCGACGCCGGACATGGAGGGCGCGACTGCGGAACGACATCCGTCAGCGGGGTCTGTGAAAAGACCCTGGTCCTGGACATCGTGAAGCGGCTCCGGCGGATCCTCCAACGCGATCCGCGCTTCCTGGTCATCCTGACCCGGAGCGACGACCATTTTGTTCCCCTTCCCGAGAGGACACGCATCGCGAACGACAGCCACGGAGATCTCTTCCTGTCCGTCCACGCCAATGCCGATCCGGACCGGTCGGTGCGCGGGCTGGAAACCTTTCTCCTGAACCTGCACTCGAGCGATGCCCGGGCCCAGCGCATCGCCCAGAGAGAAAACAGCGCCCTGGGAGTTTCCCGGGGCGATCTCTCGGCCATTCTGCTGACCCTCAAGATCAATCACAAGAAGAAGCGCTCCTGGGAGCTGGCGCAGGAGATCGACGACAATCTCTCCCGTTCCCTGGGAGCGGACTATCCCGTCCGGGACCTGGGAATCCGCCAGGCTCCCTTCTACGTGATCATGGGGACGACGATGCCAGCCGTCCTGACAGAGGTCAATTTTCTCTCGAACCGGACCGACGCCCGCCTGATGGACTCCCCCCGATTCCGGGAAAAAACGGCCAGGGCCCTCTATCGCGGCATCGTGGCCTATTACGCGAGTGTTCATCCGGAGGCGACCAGACCCATTCCAGCGGCCCGCCTCGCCCACCAGGAGCTCTCCTCCCGTGAGCCCTGAAGAGCGTCTCATGACACAGGAATCGCGACTGGTCCGGGAGAAGAAGGAGATGCGGAGAGGCCTCGTGGCCCGTCGCGACGCGCTTCCGAAAGAAGAACGCAAACGTCATTCCCAGGCGGCGGGAGATCACGCCCTCTCCCTGATCCGAAGGCTGCGGAAAGAGCGAGAGGGTCTCTTCACCCTTGCACTCTTTCTCTCCTTCGGAAGCGAGATCGACACCCGACCCATCCTCTCGGGACTCTTTGCGGAAAACCCGGAAGAGACCCGCATCCTTCTCCCGTCCCTCAGGCACTCGAAAGAGATCGTCCTTCGCCCCTGGCACAAGGACGCCCCCCTGACGCCCGGTCCCTTCGGCATCCTCGAACCGGAGACCCGCGAGGCCGTCCCCCCGGAGGAGGTCGATCTTTTTCTCCTTCCTGGGGTCGGATTCGACCGGGCCGGCCACCGTCTCGGGTACGGGCGAGGCTATTACGACCGCCTTCTCGCCAGGGTCGGCATCGCCGGAATCCGGGCAGGTCTGGCCTTCTCCGAACAGGTCGTCCCGGAGATCCCGGCCGGCGCGGGGGACGTTCCAATCCACTATCTGATTACGGAAAAAGGGTGGAACGCCTGTGGTTGATCCAGAGAAGATCGAGAGAGGGTTCCGGCTGGTCCTCGAGGGTCTCGGGGAAGATCTCGATCGACCCGGGCTGCGGGACACCCCGCGACGGGTGGCAGTCCTCTTCGCCGACCTCTTTTCGGGGCTTTTCCAGAACCCCTCGGAGACCCTTTCCCTGATCGGGGGGGAAAGCTTCGATGAAATGGTCGTCCTGAAGAACCTCCCCTTCTACTCGATGTGCGAACACCATTTCCTGCCCTTCTTCGGCCATGCGAGCATCGCCTACATCCCCGAGAACGGGCGGATGACCGGCCTTTCGGATCTCGGGAGAGTGGTGGAGATCTTCGCCCGGCGTGCGCAGATTCAGGAGAGGATGACCAGCCAGATCGCCGATTGCGTGATGGAAACACTGAAGCCCCAGGGAGCCATGGTCATCCTGGAGGCGGAACACCTCTGCCTCTCGATGCGGGGTCTCAAGAAGCCGGGGGTTCCCGTGGTGACGAGCGCGGTCCGAGGAATCTTCCTGAAAAACGCCAAGACCCGCCAGGAGCTTCTCTCTCTCATCCGCTCTTCCTGACTTCCTCTCTTCGTCCACCAAGGGCGACCAGTCCCACACCTCCCAGTATCAGCAAGGCCCCGATTCCGGACCGGAGCGTCATCCTTTCGCCCAGCAGGCCCCAGGCCATCAGAAGGGTGATCACCGGCCCGAAAAAAGAGAGCAGGGCAGCCCGGCTGGCTCCGATGGCGGCGATCCCCATCGTCATGAAAAAGGTGGGAAGTGCGGTCGAAAAAAGGCCCATGGCCGCGATCAGGAGCAGGGCCCGCGTGTCGGCCCGAGCGGGATGGAAGCTTCCCGAAAGGAGCGACTGGAACAGGAGGGCCAGGGTGGCCGCCACCATCACGATGGACGTCAGATAAAGGGGGTCGACCCGCCGCACGATCCGCTCCACGCCCACGAGATAGAGCGCGTAGAAGAGTCCACTCCCGATCACGAGAAAGACGCCTTCCCGTTCCCCGGGCCCGGACAGGGATCCTCCAGCCATCATGACGGCCAGCCCGGCGTAGGCCAGGAGGGTGGCCAGAATCTCGCGGAGACCGACCCGTCTGCGGCCGATGAGGGCGGAGAGAAAGACGACGAAGGTGGGGTAGAGAAAAAGGACGAGGCGCTCGAGGCTGGCTCCGATCCGGAAGAGTCCTTCGAAGTCCAGGGCGGCGGAGAAATCGAACCCCAGAAGCCCCAAAAGGACGATCTTCCAGAAATCGGCCCGCCCGGGCCCCGGACGGCTCTCCGGCCGCGCTCTCCCGAACCAGGCGATTCCCGCGAGGTAGGCCGGAAGGACCGACAGCATGCGCAGGTCCAGGACGGTGGCGGGATCGACCCCCTCCCGGTAGGCCATCTTGGCCAGAATTCCCTTGGCCGCGAAACCCGTGGCCGAAAGAAGCACCAGGACGACCCCGAGCCGGATCCTGGCGGGCGTTGCGGAGGGCAACCCCAGGCCCCCCTCTTCCCTTTTTTTCATCCACTCCTCTTCTCTCACGGACTTTCCGGGGATCCGGCTATCCGGCTTGTCAAAGTCTAATAGATGGGAAATAATAAGTATAGTGAAATTTTTTTCTTTTAATGATAGGTAAAAATGATCAATTTCGATCTCGATCTGGACTATCTCCGGACCTTCCAGGCGGTGGCGGAGCTCGGCAGCATGCATCGGGCGGCGGAGGTTCGACACATGACGCAACCGGCCGTGACCCGCCAGATGGCCATTCTCTCCCGGGAGGTGGGCGCCACCCTTTTCCGGAGATTCGGGCGGGGAGTGATGCTGACGGAGGCCGGAGAGGCGCTTCTGAAAGAATCCCGCCTTGTCTTCCGGACGGTCGAGGAGGGTCTGCGGCGCGTCCGCGAGGTGGAGGAGAGGGAGAGGCTCACCCTTTCCCTGGGAAGCAGCAACTATGTGGCGGCGACGGGGCTCGTGATCCCCGTCCGGGCCTTCCGGAAGGCCCATCCGGAGGTGCGGTTCGATTTCGTCTGCGGCTCCTCCGAAGCGATGACCGAACGGGTCCGGGAGGGCTCTCTCGATCTCGCGGTCGTCACACTGCCCGGAAGATCGGAGGGTCTCCGCCGGATCCGGCTTTGGACCGACACTTTCGTGGCCGCCATTCCAGCGGAGTTCCCCCTCGCCAGACAGGAACGCGTCGCCCTCGGGGATCTGGCGGCAGGCCCCCTTCTCCTTCCTCCCTTCGGGTCGACGACCCGTCTTCTGATCGACCGGGTTCTCCGGAGAAGGGAGCTCCGTCCCTCGAGGGTGATCGAGTTCGACACCCTCGAGGCGATCGCGGCGGGGGTGGCGATGACGCTCGGGACCGCCATCCTCCCCATCCGGCTTCTTGCCCCGACCTCCCCCCATGCTTCCCTTATCTCTTCACGCCCGATCGAGGGCTTCGACGAGTCCCGGGATCTGGGAATTCTCATGCGCCGGGGAAGACCCCCCGATCCCCGGGAAGCCGCACTGATCTCCTTTCTCGAGCGGGAGCTCGGAGAAAGGCAGCTGGCTCTCCCTTCCCCCTGAACCGGAATACATCTCCCGGAATGGGCCCCCGTTCTCTCTTTTTTCTTGAACAAAAGGGGCGGGATGGGCTATCCTGAGCGGGAATTTCACAAAACTACACGACACTGGAAAGGATACCGATCAATGGCGGTCATACTGGACGGCAAGGCCCTTGCGGCGACGATTCACGGAGAGCAGGCGGAAAAGGTGGCCAACCTCTCGAAAAAAGCCGGACGGCCTCCGGGCCTCGCGGTCATCCTCGTCGGCGACGACCCGGCTAGCCACACTTATGTCGCCAACAAGAGGAAGGCCTGCCACCGGGTCGGAATCTATGCCCCGGACATCAACCTTCCCGCCAACGCCACCACCGATGCGATTCTCGATGCGATCGACACCTTCAACCGGGATCCGGCCATCGACGGGATTCTTGTCCAGCTCCCCCTGCCCGCTCACGTGGCCAAGGACAAGGTCCTTCTCCGGATAGCCCCGGACAAGGATGTGGACGGATTCCATCCCTCCAACCTGGGCCTCCTGGTGGCCGGAGAGCCGGGGCTGGTCGCCTGCACCCCCCGGGGCGTGATCACACTCCTCGACCGATCGGGCATTCCCATCTCCGGGAAACATGCCGTCGTGATCGGACGGAGCCTGATCGTGGGCAAGCCTATGGCCCTCCTTCTGCTGAACCGGGACGCCACCGTGACGGTCTGCCACAGCAAGACCTCCGACCTCGCGGCCCAGGCCCGCCAGGCGGACATTCTGGTCGCGGCCCTCGGTCGGCCCGAGATGATCGGCCGGGATTTCATCAAGCCCGGGGCCACTGTGATCGACGTCGGAATCTCCCGCGGCGCAGACGGCAAGCTTAAAGGAGACCTCCTCTTCGAGGAAGCCCGTCAGGTCGCGGGAGCGATCACTCCCGTTCCAGGAGGAATCGGGCCCATGACCATTGCCACCCTTCTCGACAACACCATAGACGCCTACCGCACCCACATCGGACTGACCCCGTAACCCGAGGAGAAACCCTTGACCTTTCGCCAGGCACTGGCCGAACGACGCTTCCTGATCACCGCCGAATGCTCTCCTCCCAAGGGGACTGACACCGAGGGCCTTCTCCGGAAGATGCTTCCCCTCAAGGGACGGATCCACGGCATGAACGTCACCGACAACCAGACCGCCGTGATGCGGATGTGCCCCTTCGCCATGGGACTCCACCTCAAGGGCATCGGGATCGATCCCATTGTCCAGCTCACCCTGCGGGACCGGAACCGCCTGGCCCTCCAGTCCGACATCATCGGCATGTCTTCCCTCGGGATCCGCCAGGTTCTCTGTCTGTCGGGAGATCCGGCGGGAATCGGGGACCACCCGGAGACCAAACCCGTCTTCGACCTCACCTCGCCGGAACTCATCCGGGCGATCACCCTGCTCAACGGAGGGAGCGATCTCGCCGGAAAAGACCTGTCAGGCCCGACCGACATCCTCCCCGGGGCGGCCACCTCCCCCGAAGGCGATCTGTCGACGGAAAAGAAGCGGTTCGAGGAAAAATTCGACTCCGGAGCCCGGTTCTTCCAGACCCAGGTGGTCTTCGACGCGGACAGGCTGGACCGCTTCATGGAGTTCGCGCGCCCCTTCGGCGTCCCGGTCATCTGCGGCATCATCCTTCTCAAGTCGCCGGCCATGGCCCGTTATCTGAACGAGAAGGTCCCGGGCATCCGGGTTCCCCCCTCCCTGATCGACCGTCTCGAATCCTGCTCCCGGGAGGAGCGGATCGAGGAGGGGATCCGGATCGCCGCCGAGACGATTCGCAAGGTCTCCTCCCTGGTCAACGGGATTCACATCATGACCGTCGGAGCCGAGGAGCACATTCCGGCCATCCTCGACCTGGCGGGGCTCTGACGGCTCAGGTGAACCAGCGCACCCCCGCCACCATTCCCGGGCTCACGAAGCGAAAGGGGTCCGGATCCCGGATCTCCATGGTCACGGCCTACGACGCCTTTCACGGGCGTCTGATCCGGGAGTCCGGGATCGACATCGCCCTGGTGGGGGACTCCCTCGGAATGGTGATGCAAGGAAGGAGCGACACCCTGGCCGTGACGATGGACGAGATGGTCTACCACACCCGCATGGTGGCCCGGGGTCTCGAGGGGGCGGCCCTACTCGTCACCGACATGCCTTTTCTTTCCTATCAGCCCTCTGTCGAGAGCGCGATCCGCGAGGCGGGACGTCTGGTCAAGGAAGGAGGGGCCCAGGCCGTCAAGATCGAGGGCGGGAGAGCCTATGCCCCCACCGTCCGAGCTCTGGTCTCGGCCATGATCCCCGTCATGGGCCACGTCGGCCTCCTTCCCCAGCGGGTGCACGCCATGGGCGGTTTCCGGGTCCAGGGGCGGCAGCCTTCCGAAGGAGCGTCCATCCTGGCCGATGCCCTGGCGCTCGCAGAAGCCGGAGTCTTCGCCATTGTCCTGGAGGGAGTCCCCGGGGACCTGGCCCAACGGATCACGGCCGAAGTCCCGGTTCCCGTCATCGGTATCGGGGCCGGTCCCCACACGGACGGTCAGGTGCTGGTCATCCACGATCTCCTGGGGTGGACCCCCGTGGACCGTCTCCCCCGCTTCGTCCGCCCCTTCGGACGAGGAGGCGAAGAGGCAGTCCGGGCTCTTTCCCTGTTCCGCCACGAGGTCGAAGCCGGGAGCTTTCCCGATGAAAACGAGAGCTATTCGGGAACGGGACCCGAGGAGGCTCAATGATCCAAAACCCTTTCAAGGCCCGTCTGGGCCGTCCGGAGGAGCAATGGCCTGGATTTTCACCTATGACCAGCTGATGTGGGACTTTCCTTACAATTTCCAGTCCCGGCAGAAGGCGCTCCTCGAGGAGCACCACCGGGCCTTCAACCACTTCCTCACCGAACGCTACGGATCCCCCGAGGCTCCCTCCCCCGGCCTGGGTCTCGAAACCGCCGGCGACTGCACCGGGATCGCCTACCTCGTTCCAGAAGAGGACGAAGAGGAGGTTCTCGACTCCCTCACCAAGCGCCACGGAGCCCATTATCTCCTTCGGGAAAGCACCATCATCGTCAACAGCCAGTCGGCCGAGGAAGCCTATTTCTTCATCTCCGACCGGAACCATCCCGACTACATCGGCAAGATCGTTCCCCAGGAGGTGGTGAAGATCGCCCAGAACGGAAAAGGCCCCATGGGCTCGGGGATCGAATTCGTCCTCCTTCTCTCCGAGAAGATGACGGAACTCGGGATCATGGACCTGGCCGTCGACGCGGCCACCAGCCTTCTCAAGTGGCACGGCTTCGGCAACCAGCAGACCCACCGGACCCATTTCTAGACCGGAAGGAGCGGCGGTGAAAATCGCCACGTGGAACGTCAACTCCCTTCCAGTGAGGCTCCCCCAGCTCATGAACTGGCTCGAGGAAAGGACCCCCGAAATCGTCTGTCTCCAGGAAACGAAGGTGGTCGACGGCCGCTTCCCGGAGGAGGAGTTGAAGAAGGCCGGCTATCATGTCGTCTTCCGGGGCCAGCCGACCTACAACGGGGTCGCCATCCTCTCCCGGATCCCCCCTTCCGATCCCCTTCGGGGCTTCCCAGGCTGGGATGATCCCGAATGCCGCCTTCTCGGAGCCACGATCGGGGATCTCCGCGTGATCGACGTCTATGTTCCCAACGGACAGGATCTGGGGACGGAGAAGTACCGCTACAAGCTTCTCTGGCTCTCCCATCTCGCCCGGCTGCTCGAGGACGAGCGCTCCCGACACTCCCGGATCGTCGTTCTGGGGGACTTCAACATCGCCCCCGAAGACCGGGATGCATGGGATCCGACCCTGGCCGGTCAGATCTTCCTCTCTCCCGACGAACGGGCCGCCCTGGCCGCGCTCATGGACGACCATTTCGACGACGCCTTCCGTCTCCTCCATCCGGATAAGGGGGATTTCACCTGGTGGGACTACCGCCAGGGGATGTTCCGGCGAAACATGGGGCTCCGGATCGACCTCATCCTCACCTCGCGCGCCCTTCGGCCCACCCTCAGGGAGGCCTCAATAGACCGGCATATCCGGAAGAACGAACGTCCCTCTGACCATGCCCCCGTCTGGATCGAGATCGGGTGAGCGTCTCCGAGGGCACGGCCTGGCTGACGATCTCCTGACGCTCTTCCTCCGCCCCGTCCCACTCCTCTTCTGCGAACAGAAGCGGCACCAGCTTCTGCTTCATCTGCCATTCCATGTCATAGGACCGCATGCACTGGAAGATGTGGCTTCGTCCCCTGGCGGAAAGACGGTGATAGATCGGCCGGATCTTGTCGACATGAACCTGCGTCAGGATCCCCGGTCGGTGAGCAGCAGCACGCCCGCGAGCCCGAAGCCCACATGCTGCTTCCGGATCTGACAGGAATTCGCGATTTGAAGGGAGTGCGTCAGAAAGGGATCGACCGGGGACATGTGGGCTCAGCTCCCCGACCTCTTCGGATCCCTGGGGGATCGGGCCGACACGGCCGCCGGATCTTCCGCATTCCGGCCCGCTTCTTTGAGGACGGATGGGAGAGTCGGAACCGGGTCCGGAATCACCGAGAGAATCCTGGTCCGACTCCTCGATGAATAAAAGACAGAATCTCACGATCCTGCGTCTTTTTGGGCCATTTTCCGTCAAAAAATTAAAAAAATCCTTATCCCAGGCCTCCGAAACCCCTTTCGGGAAAGCCACGATGGGGTCGACGCCCAAAAATCAGGCGAACTCGTAGACCGGTAAGGGGGAGAGGAGGGAGCGGAGGGTCTGGGGATTTTCTGTGGCGGCATCGTCCCGGACTCCCGGCCGATGGCACAGGAGGAGGGCCCGGGGAGGAAGCCCCTCCTCTCCGAGGATCCGGACGGCGGCCAGGGTGGAGGACAGCGTTCCCAGGTGGGGATGGGAGACGAGCAGGATTGTCATGGGGCGATCGATGTGTCTCATGAGGGAAAGAATCCCGGTTCCATCCGGGAAGAAAGGGCTCAGGATGCCTCCAGCCCCTTCGACGACGACCCGGAGCCCTTCGTCGTGGAAACGCCGGATCCGGTCGGAAAGGAGCTCCGGATCAATCCTTCGCCCTTCGAGCCGCGCGGCGGTCATCGGATCGAGGGGCCGGGCGAAGCGGTATCCCTCCCACACCTGCTCCGGAGCGAGTCCTGTCCGAAGGTAGCGACCCGAATCGGGCGTCTCGCCCGGCGAGTCCACCCCCGTCTGAACGGCCTTCACGACCTTGAGGCGGCTCCTTTCGGAGGAAAAACGGATCAGCTCCTCCACCAGACGGGTCTTGCCGACCTCGGTATCGGTCCCGACCACGAAGAGAACCGTCCCCTCGGGATGGAGGCTATCCCCGGAAAAAGGTGCGGACCGCATCGACGACCCTTTCCTGCTCATGGTCAAAAAGCTCCGGAAAGACGGGAAGGGAGATCACCTCCCGGCAAAGCTTGTCCGACGCGGGGAGCGGAGCCGTCTCAGGGAGAAGGCCTGAAAAGGCCTCCTGGCGGTGGAGAGGGATCGGATAGTAGACCTCGGAGCCGATGGCCCGCTCCGAGAGAAGGTTCCGGAGCGCGTCCCGGCGGCCCTCCCCCTCGATCCGGAGGGTGTACTGATGGTAGACATGGTGACAGTCCGGAAGGGGGATGGGAGTGAAGACCCCCGGAATGTCCCGGAAGGCCTCATTGTAGCGCATGGCCAGCGCCTGGCGTCTCGCGGTCCACTCCGCAAGACGGGGAAGCTTGACCGAGAGGATCCTCGCCTGCAGGGCGTCGAGCCGGGCGCTGTAGCCCATCTCTTCGTGCTCGTAGCGCTTGCGGCTTCCGTGAACGCGAAGGCGGAGAATGTGGTCCGCGAAGTCATCGCTTTCGCTTGTCACGAGCCCCCCATCTCCGGCCCCTCCCAGATTCTTGGTCGGAAAGAAGGAATATGCGGCGGCATTGCTGAAGAGTCCTGGCGGATGGCCGTTATGCCGGGCCCCTACCGCCTGGCAGGCATCCTCGACAATCCAGAGACCGTGGGAGCGGGCCACCTGGAAAAGCCCTTCCATGTCGACCATCTGGCCATAGAGATGAATGGCCATCACCCCGGCCAGGGGATGGTTCCCCCGACGGGTCACAGGCCGGTTGTCCGGTCCGGGGCGGGTCTCCTCGCGCAGGAATCGGTCGAGAACATCGGGGGTCAGGAGAAAGGAGGAAGGATCGACATCGAGGAAGACCGGCCTTCCTCCGGCGAGGGAGACGGCGCTGGCCGAGGCGAAGAAGGTGAAAGAGGGGACAAGGACCCCCTGCCCCCGGAGGAGTCCCGAGGCGACGAGGGAGAGGACGAGGGCATCCGTTCCGGATGAAACCCCGACCGCCCGGGAGAGGCCGAAAGCCCCCGCGAACTGCCTTTCGAAATCGGCGACTGTCGGACCGAGGATGAACTGCTGGCTTTTAAAGACGGGAAGAACGGCCTCCTGGATCTCTTTTTCCATGGACGCGTACTGGCGGGTCAGGTCGAAGAACGGGACGGGGGTCATGGTCAGGCAACATCCGTGAAAAAAGGGTTGTGGTTTTGAGTGAGACCGGGGGAAAGGGATTGTCCCGGGCTCAGGGTCGAGGCGCCGCGCGGCGATTTCCGGACATCCCGCTGGGAAGGGGTGAAGACCGGAATGGTCAGGACCGTTCCCCAGGGAAGGTTGTTCGGATTGCTGACGCGGGAACGGTTTGCCTTCTCAAGGAGCTTCCAGTATCGGGGCGACCCGTAGACGTTCGCCTTGGCGGCGATGGACTGAAGAGTGTCCCCCGACTCCACCCGGTAGTACCGGAGAGGCCCGGAGGGGGGATGGAGCCGGACCCAGAGACGGACCGCCTGGCGAAGGTCGCCGATGAAGGCCGGATCCTTTTGGGCATACCACGAGAGGTACCTGAGGACTCTCCGGTGGCGAAGGGGATGGATCATGATGGACTCCCTCATGTGCGCCCTCGAGAGGGAATCGAGAAATTCCGGAAGAGGAGCGGAGGGGGGAACAGCCCCCTTGGGGAGAAGAAAGGAAAGAAGCAGATTTTTTCTGTCTTCGCTAAGGGGGTGGTCTTTCATGGAAAGGGCGAGGTGATGCTCGATGCGTCCCTCATGGTCGAGGACGGTGGGATCGTGGGGCATGGCGGCCAGCGCACGCGTCTCTTCGCGAAGGGCCTTCAGATAGTGTCCCTGTCGGTCATAGAGCCACCCCAGACTGTCGCGGTAGGCTCCATTTTTCGGATCGACAGTCAGGGCATGGAGGATCATGTACCGGGCCTTGACCAGGTCCCCATGTTCGATAACCTCGGTGTAGCCCAGATAGTTGAGTGCGTCGGCGAAGCCCTTGTCGATTTCGAGGGTTTTCTTGAGGAGGCTGATCACCCGTGAAAGATAGCGCTTGTGGTCCCACTGGTCGTAGAGAATGGCCTTGTTGAAGATCAGGATCGGATTCCGGACGGAGAGCCGTTCGGCCTGGTCCAGAGACCTCAGTGCCAACCGATACTTTTTCTGGTCCATGTAGGCCAGGGCGATCGAGAAGGAGATCTCCCATCGCTCGGGAGAGAGGCTTTTGGCGTCCTTCAGATAGAGGAGCGCCTTTGGGCTGTTGTCCAGCCTCCGATAGAGATCCCCAAGGTCGTAGGCGCCCTCGTAGAGATTGGGAAAGCGCCGGATCATCAGATGATAGGTGGCAATCGCCCGGGTGAAGTGCAGGGACTTCTCGTAGACTGACCCGAGGAAGGAAAGAAGGCGGGGATCCTCGGGATGAGTCCGGAGAATCTCCTCGATCTGGCGGATCGCTTCGTCGTAGCGGCTCTCCTGGACCAGAAGGGAGGAAAGGATCAGGGGAAGGCGGTTGTTGCTGGGGTGCTCCCCGATGGCCCTTTTGAGGAGGCGAACCGCTTCGGGATAGGCCTCGAGGGAGAAGTAGGTTTTGAGAAGCTTGACCTCGAGGTCGATGCGTCCGACCTCCTGAAGGGAAAGCAGGGTTTCATAGTTTATGCGAGCCTTCTCCCATTCCCCCTTCCGCGAGTAGAGGTCGCCCAGCGACTCGAGGGAGGGAGCGAAGCGGGGATCCCGGGAAAGGGAGAGGCGGTAGAGCGCTACCGCCCGGGCGTCATTACCCGACCGCTCGTACCGGAACCCCAGATAGAAGGGGAGATAGGCCGAATGGGGGCTCATCTGCACCCCTTTCTCGAGGATCCCGAGCGATTTCTGCCGGTCGCCGAGCTTCGAATGGATGTCCGAGAGGGCAATGTAGGCTTCGTCTTTCAGGGGGTCGAGTTCGAGGACATGATCCCTGTAAATCGGAACGATTTTTTCCAGGTAGGCCTTTTGGCGGGCGGGATCAGTCTCCTTGACGGCCTCGAGCTGAAGGAGCGTGCCCAGAAGGAGCCACGGCTTGAGGCGGTTGGGATTGGCCCGGGCCAGCTTGTCCGCCACCGTTACCGCCGCCGGAAGATTGCCGGACTTGGCGAGAACCCGTGCCTCGAGAACCCCCAGGTAGACGGAGTGTGGCTTGTAGTGCAGGGCCTTTTTAACCTCGTCCAGGGCAAGAAATGGGTTTTCGAGGGTCAGGGCGATGTCGGCCTGGAGTTCATGATAATAAGCCTGCCAGGGATAGGGAGGGTCGACATGGCCCGTTTTCTGGGCAGAAATCCGGGTTTCCTGGCGTGGCTGACCGGTATATCGCGAGGCAGAGGATTCTTCCGGTCTGGGGTGGCCTGCCGACTGGCAGGATGCCAGGAAAAGGCAAGCCGCCAGAGCGAGATATCCACAGGACAAAAAGGACCGGATCATGAAAACCTCATTTGGTTTTGGCCGGAATGAACCCCCCCGGCGGGATGAATGCGGTTATCGAGGGAAGACGGATGGTCCGGACCTAGCGCATGGGGGAGGTCGGACGCGTCTGGATCTCTCTCATGTCCCCCCCAAGAACGGCTCCTGGTAGGTAGTCGTATACCGTCTGCGTGACCACGGGCCTCACGGCAACCGTCGCCGAAGCATAAGCGAGCCCCACAACTTTGGGAGAGGCGTTCATGAGACCGGCCAGCGATCCGGGCCATTGGGCGTGAACCGACACGATGGAAAAGAGGGATCCGAGGTCGATTCTCGCCGTGACCACTCCGCCTCGGCAATCGAGAAAGGGGATCGACTTCTTTATCGGAAGCCGGAACCCCGTGGACAATGTCAGAAAAACTCCTTCGCGCATCGTCTGTTCGAAGAGGTAAACCTTGCGTCGACCATCCATCGCAAGCCGGTAGCGAAGCGGAAGAGCCGGCTCGGCGGATGTGGTCCAGAAGCCCTTCGCGCCATTCCATTCTCCGTATCCGGTAAGGAGAGTCATCAGGGCCTTTTTGCTGTCCTGAAGCAGAATATGGATTCCTCCCAGAGACCGGGAGGGATTCCCGGGGACTCCCAGAATCTTCCCGGGCCTGAACCCCAGTCGCTGTCGACACCCTTCAGCCGGTAACAGATACAGCAGGAGAAAGGCATTCTGATTCACGGTCCCGCCAATTTTTGAGGCTCCTCGTGACATTTACCGGAATGACTCCTACGAACCATTCTAACACAAAGCGTCCCATCTTCAGAATTTCCACAAAACCGCGAGAAAGCGGGCGGGCGGTGAACTCGTTCCGCTCTCGCTTGAATCAGCATTATTTATTTCTGGCGATCTGACCGCGGTACCGGGAAAGGAAGAGGTTCATCTTCATCCTGTCGAGGATGGTGAGAGGCAGGATCCGTCGCCAGGCCAGAAGAACGATCGGATCATTGAAGCGAGCCTTTACCAGGATGACGGCGTATCCGATTTTCTGCTGCTGGAGAAATCCCTCGGAAGAGGAATCGCTGCTGGCAATTCTCTGGAGGGAGACGATCGTCGGGGCGGGAACGCGGGAAGGATCGTAAAAAATGAGAATGTTCCCCCGATGGATCACATTCACGATGGTGCAGGGAGAGAGGACGCTGTCTTCAAGCCCGTTTTTTGGGATGAAGGTGTCGGTCATCAGTCCGGAGGTGGGAGGATTCGAGCTGTAGTGGAACCCCTGGCACTGCTCCGCATCCCTGGTCAGGCCGTGTCCCTGTTCGGGGTAGCGGAGAATCCCCGATCGGATCGGCCTGAAAGGCTGGCTTGTACCACCTCCGAAGTTCCCCATCATCGGCATAAAGGGTGTTCCGCCCGGAGTCATTCCGTTCGAGCTGTCGGCCCAGAGAGAGACCGGTCCCTTGAAAAAAAAGAAAAGAAGCGCTAGGAATAGGAGAATTGCTGTTGAGAACCGTTTTGTCCTCCGCTCTTTCCCGGCCCGGGCGGGAAAAGAAGGGACGAAAAAACCCTCCCTCAAGGAGCCTGTCATCAAAAAATCCTTCCTGTCACGGGGTATTCTGGCCATTGTTTTCTTTGCCTCCCTCCTCCTGCAGACTCCGCTCGGCAAGGCGACAGCCTTGGCCGACGAACTTCCCGATCTCTTCGGTGAGTATATACCGGGAGCGGTTCCGGGTTCCAATGCCCCCTACTCCTTCAGCCAGGGATGGGGCGCAGGGGTCGACTGGAACGCATTCGTCACCGGATCCTTCTTTGTGCGGGGAGGCGTCCAGGTCGTCAACTTCGTGGCCCCCGGGATCTTCCTTCTCCCGGTGACGGTCGGGGGAGGGTACCGATTCACCGAGGGATCTCCGGGAGATTTTTACGGAGTGGCGGATGTCGGGATCGCCCCTTCCTTCTACCCCGGAGGATCCTCGACCCAGGCCTATTACGACATCGGCGTCGGGTATTCTTTCACGCGGGTTTTCGCCGAATTCAAACTGGCCATCATTCCCGGAACGAATTACGGCAGCGGGACCTTCCTCTACTTCCCCCTCACCCTCGGAATCCATCTATAATCCGACGACAAACTGAGTTGAGAACCAAAAAATGTCCGAGCTGGACAATTTATGGTTCTTTTTATGTGGACATTCACAAAATTATCGTTCTGAAAATGTTTAGCAGAATTTCCCACTTCCATGAATGCCGAAAAAGAAATGCCTCATTGAACCTTGACATATGCGGCGATGAATCCTGACAAGATTTTAATGCCATCCTCCGTGTACACGCTCTCTGGATGGAACTGGACCCCTTCAATGGCAAAGTGGGTGTGTCGAACCGCCATAATCTGTCCATCGTCATGAGATTTTGCAGTCACGATCAAGTCAGAAGGGTGACTCTCACGGCCAATCACGAGCGAATGATATCGTGTTGCCCTAAACGGCGTGTGGATGTGGGAAAAACTGCCTATGCCATCGTGGTCGATGAGACTCGTCTTGCCATGCCGGGGCTCAGGTGCTCTTATAACCTTCGCTCCAAACGCGAGTCCAATAGCCTGATGTCCGAGACAAACGCCCAGAATTGGTAGCCGACCGGCATACATTTTGAGAATCTCAACGTATCCTGCATCGGACGGGTGACCTGGTCCCGGTCCCAACACTATCAAGTCTGGTCCATAGTGCTCGATATCCCCCGAGCATATGTGATCGTTTCGCACGACCGTCACCTCAGCCTTAAGAATCTTCAGGTATTCTGCGATGATGTAAATGAAGCTGTCGTAGGCGTCAATCAGCAAGGCACGCATAGCTCAACTCCTTTCCCGTGACTGCCCAGAATGGGGCACCCATTTTGTGCAGCGTTTCCTCCCATTCGCGCACGGGAAGCGAGTCGTAGACGATGCCGGCGGAAGCACGAAGAGTGTATTTTCCATTCTGATAGATCATCGAGCGAATACAGAGAGCCATTTCACTGAAGCCGCCAAAGTCAATCAGTCCGACGGCACCGGCGTAGGGGCCTCGTTGGGTGGCTTCGAGATCTTCGATGATCTCCATCGCCCTGACCTTTGGGGCTCCCGTCATCGTCCCCGCAGGAAAAGTGGCCATCATCACATCGTAGATATCTCGCCCCTCTTCAAGTACGGCCGAGACACCTGACACCAGATGGTGCACGTGCGAGTAGGATTCCGTTACCATGAGCTCGTCTACGCGCAAACTTCCGGGCGCGCAGATGCGAGCCAAATCGTTACGGGCGAGATCGACCAGCATGATATGTTCGGCGATCTCTTTTTCGGACTGGCGCATTATCTCGACTGATTGTTGATCGTCTATCGCATTTTCGCCCCGTGGCGCTGTTCCGGCAATGGGACGCATGGTAACCGTTGAATCAGCCACCCGTACGTGAAGTTCCGGTGATGCACCGATTAGATATCCCCCTTTAACGGGAGCGTAGTACATGAACGGAGAAGGATTACGGATGCGAAGGCGCCTATAAACATCAAGGGGGGAGATTTTCGAGCAAACCTGAATCGCGTGTCCGATCTGAATCTGATAAATGTCTCCTCGCAAGATATGCTCTTTGGCAATGTCAACAGCAGCGAGATAATCGTCACGACGCATCGTGCCGCAGATCTCATCCGCTTCGATTTCTAGCACCATATTAATGCTTTTGGTGGCATCGGTTTCATCTGATGGCTCTGGCGCATCTGCCATAGGCGAATCAGGCCACAAGCTGGGTTGGTGAGCGACTACGACGCGCACTATTTCAAGCGTTCGGTCGCAGCAGACCACGCCGCGATAAAGGGTAAGTTCGATATCGGGCGATTCGTCCGTACGCGGAATGCGCTCTGGCAATGTCTCAATGTAACGAACGGCGTCGTAGCCAAAATATCCGAACCAACCAAAAACGAATTGGCCTACGCAGGGTCGCGGGGTGATGTCGAATGCCTTCCCAATGAACCGAAGCACATCCCATGGTTTTGTTTGCCCTTTGAGGTGAAAGCGCACGCCATCCTGGCAAACAAGACCCTCATCGGCAAGTCGTTCGCTAATGAGGGTGGTTACCTTGGCGTTGCCACTCAATTCGAGCGCGCTTCCATGAAATCGCACTTGCAGCAATGGATCAAAGCCTAGGTAACCATAGCGCGCTACACGCTGCGGACCATCCATGGCTTCGAGTAAATAAACTGCTTCGTCCCCAAAGCGATGCGCCAGATGCCGATAGAGGGCCAAAGGTTCATGATAGGGCCAAGACAGCGTTTCCAGCGCGACTGTGATGGTTGTGTATTGATTCGACTGGCTCGCCGTTTTTTCTTGTTGCAACACATTTCCCGAAGCTTTCAATGAAGAAGCAATTTTCCCCATCACAATTGTTCCTTTCTTGACTTCTTGTCTAGGTAAAAAAAAAGGCCGCGGATCAAAAATCCGCGGCCTTTCACTTGAAGAGAGTCGGAATATCTTCGATCACTCCCTGTCGGGCCACGGATGTTGAATGGCCCACCAGAGGCGGTATGTGCTAAAAGAAAGGGAGATGTGTGGGATCGTTAACGTAATCATGTAGGTAATATAGGTAATTATTTTCCCAGTGTCAATACGAAATCGGGTTCTTGTGCCGACGGACCTACAGATCGAATTTAACATTCACCACCACGGCTCCATCGGGGTCGGACACTTGCTGATGGAATGCCAGGAGATGATTCTTGGAGCGCCGTTGGGGCGGGAGTGACCTTGGGTGCCGGATACCCCCCCCCGTTCCCCATCCCTTCGGCCGTCCGGTTGACACCTCGAGAAACGGATGTGATTTGACGAAAAACAATCAAAAATCATCAAAGCGCAAATGTGACATGTTATCCTTCAAAAACCTGAAAAAGTGACACGATATGGTTCCGAAGATTTCTCAATAAACAATTTTTCCCCTGAAAAAACCAGAAAAGTGACACATTATGCTTCCAGCGGGTGACAATTTATCGTCCGCCTCCCACAAACCGTTTAAAGAGCCATCCTTTCCTCAGGTGATGGCCCTCTCCGGGATGATGGCCTCTGAAGCTGTCGGGAACAGCCTTCCCGGAAGAAGCCCGGTGTCTTTTTTCCAGAACTCCCCCGGTGGGAGTCTTCCTTTCGATTCCGCTGAACAACCCGCTCCCATAAGAAAAATTTGTTCGGTTCTCGCCGTCCCCTTGACATGAACGATTCACCCTCCGTAGAATGATAGGTGCACCAAAAGAAAGCGAGGCGTTTATGCAAGTTGCAAAAACGTTCCTTGTAGAGTGCGAAATTTGTGACAGGGTGTCATCAGTGACCTCCAGCCGGGAAGCAGGTCTTTACATCTGCTCTTCCTGCTGGCAAGACTTCAAGGATCTGGCGCTCCACTCCTCAAAGGAACAAAATCCCCAATCCGGCCACCCCGAACGCTCCTAGTTCCCGGTGGACCCGGATCCTTCCGGGATCCCGTTACCTCCTCCCTGATTCTGATTCAGCGTCGACTGCGGAATCTGAACTTCTTCGAAAAAATGCTCCTTCTTGCCCTTTTTATTCTCAACGACAATATCGAATCGCGTCAATAGAGGAAGTGCGTGGGTTTGTACGGAGTTCCATCTGTCTGTCCACAGCATTCCATCGAAGTACCGGATCCTGAGAGACCAGACTTTTCCGAGAAGCTTTTCGGGGATGACCGCCTGCGTTCCGTAGGACAGAAGATTGGTATTCTGTTCGTGAACAAGTGTGAAAAGCGCGCTCCCCGGATTTTGGAAAAGAATGTACTGCACTCCCTCGAGATGGGATACGGGAGAGGACTGGGAAATCCGAGTCTGGGCCAGGGTCGTGAACATGAGGGAGTCGGTGTCGCGTCCGTGAATGTGGTTCGGAAAACCGATAAAAAGCGTCAGGGGATCGTTCTGGTTCAGATAGGCGCCTAACAGTTCCTCGCGCAACAGGTACCTGAGAATTTCCATTTTTCGCTCGAACCGGCTCCCTGATTCGACGACCCCGATGGTCCGTTCCGTCTGGTGGATCGCCACGAAAAGAAGGCCCAGGATCACCGCGAGGATCCCGAAGGCCACGAGCACTTCCAGAAGGGTAAACCCTTCATCGGAGAGACGAGGCGATGCGGCGTC
>JAJZXW010000001.1 GCA_021806225.1 Nitrospirota bacterium | reverse complement strand
GGGGAGGGACCATATATGAAGGCGAAATTGGCGATGCGAAAAGCCTACGGGTTCAAGTCTCTCGAGTCGCTTCAAATCGCCTTCTATCATTCACTTGGCAAACTTCCGGAGCCTCCGAATGGTTCCCGCCGATTTTGTTGAAGAGCCGAAATTTTAGGCTGATCTTCCGGTTCGAAGGGGAGGATGTTTACGAAGTGGATTATAGGGATGACCACTGAGAGGAGTAAAGAAATGAGCAGAATGTTTGAGCCAGCCCATCCAGGAGAAATTTTAAGAGAGTTTATTCCGGAAGATATGACGGTAACGGAATGTGCATCCAGGCTGGGCGTTTCCCGCGTAGCCCTCTCGCGGATCCTGAACGGGAGATCCGGAGTCAGTGCCGAGATGGCTATTCGAGTCGGACTCTTGACGGGGACAACGCCCGAATCATGGCTCGACAATCAGTTGAAGTGGGATCTTTGGCAGGCGGAACGACAACACTCTCGCCCGGAGATTTTACCGCTGACACGTGTTTCCTGAATTCAGTTTGAGAGGAAGCCCTCATTTTCTCGCTGGAGAAGGTGTTTCGAGCAATGGGAAAGAAACTGGGGCTGGAAGTGGTGGTCTGAAAAATCACGGGGATCCCGCGAGACGCCGGAACGGGCGATGGCTTTGTTGAATCGTCTCGGGATTCGGGGAACACTTCGCGAGGAGGACTTCATCCCTCGCGCGTTGGTGTCAAAGAGAACCTGAATGGCACCATACGTTAGCGGATGCGGCACGAAGAGCGGATTGCTCCAGAGGAATGTCCGGGTCTCCCGGTCGCCCCACCCCGGGAGGGTTTGAGGGAGCTAGGAGTCGGGATCGATCTCCCGGGCGATCTGGCGGACATGTTCCGGTGCCACTTCGAGGAGGGAGGCGATCTCGTCGGGGGGAAGCATCTTCCGCTCGAGGAGTTTGCGGACGACAAGGTCTTGTTCCTGCCGGATTCCCTGCTGGACTCCCTGCTGGATTCCCTGCCGGATTCCCTGCTGGACTCCCTGCTGGAGCCATTCCTCCATCCAGGTATCCACGATGTTCTGCGCCATGCCTTCCTCCTTCACGATGGGGTCAAGAATCCGTTTCGACATTCTGAGCGATGCGGCCACCTTCCGGAAAAACGCGTGCAATCTCTCGAGGGCTTCGTTTTCGCCCTGAAAGGGGCCTCCGTCCTCCCTTTCATCCGGGACAGATGAGACGGTCGCCCCCCCGGGGAGCGTTTGAGGGAGCTAGGAGTCGGGATCGATCTCCCGGGCGATCTGGCGGACATGTTCCGGTGCCACTTCGAGGAGGGAGGCGATCTCGTCGGGGGGAAGCATCTTCCGCTCGAGGAGTTTGCGGACGACAAGGTCTTGTTCCTGCCGGATTCCCTGCTGGACTCCCTGCTGGATTCCCTGCTGGAGCCATTCCTCCATCCAGGTATCCACGATGTTCTGCGCCATGCCTTCCTCCTTCACGATGGGGTCAAGAATCCGTTTCATGTCCTGTGCCCGCACGAGCCCATGAACGCCTCCCACATAGTCGAGTTCGGGTTTGATTATACCATAGGGGGCGTTCCTGTCCCGAATCTCCCGAAGGAGGAGCCGCAGGCAAACGGCGGCGTCTTCGAAGATGTGCTTGAGGGAGAGCATGGCCAGGATGGCCTGGAGGTCCGGAAGCCGTCGACGAATGTCGTCGTCGTCGATACGGCCCGCGTCGATGACGGGAAGGGAGAAGTCGGGTGTGGTGGAGAGGAGGCCGGCCGGAGGCTTCAGGACCTCGGAGAGCCGCTGGGGAAGAGTCCAGGGCCGAGTCCCGTGATAGAAGACTACCGGAAGGAGGGGGGAGGGCGGTTTCCCCTTCTTCCGCTCCCGGACCCAGAGGCCGGTGAGGTAATGGGCCAATTGGACGTGAACCCAGGGGTCCGGGGCGCTCTTGTGTTCGACGATCAGGTGGATCCGGGCGTCCTGGCCGTCGAAGCGCGCGGAGAAGGCGAGATCCATGAGGGAGGAGTCGAGCCCTTCGCCCACCGATTCCGTCGGGAGGGGTACGAGGGAAGCGGGATCGAGCGGACCGGCAAGCTCGGGAGGGAGGAAGGCCTTGAGGACCGCTCCGAGCTGGTCCGGGCGGCCGAGGGTCGCTTTGAAGAAGCGGTCGTGCAGAGCCACGTCGTTCATGAGGTCAGGGCCTTGTGCGAGAGGAAAAGTCCGGAAAGGCGAAAAGACGGTCCATTATCGGCTTGAAGGGCGAGAAAGGCAAGGGGAGAGGGACGGGCCGGGTGACGATCGATCGGGACCCCCGGCAGGGAAGCCTTTTTGGGAAGTTCTAAGTCGAGGTGAGGAATGTACGCTGGAAGTTCAGCCTAAAAAAATCGGTCCGCTCCTGGAAATCGGGGGGATAATATGAAGAGGGGAGGAAACCTCCGTTGGAGTTCGGGTTGAATCTCAAGCCGGTGAACGGTCTGCTATGGCTTTTCCCCGGTCACTCGAGAAGGAACCGCCAGGCCGGAACGATGTCGATCGTCCCTCCGGCGGTGTCGATCCGGCCCTCCTCGTTCCGTGTCACGATGGTTCCTGTAGGGAGACCTTGTTCGGTCATCGCTTCGTCCAAGGCGTCAAGCTCGCGTTTGCGGGTTTTTTGATCCGACAGGGATTCGCATGTCTGGACCAGTTTCCGAGGCCGGCCCCTTTCCGATAGGATGAAGTCGACCTCTTTGCCGGTTCTGGTTTTATAATAGTGTATCTCAGGATGTTGACGTCGAAGCGACATGAACACGAGGTTCTCCAGGAGATGGCCGGTATTGGCGAGAATGCCGGACGAGACCGATGTGACCAGTGCGGTATCGATGCAGTAGATCTTTTTCGGATTGGTGTTGCTTCGCGCGAGCGAAGGGTCGAAGAGGCGCACGGTGAACAGGAAATACGCGTCCTCGAACCAATCAATGTAATCCGAGACCGCCGATTTCGGGGCCTTGTGTCCGAGCGCCTTGAGGTATCCGGTGAGGCTGTTGACGGAATAGAGCGAGGCCGTGTTGTCGACGAGCCGATGCGCCAGGTCGGTCACCGCCTTCGGATGGGAAATGTCGTGGCGTTCGACGAGATCCCGAAACAGGAGGGCGTGAAAGTACTCCTGATGGATCCGGATCCGCAAGTTCCCGGAAAGGTCGATGGTCTCCGGGAAGCCGCCGGTTTTCCAGTATTCCTCGAATGCCTTCTGGATGAAGAGGCGTTTTCTGGTCGACAGCGCGCCTTCACTCTCGATTCCCCTGGCGTCCAGAAATTCCCTGAAGGAATACGGAAACATCTCCCATGAAAGAGAACGCCCGCGCATTTGGGTGGCGATCTCCTTCGACAGCATCCTGGCCGACGAACCGGTCAGTGTGACCTCGCATTTTTCCGTGCGCATCAGGCGATCGACGAAGGTTTCCCATCCGGGAACATCCTGGATCTCGTCGAAAAAACAGTAGACGGTCTCGGTGTTTTTCTTCTCGGGAAAAAGAGAGAAATAGGCTTCCGAGATCAGTCCCAGATTGTCCTGCCGCAAGTTGTGGAGGCGATCGTCGAAAAAATTCAAGTACAAAATGTTCTGGCGTGAGACGCCACCGTCCAGTAGCCGCTGGATGATCTGGAACAAAAAGGTCGACTTGCCGCTGCGTCTCACCCCGATGCAGACGGCGGCCTTCCCGGGAACCCCCTCGATCCGCAAGCGGCGGGGGACTCCGGTTTCAAGCCGACTTTCCTGAAAGTCCAGGATGAGGGATCTGATCGTGTCTCTCAAAGGGAGTCACCTCGATATGGATTCTTCCCGGGATCCGTTAGCCAGCCATCATTATATCCGGAATTTGTTAAAACTGGAAATAAAAATTTCCGGAATAAATGAGGGCCCGTTAGGAACCTGGCCTCCGAGGTCTTGGCCTTGTCGGTCAGACCTCTTTCTTCCGACTGGTCGCGGATCCATGGTCCCCCGCTCCATGCCGTCGAGACTTTCGTCGATCCCGACCCCAGTTCGCCGTTACCTGCTACATGTCCGCCGGCTGGACCAACCTTGCCGGACCTGGAGCTTTGGCACCCTCCGACCGATACATCGCTCCCGACCGACCCAAGACCGTCTGGATCCGTCTTCTCTCGAAAGACACGCGCGCGGTTCTGTGCCGCCCGGACGACAACCCGCGTCTCACGGGAGAAGCCCGTCTGTCCGTTGCGCTCGAGGCCCTTCCTCTTGGGGCGTCCGTCATCCGCAGAGCGTCACCCTCACGATCGCGATCGCCGGGACCTGAGCGGGAACAGCAACGTCCGCGCCCTGGGCGAATGGTCTCGGCCCTCTTCGAGAAAGAGGACCTCCTCGCCCGTCTCGGCGGCTTCTTCTCCCCCTCCGTCGTCGCGTTCTCCGGGAGTTTTCGCCTTCCTCCGTTCCGAGAAGAGTGTCTTCGCCTTCCTCGGTCTTGAACCCCTCTTCCTAACATGTTGGAGAGACAAGACGTGCGCCATGGGCGACTTCACACGCCAGGAGCGAGTCTTTTTTGGGTTGCACACCGGTCACAGAGGATCTTCTCTTTTTCACCCCCTCCTGTTTTGCCGGGATCATGTCACTTTGAAATCATCGTGGTCTTTGTGGTGACAAGGGGAAAAGGAGGGGGTGGTGGAGAGGAGGACGGCCGGAGGCTTCAGGATCTCGGAGAGCCGCGGGGGAAGAGTCCAGGGGCGAGTCCCGTGATAGGAGACCACCGGAAGGAGGGGGGAGGGCGGTTTCCCCTTCTTCCGCGGTCCCGGACCCAGAGGCCGGTGAGGTAATGGGCCAGCTGGACGTGAACCCAGGGGTCCGGGGCGCTCTTGTGTTCGACGATCAGTCGGCACATCCATTCCCGATAACGCATGAGGGGACCGTCATCAGAGTTGTCGGTCTCTTTGATCACGGTCCGGTGAGAATGGGAGCCTGAAAAGCTGCCGGTAAAGAACTTTTCAGAGGTGAAAAGGATTTCCGGATGTTTATTGCGCGACGACATCGTACATAATGTAATGATGTCACTGATTTGACGTCCTCCCCTCCGTGAACGAAGGGGATTCTTTCCTGCCAACTCCCCGGACTGAAAACGGGGATGGATCGGCGGGCCTGAAAGGTCAGGCCGCCGACTCGGAGGTTTTCGCCTCCGAACAGG
>JAJZXW010000048.1 GCA_021806225.1 Nitrospirota bacterium | reverse complement strand
CCTGCTCCGCCTGCGGCCACGTGTCTCCGGAAAATCGGAAGACGCAGGAGGCGTTCGTCTGCGTGGTCTGCGGTCATGCGGAAAACGCCGATGCGAATGCGGCGAAAAATATTCTCGGGGCTGGGCACGCCCGTAGCGCCTGTTCGGAGGCGAAAACCTCCGAGTCGGCGGCCTGACCTTTCAGGCCCGCCGATCCATCCCCGTTTTCAGTCCGGGGAGTTGGCAGGAAAGAATCCCCTTCGTTCACGGAGGGGAGGACGTCAAGTAATCTTCATGGTGGACCCTCCTTAGTCATTCCTGTTGAATGGTCGTGAACACTTCCATTCTGTGGCCCCATCGAGGCCGTTCGTGGAAGTGACGGGTGGCTCCATTCAATTAATGCGCTACATGAAAAGAGTGAAAGCCTTCAAGGCGGACACGAATGACGCGAAGACCATTCTCGGGGCCGGGCAGGCCGCGAGCCGGCTGTTCGTCGGCTTTTTTGTTGGTCTCTCCTGGCGAGTTCGTTTCCTGACCGTTCAGTCGGCGAATCGGTCCCCGCCTCCGAAAGGGGAATCGGCAGGAATGATGCCGTAGACTTTTGAAAAAGAGTTTTTTTAGTTGGCTCTGTTCCCTTTCGTTGTTGCACCAATTAAATATGGTGAAATTTCTCTTAAAATAAGGAAACTTGCTCGTTTCCCTTCTAACACCGCTCTGTATATGGATTTGGTCTTCAATTTTTGGCTCTACAACAACCAAGGGAAACAGAGCCTTTTTTTAGTTCTTGCCTCCATAATCGCTTCTCGCCGCCCGCCCAGCCGGCTCTCGAAATCCTGCATATAAAGGAGATATGGTGATGTGGAAACCCGCCATTTTTGTTCTTTCGCTTTCCCTGTACACCGGTCTGGTTCACTATCTTGTCGAACACCACTATATCGTGAAGGAGTCCCAGGAGACCTTCATGGTCGGAGGGATCCTTGTCATCGGCTATGCGCTTCTCAAGGTTCTCCAGTCCCGTTTGATGAAGACCCTCGAGGGTCACATGGACCATGACCGCATCGTCACGCTGCGGTATTTTCTCGATGTGGGGTATTTTCTGATCTGGGGGGTTCTTCTCGTGACATTCCTGGGAGCCGGGTTCAAGAATCTCGTGCTCGGGGGAGCCATTCTCTCGGCCCTGGCCGGCATCGTTGCCCAAAACAGCCTGACCAACATCTTTGCAGGGATCGTGCTGGCGGCGACCCATCCCTTTCGCGTCGGGGAAAAGGTCTCCTTTGTCGCCTGGCAGTATCCAAGGCTTGCCTCCACCTATCTTCATGGGCTGGTCTCTCCCGAGCATCGCGGGACCGTTCTGGAAATCGGAAAGATCTACACCCGTCTTGCGGGAGAGGATGGACGGGAGATGCTCGTTCCCAACAACATCATGCTTCAGGCCATGGTGATCCGGAATGAGGGTCTTCAGGAAAGACCCCTACGCCTTTATGCCGACCTGCCGTCGGACGTCGATCTCGATTCCCTGAAAATCAGGCTGGCCGATCTTTCGTCTATCGAAGAACGATTGGTGGGGCCGGTCGAACTGATTCCCCATACGTTGACTCCCAGCTCCCTGACCGTCGAGATTCGCACCAAATGGAAGGGGGAAGAGATTCTTGATGCCAATCGGGTCCTCTTTTCTGCCCTTCGTCCCCTGGCTCTTCGCTCCCGGGCGGCGGAGCCATCGTAATCTAGGGAAGGGAAGCGATTTCCTGGGAGGTTTTCGGGTTTTCTCACGGATGGCTTGCACATCCGGGGGAGGTCGTGTTAAAGTTCGGACAAACAGGGTCCGGGCTGCGTAATCGCGCCCGACACTTCTTCGATCCCGACAGGGAGCCGGACTTCCTCCACGACGGCGGAAGGGATTTTTCCGGTTTTTCGGACAGGTTCTCCTCGACGAGGAGGGGGCTCATGATTTTTTCTCTGCTCTTTCTAAAAACTCGAATTCTACCCGACTCCATATCGTACTTCTGTCCTTGGGACACGATCTCCGTCTCTTCCGGCAACGACCTCAAAGAAAGGTTCTGACATGGACAAGTCCTCTTCCATTTATATCGGGATGGCCACCTGTGGGCTGGCGAGCGGCGCTAGAAAAATCCACGACGAGGTCGTGCGGCTGGTGGCCGAAAAAGGTTATTCCGCCACCGTCCATCCGACCGGCTGCGTCGGCATGTGCCATAACGAACCCCTCCTCGAGGTCCAGGTGGAGGGTCGCCCCCGGGTCACCTACCGGCAGGTCACCGTCGAATCGGTGGAGGAGATCCTGAAGGCGCACTTCGTCGACCGGACCGTCTTTCCCGATCTGGCCTTCGGCCAGTCGGCCGAAGAGGGAGTTCCGGCTTTCGAGGGGGTTCCCTCCTTCACCGATACGGATTACTTCCGGAAGCAAAACAAGATCGTCAGCCGCCGTTGCGGGGTGATCGATCCCTCCTCGATCGAGGACTACCTGGCCACGAACGGATACAAGGCGCTGGAGAAGGTCCTCAAGACCATGACTCCGGAGCAGGTGGTCGAAGTCATGACCCAGTCCGGTCTGCGCGGCCGGGGCGGGGCCGGATTTCCGACAGGCCTCAAGTGGAAGTTCACCTACCAGTCCCAGGGGGACGAAAAGTATGTCGTCTGCAACGCCGACGAAGGGGACCCCGGAGCCTTCATGGACCGGTCGGTCCTGGAGGGCGACCCCCATTCCGTTCTCGAGGGGATGACCATCGCCGCCTTCGCCATCGGACACGCCCAGAAGGGATACATTTACTGTCGTGCCGAATATCCCCACGCCATCAAGCTTCTGAACCGGGCGATCGGGCAGGCCCGGGAGAGGGGCTTCCTGGGAAAGAACATCTTCGGAACGGCGTTGAGCTTCGACATCGAGGTCAAGGAAGGGGCCGGAGCCTACGTGTGCGGTGAGGAGACCGCCCTTCTGGCCTCCCTGATGGGGGATCGCGGCATGCCCTGGCCCAAACCTCCCTTTCCGGCCCAGAAGGGCGTCTGGGGGCACCCCACAGTCATCAACAACGTCGAGACCCTGGCCAACGTCCCCCATATCATTCTCGGAGGGGCCGAGTGGTATGCCTCCTTCGGGACGGAAAAGACCAAGGGGACGAAGACCTTTGCCCTGACGGGAAAGATCAAGCGCACCGGGCTGATCGAAGTGGCCGCGGGCACCACGCTCAAGGAAATCGTCTACGAGATCGCCGGGGGCATGAGCGGCACCAAGAAGTTCAAGGCCGCCCAGCTGGGAGGGCCTTCGGGAGGCTGCATCCCGGGCAACCTCATCGAGACTCCGATCGACTTCGAATCCCTGGTTTCAGCGGGGGCGATCATGGGATCGGGCGGGATCATCGTGCTCGACGAGGCGAACTGCATCGTCGATACGGCCAAGTATTTCATGACCTTCACGAAGGACGAGTCCTGCGGAGAATGCACCCCCTGCCGCGACGGGACGAAGGTCATGCTCGACATGATCGAACGGATCAGCGAGGGGCGAGGAGAGATGAAGGATCTCGACGACCTCGTCAACCTCTCGACCTATGTGAAGGCCAATTCTCTGTGCGGACTCGGCCAGGCCGCACCCAATCCGGTCCTCTCGACCATCCGGTATTTCCGGGCGGAGTACGAGGACCATATCAAGCGGAAGAAGTGCGTCTCCCAGTCCTGCAAGGAAATCGTCTATGCTCCCTGCCAGCATGAATGTCCGGTGGGCATCGACATCCCGCGTTACATCACCCAGATCTTCCGCGGGGAGTTCAAAGAGGCCCTGGAGACGATCCGGGAGCGGCTTCCCTTTCCGGGAATCATCAGCCGGACCTGCTACCGTCCCTGCGAAGGTCCCTGTCGTCGCGGCGACCTTGACGAGCCGATCGCGATCAATGGACTCAAGCGCTTCGCCTACGACTGGGAATACAACCAGGGCATCCGTCCCCATTACGAGCCGGCGGCCGATCTCGGCAAGAAGGTCGCCATCATCGGATCGGGGCCGGCCGGACTGACCTGCGCCTTCTATCTCGGACGCATGGGATACAACGTGACCGTTTTCGAGCAGTACAACGTGATCGGCGGCATGTTGGCGGTGGGAATCCCGGCCTATAGGCTTCCGCGCGAGCTTCTCAACTGGGAGCTCGGAATCTTCGAGGGCCTTCCCGTGACCTTCCGGACCAATACGGCCCTGGGTCGGGACTTTTCGCTGGAAGACCTCTTCAACGATGGCTACGATGCCGCCTTCCTCGGGATCGGCGCCCACAAGCCCCAGAAAATGGGGGTAAAGGGAGAGGACCATCCGGTGGTCCAGAACGGGATCGAATTCCTACGGAAGGCCCTGACCAACGAGCCGGTTCAGGTCGGAAAGAGGCTGGCGGTCATCGGCGGAGGCAATGTGGCGATCGACGTGGCCCGTTCCGCCATCCGCCTCGGGGCGGAAAAGGTGACGGTCTTCTATCGCCGGACCCGGGAAGAGATGCCCGCTCACGAGTTCGAGGTCCAGGAGGCCGAACATGAAGGGATCGAGTTCCGATTCCTCCTGGCTCCCCTCGAGATCCGGGACCGGACCAACGAGGACGGGTCGACCGAGACGGTGATCGACTTCCAGGTCAACACCCTGTCCCGGGAGTTCGACAACAGCGGCCGGAGGAAGCCCATGGCTGTCAAGGGGCAGATCGAGTCCGTCCCCGTCGACACTGTCGTGGCCGCCATCGGGCAGACGATGGACACCTCCGTCTTCGAGAAAAACGGGATCGGCTTCCACAAGTGGGGAACGGTGAAGGTCGACCCCGACACCCTGATGAGCGAAAGCCGGCCGGCCGTCTTTGCCGGCGGCGACAACATGACCGGACCTCTCGATGTCATTCACTCCATCCGGGACGGAGAGCAGTGTGCGGTCTTCATCGACCGCTATCTCAAGGGCAATCCGGACCGGACATTCCCCTTCCACTTTCCGAGGGTGGACAACGACGCCTTTGTCCTGGGCGATGTCCACAGGGTGCCGATGCCGGCGCTTCCTCTACCGGCGCGTCAGGGATTCGCCGAAGTGGAGACCGGGTTCACCGTTCAGGATGCCTGGATCGAGTCGACCCGATGCATCCGGTGCGAACTTGAAGGTCGGGTAGATCCCGCCCTGCGCATCGAGCATCAGGAAAATCCCGAGGCTCCTGTCTTCATCCACTTCAATACGGTGACGGGCTTCGAGCACAGGACCCAGGCCGTTCCTGGCTGAGGACGATTCGTCCTGTCGAGGGATCGAAAAAGGGGAGGGCGACCTCCCCTTTTTCTTTTTATATTCATGCTTTATGATTGACGTAAATCAAAATTTGAGAATTTTGGACCAATGACTAATCTCTTCTTAATCTGTATTAGCTAATTAGCTATTTTGTGATATTGTTGAATTCTACCGGTTAAACTTTCTTCGGAGGTGCCGTCAACCACCCCGCCGTGAACGGCGGAGCTTGAAAGGAGGTCCGACAAGCTCGGGTTGACCAGGGAAAGCGGCAGCCGATCCGCTCCGTTGCCGACAGGTTCAAGACCCACTCCGGGGTGTTTCCT
>JAJZXW010000045.1 GCA_021806225.1 Nitrospirota bacterium | reverse complement strand
AACGAAAACGGAATCGCCTGGTATCTGAGCCAGCTGTGAGCCCTCAACTCCGGATCCATTTTTTCCGAAAAGACAACAAGACAATTCTGCACCCTTCATCCGAGGAACGACGATGAACCGAAAATCTGACCGACGGAAGATCGCCGGCAAGGCCGCGATTCTGGCCGGAATCTGCTCTCTGGTAATCGCTCTTGCCCCCCTTCCGGCCTTGGCCGGCGGTCCATCGGGCGTGGCCGGAACAGCCCTGTTCCAGCAGTTCCCCCTACTCTACCAGGGGGTTCTGGTGGAAGGTATGGGCGGGGCCTTCACCGCCGTGGCCGACGATTCCAACGCCCCCTTCTACAACCCGGCTGGACTCGACAACATTCAGAGCTCCTCATTTCAGATCCTGAACATTTCGGCCGACATCACCTATCCCTCCCTCTATCCGACCCTGTACAACAACCTGAATGGCGCAAGCACAAGCAATCCCTCGAGCTACGTCAACGCCTTCAACAACATCGCTGGACAGAGCCTCTACGCGAGGGTCGGAGACTACTCGAACTACACCACCCACGACTTTGCAATCGGGCTTCTGACCAACAATCAGGTCCTGGGGGTCGCCAACGCCTCACCGACCACCACCAACCTGGCCTCCCTCGCCGCACTTTCCGACTCCGGAGTCGTGCTCAGCGGGGCGTATGGATTCTTCAACCACCACCTCCAGGTCGGCGGAACCCTGATGGGACTCTATCAGATGTTCGAAAACATCCCCTCCCTCACCGTCGCACAAGCGAGCACAATTTCCAGCACCCTTTCGGGCAACCTTTCCCGTGGATTCGGGGTAGTCGGAAACCTGGGAGCCATCTATCACTTCGATCTTCCGCTCAATCCCACCCTGGGAGCCTCGGTCCTGAACGTCGGAACCGCAAGCTTCGGCGATGCCGGATCCCTCCCCCAGATCATCAACGCCGGCGTCGGCATCGATCCGGACATCGGGTTTGGACGGCTCCTGGCCGACATCGACTATGTCGACGTGACAAACTACCTTTACTACACAGGCGACTCCCTGTTGCTCCATACCCGGGTCGGGATCCAGTACCAGTTCCCCGAGATTCTCACCGTTTCGGCGGGTCTTTACGAAGGCTATCCCACCTTCGGCGTCGGGGTCGACCTCTGGGCCTTCGAAGTGAACGCTTCCTACTACACGGAAGAGGCCAGCCCTGTTCCGGGACTCAATCCCGACCACATCGTTTCCCTCCAGGTGGCTTTCGGCTGGATGTGACGACAAAATTCACCCAAACAAAAAAGGCGCCGATCGGCGCCTTTTTTGTTTCTTCTCCAGAAGGTTCCCCAATTCAGAAAGTAGAGCTTCCTGCGGGAGACTGGCGAAGGTCCTTGGTCGTCTGGGCGATCCGTTCGAGTGCCGCTGCGGCGGCCTTCTGCTCCGCCTCCTTTTTCGAATGGCCCTGCCCTTCTCCCCAGACGCTCTCGCGAATCAGGACCGCCACATCGAAGACCTTCTGGTGGTCCGGACCGGACTGACCCGTGATCTTGTACTTCGGAAGCGTCTCCAGTTCACGCTGGCAATACTCCTGAAGCTCGGTCTTGTAGTCGGCAATGGCATCGGTCCGGGAGGCCCCTTCGATCATCTCCCGAAACTCCCGGAGAACGAAATTCCGGGCCGCTTCGAGCCCACCGTCCTGGTAGATCGCGGCGATGACCGCCTCGAGGGCATCGGAAAGAATGGAGTTCTTTTCCCGCCCCTGGGTAATTTCCTCCCCGCGACCGATCAGAAGGAAGCTTCCGAGTCCGATGTTGCGGGCGACCTGGGCCAGGGAAGGCTCGGAAACGATCCGTCCCTTGAGCTTGGACAAAACCCCTTCCGGGGAGTCGGGCCAGAGGGCCATGAGGTATTCCGCGATCACGAGACCCAGAACGGTGTCCCCCAGGAACTCCAGGCGTTCGTTGTCCCGTCGCGTCCCGCCCTTCCGAAACTCGTTGGTATAGGACTTGTGGATAGTCGCCTCTTCGAGCCGTTCCAGGGATCGGAACCGATAGCCGAGACGTTCTTCAAGAACCGGGAGGTTGTGCATCCATTGGGACCGGGGAAACATTGTCTGTCCTCAGCGGGGAAAGGCGCCCGGCCCCGTCAGCCATCGAACCGGGAAATCACAAGGGAGGCATTGGTGCCGCCAAAGCCGAAGGAGTTTTTGAGAATCACCCTGACATCCTGCTTTCTGGAACCATCGGACACATAGTCGAGATCGCATTCGGGGTCGGGATTTTCGAGATTGATGGTGGGCAGGACCACGCCATGATGCAGGGTCATGAAGGCCAACGCCGTCTCGACACCGCCGGCGCCACCGAGGAGATGGCCCATCATCGACTTGAGGGCCGTCACCGGGATCTTCGACGCATGGTCTCCTAAAACGGTCTTGAGGGCCTTGGTTTCGATCTTGTCGGCAAAGGTGGAGGTGGCATGGGCATTCACATGGTCCACATCGGACGGGGAGATCCCTGCGTTCGAGAGTGCCATGCGCATGCAGCGCACTGCGCCACCCGCGTCGTCGGGGGGGGCGGTGATATGGTAGGCGTCTCCCGTCAGACCATACCCGAGAACTTCACCATAGATGGTTGCCTTTCGGGCGAGGGCCCGGTCGAGGGTTTCCAGAACCACCACCCCGGCTCCCTCCCCCAGTACGAAACCGTCGCGATCCCTGTCGAAAGGACGCGAGGCATGTTCCGGATCATCGTTTCGCGAGGAAAGGGCCCGAGCCGCCGCGAAACCCGATACCGTCAGAGGAGTGAAGGCCGATTCGGAGCCACCCGCCAGCATGACATCGGCGTCCCCTCTCCGGACGATGTGATAGGCGTCGCCGATGCAGTGAACACCTGTGGCGCAGGCTGTCACGGCGCATGAGTTCGGCCCTTCAAGGCCCAGGCGGATCGCGATCTGTCCGGAGGCCAGGTTTATGAGAACCATCGGAATAAAAAAGGGAGATACCTTGCGCGGCCCTCCCTCCACCAACTGGGAGTGGTAGTATTCGATTCCGCCGATTCCGCCAATTCCCGATCCGACATAGACCCCGATCCGTTCGCGTGTGGCGTCGTCGATCTCGAGGGCGGCGTCCTCCACCGCCATCTGGGCCGCCGCCATGGCGAAATGGATGAAGGTGTCCATCTTCTTGATTTCTTTCTTGTCGATCCACTGCCCCGGATCGAACCCCTTGACCTCGCCTCCGAAGCGGACGGGAAGATCAGAGGGGTCAAAGCGGGTGATGGCTCCCACTCCTGACCGTCCAGCGCGGGCGGCGTCCCATGTTGCCCGGGCGGTATTTCCCAGGGGCGAGACGATCCCGACACCAGTGACGACAACCCTCCGGTCCTGGAGGGGACGGATCCCCATCAGACGCGCTCGCTGATATAGTCGATCGCATTCTGGACCGTCGAGATCTTTTCAGCATCCTCGTCGGGAATCTCGATCCCGAACTCTTCTTCCAGAGCCATCACAAGTTCGACGGTATCAAGGGAGTCGGCCCCGAGATCCTCGACAAAATGGGATTCCGGATGGACCTCCTCTTCCTCGACGCCCAGCTGTTCCGCAATAATTTTCTTGACCCGATCGTTGATTGCCATGAAACCAGACCTCCTTGAAGGATTTTTATTGTCCGGGAAGGATTCCCGGACGGTGCCGCATTACGGCATGTAAAGCCCGCCGTTCACGGGAATGACAGCCCCCGTGATATATCCAGCCTCCGGGTCGACGAGGAAGCGAACCGCATGTGCGATCTCTTCCGATCTTCCGAACCGTCGGACAGGAATTCGTTCCAGGACCCCGCTTGTCACGCTTTCGGGAAGGGCTGCGGTCATGTCCGTTTCAATGAAGCCGGGGGCGACGACATTGACGGTGATTCCACGGGACGCGACTTCGAGCGCCACCGATTTGGAGAAGGCTTCAATCCCTCCCTTGGAGGCCGCGTAGTTGGCCTGGCCCGCATTTCCCGTTGACCCCACCACCGAGGAGATGGAGACGATTCGTCCATAGCGCTGCTTCATCATGGGGCGAAGAACCGCCTTGACCATCCGGAACGGACCCGTCAGGTTGACGTCGATCACCTCCCTGAATTCCGCCTCATCCATGCGCACAAGGAGCTTGTCTCGCACGATGCCGGCATTGTTCACAAGAATATCAACCCTACCCCAGCGATGCAACACTTCCTCCATGGCCGCCTCGATAGAGGCGGGATCGCTCAGGTCGAGAACGACAGCCTCCCCGACGTTGCCTCCGGGAAGGGCCCTGATCTTTTCCTGAAGTGCGGGAGCTCCGGTCCTGCAGCCAAAGGCCACACGAACCCCGGCCGCGAGAAGCGCGGCCCCGATCGCCCAGCCGATGCCCCGGTTGGCTCCGGTAACCAGAGCCACCTGTTCCGATAGCGGACGGAGCTCCTCTTTCTCCCTCATATGCGTTCCTCCTTCCGGTCGGTCGACTCCCATATGACTTTTTCCGTCCGGGGCTCCATCGCCTTCTCGATTCGTTTTCCCAGTCCCGTCAGGACCGACCCTGGCCCCACCTCGACAAACCTTGCCACCCCTTCTTCGAGGAGTCCCGCCACGGAGCGTCGCCATTCGACAGGACTTTCCATCTGCCTCACAAGGAGGTTCCTGATCTCTCCGGAGGCCTCTCCGGCATTCAATGGTCTGGCCGTGACGTTGGGAACAACCGGAACAGAAAGGGGAGAAAGGACCACCTGGGAGAGCAGTTCCTTCATCGACAAGGCTGCCCGATGCATGAGAGCGGTATGGGAAGGAACGGAGACAGGAAGGGACACCACCTTCCGCACGCCCGCTTCCTTCAGAAGGTCGATCGCCAGGTGAACCTTCGAACGCGATCCTGCGATCACGCACTGTCCCGGGCAATTGTCGTTGGCAACGGAGACCACCCCTTCTCCACCGCCGACCGCCCGGGCAAGAACCTCCTCGACCTGTTCCCTGTCCGGCCCCAGGACCGCCGCCATCAGTCCCTCTCCCTCGGGGACGGCCTCCTGCATGAAGCGTCCCCGCTTATGCACCAGCTGGACGGCGTCTGCGAAGGACAGGGCCCCGGCTGCCACCAGGGCCGAGTACTCACCCAGGCTGTGTCCAAGAACGACATCGGGGGCCAGGGTCTCCCGAATCCGTTCGAGAGCCAGCACGCTTGCCACAAGAATGGCCGGCTGGGTCCAGAAGGTCTGGTCCAGGGATCCTGGGGGATCGTTGCGGGTGATGGACAGGAGGTCGGCACCGAGGATTTCGCTCGCCTCGGCGATCCGGCGTTTTTCTTCCGGCCTGTCGAATCCGTCGAGCAGGCCGGGGTACTGGGATCCCTGTCCTGGAAACTGGTAGGCGGTTTTCATGCGCGACTCCGTTTCTGTGTTTCGGCTTCCCATGTCAAAAGGCCCGATCCCCAGGTCACCCCCGCACCGAAAGCGGTGAGGAGAACGCGGCTCCCCTCCGCAATCCTGCCGGAGCGCACGGCTTCGTCGAGGGCGACGGGGACGGAGGCGGCCGAGGTGTTCCCGTAGCGGTCGATATTGATCATGACCTTCTCCGGAGAAAGGCCAAGCCGTGATGCCAGGGCATCGATGATGCGGATGTTGGCCTGGTGAGGGACGAGAAGATCGATTTCGGATGGGGCAACCCCGGAGGAGGAGAGAACGTCCAGGACCGATTCCTGGAGCGAGCGGACCGCCATCTTGAAGGTCTCGCCTCCCTTCATCCGGATAAAGGGGGCCGTTTCCTCTCCCGACCTCCGGCTACCGCCTCCCGGGACATGGATCATGTCCCAGTAGCGGCCGTCGGCCCTCAGCCGAAAGGTCTCGAGCCCCTTTTCCGCTGTGTCGGAAGCCTCGACGACCACCGCTCCTGCCCCGTCTCCGAAGAGGATGCAGGTCCCCCGGTCAGACCAGTCCAGTGCCCGGCTCATGACTTCGGAGCCGATCACCAGAAGGCGTCGGGCCGCACGGGATTCGATCATGCTTTTTGCCACGCTCATGGCGTAGACAAAGCCCGAACAGACGGCATTCAGGTCGAAAGCAAAGGCCTTGTCGGCACCGAGGCGCGCCTGAACGAGGCAGGCCGTCGATGGAAACAGAAGGTCGGGGGTTGCCGTTGCGACCAGAATTCCGTCGAGAGACCCGGCCTCGAGACCGGCCGACTCGAGGGCCTTTAGACCCGCATAAACGGCAAGGTCGCTCGTCGCTTCCTCGGGAGCCGCGATACGTCTTTCCCTGATTCCGGTCCGCTCCCGGATCCACTCATCGCTGGTATCAAGATAAGCGGCGAACTCGTCGTTGGTCATGATCCGGGCCGGAGCGTAGGAACCGGTTCCCGTAATGACCCCCACCGGTCCCCTCACGAGCCGTGTTCCCCGGAGATCATTTGGGCGATATCAAGTGCGATTGTCCGGGTCAGGCCCGACTTGGCCAGACGGTCGGCCATGCCCATCGCGTTGGAAATGGCGAGGCTGTTGGAACGGCCGTGGGAAATGACGAACAGGCCGTTGACACCCAGAAGAGGGGCGCCTCCATATTCGGCGTAATCGAGCCTTTTTTTCATGCGTGAAAGAGAGGGACGGAGGAGAAGCCCTCCGATCTTGGACCTGAGATTTTCGCCGGCGGCCTCGCGCATCATGCCAAGAATGGTCTGTGCGAGCCCTTCGGCCTCCTTGAGCACCACGTTTCCGACAAAGCCGTCACAGACCACGACGTCGGCCTCCCCGGAAAAGATGTCACGGGACTCGATCGGGCCGGAAAACCATGGATCTTTGCTGGCGCGAAGGCTTTCGATGGTCTTTTGAACCAGCTCGTTGCCTTTGGTCTCTTCCTCGCCATTCGAAAGGACACAGACCCGAGGATCCTTTTTGGAGAATAGATGACGGGCCAAGACCCGCCCCATGTGGGCAAACGAAACAAGGTGGGATGGCTTGCAGTCGACATTGGCTCCTCCATCCACAAGGATGAAGTGCCCTGTCAGGGAGGGAAGAATCGTTCCGATCGCCGGACGCTCGACTCCGTCGAGACGTCCAAGGACCCACATCGCCGAGGCCAGCGAAGCGCCGGAGTGGCCGGCAGAGACGACAGCGTCTACCTCTCCCCGCTTGACGAGTTCGGTTGCCATCCAGACGGTGGAGCCCCGGCGTCTTCTCACGTCGGAGGCTTTTTCCGTCATGGCAATCACGTCCTTCGCGTCAACGAACTCGAAGGGAGCGGAAAGACCGAGGGCATGAATTCTCTCTTCGAGGACTTTTTTGTCGCCCACAAGAACAGGTTGGGTTCCGAAGGTCCTGTAGGCCAAGTCTGCGCCTGAAATCAGCGGATCAGGACCAAAGTCCCCTCCCATAGCGTCCAGGGCGATTTTCATGGGCGAATTCGGTTTTTCCTCAGCCGTTCTTGACGCGGAGAACGGGGCGAGCGTTGTAGGTCCCGCAGGAGAGGCAGGCGTAATGCGGCTGTTTGGGTTCACCGCAGGAAGGGCACTTCACGATCGCTCCCAGGGTAAGCTTCTTGTGGGTGCGTCGTTTGTCACGTCTCGAGCGAGAAATCTTGGTTTTTGGATGTGCCACGAAAGAGCTCCTTCACGATTTTTAGAGTTGTAGCCGGGAGCATGTTTCCATGATCCCGTCGAAGAGGGTACAAAAACACCTTCATCGCCGGGCGACGCTTTCCTCATCCCTCCGTGGGACAGGTGCAGAGGCCCGTGTTCCTGTTTTCTCCGCATTCGGGACAAAGCCCCCTGCAATCCTCGTCACAAAGAGGATAAAAGGGAAGGTCCGTCAGAACAAGTTCCCTAACCCAGGGGGCGAGATCCACCCACCCGTCCTTGCCGTAACGCTCGAGCTCCTCGGTTGCCGACCCCTTCTCATGAAAAAAGAGGGTCCGCTCTCCGACCTCTCCCTTTCGGGTATAGGTCTCAAGACATCGGACGCAGGAGAGGGGAGTTTCATAATCGACAGTCACATCGACCATTACATCGGTCCCCTCACGTCCGAGGGATCCCGAGATCCGGCCTTTCATCTCCCTGAACTCGGCTTCTGTTTCAGGGACGAGGAAAACACCGGGAGCGGCGTCTATCTCCTCCGACAGGGACAGGTCGAGGACCATGGGTTCCGAAACCCGAAGATCGGGTATTTTGTCGATATGATATTTAAGCATCACAAAAAGATGATTTTATCGATCGAGAATCATTGTGTCAACCATGGACCCTGGTCGCCCGAGAAAGTCTCCGATCCATTCCTGAAGTCCAGAAACTGGAACAGCATGCCGCTCTCCCGACTTGCGTACCTTGATCTCGGCCCGGTCCTCACGAAGACTTTTCTCCCCCAATATGATCTGGAGGGGAAACCCGCAAAGGTCGGCATCGGCAAACTTCACCCCAGGCCGGGCCTCCCTGTCGTCGACCAGGACATCTCCCGGAAAGCGTTCCTCGATGATGGCCGCGATCCGTTCACCCTTGGCGGTCAACCCGGCATCCTTCCCGCCGAGAGGAAGGACGCAGACGGTCCATGGGGCCATCGCCAACGGCCAGATGATCCCGCTTTCGTCATGGGATTGTTCGATCGCTGCGGCCAGGAGCCGACTCACTCCAATGCCGTAGCATCCCATGTGGTACATTGTCTCCCGGCCATCCGGATCAAGAAATGCAGCCCCCATCGGTTGGCTGTAACGGGCCCCGAGATCGAACACATGGCCGACCTCGATTGCCGTGGTACGCTCGAGCGGTGTCTGGCAGATCGGACAATGGGTGGTCGTTCCAGCGAGTTCGATATTCGATGCCCAGGAGCAGGAAGGACAGTGCACGACCGTATCCTCCCCTGATGGAGCCAAAACCATGAATTCGTGGGATGAGGAGCCTCCGATCATTCCCGTATCCGCCTCCACCATCCGGACAGTCAGTCCGAGTCTTGAAAATATCCGGAAGTAGGCCTCCTGCATCACACGGTAGCAGGCACCCCCTTCCTCGGAGGAGCGGGCAAAGGAATAGGCGTCCTTCATGACGAATTCGCGGCCACGCATCAACCCGAAGCGAGGGCGCATTTCATCCCTGAACTTTGTCTGTATCTGATAAAGCGTGACGGGAAGCTGGCGATAGCTTCGAAGAAGACCCCGGGCCAGATCGGTCACCACCTCTTCGTGGGTGGGGCCGAGGGCAAAAGAACGTTCATGACGGTCCTGGATCCGGAAGAGCTCCTTCCCGTATTTTTCCCATCGGTCGGTCGCCTGCCAGAGTTCAGCAGGCTGAAGAGCCGGCATCAGAACCTCAAAGGCCCCCGCCCGCTCCATTTCCTCCCGGACAACCGCCTCAACCTTCCGGAGCGACCGAGTCCCCAAGGGAAGAAAGTCATACAAGCCACCGGCTACCTTCTTGACGTAGCCCCCCCTCAACATCAATCTGTGGCTCACGACCTCCGCCTCGGCCGGCTCCTCATGGAAGGTGACATACGGAAGACGGGTCGTTCTCACGCCTTCTCCGCCGACAGGGCCCGATCCGGCGCCATTGGCAATTCAACACGGCGCCCGTCTTCCGTACGGAGGGAGGAGACTCCCGCCGCGCGCATCATCTCCACCTTTTTTTCGACCTGGGCGATCAGGAGCTCCTCGAGATCGGCCGAGGGAATTTTCTTGACGACTTCCCCGTTTTCAAAAAAGATTCCGACCCCCTGCCCTCCGGCGATTCCCAGGTCGGCCTCCTTTCCTTCTCCTATTCCATTGACCACGCATCCGAGAATGGAGACATCCATCGTTTCCTGAACGTGGGCAAGCCGTTCCTCGACGCGAGCCGCGAGACCCACCACATCTATTTCAAGTCGTCCGCAGGTCGGACAGGCGATGACGTTCACCCCCCGCTTCCGGAGCCCCAGGGATTTGAGAATTCCCCAACCCACCTTGACTTCTTCCACCGGATCGGCGGCCAGGGAGACCCGGATGGTATCCCCGATCCCGCTGGCAAGAAGGTAGCCGAGTCCCACCGACGACTTCACCGTTCCCGAGAGAAGGGGGCCTGCCTCGCTGACGCCGATATGCAGCGGATAGTCGCATCGGTCCGAAGCCAGGCGGTAGGCATCAATCGTGTCCAGAACATTGGAGGCCTTGAGCGAGATCTTGATATCGTTGAAGTTTTCTTTTTCGAGGAGAGCGACATGGCGCATTGCCGATTCCACCATGGCCTCGGGAGTCGGATGGCCGTAATACTCGAGGAGGTCCCGCTCGAGCGAGCCTGCGTTGACCCCGATCCGGATGGGAAGCCCTTTCTCCTTCATCCGGTCGACAATCGCCCGGACTTTGGACTGGCTACCGATATTTCCCGGATTGATCCGCACTGCATCCACACCTCCTTCGATCACCGTCAGTGCCAGATGATAGTCGAAATGAATGTCCGCAACCACGGGAATAGGAGAGCGCTTGTGGATCTTTCCAACAGCTTCGGCCGCTTCCTGGTCCACCACGGCGAGGCGAATGATTTCGCATCCGACATTGGCGAGGTCCTCGATCTGACGGAGGGTTCCTTCGATATCGCGGGTATCTGTCGTGGTCATCGACTGAACCGCCACCGGGGCGCCATCTCCGATCGGAACGGATCCGACCATGATCCGACGCGTCTTTTTTCTCTTTATTTCCATGAAAACACTCCTTATATTATCGCCCAGTTCCGAAGACTCGCATGATATCGTTATAGAAGGCAAAAACCATGATCGTCAGCAATATGACGAAGCCGACCTGCATCGACAGCTCCCGAACCCTGAGGGAGGGCGGCTTTCTTAGAATTCCTTCGGCGGTGAGGAAAAGGAGGTGCCCCCCGTCCAGGACCGGAATGGGAAGAAGGTTCATGACACCCAGGGTCACGCTGACAAACCCCATGAACACCAGAAGGTTTGAGAGACCGGACTTTGCGGCCTTCGCCGACATCTGGGCGATGAGGATCGGTCCCCCCAGGTTTTTCGGGGAGATGTGGCCTGTGACCATCTTGCCAAGGGAGATGAGATTGATCGAGGCGATCCTCCATGTCTTGATGACCGCCAGACCAAGCCCTTCGGAAAAACCGTAGCGCACCGTGACAAAGGTTCCGGACGGTCCCACCCCGATCTTGCCTTGATTTTCTGCCTCTCCGAACAGATTCTTCCCCGCTTCGACCCGTGGAACGATCTGAAAGGACAGGGTCTTATCCCCTCTTTGGACCGATAGAGGCACATTGTGCCCACCCTGGCGCTCGATCAATCGTCGAAGATCATCCCAGCGTTCGATGACGTGGCCATTCACCGAAAGGATACGGTCTCCCTTCATGATTCCGGCCGCTGACGCGGGAGAGCCTGGAAGAACCTGCCCCACCACGGCTTCCATGACGGGGAGACCCGACCAGAACACAGCGGCGAAAAGAAGGATGGCCAGCATGAAATTGGCCACCGGACCCGCTGCGGCGATCATCATCCGTTTCGAAACGGAAAGGGCGGAAAAAGAGTGTGGCAGATCCTCGGGAGCCACTTTTTCCGGATCGGTCTCTCCGAGCATCTTCACATATCCCCCCAGAGGGATCCAGGATAGGCGATACTCGGTTTCACCCACTGTTTTGGCAAAAATCTTCGGTCCGAAACCGATCGAAAACTTTTCGATCTTGACACCGAATCTCTTGGCGACCAGAAAATGGCCCAATTCATGGATCAGGATAAGAACCCCGATCACGACGATAAAGGAAACTATAGCTGTCAAGCGTCTCTGCCTTTCATCAGGGAGTTCAGGAGCAGACCGGGACCGATCCCATGGATCCGGTCTTGGCCACCGCATCGTGGGCGAGTGCCGTGGCCCTGCCGACCGCACGGCGTATCTCGTCAAGAGATTCCGGAACGGCCTCGGGAGCCTCCGCCATCACCCGCTCCCATATTTCAAAAATGCCGGTAAAGGAAATTCGACCTTCCAGAAATGCCTGAACCGCTACTTCATTTGCCATGTTCAGGTACAGGGGGCCCTGCCCGGTCCGCGCGATCGAGCGGGCGGCCAGACTGATCGCCGGAAAGGTCTCGTGATCAGGAGGGAAGAAGGTCAACGTCCCGGTTTTGGCCAGATCGAGAAAGGGAACTCCGATGGGAAGACGCTCCTCCCCCGAAATGGCGTAGGCGATCGGTCCCTTCATGTCGGGGACCCCCATCTGGGCAAGCACGGAGGCATCCTCAAACTCGACCAGGGAATGAATGATGCTCTGCCGGTGGACGACAACATCGATCCGGCTCGAAGGAATATCGAATAGCCAGCGGGCCTCGATGAGCTCCAGCCCCTTGTTCAGGAGTGTCGCCGAATCGATGGTGATCTTGGGCCCCATCTTCCAGGTCGGGTGGTTCAGTGCCTGATCAGGCGTGACCTGCTCGAGGTCGGCCCGGGTCTTGCCGAAGAACGGTCCACCGGAGGCGGTCAGGACGATCCTCCTGACTCCCGTCCATGAATGTCCTCTCATCGCCTGGTAGATCGCGCTGTGTTCCGAGTCGACAGGGACGAGACGGGCTCCTTTCGACTTTATCCGGTCGATCACAGTCTGCCCCCCCACGACCAGTGTTTCCTTGTTCGCGAGGGCGACGGTCCGACCGTTCCGGATGCCTTCCCAGGTGGGAGCCAATCCGGCTTCTCCCACAATGGCGGAAAGCAGCACCTCCGCATCGGGGAGGGCGGCCACGGCACAGGCCCCTTCCATTCCGGCCTGAACACTGATTCCCAATCCGGAAAGTTCTTCCCTGACCCGCGAGAAAATGCTTTCGTCGACAGACAGGAGCTCCGGGCGAAATTCCCGGGCCTGAAGGAGCGCCTGATCGAGATTTTTTCCGCAAGCCAGCCCCCGGATACGGAATCTGTCGGGATGGGCTCGGACAATATCGAGAGCCGATCGCCCGATCGATCCCGAGGACCCCAGGATGGAAAGGCCGACCTTTGTCCCTGTCGTTAGTTCGTTCGCCATTGAAGTCCTATCCTAGACGATGACGGGAGAGCTGAGTCCTTCGTAAAAAATCAGAACTCCATAAAGGACAGGGGCGTTGAAGATGAGGCTGTCCACCTTGTCGAGCATGCCCCCGTGTCCGGGCAACAGGTGCCCTGAATCCTTGACTCCGGCTTGTCTCTTGAAGGCTGACTCTACCAGATCTCCCAACTGTCCGGTGACCGAAAGAAGGAGTGCAATCCAGAAAACAGCCATCCGAGACAGAGGAGCCGGAAGCCAGGAAACGATGAGGAGACTGAAAAGTATCCCGGCCACCGTCCCACCCAACGCCCCCTCCCAGGTTTTCCCGGGAGAGACAACAGGAGCCATCCTGTGACGGCCAAACATCTTCCCGAAAAAATATCCGCCCGAGTCGACGATCCAGGTCAAAGCCAGAAGATAGAGGATCCACCGATCTCCGCCGGGAATTCCCCGAATCAGGAGGATCGTCCCGAGAAGGAAAGGGATGTACATGATCCCGAGCCAGACAATCGGGAGCTGGGCCATGCGCACCACTCCCCCCGAAAGGAGCGTCCCACCCAGGACCGTCAAAAGCAGGAGGGCCGCGACCACCTCGAGCGTTTCCGGAGGCACAGCCCCGGTGCTTTTGAGATAAATCACATAAAGGAACCCGGCTCCCGCCGATAACCCCATCCAGACTCCGCTGTCAAAGGAAATGTCCGGAAAGAGCCGATAAAACTCATATTGGGAAAGGATCACCAGGCCGGCCATAACCAGAAAGAAGAGAAACGGAGTCGCCCAAACGACCAAAGCCACGATCATTGGGATCGCGATTCCCGCCACGACAAGTCTTCGGACGAGCTCCATCAGCGCTCCGTCCCGCCGGATGCGTCCGCGGCCGTCGCACCCTCCGCGCCGAAGCGCCTCTGTCGTTCCTGATAGTCCAGAAGTGCCTGCTTCAGATCCTCTTCTCCGAAATCCGGCCAGTAAATACCGGTAAAATATAACTCCGTATAGGCAATCTGCCACAGAAGAAAATTGCTGATCCTGTATTCTCCGCTTGTCCGGACAAGGAAATCGGGGGGCGGGAGATCGAAAGAATCCATATACCGGCAAAATTCCTCCTGGGAGAGGGTCGCCGGATCGACTCTGCCTGCCATGGCATCTTCCGCCAGACGGCGGGCCGCCGAAAGAATTTCCTCCCGCCCGGAATAGGAAAGCGCCAACGTCAGGTCCATGGCCTTTCCCGAGACCGTGCTGGCCTCCACTGATTCAAGCCTTCGGAGTACGCTTCGAGGAAGACGCGCCCGGTCCCCGATAGCCCGGAAGCGGATCGATTTCTCGATCATGAGGGCCTCTTCGCGGTCAAGATAGTCCTCAAGGAGACGCATCAAGGCTTCGACTTCCAGTCTGGATCTTTTCCAATTTTCCCACGAGAACGCATAGAGGGTCAAATAACGGATCCCCCAGGATCGGCAAAGAGTCACCGTCCGCCGCACCGCCTGAGCGCCCTGACGGTGTCCGGCCACCCTCGGAAGATGCCGCTTCTGAGCCCACCGCCCGTTTCCATCCATTATGATGGCCAGATGGACCGGAGGCCGAACGAGCCAGTCCGGAGTCTCACAGGTCCCTGGATTAACAATCTCCTGCCGGGGAATCATTTTTTCGGTCCGCCTCCGGATGGACGATTCAGAAGGGTGGGAGAGGTCGTGCCCGAGCGAAGATATCGGCTGACCGTATCCGGAAGATGAAAATACAGGAGAGTTCCTTCCTTCACGATCAGATTCTGGATATTCATGAAATTGAAGACCGGCTCCGTCCCGACCACAAGACTCGGAGTTCCGCTCGCGGGATCCTCCAGGATCGCAATGTCGCGGATAAAGTTTTTGACCCTGGGCAACTCTCCCAAAAGGGTCCAGTTGACTCCCGTCCATCGATAGAAATAGACCTGGCCATACTGGAATCCCTGAAAGTTTCCGAAACCCGATGACATAGGAATGTTCTTGTAGACGATGGCGATGGGTTTTCCCGGATCGCCAGGGGGAGTCAGAACCAGAATGCGGCCTTTGACCCGGACACTCCGGGACTGGACCGGCAAAAGGGCATGGGGCCTCCCGAACACGAAATGATTCGAGTATCCTCCGAGGAAGATGGGACTTTTGAACCTCAGATCGCCGCGGGAATCATAGTATTCGAGATGGTTGTCCATGGCGATCTTCAGGAAAGCATTTTGGCCTCCCGTACGGACGGGAAGAGTGCCGAGGAGGGTGATGGCCTTCGGCCAAGCCACCTTGTCCCCCTTTTCAAAATGGTCGAGATTCCAGCGGAGGAAATGGATGTGTCCCAGAAAGGCCTTGTTCACACCCATCTTCTGACCGATCAGACGGGTCGTGCCGTCCGACATGCGCACGATCCGGATGTACCAGGGAAGATGCTTCGCGATGCGACGGAATGTTGTTCCGTCGTAATCGAGCACGTACGAGTCGGGCTCTCCGCCCACGATGTTTGTGACGGCAATTTGGTCGTGTCCGGGGTGCTCCCTGTCGGGAGGGATCACAGATCCGGAGGAGATGAAGACATGCCGGTTTCCTTCGACCCGGGGATCGGACTCCCGGTAGTGGGTCCGGACCCGGTCGTTTCCGATCGTTCCCACCACGATCCGGCGACCATCCGAAAGAGCCGAGGTCGTTCCCTCACCCGGAATGAAGCGCCCTTCGGTCAGAAAGAAAGGAATGAACGGAAGCTTGACTGTCCGGAAAGGAACGGAAAGAGGCGGCAGCTTGGCGGCATGCATGTTTGGAGAGATGCCGGCCAGAAGATCTCCTCCCCCCGTCAGGGGACGCACACCGGTGAGGTTGGTCTCAAGAGAGAAGGCCTTCTGTCCCGACAGGCCGCCCGTGGTCTCCATGTTCAGGAGCACCTTGTCGCCAAGAAGAGTGGTATCGATCAGAATCAGGCTCTGGACCCGCAGATTTCTGGCGAGGCGGGCACGATAGGCAGGATCGGAAAGGTTCCCCTTCCCCATTTTTCGCATGGCCAGATCGACCCTGAAGGGATCGACGACCGAAAATCGTCTCGACTTCTGAAGGGCTCTTGTCAGATGGCTCATCACACCGAGGTCGGCATACCTGGATGCGGGGACAAGGGCAATCCGGACAAGGGACTCCGGCATTCGGAAACGGTCTCCGACACGAACCTGTCCCGTTCCGGAAAAAAACCCTTCGGAAGATTCCGGAGTGACCGTCCGGAGTTCGACCCATCCGACCCGTTCCTCCCGGCGGCCTATGACCAGACCTGTATAGAAATCCCTAAATGGAGGTCCTGGCCGGTAGACCATGACCACAGCCCCTGGATAAAGTCCCCTGGAGCTTCCCCTGTCGAGGGTCACGCGACCCTCGTGTCCCACTTCGGAGACTTGCCCTTGTCCAGGAGGGAAAAACGTTTCAAGAATATGAACGACATCCGTCGCTCTGGCCAGGGTCTTCTGGGGAACGCCACCCGCCGGATGCGGAGAAGGGGGCGCCGCCGAGGAGAATGAAGGGAATGTTGCCAATACGAAGACAGAGACAAGAAACCCGATCAGTGCCTTTTTTCCGGAAATAGGCCGGAATCCTTGCCCCGATCGCATGGAAATGCTTTCTCCTTTTTTCACAATATCCCGGTGATCGTCCCGTCCGGAGAGAGACTGACACGGGAAAAAGCCGGCTCCCTGGGAAGTCCCGGCATCGTCTGTGTCTCCCCTGCAACCGCCAGCAGAAATCCCGCTCCCGACAGTATCCGGACCTCCCGGACTGGAAATACGAAACCGGTCGGGGCGCCCAGGACAGTCGGATCATGGGAAAGCGAGGCCCATGTTTTGGCGATACATACGGGGAATTCTGCGGCCGGAGTTCCGGCGATCCGTTCAAGCTCGGTGAGCGCGCTCCCGGACCAGGAGACCGATGAGGCTCCATAGACCTTCGTTGCCACCGTCTCGATCTTCTTTTCGGGAGAATCGGAAAGATCATAAAGGGTTTTCCAGGAAGCTTTTCCTCCCTGTGCGGCGTCAAGAACGGCCTTGGCCAGACCTTCCGCCCCCTTTCCTCCCTCGGCAAAGTGAGTCGATACGACGGCTGCGGAAGCTCCGGCCTTCCCGGCCGCCTCGGCAATCGCCGCATGCTCTTCGGAGCTGTCGCCCTCCAGGCTGTTGATAGCCACCACGACCGGCACTCCAAAAGATCTCAGTATCCCCACATGGCGCTCCATGTTCGGAATTCCAGCCCGGACGGCTCCCGGGTTCGCCACGAAAAGCTCCGGCGGGAGCGCGCGGCCGGAGCGGACTCTCCCCACCCCTCCATGCATGCGAAGGCCACGGGTGGTCACCACCAGAACAGCGGCGTCCGGCCCCCGCCCGGAGACGCGACACTTGATGTCGAAGAATTTTTCTCCTCCAAGGTCGGAGCCGAATCCTGCTTCCGTCACCACCACATCCGCGGTTTCAAGAGCCACGAGATCCCCCATCACCGAACTGTTCCCATGGGCAATATTGGCAAAGGGAGATCCATGGATGATGGCGGCCGTTCCCTCCTGTGTCTGCATGAGATTCGGCCAGAGCGCCTCCCGGAGAAGGGCGGCCATGGCTCCATCGACGCCGAGGTCCGAGGCACGGAGAAGCCTGCCGTCCCGGCTTCGGCCAAATGTGATGGCCGAGAGGCGAACGGATAGCTCCTCCCATGACCTGGAAAGAGCGAGGATGGCCATGATCTCGCTTGAAACGGCGATTTCAAAGCGACTTTCCCTTGGAATCCCGAACCCTGGACCTCCCAATCCCACGACAATCCGGCGGAGGGCACGGTCGTTGACATCCACGACACGGCTCCAGCTTACCGAGAGGGGATCGATCTCGAGGGGATTCCCGTGATAAAGGGAGTTGTCGATCGCCGCGGCCAGAAGATTGTGGGCGGCCCCCACGGCATGAATATCACCCGTCAGATGGAGGTTCAGGACAGTGGAGGGTTCGATCGTCGAACGCCCTCCTCCGGCTCCTCCGCCCTTAATTCCAAATACGGGTCCCATCGAAGGCTGCCTCAACGTGACCACTGACCGAAACCCGAGCCTTTCCAGCCCCATGGAAAGGCCGATGGATGTCGTTGTCTTTCCTTCTCCAGCCGGAGTAGGAGTCATGCCGGAAACCAGAATGTAGAGGGACTTCTTCTTTGTCTCCCGGTTCAGAAACCGCGGGTCGATCTTGCCCCGTCCGGGCCCATAGGGATGATAGTGAGAAGAAGGGATGCCCAGGTCTCGAGCGATCTCATTAAGATCGCGCAGGGATGGAGCATAAGGAACCAACGGGACATTCTCCATACAAATTCTTGACATTTCAGGACTAAAAATCAGGCACCCAAAGTTTTGGACGCCATTATTCCCAGAAAACAGTGTCAGGACAGGATATCGCACACAGGGAATTCATTCAAGCAACGTCCCCGGGAGCAAGATCAGGAGGAGGCAGAAGCCTCCTCCCGCTTCTTCTTTCGCCGACGGGAGGCGGCCCACACGGAGGTGATGATTCCGAATTCGTAAAGGAGCAGAAGCGGGACAAACATGATCATCATGTTGAGAAAGTCCTGCGTGGGAGAAAGAATCGATGCCAGCACCGCGTTTCCGACGATCGCCCACCGCCGACTTTTACGAAAGGTTTGCGGAGCGACAAGTCCTCTGTCAGACAGAAAACCCATGATAACCGGAAGCTCGAAGATCAGCCCGAAGACCAGGAGAAAGCGCCATTCGAAAGAAATCGTCCGGTCCACCGACATGAAGGCCTGGAGACCCTCTCCTTCTCCAAAGTGAACCAGGAAGGACAGGGCCGCCGGAAGCGCCACCCAAAAGGAAAAGGCAACGCCCAGCAGGAAAAAGACGGACCCTCCCCCGACCCACAGGAGTATGGACCGGCGCTCATCCCGGTACAGACCGGGAGCGACGAAGGACCAGGCCTCATACAGGAAGCCCGGGAAGGAAAGGAGAAGCCCCCCGTAAAAGGCGGTCTTGATCGTGATCCAGAAGGCCTCGGTCGGCGTGGTGAACACCAGAGGCGTCCCTGCAAGTTTTCCCAGAAAGGAGACCATCCTCTCGGAAAAAGGGAAGCTCACGGCAAAACCTAAGCCAAGCCAGACAAGGCCTCTCATGAGCCTTTTGCGAAGTTCGACCAGATGGTCCATGAACGGGAGGAATCTCCCCTCACCCTCCACGGTCATTCCGGAAGGGGGTGGCCATCTTCGGGCTCTCCCCCTTTCTGAAAGCATTGGGGCCTGGGGGCCCAGTTTTCCGGAACAGGGTGGGAAAGAGCGGTAGAGGCGGCATCGGACATCAGCGAATCCCGCACTCCCCTCATCTCTTCAAGGACAGGCGTGAAGGCCCGGCGCAAGGCCGTCAGGGTCCTGGCTGTCCGGCGCGCCACTGTCGGCCATTCTGATGGCTTGACAAGGACAAGGAGGAGCAAAAGGATGAAAAGAAGGTCCGGCAACCCGATTCCAAACATTTTTCAGGAATTCTCCCCCATCTTGCTCAGCTGGGCCTCTCCCTGAATGATCTTTTCCTTGAGATCCCTTTTCTCCCACTTGATACGGTTCATCTCGAGGGTTTCTTCTTCGTTCCAGCGTCCCTTTCGTACGAGATCCGAAAGGCGGTTTTCCAGACTGTCGTGCCTGGATTTGAGGGAGTCGAGTTCGTGCTGCTTTTTCTTGAGTTCATCCATAGTCACTTCTCCTGTTGAAGGTTGTTGACAGAGGCGTCGTTGTCTGAAGGAACCTCCCGAACCATCACTAGGCCGTCTTCGCTCGGGTTCTGGTAATAATTCTTGCGGATGCCCTGCAACTTGAATCCAAGGGAATAATAGAGAAAGCGAGCGATCTGGTTCGACTCCCTCACCTCGAGGTAGGCTGCGCGGACACCCGATGCATCCAGGTTTCCGAGAAAGGAGGAAAGGAGCTTTCGCCCGAATCCACGTCTCCTGTCTGAAGAGCGAATATAGAGGAGATGGATTTCCGCCTCGTAGTCCAGCACCCACCCTCCGACCATCCCGAGGAGTGCCGCACGGCCCGGATCGTAGAGCCCCTCAAAGCGTCCGAGGCGGCCCGATGCCAGCTCCATCACCAGGGACGGTCCTGCTCCGAAGGCCTGACGGTCCTCGAACGGCATCGTCTCGATAAACTTTCCAACGACTTCTGGCCAGAGTCCAGCAGTCAGATCCACCGAGCGGAGCGCGGAGGAGGGCTGACTTTCTGGCATTGCTTCGCTCATCTTCGGACTCCCGGTTCCTGTCTGGCAATGGATTAAAAATCGGGGGATAGGATTGGCACTATCTTATCCCGCGGCCGGGAGGGCCGCAAGCCGTTCGCAGGATCTCCTCAAGAAATGACCGAATCGCGTCCGTAGAGGAGTCGCGTGTCGTGTGACCGCCCCTCCGGTCGGGCCTTCCAGTTCCGGAAGGCGAGACGTCCCATCGTCCCGGCTCGGGGAAGATCGTGGACCAGCAAGGGAGATGCAGGATCTGACCTCTGTCCCGAAAGATCCTTTCCAAGATGCACAACCCCCGGTCCGACAAGGCGCCCCTTGCCAGGGGGAAGGGATTCCAGAATCTTTCCGGGAGAAACCGCCCGCCCCGAAAACTGTTCCCCGGATCCGGAGACGGGTGCTCCGGGATTGCCCGCTTCAAAAAAGCATGCGTTCACCTCACCGCGCCGGGCGTCGAGGACGACCACCAGAAAATCCTCATCTTTTCCCGCCACGGCAAACGCCTGCTCGGACAGGACAAGAAAGGGTGAGACCGTCAGATGGGGGATTCCCAAAGCGAAGGCCAGCCCCTTGCAGAAAAGATGTCCGACTCTGATGGACGTATAGGTTCCGGGACCGGAGGAGGATGAAAGGAGGGCGATCGACTCTTTCTTTTCGCCGGCCATCCCTAGCAGGGTCTCGAGCCCCCGGACCAGGATTTCGGAGGCTCCCCCGGGACGAAAGACCGACAGGCTGGTCAGAATCCGGTCCTTGTCGAGAAGGGCCATCTCCACCACCTCGGTCGAGGTCTCCACCGCGAGATGGATCATGAAATCGCCTCTTTTTTGCCTCGAATTTTTTCAAGAAAACACATGGCAGTGCGCACATCCGTCACAGGATGGTACTCAAGCCCCTTGGGCAGCGCGCGGGACTTGCCTGACGGAAGAGGCGGGCCAACCATGCGGCCGAATCCCAGGCGGGCCGCCTCGGCCATTCTGTCGTAAAGCCCTGGGACCCGCCGGATCTCTCCCGCCAATCCGACCTCCCCCACGACGACCCAGTCCGGGGGAAGGACCAGTTCACGGACATTCGAGACAATGGACATTGCGATTCCCAGATCCAGGGCAGTTTCCTCGAGATTCACGCCGCCCACCACATTGAGATAGAGATCCATACCGGAAAGATCAATCCCGACCCTTCTCACCAGCACGGCTGTCAGGAGCGCGAGACGGGTCGAGCTGACCCCCTGGCTTACCCGACGAGGCATGGGGAGAGAGGTCGAAGCCGCCAGGGCCTGAAGCTCGACGAGGATGGGACGCGACCCTTCCATTCCGCAGACCACCACCGACCCGGGCCGCCCAGCTTCCCGACCCTCCAGGAAAAAGGCCGAGGGATTCGCGACCTCGGTAAGCCCCGTCTCCTCCATTTCGAAGATGCCCACCTCCTGGGTCGGTCCGAACCGGTTCTTTGCCGTCCGCAATACCCTGAGAGGCTGTCCCCGCTCCCCCTCCAGATAAAGAACCGTATCCACAAGATGCTCCAGAACACGTGGACCCGCAATCGTCCCGTCCTTGGTCACATGGCCGATCACAAGCGTGGACACCCGGGAGCGCTTGGCAAACTCGAGAAGCGTCGCCGCCGTTTCCCGAAGCTGGATCACCGACCCTGCCGACTGGGTCCATTCCGGCAGAAAGACCGTCTGGATCGAATCGACGATGAGGAGGTCAGGAGACAGCCTTGCCGCCTCCGAAAGAACGAGGGAAAGATCCGTTTCCGGAAGCAGAAAGAGACGCGCCGGGTTCTTTTTCCGGACATCGAGACGGTCGAACCGCATCCGGATCTGTTCGGGAGACTCCTCGCCGCATACTATCAGAACCGTCATGTCACGCGCGAGGTGAGACACCATCTGAAGGACGAGAGTCGATTTTCCGATCCCCGGATCCCCTCCCAGAAGGATGAAGGACCCAGGAACGATTCCCCCTCCCAGAACCCGGTCGAATTCGGAAAGGCCGGTCGACGTCCGAGGGGTCTCTCCGATGGCGACATCCTGGATCGAGACCGCCGGACTGGAACTCGCCGCCCGGGTTTCCCCTTCCCGGACATAACGGTCGACCCGGCCTCCGGGGGTTTCCTCAGGGACGAGACCCTCCGGAGCCTCGTGACAGGCGGGACAGAACCCCATCCACTTCGGAGAACGGTAACCGCAGGCCGGGCACCGGTACGACTCCTGTTCCTTTTTCGCCAAGGCTTGTATCTCCTTCCTGTGTTACAATGGCAACCATGCGTGTCGCACATTCCTTTTCCGAACTCAGGACCCTGCTCCCCTCCCCCCGAACACTCCGGACCTGGCTTGTCCCGACGATGGGGGCTCTGCACGAGGGGCATGGGGCTTTGATCGACAGGGCGAAATCGGAGGGGGATTTTGTCGCAGTGTCGATCTTCGTGAACCCCCTCCAGTTCGGGCCCGGTGAAGATCTCGACCGATATCCCCGGACACTGGAAGCCGATCTTGCCTTTCTCGAGCGGAAAGGGGCCGATCTTGTCTTTCTTCCAACCGCCGGAGAAATCGTTGCCGGGAATAGCAGGATTACCGTTTCGTCCGGTCCCGTGGGAAAGCTCTTCTGCGGGCGCTCGAGGCCCGGCCACTTCGACGGTGTCCTGACCATCGTCCTCAAGCTGTTTCACCTTTTTTCCCCGGAAGGCGCCGTCTTTGGGGAAAAGGATCGCCAGCAGCTATTTCTGATCCAGTCCATGGTCAGGGATCTCGATATTCCGACCCGGGTGGTGGCCCATCCGACCGTCAGAGAAACCGACGGACTGGCCCTGAGCTCACGCAACCGATACCTGACTTCAGAAGAGCGCAGCCGTGCCGCCCTCTTTCCGACCCTTCTCGACCAGGCCGCTCGCCTTTGGAGGGATCTGCCCGGACATCCCTCTCAAAATCGCCTCGAGGTTTGCGACACGATTTCCCGACGCCTTTCGGAAGGGGGGTTCGTCGTGGATTATGTCGCCATTGCCGACCGGGAAACCTTTTTGCCAGTCACAGGTCCCGTCATTCCCGATCAGGCCTTCCTTCTGGCCGCAGTCCACATCGGAAAGACCCGCCTGATCGACAATCGCGAGCTATCCACCGGTGTATGACCATCCTTCGGGAGCCCTCTATCTTGTATCGACTCCGATCGGGAACCTGAAAGATATCACACTCCGGGCCCTCGATGTCCTGGCAAAGGTCCGCTTTGTCGCTTCCGAGGACACGCGGGTCACGCGTTCCCTCCTCGACCATTACAGAATCGAAACGCCATGCGTTTCCTACCACGAACACAACCGGGACGAAAAGATCCCTATCTTTCTTCACAGGATGGAAAAGGGGGAATCGATCGCTCTCGTGTCGGACGCGGGAACACCCCTGATCTCGGATCCCGGCTCAGCTCTCGTCGCCGAAACGATTGCCCGGGGGCTTCCCGTCCATCCCGTTCCCGGTCCTTCTTCCATTCTGGCCGCCCTCTCCGCCTCTGGGCTTCTCGAGGACCGCTTCTTTTTCGGAGGCTTCCTCCCCCGGGGAAAGGGAGACCAGGAAAAGCTTCTGAAGGAAACAGGGATCCGGAAGGAAGCCCTTGTTTTTTTCGAGACACCCCGGAGGATCTGTCGCACGCTCGAGATCATGGAAGAGGTTCTGGGGTCCGAACGCCATGTTTCGGTGGCCCGGGAGATGACGAAGCTCCACGAAAGTTTTTACAGGGGTCGTCTTTCCGAAGTCAGGGCTCTCGTCGCCCAGGCGCCCCTGTTGGGAGAAATGGTCCTCGTGGTGGAGGGGACTCCCGAGGATACCGGTTCAAAAGAGGTCCCGATATCGGTTCTGGAGGCACTCAAACAGCTCGATCTTCCCCGCACGGAGAAAGCCCGGTTCCTGTCGAGGGCCTTCAATATTCCCAGAGAGACCGCCTACCGGCTCGCGGAGAAAGGCCCTCCCTGAATCAGACTTTTTTGACGAGAATTTCGAAAAGGCCGTCCGAACGCTCGGTCATCCCCAAAAGGACATGGCCTTCCTCCTGGACGGACCGGGGAACGTTGGCGATCGGTTCGCCCGAGTCCAGAATGACGGAGAGTGTCTCTCCCGACTCCATTGCTTCAAGCTTCAGCTTTGTCTTGACGAAGTTGAAGGGGCACTTGACCCCCCGAAGGTCGATCGCCGCATCGGGAACGATGGCCGTCTCAAATCCTTTTTGCTCGCTCATGTCCTCAATCCTTTCTCGAAATGATTTCGGGGATTCTTCCTGATTTTTTCGTTACTCCCCCGACAGGAATCGGCCAACCGTCATGGGAGACTCGACCAAGGCCGACACCCGACTCCGAAAGTGGCGCACCACGACATTCCGGGCATGCCACTCGCTGCAATCCCGCAAGAGAAGTACTCCCATGTTTTTTTCCGGATCGATAAAAAAAGGATCGGAAACGCGGCACGCCGATTTGATCTCCGACAGGGAGTTCGGCCCTGTTTCCCAGAAGGGAAGAACCATCTGGTTTCTCCAGTTAGACGAATCGATGATCCGGGCAATCTCTTCGAGCCCCTTGATCGAAAACCCGCTTTCCGTCCAGAAGCGACAAAACCGGAAGTGGTTCGAGGTGAGGGACTGGGACTGGGGGACAAGCTCCATGGATATCTCCCGGATGAACCGGTTCATCCGAAGAAGCCCTCCGTTTGCCAGGAGATTGATCGGAACGGGAATGTCTCCGAGCGGAAAGACTCCCCCCAGAAAGACCGAAAACCGGATCAAGACTTCGTGACCGATCCGGACCCCCCGTTCCCGGAAAACTGGAGGAAGCCCGGAAGAGTCTTTTCCGACCCCACCGGGACGCTTCCAGACGAAGATCCCTTCCGCAGGTTCGGCCAGTATCTCCCCTTCAAGGATTTCTCTCTGCCACTTCCTGTTCCGGAATACATAGGAAATATCGAAGATCTGCGTCTGGCTGTCGGGGGCGGGGACGCCCACCTTCCGAAAGAAACCAGAGCCCGCTCGAAATTCTTCGGGAAATCGCTCCAGCAACTGGGTCAGAATGGATTCGGCCTCCAGATCCTCAACCCAACGGTCGAGACTGTCGCGGACCATCTTCAGGGACGGTTGGGAAAGGAGTCCGAGGATCTCCCGGACCTGTCCCGGATTTTCCCCTGGAACGACAACCAGAAATCGTCCCCAGGGAAAGAGGAAGACCATCAGCCCCAAAAGGGATGTTTCCTTTAATTTTCCGGCCCGCAGGAGAAAGACGTCGGAAACGCTTCCTCCCTCGCCTTCCGTACCCCTCCAGAACTCTCCCAGATGCAATTTCTCCGCTGGAGCCACAAGATCTTCCATGAATTCACGGAACTTGGCGATATTCGTCCCAAGCGTGCCCTCCGGCCAGATCATCCGGAGAGAGGGAGACGCCAGGATCACTTCATAGCTCTGGTAGAAAAGGGCCATATTGGATCCGCAAATCTTGGCAAGGTATTCAAGTTCGTCGCCGGGAAGGAACGCCGACCCGAACAGGGCCCCTTTTAGCGGTCTGTGACTCAGGATCAAAGGAAATTCCTCAAAAAGACCATTCCCCCCAAAATCATACCAATATATGGCCTATCGGACCCGTTGGAACGCATTTCTCATCCAATGCCCACATAAAAGCTTACTTCGTTTGCAGCGACCCTGTCCATGTCCATCTTCCAGCAGATTTTGACACACCGGATCGAAAATAAGAAAAAGATGCCTCATCATGGTCCTGAAGGGCACCCAATTCCTTCACCATGTCCATGTGGACACCCTGAAGAGCGCATGATCGCGCTCCTCTTGAAATAATTCGCCGAATGGACATTAATATAGAAAGATAGAATCATCATTACGATCTTTTCGGTCCATAGCCGACAGATCTGAAACCAGCCCCTGCTCATGGAGGAGTTCCCTTGCTCCAACCTAAGTTGTTCTCCCAAGTCGCCATCTTTCTTTGGACTTTCACACTCGCTTCTTGTGCCTTTCAGGTTCCTCCGCAACCCACGGCTTTCATCACTCGCCAGGAACCGGACCTCCTGTCCGAGATCCTGAGCCATAAACCCTTACCAATAGGAAGAGTAGCTGTCCTGGGAGGTCAGATCCTCAGACGATACGATGCACCGACGGGACGCTATTTCCTGATCCGTGATCTTCCCCTGGACCAGGATGCTTACCCCCATCCCCCTGCAGGAAAGATTTTTCTGGATCCGGCAAACGAATTCATCCTCTTCACTCCGGCCATGCACGTCATTGGAGAGCACCGCCCCAAAAAACGTCGCTCCAATAGTGCCTTCGTGGTCTTCGGACGGGAAGAAAACCGGACAATCTCGATGGGACCGGGCCATATCCTCACAGCCGTTGGGGAAGTCAGGGGAATGGCACCGTTCCCCACCGGAAAAGATCACCGCCATTACCTTCTCCTGGTAAGCCAATATGTCATGCTCTGGTCGAAGGCAAGAGCTGAGGATTATCCGCTTGTGATCAAGTAGGAATGTGTGCGTCGGACCTGACAAGATGACCGGATGAAGTTATGGGGGGAGAGATCCTGGGACCTTCCCTCTTCACCTTGAGTTGGTCGTTCCATCCCCGTATAATCGTCGGGATCTTTCCTTAATTCTTTTGGCTCGGGTGGCGGAACAGGCAGACGCAGCGGACTCAAAATCCGCCGACCTCACGGTCATAGGAGTTCGATTCTCCTCCCGAGCACCATAATATAAGCCATTTAAAGAACAATTCCTCCCAGGGAAAACGCTCTTTACCGTGACGACCGGATCAAAT
>JAJZXW010000042.1 GCA_021806225.1 Nitrospirota bacterium | reverse complement strand
GGTGAGCGGTCTCTACAGTCGGCCCATTCCCGCCTTCGTTGTCAGAAAAGAGGCGAAGGGGCATGGAACGAAGAATCCGGTCGAAGGTGATCTGGTGCCCGGAGCCCGTGTGGTCGTGGTTGAGGATGTCGTCACTACCGGGGCCTCCGGTCTTCGCGCGGTTCAGACATGCCGGGAAAACGGGTACGAAGTTCTGGAGGTCGTGGCCCTGGTCGACCGGGAAGAGGGGGGCCGGGACCGATTTCAGGCGGAGGGCGTTCCCTTTCATTCATTTTTCACTCTCTCCGACTTCATCGCCCATGATCGGGAGATCCGCTCCACCTAGGAGTTTCAAGGATTTTCCGGAATTCTTCGTTCGTCGACCGGAGGGAGTTGACCACCTCTCCTCTCTGGGGTATAGTGTGCTTTGCCTATAGGTCTTGGAATTCTTGTTTTTTGTTCCGGAGACCGATGCCGAACGGCATGGAGTCGAATAATGAACGATTTTTTGGGGGAGGGATCATGCCTTACAAGATGGGTTCTTTTAATCCTACCGACGCAAACTATGCCAACTTGACCCTGTTTGTTGTCTTCGTCGTTCTGACCGGAGTCGCCCTTCTGACCGCCTTCACGATCATGAAGACCTTCGAGCGGTAGATCTTTTCTTTTTAAACACTCCGGTTCGCCGACCGAGGAGGTTTGGCGGTCTGCGAAACTTTTCTGATTTTGATGGCATTATCCTGATGGATTCATTCCTCTTTTCGAGGGCGGGGTTTCTCCCAGACGGGGGGATCCCGCTTTTCTGTTCTTTAGCTTATCCATGACCTTCGGGCGGCCTTGAAAAAAATCCTTCTCATCACTTTCATTATCCTCCTCCTCATCGGAGGAGCGGCCGGAACGGTCGGATACTATTTTTACAAACGGGTCGTCGCCGGAGTACCGTCGGTCGAATTTCTTCGCCATTACGTCCCCTTCACCACCTCCCACATCTACGACCGGAACGGACAGAGGATCGGATCCTTCTACAAGGAGCGCCGGGAGTATGTTCCTCTGGGGAAGATTCCCCCGATAATCGTCCGCACCATCCTGGCGGTAGAGGATGCCCATTTCTACCAGCATGGGGCCCTCGCCTACGGGTCGATCATCCGTGCCGCGATTTCAGACGCCCTGGCCGGCTACCTTCGTGAGGGCGCAAGCACCATTACCCAGCAGCTAGCGCGGAACATCTTTCTGACCCACCGGAAGACCTTCATCCGGAAGCTTCGGGAGGCGATCCTGTCCTACCGGATCGAAACAGTCTTGACCAAGGATGAAATCCTGGAGCTCTACCTGAACCAGATTTATCTGGGGGAGGGTGCCTACGGGGTTTCGGCCGCGGCCAAAACCTATTTCGGAAAGTCCCTCTCCGACCTTACACTTCCCGAGATGGCGATGATCGCCGGCATGATCCGTTCTCCCATCGAGTTTTCACCCTTTTTGCATCCGGAAGCCAGCAAGCGACGCCAGCTGGTCGTCCTCGATAGGATGGTCCATGTCCACGTCATCACCGAGGAGGAAAAGAAAAAGGCCTATGCCGCTCCACTCGAGCTGGTTGCGCCCGTCCATTCGGCGAGCCCGAGCTCCTACTTTCTCGAATATGTGCGCCAGAAGCTGGAGCGGGAGATGCCGGCGAAGAAGCTTTTCGGTGGCGGTCTCCGGATTTTCACCACGCTTGATCTCCGCATCCAGCTTCAGGCTGTTCGGGCCCTCCGGAAGGGGCTCAGGGCCATCGACCGGAGACAGGGATTCCGGGGGCCGGTCCGGACGCTTGCCCGAAAGGAGCTCCTGAAGGCTGTGCGGGAAACGCGTCCGGCCGTCGATTCCGCCGCGCTGGAAGACCTGACCGGATCCCGTTCCGAGGCGACGATCCTGAGAGTCGGGCCGAAATACGCCTGGTTCTCCCTGGACCGCCACCTCGGACGCATCGCGATCGAGCATGCCCTTTGGGCCAGAACCGTTCTTTCCGGCCCCGACATCAATCGGAACAGGAAGGTTCTGAATCCCTTTTCCCTTGGAAAAATCCTCCGGCCCGGGGATGTGGTCGGGATCCATATCCTTGCCCGGACGAAGGAGAAGGCCGGATGGATTCTCGAAGGATCCCTGGACCAGGTGCCCCTGGTCCAGGGGGCGGTGGTGGCCCTGGACCCGAAGACCGGAGGGATTCTGGCCATGGTGGGGGGCTACAGCTTCAAGCGAAGCAAGTTCAACCGGGCGGTGCAAGCCCTCCGACAGCCTGGATCGGTCTTCAAGGTGATCGATTACGGGGCGGCACTCGAGAAGGGATTTGCCCCGGGAAGCATCCTGAACGACTCTCCCCTCGTCTTTTTTGACCGCGTTCACCACAGGGTCTGGCGACCGAAGGACTTCGAGCGGAACTTCCTGGGACCGGTTCCCATGAGAAAGGCCCTCGCGGAGTCGATCAACCTGGCGACCATCCGGCTGGTCCGGAAAGTTGGGGTGGGTCCGGTCATCGACTTCGCCCGGAGGCTCGGAATCACGACCCCCCTTCCCCATGACCTCACTCTGGCGCTGGGTTCGGCCACGGTCCGTCCCATCGAAATCACCGGAGCCTATTCCGTCGTCGCCAATGAAGGCGTCCGGGAGCCTCTTCATGCCGTGGACCGGGTCTTCGACTACCACAAAACGACGATTTACAAGTTCCTTCCCGATCCGCATCCCGTTTACGACCCGGCCTACAGCTATCTCCTGACCTCGATGATGCAGAGCGTGATCCGGGAGGGGACGGGGAAGGACGCCCTTTCCCTCGGCGTTCTTCTGGCCGGAAAGACCGGGACGACCAACAATTTTCGGGACGCCTGGTTCATCGGGTTTTCTCCGGGTCTCGTGGTGGGAGTCTATGTCGGCATGGACGACCACCGGTCGATGGGACACGGAGAGTTCGGGGCCCGGGCGGCGCTTCCCATCTGGATGGATGTGATGCGGGGATCGCTTCCTTATTTTCCGCCGAACCAGACTTTCCGGATTCCCGACGACATCGTCGATGTCCGGATCGATCCTGACACCGGCCTTCGTGTCCCGCTCACGGCCCAGAAGTTCATCGTGGAGGAGTACAAGAAAGGAGAGGAGCCCCTGACAGAGGCGACGACGGGAACGCCTCTCCCCGACGCCGGACTCTACAATTTGAACGGGGCTCCCTGAGCGCCTCCTTCGAGGGGCCGGAAAATCGTGCTAAGATAATCGTAGTTTCCCGATTTTCGAAATTCAGGCAACCATGTCGGCTTTCATGGAGGAGACCCCCATGGACCGGGATCCGGTCAGCTCCCCTCCTTCGGCAACCGGAGGAGCCCATTCCCTTACCGTCCAAATTCCAGAAGCTCTCGACAGGATCCTTTCCGAAAAAGCCCTTTCCTTGGGTCTCAGCAGGGAAGAATGCCTGATCCGGGCCTTGGCGGAGGACCTTTCCGCCTCAGAAGTAGTCCTCGGTCCAGTCCGGAACGAGATCGGACGTCTGTCCGAGAAAAGCGACCGGCTGATGGAGACCATCAGGGAGGAGTTCCGGGAGATCGACGACCGGAACCGGCGGGCCTATGAAGCCCTGGCCCAGTCGCTGAAACCCTCCCGGAGGGAGTGGGGGCTTATCGGTGGAGGCGCGGCGATCATCGCGCTCCTTCTGCTTCTTATGGTTTTCGCGTTCGGAAAGGGGCCTGCCGGAGGAGAGGGACATCCGGCCACTTCGGGCAAAGCGGGAGTCTCCCTTCCCTCTCAGCTCGGCGAAAATGACAAGTACGTCTATTTCGTCGGACGCTGGTACCTGGGAGTCCGGGACCGGATGTCCGCCAAGGAACGACTCTTCCTCGAAAACTACCTCAAACCCTTCGACAATTTTGACGAGGACCTGAAGGCCCGCAAGGCCGCGGGCCTCTGAACCGGGTTTTCAATGCCCGGATTTTCTCGGGTCTTCGGGGCGGGGCTGGCTGTCGATGTAGCTCGCCACGTCCCAGGCCTGCTGGTCCGACAGGGACTTGCCCTTGGAGAGGGGCATATTCATCTTCAGAAATCCCGCCAGCTCCCGAACATTGTGAAAACCCGCCCCCTTGTTGAAGGAGCGTGGACCCCAGACTGGAGGAAAGGCCACCTGGTCATTGTCCGACTGCGTTCCCTGGCCGTCCAGACCATGGCAGAGGGAGCAGCGGGCCTCGAAGAGGGTCTTTCCGCGAAGAGGGTTGGGGGGGGACGCCGGCTTCGACATGCGGACCATTCCCTGGCCCTTGAGGTACAGACCCACGGGGGCACCACGGGAAACCCAGAAACTGTAGGCGATAAGGGCTTTCATCGTCTTTCCGTCCACCGGGGGCGGGGTACCGTTGAGGGAGAACCGGAAGCAGCCCCGGATGCGCTCTTCGAGGGTATTGACCTGATGGTTCTTGCTTCTGTATCGGGGGTAGGTGCCGTAGGCGCCCCAGAGCGGGGCCGAGTAGGGCTTGATTCCCCTGTCGAGATGGCAGCTTTCGCAGGTGAGGTCGTTTCCGACGTACCGGGGGGCGTACTGGCCGGTATGGATGAAAATCAGCTCTCCCTGGCGGATGAGCCGTCCGAAAGGCCCGTTCGGAAGCGTTCCCTCCGCGGGAGGTGCGAAAAACTGAAAATTTTTGTTTCCCGTCGCGCCGGTCGGGAGGGGATTGAGCAGGAGGCCGGCAATCAGGGGAAGGAGAAGCAGGACGAGGCGTCGTGGAGTCATCGGTTCGGAGTCTCCTTGTCGGGAATGAGCCGGAGGCGTTCCGGCCTGTTTTTCTCGGGAATCTTTCCGTAGACGGGCGGATCGAGGCTGGCGAAGTACTGGGCCACCGCCTTGATCTCGCGGTTCGTGAGCTTTGATGCGATCCCCCGCATCAGGCCTTCCGGGTCGTCCTTTCTCTTGACGATGGCGAAGGACAGCAGCTGGCCCATGAGATAGCTCTTGCTCTGCCCGGCGATATAGGGAAAGTTCGGGGGGATCCCCCGTCCGTTCTGGCCATGGCAGAGGATGCAGGCGGGAATGTTCCGGTCCCAGAGGCCACGATGGGCGATCCGGCGTCCGAGTTCCCGAAGGGACGGGTCGAATTCGGCGGGATCGTGGAGCTTCGGAGTGCGGACGGTCGAATAGTAGAGGGCGACCGCCCGAATGTCCTTGCGGGACAGATTCTGGACGATCCCGTCCATATAGGGGGAATAGCGGGTCCCTTTCTGGACCCCCCGGATCTCCCGGAAGATGTAGGTTTCGGTCTGTCCGGCGATCCTGGGGATTCCCACGGAGGGCATGCCTCCCCCGTTGATCCTGTGGCATTCGGCACAGGCGGTGTTTCCCGGGAGGCCGTTGCCCTGCATGGCGATGGTGTGGCCCCAGCTGATCAGGGCGTCTTCTCCTTCGCCGGCCCGCGCTTCCGGGGGAGGAAGGGCTCCGGAGGTTCCCAGAAGGATTGTCGTCAGAAGCAGTCGTGCGACGAATGACGATTTCGAGTTCGAAACGACCATGCCCCTGCCCTCTCGAGATGAACGCGATTTCCGTCAATTATGGGTCGCCTCGAACGCTTCTGCAAGCTCCGTCTCCTTGAACATTTGCCCGCGCATTCCCCATCTTGGCCCACAGGGCAAAAGGGGGTCAAGCGGGCGGTTTTGTTGTAACTCAGGTACAACATTTTGGGACAATGAACCGAATACTCACTACATTTTGT
>JAJZXW010000043.1 GCA_021806225.1 Nitrospirota bacterium | reverse complement strand
GAATTTCCCTGCTCAATGCGATGGTGGCGGAGCACTGGGAGGCTCTTTTCCCTCCCATCTCCCGCCTTCGCGCCCGGAGAAATGCCTTATCCTGGTGGATAACCCAGATGCAGGAGATCCTTCCGGGACTCACCGCTCCTCCCCTCTCCCCCGAGGCCATGGCGCAGGGCGTCCGGGAGATCCGAGAACTCAATGCCGTCCTGGGGGAGAAGGACCCTGACGGTCCCACTCTCGCTCCTTTGTATCCCCTTGTCGAGGGCTTGCCGGTCTCCCTGCCGGCGGTGCCCCCGCCTTCTTCCTCCGAGCCCGCCGGGACGGCCTCCTCGGCTCCCTCGACCCCTTCGCCCGCCAGTTCCTCGGGTTCGACGGGAGCCTCGTTTTCGATTCCCGAAGAGGGAGATCCGGTCGCCGCCCTGGAGCAGATTGCTCCGGGGCTTGTGTCGCTCGCCGATCGCTTGCTTGAGGCCGATCCGGAGGATAGCCGGTCCCACATTCTCTCGCGACTGATTCTCTGGGAAGGCATTCGGGAAATGCCTGCGAACGATGGCGGGATGACCCGGATTCCCGCCCCTCCTCCGCATGTGTTGTCCGCTCTGGAAGCCCAGCTCGAGTCCGGGGCAGACGATGATGCCCTCCGGTTTCTCCTGGGGCGGCAGGCGGAATTTCCTTTTTGGCTCGACCTTTCCTTCCGGGCGGGGAAGATTCTTGAAGGCCGCGGTCCACACGGATCGGGGGGAGCAGAGGCCCTTCGTGGGGCGCTTCGGACCCTTGTCGCCCGGCTTCCCGGAATCGAGCGCCTTTCATTTTCCGGAGGGGAGGTTCCGTTTCTGTCGGAAGAGGGTCGCGCATGGATTGCCCAAGGGAAGGTGTCGGCGGCGGAGGCGGACGAGGCAGGCGATGGATCCCCAAGATCGAACCCGGCACTTTCGGAAGTCCGCTCCGCCATTTCAGCCGGAAAGATTTTCGAGGCGTGCGACCTTTTCGAGGAGATTCGCCGGAAAGAGCTTTCGCCTCGAGGACGATTTCTCCTGAACCTCGAGTTTCTCTCGGCCGTCGAACAGATGGGGAGGGAATTCCCTGTCCTTTCCCTAGCGAATGTTCTTTTTGAGGAGATCGAGAGATTCGAGCTTGCTCTCTGGGAGCCTGCGCTGGCCGCTCGGGCGCTTCCTGTCTTGTGTCGGATTTTTCAGTCGAGCGGGGACGAGACCATGAGAGGGAGGGCAGAGGGATTGGCGGTGCGCCTTTCCGCCCTCGACATCTCCGGGGCGACGAGGCTTTTTCAGAATACCCGATGAGGATGAGCGTGGAGGCCGTTCTCCGGAGAATCGGGAATTCGTTGTGCACCACCAGTCCGGGGGGATGAGGAGGAGGGGATGGCAATCAAGTCCTATACGGTCCGTCGCGAGCCTGTCTCCGACAAGAATTCCGAATCGGAATCCCGAGAAAGATTTCTTGCGCTCCGGACCTCCTTCTATCAGGAGCTGGCGAGGCTCCTTCAGATGCGAACGGATATGAGCCTTCCCGAGCTTATTTCCGTTCTTGAGTATACGGAAAAATACCCCCGCTGCATTCTGCAGAGCATGGCAAAGAAGCTGCGGGAGGGCGAGGCTTCCTTTTCCGTGGCGATCCGGGATTATGTTCCCGTCAGGGATTCGGTCATTCTGAATCTGGCGGAAAAACGGGTTTGTCCTCTGGAGAGTGCCCTGGGGTTTCTTGTGGACTTTCCTGAATGAGATTACGTCAAGTCAGGGGCATTAAAGGGAAGGGCAGAGAGTGTGTTGGGGAGGAGCTAGATTCGGGTTTCTTGCCCAGCTCCTGACTCAATCCGGCCGAATGGTCTGGTCTGACCACGATGTCTCACCCATTTCGGAAGGGTGGGGCAAGAACTTTTCTCGAAAAACAACACCGGAGATCGATCCAGGCACCTTGCACCTTACCCGGAAGGGGAACGTCTTCTGTGACAATGAGGGATGGGACCCTTCTGCAATCAGGCCGCTGCCTCTCTCGTGTTTCGGTCTGTTTTCCCGACATGAAAAAATGGTGGAAGAGAATCCCGACCGTCCATGACGGGTTCGACGACCGATGGCAATGTTTTGGCCGAAAGGACCGGATGGTACTCCTGGGAGGGAGTTTTTTTGCTTCCAGGGTAGGCTCGCCGGGAGAAAGGCCCGGGCTTCCTCATAACATATATGATGGCCGGAGGATGCTGCGGGCACCGGAGGCGATGAAATGACAAAGACGCGAGGATTGTTATTGTCTGTCCTCAAGGCCTTGAAGCAGGGTGGCAAATGTCAGGTTCCGATGACATGATGACATTTTGTCTCTCCCCCTTCGAATGCTTTTTTAAGGACAGGCCGGGAGGGTTTTCCCTGAGCACGAAGGTCAGAAATATAAAAATGGTCCGGCATGCGTCCTGGTGGGTGTTCGTGGTCCTTATGGCGGTCTTTGTTCCGGATCGGGTTTGGGCCAGCGACTGCATTTCGACAGGATCTCTCTCGGTCATCATGATGGATTGTACCCCTGCGGTTGCCGGTCCCGAAAGGCCCGGAGCGACCAAGGAGGAACCCGATCGATTCGACAGGGACTGGACCTTGAAGATTCGCGCCCCTCAGGTCGACTGGCATTCTTCCATTCGGGCCAGTGTCGCATTGTGGGTGGAGAAAAGACTCTATCCCAACGCGACGAAGGAGGAACAGGCCCTCATGAATGTGGCGATTCAGCATCTTGCGCACATGGGATTTCCGCTCAAGGCGGTGAAGGAATCGGACCTGATCATCAGGGTGAATGTGACGGCCAAGACACTCAATAAAATCGCAGCAACCCTCGACGAAGCGCTGCGCAGGGGGCATCTGACCTATCATGTGTCCCGGGTGATTGTCGCAGGTGGGTCGGAAAAAGAGAATCAGTTTGCGGCCGCCCAACTCCCGGTTCCCGAAAGCGGGATTGTCGATTCTGAGGGCATGTCCGCGAAGCTCTTTGCCCTCTCTCAGATCCCTGGATTGACTCGGGCCGACGGCATGATGGTGCCGGCAATCGCGACCCGGAATGTGAGCTTTTCCCTGCCTCACATCCTGATCATCCATAGCGACCGGAAAGACTGGGCGCGGGACATTCGGCGACAGGTGTTTTTTCTTGTGGCCAATCTGGTGATCGACATGAAGAACCCGCTGGCCAAGAAGATTGTGAAAACACTCTCCGGTCGGCTTTCTCGGCTGGACTGGCCCCTTCTCAAGATTCAAAAGGAAACAAAAGACACCTATCGGGTTGAGGCCCCTTCCCTTCTTCTGAACACCCTCAAGAACATTCTTCTTCAGGCCGCGACCCTGGGGAGCGTCTCCAAGGACTCTTTCATCGAGAATCCGAAGGGGCAGCTGTCCACCGGCAACATCTTCGCCCCGCTTCCGCAGGCATTGGAGTATGACAACTTTCTCGTGCACCTCACGCCGACTCCGACCTTCTCCGGATCCAAGGTCGAGATTGACAATTACGGCTATGCTCCAACCGGTGCCGTCACCTTGAATGCGATCGGAAACGTCAACAATGCTCTTCTGGCGGGAGGACTCTTTACCGTCGGGGCCTCGACGACGTTCGGGGGCATGAATTCGGGAAGTTTGGGCTACTCCTTTCCAATAGGCTTGTATATGCGTGCAGGAATGGATTTTTTTGCCATGAACTATAAAATCGGGCTCGGCCTGTCCCCCTGGGGAAGCGGGGTCAACACCCAAGCACTCACCGCTCTGGGGGTCAGCGGCAGCAATTATTCCGGAGATTTGTGGATCAACCAGGCGATCGTCGGGAAGGAAGACCAAAAGCTTGTCCTCAAGGAAACGGTTTTTCTCAAAGAATTCCAGGACTCCTACTCTCCCACGGTCCAGAACGACCGAAGCCTCGTTGGCGGGATACTGGATCTGTCGGGGTCCAGGGCTTTGGGCCGGCTGAATCTTTCGTTCGACCTGTCCGACACCGAATATGATCTCTCCCAGGGAAGCGGTTCCAGTCCCGTCAATCCCTTCTATAACGATACCCAAGGCTTTCAGAATTATGTCATGGGCAACGGACAGGTCGGGTTTGCCTTTACCCCCAAATATTCGATGGCTCTGGGAACGGTGGACCAGCAATATATCGGTGGAGGAACCCTTGATCCCATGCTTCAGGCCACGCTCGGAGGCATGGCGAATGTGATGGCCCTTCCCACGGCCTCCCTTTTCGGAAACAATCTTTACGTCGGAACACTCACCTTTACCCGGACGGACTCCGTCGATGCCGGAGCGTTCTATACATCGGGATTTTTTGATGCGGGACAGATCTCGGGAATTGGAATCAGCTTAAGCGCCATGGGACCCGGGGTGGAGGAATCCTTTTCTTCCAAACATTTTTTTGCGAGGATCGATGCGGCAGTTCCGATCGGGGCTCTTCCTGTCCAGGGGTTGGGAAACTCGATTACGGCACTGACCGGCGGAAACATCGGTCAAGGGGGGATTCCCATTCAGTTTTGGTTGTCGATCGGCCTTCAGGAGTAGCCTGAAGTTTACGCCATTGAAGGCTGTTCCGAATCTTTCGACCAAAGAAACCTTCCTGACGGTTCTCCACAAAACACCGACAAGAGACACTGTGAGGCACTGAGTCATGGGGACACTCCCGATCGGATACGGGATTGAGGTTTCTATGATCCGAAAGTCGCCCTTTTCTCCCCGGGAGTTTAGGACCAAAGCCGGGAGGCTGATGGTGGAGCCAGGACTGACGCGACAGGAGCCATCGCACCGAATATCAGTTCTCAGGGCATACTGGCGGGAACGGTCAGGGTGTGTGTGAAAAGCCGCCCCCTCCACAGTGACAGGAGAGCCTGTCCCCCATCCGCCACCTCGTCTCGCAACGAGGGAAGCGACGATGTCCCGCTTCCGATCGGATCCACCCACTCCAAGGACGACACGGTTATGGCCGAAATCTCCGGGTCGGGGTCGTCGATCTTGACATCCGAGACGATAACGTCCTCCCGGATTGCTGCGGTGGTCCAGATGGTTCAGGGATTTCACAATGTGGTAACTCCTCGGGAAGCCCGTGCCCCATGGTCTCTTCAGGCGGATTCTTCCCGGTGGCAATTTTCTTGCCGGCAGAGGAAGCCGTGACGGGAAAAGGAGGCGTTTTCGTTTGGGAACTGCAGCCATGAGACTCGGGATTGTGCTTGTTTGGGCTTTGGTCGCGGGGGTTCTGGGATCCGGGCAAGGGGAAGTGGCCCGGGCGGCTTCCTATCCTCTCCCGTTCGACCCCTTCATGGCGGGAGAGTCCTTCGGGTGCAAGCATCTTCTGATCCCGGGAGCGGAGATTCTTCCCCATGCCCCCGTCATGGATTCCCGTGTTCTTCCCGGATGGAAGGAGGTCCCGATGAGGGGAGGAAAGAACAAGACCATCGAAAGTCTCGTCATCAAGGGCTCGGCGGTGGTCCACAAGAAGGGCAAGGACGGAAATCCTGTCGGTCCTCCCCTGATCCTGATTCCCGCGGGCGGGCTGGTCTATGATGCCACCCCACTTGAGACCCATCTTCCCGTGGGAGACCGGGGGGTGATTTTCGGCCAAGGGGCCGTTCTTCTCAAGAAGGATCTTCAGGAGGAAACCTGCCGGAACTTCTCCGTTTTGGCGGGTCGAAGCTTCGACGTGGGGAACAGCGTCATCACTTACCTGATGCCAGGGCCCAAAGGGGGTCCGCTTGTCCTCTGGAGAACTCTCGACGGCGTTTCGATCCGGCCCCATCCCCTTGACGAATATCCGGTGG
>JAJZXW010000050.1 GCA_021806225.1 Nitrospirota bacterium | reverse complement strand
GCCTGGCCGAAAGCGCCGTTCTCGGTCGGCCGCTCGATGCCGTCGTCCGGGGGGAAGGCCTTCGAGAGGGAATCGGTGAACTCCTTTCGACGGAGGACGGCCGCCAGGATCTCCTCATTTCCATGAGCCGGGCCGATTCCGGGATCGTTCATCCCGTTCGCGCGACCCTGGCCCTGATCAGGCCGACCCAAACGGATTTCCGGATTCTCCTGCTCGTCTCTGACCTGTCGGAAGAAAACAGCCTCAGGGCCCAGGCGGACGGAGTCGCCCGCCGCTTCGTCAACCTCGCGGAAACGGCCCTCTCGGGAATCGTCCTCGTCGACTCCTCCGGCAAGATCGTCTACTTCAACGCCTCATCGGAAAAAATGTTCGGCCTCCGGCGGGACCGCGTCATCGGGTCACCGGTCGGGAGCGTTCTTCCCGGGCTTCCCGGAACAGACCTGCTGGTTTCGGATCCTTCCACCGGCCTCCCCCACCCGATCCGGGAGGGCACGGGGAGACGGGCCGACGGAACGGGATTTCCCATAGAGATCTCTCTCAGCCGTTTTGAGGACGAGTCGGGCGCCTTCACGACCCTCGTCATTCGCGACATCTCAGAGCGGAAGCGGTTCGAGGAGAGGATCCTGCAGATCGCCAACTTCGACGCCCTGACGGGCCTTCCCAACAGGACCCATCTTGTATCTCGACTCGACGAAATTCTGGGGAGAGGGCCCAGGACCGGAACCCTCCTCTTCCTGGATCTCGACCGGTTCAAGGGGATCAACGACTCCCTGGGCCACGACTGCGGGGACGCGCTTCTCGTCGAGGTGGGGAAGCGCCTTGCGGGGTCCGTCCGAAAAAATGAGGACCTCGTGGCCCGCTCGGGCGGCGACGAATTCATCCTCCTTCTGGAGGGCGTCGGCGACAAAAAGGAGGCGGAACGGATCGCGGAGAAGATCCTGGACGAGCTGGCCCGTCCCTTCGAGGTCGACCGCTCGGCGGTCTTCGTGACCGCGAGCGTCGGGATCGTCGCCTGGCCGGAAGACGGCACCACCGCCGACATGCTGCTCCGGCGGGCCGATACCGCGATGTACCGGGCCAAGGAGATCGGAAATTCCTGCGCCATTTACGCGTCGGAGGACGGCGTGCGGGCGAACCGGAAATTCGAAACCGAACGGGAGCTCCGGCGCGCCCTGGAACGGGGTGAGTTCGAACTGTACTACCAGCCCCAGGTAGATCTCGCCACGAAACGGACCGTGGGAGCCGAGGCGCTGATCCGCTGGAACCACCCCGAAAAGGGCCTGCTTCACCCGGACGACTTCATCCCGGTGGCGGAAAACACCGGGTTGATCCTCGCCATCGGCGACTGGGTGGTCCGGGCCGCCTGCGAACAGCTCCGGGCCTGGAGGGCGGGGGGATTCCCTTCGATTCCCTTGACCGTAAACGTCTCCGGACGCCAGTTCGAACGGGGGAATTTGACCTCCACCTTCCGTACGGCGCTGGAGGAGACCGGCGTCGAGGGCCGATTCCTCGAGGTGGAGGTCACCGAAAGCGTCCTGATGAAACGCGCGATGACGCCGGACGAACTCCGGGAGCTGGCGAAGATGGGAATCCGGACCTCCATCGACGACTTCGGGACGGGATACTCGAGCCTCTCCTACCTGACCCGTCTCCCGATCTACAAGCTCAAGATCGACCGCTCCTTCGTCGCGCCCCTTCCCGACGACCCGAATGTTCGGGCGATCGCGAAAGCGATCATCACGATGGCCTCCGCCCTGGGGCTCCGGACGATCGCGGAGGGCGCGGAGACGCGGGAGCAGTTCGAAATCCTGAAAAATCTCGGGTGCCACGAAATCCAGGGATACTATTTCAGTCCACCTCTCCCGAAATCCAAATTCATGGATTGGGTCCAGGAAAGAAACGGCAGTTCCTTCTGACTTCATCCCGGAATCGTCGCACCTCGAAAAAACTCGGGCTGTTATCAGAGCATATTCGAAAGGACGCCTTCATGAAACCCGTCCTCGTTCGACTCGAACCATTGACGATCGGGACCGTCATCGTCTCCGACGTCGCCGATCCCCGGGGACGCCTTCTCGTCAAGGCTCCGGTCCCCCTTGACGAAGCGCTGAAGGATCTTCTCCGACAGCATGGGGTGCGGGAGGTTTTCATCGAGGACCGGAGAAAAGGCGGTGAAGAATCCGAAAAGGTCCTGCAGTCCGAAAGGGAAATGCTTCTGAGAAGGCTTGCCTTTCTGGGAGACGGGCATGCGGAAAAGGCATTGAAGACCCTATTGATTGAGACGATCGAAAAATTTTATACGGAATTGACGGAATAGAGAGAGAACGAGGGAGGATCTCCCATGGCCGACGAAGATTACCACGAGATATTCGAAAACTTCGAAAGAAAAAACGGTTTTTCGGCGGTGCCGGAGGTCGTGAGCGATGTCCTTTTTACGCTGGACTCGGACCGGGCCTCGCTCGGCGAAATTGCGGAAATCATCAAGCGGGATCCGGGATTGTCCGCTAACATCATGAAGTACGCCAACTCCGGAGCCTACCTTCTCTCGAAATCCCTTTCCTCCGTCGACCAGGCGATCCGGGTCATCGGAATGAAGCCGCTCAAGGGATTGTGCCTGGCCATCCCGGTTTTCGAAAGATACGGGCATGTCGCGGGCGTTAGGGAGACCTGGCTGCACTCCAGGGCCACGTCGATGGCGTGCTCCATCCTCGCCAAGGCCATCAAATTCCCGGAACCCGATGTCGCGGAAACGGCCGGACTGCTTCACGACATCGGAAAACTGGTCCTGGCCGTCGCAACCGCGAAATTTTTCCAGTCCCAGATCATGATCGCCGATTCCCGGGACCGGGATGCGGACTGGAGGCAGGAGAAACGCCTCCTGGGCTTCAACCATTGTTTCATCGGCGCCTGGTTCGCAAGAAAATTCAATCTTCCCCAGATTCTTATCGAGGGGATTCTGTGGCACCACGAATTCGAAAAGTCCTCATATGGACGCGATCTGGCCTGTCTCACCTTTATCGGCGACCAGATGGCGGTGGCTGTCGGAAAGGAGCATCCAGACTTCGTCTTTGTGGAGCCCGGAATCGTCAGGGCCTTGAACCACTTGAGAATCGACGACCGGCTTCTCCGGGAGGTCCTGACGGAATGTCTGGGCCGCGTCGCCAGGATGGCGGCCTAGCCGTGCTCCGGGGGTTGATCGGGGAGCCGGCCCCTTGTAGAATCCTCAAAAAAGAGAAATCCTCGCTCCGCCATCCTTATTTTGCATGGAGGTCCCATGACCCGTTCCGACCTTGCCAAGCGCCTGGCGCGACAATTTCCGGGGATCTCCGCTCCCGGGGCCAAGGAATTGCTAGATCATTTCCTTTTGGCCATGAAGGAGGGGCTCGAATCCGGGGACACCGTCGAACTCCGGGACTTCGGGGTTCTCCGGATCCGGGACAAGAAAAGAAGAAACGGGCGGAACCCGAGGACGGGGGAGAAGGTCGACGTTCCCGCCAAGAAGGTGATCTATTTCAAACAGAGCCGGATTCTGAAAGGGAAGCTGAAATAGAGGAAATAGGCCTTTATCGGAATCGATGTCTCGAACAGGGAGCCCAGATAAGGCGTACCGGAGACGCGATCCCGCCGTCCCGATTCGTGCCAGCAAGAGCTTCGGTCCTCTCGGAGGCGTCGGGATGCTGAACCATCGCCCCATCCCGGGAGCCTTGTTCGACTCTCCCGTCTTTCCCGCCCGGGAGATGAAACTCTTCCAGCGCCATGCCGGTCCGGCTCTTGCCTTTTTCCATCCGACCCAGGGGCTGCTGTTTTTCTCCCCCGCCCTCCGCCGGATCTGGACGGAGACCCGGTTCTTCGCGCCTCTCACGGACCTCAAGGAGCTCACGGAAGCGGATGTCGCCCCCGCGGAACGCCACCATCTTGCCGCATTCTGGGAGGAGGTCGAGAACGGGACCTCCCCCAAGCGCGCCGGCCGGTTCGTCCTGAAGCCGGGACGGATCCACGGCACGAACATGCTGGGGATGGTCTTTTTCGTTTTTCCCGCGGGATGCCTCCTGGTCGTTCTGGCCGGAGAAGCGCCAAAGACGGTGGAAAAGGATCTGGCGGAGATCGTCCGCCTGAACCCCTGGGACCTGACAAGCCGACTGTCCTCCTGGGTCCGGGATTCCGAGGTCGAATGCCTGGTGGGCCATCTCCTTGAGCACTTTCCCGAGGAGTTTCGGGACGCCGTCACCTTCCGGCGGGTCGTTGCCGTTCCGGAGGAAATGGGGAGCCCCGGAAGACGATTGACCTACCGCTTCCTGAAGGGCCGCTGGATCCGGGAGATCGAACCGGAGACGAAGCCGCTCGGCCGAGAGGAAGGCCGAACCCGTCATTACGGGGTTTTGGAAGAAGGAAAGGTCCTGCTCCATTTCACCGTTTTCGTCGGAGGCATCCTGCCTCTCTGCGTGGCCGCCTTTCCCGCCGCTTTCCTGGAGGCCGAGCGTCTCCTCCGCTTCCAGCGCTTTCTTCACGGGATCTCGAGCGACCTCGTCTCCCGGGGACGCCCCCTTGTCTCCGGGCTCTTCGATTATTGCCGCCACTGGACGGGGGCGGGATTCGCCCTGGACTCCCTTGAAGAACTGGCCCTCCTGATCGATCCCGAAAAGGGACGGGATCTGATCTTCCTTCCCTTCTGGTCCGACTCCTCGCAAATGGCGGAGGTGCGGGAGGTGCTCGACGCGGTCCGCTACACGACGGACCTGCTCTTCGTCGACCCCGAAAAGGGCCTGGGAGGAGTTCTGCTTCGGAACACGGACCGAAAGACGGCGGAGACCCTGGTGGCGGAAAAGTTCCGCCAACGCCTTCCGGTTCCGGTCGGCGACCCCCTCACGGTGGGGGAGTTTCTCGAAAACCGCTAGATTCGGCCATAACATGGGATATTGAAAGGGGGAAGCCATTCGTGAGTGCAAAGACTGTCCATCGATGCGACCGATGCGGAATCTGGGCGACCGAGATCGCGAGCATTCACGGGAAGACCCTTTGCTCCGCCTGTCTCGCCGAGATCCAGAAGGTTGCCGAAAGAACTCAAGGATATCCCATCAAGCCGGACGACGAACCCCAAGAACCTTCTTCGTCGGTGCCCCCTGAAAAGGATTAGACGTTGGGGACCGACAGTCGTCTGACTGGATGCCTGGAGCAGGAGGAATTTGTGTCGAGATGCCTTGGAATCGTCGGAAGCTGGGAAAAAGGAGCGGAGGGTGCGGACATCAGCCTCGAGAAATTCCTGTTCATGGGGGAATTGGAGGTGTTCTGTCCGATCGCCGACTACCTCGATTTTTCGCTCTCCCTCGGAGCGCCGGTCGAGATCGAAAAGGATGGCCGTTTCTGGAGAGGGGAGATCCTCCTCTCAAGGACAGGGTATCTGACCAATAGTCCGGAATTTACGCCTTCCGACTTTGCACGGACGGTCGGCAACGATCCGGTCGGAGTCTACATCGTCCGTCTTTCCCCGGAAACTCCCGTGACAAAGGAGATCATCGGAGCCACAGCTTATTTGCCCTGAACATTGCGTCTTTTTTCACGGAGGATCTTATGTCCGACCAAAGCGATGTCCGGATCGCGCCTCTCAGGGGGCCTCTCCGTCTCGTCGGAAACATCGTCTGGGTTCTGTTCGGAGGCCTTTTCATGGCGGTCGGATGGGCTGTCGCCGGGATTCTCTCCTTTCTCACGATCATCGGAATCCCATGGGGCATCGCAGCCTTCCGGATCGCCGAGTTTTCTCTCTGGCCCTTCGGCCGGGAGATGGTCGACCGAAAGCAGGGAACGACGATGAAAACCCTTTCTCTCGTCGGGAATATTCTCTGGGTCGTGATTGGGGGCTGGTGGATCGCCCTGGGCCATCTCTTATCCGCCGTTCTCCTGG
>JAJZXW010000041.1 GCA_021806225.1 Nitrospirota bacterium | reverse complement strand
ATTTGTTGTGAAAACAAGCATAAATTGGCTGTCTGGGCATTTTATGCCTGTTTTGGGCACCGGAAAAAGAATGCCTATTTTTTAAATTATATCATCCATTGGCCTCAACCGTCCTTCCTTTCGACCTTTCGAACATTATCCGAGTCGGTCATCAGAACAACTCGCCATCTGCCAGTCGATACTTCCACGGAAATAGTTCTTGAAAATACTTCAGTATTTTTTGGTTTCGCTGGTTTAGTCAATGATTGGATTTCCTCAGGAAATTCAGGCTTTCTTTTGATAGTGCTCCATACCGACTCCCGAAACGGCAGGAGGCCGATCCGCGGTCCACACCAGGGGGAAGCTGACAGGCTATCCTTCGCAGACGGCGCTATCGTTTCTGACCTTCATCATCCGGTTCCCCCCTCTCTGGAATTCGTAGCTTACAGAAACAATCGACACAGTGTGTTCCTCCTCTCGAAGCTTTTTCTGGATCTCCTCCAAATGGCGGGAGGGAACAGCTCCCAGTTCGAGAAGCGGGAAGATGCGAAGCTCCCGGGCGACCCGGCACAACTCCCGGATCGACCGAAGATGAAAGTCGAGTGAGAGATGGGGGCTGTAAAGGAAGAGATAATGGGAACAGAGGGCCAGATCGAATTCCTTCTCCCGAAAGGGGAGTTCCGGAAGCGAGGCATTGATGTATCTTTCTTCGTCCAGTCCCTCGGAATAGTCGTCCAGAAAGTCGTCCATCGCCTTCCGACGGGTTTGACCTAAAGCCTCGACGGAAGGAATCGTCTCCCATACGAATTCATGGGCGTTTTTCCGGGTTTCGCCCAATACGGTTTCGAAAACCTGGTCGATGCGATCCCGGATCTCTTCCCTGGAAAACCGGTACAGGGGATCGACGGAAACAATCTTTCCTTTCCGCTTTGTCAGGCCGGAGTTGAAACTGGCCGGTCCGTCGGCGCATCCCAGAATCCGTTCGGAGAGATCCTTGTCCGAAAGGGCGAACATCTTCCTGTATTCCTCGAAGGAGCGTCCCCAGGGAACGACCTCTTCCAGACGAAAAGCCATCCCGTTCCTTTTTCTGAAAGACGTTTCAGTTCACGATGAAAATCAAGAAGTCATTTGCGGGAAAACGACACAGCGACCACCCGGTCACCGAGGACGCGACCGCTATGGTCTGAGTTCGAAGGAACCAGAAAGACCTCTCCCGGGCCAATCGTTCGGGTTTCGCACCCGACCGTCATCTCCATCCTGCCTTCAAGGATCATGGTCACGACATCCTCCGGATGGCGATGGCTGGGAATCGGGGTTCCCGGATCGAAGATCATCCGTCTCGCCCGATGTTTTCCCAGGAGCAAGGATTGGACCCGAACCCCTTTCTCGATCTCCTCGGCTTCTTCGTGTCCGAAGGAGCGAAAAAATGAATTGCATTCCATCATTGTCCCCCGGATGTTTAGGGTTTGGAGTCCAAGGTATTTCCGGCCCTCTTCCCGGATCGGAAGGCCCACTGAAGGATCAATCCTGGAGACGTTCCGGTTTCTTCGGCCAGATCGGCCCACCCGACAGGATCTTTCAGATACCGACGAACGACTTTGGCCTTCTCTTCCACTGTCCATCGTTTCTTTTTCCGGTCTCTTCCGCCTTTTCGCTCTCCATGAAGACGTTCCTTCTGGTAAGGTTTTATCGATCAATTCTACCAGAGAAAGTGCTCCTTTACCTGAACCTAGACATGCACCTGATCGGGATTCTTGCCAACATGGCTCGGCAACAGAGCCTAACGCTGTGAATCCTTTCGGCCAGGCGAGGAGAAATTCGGACTGGTCCAATTGCAGATATCAGGAAATGCATTCTTGGACAGGACTCTCAGTCGGATGGCTCCCGCTTCTTCGCTCCAAAATCGGAAGAACGCTTCAGGGATCGCACGATTTTTCCACGATGAGAGGATTGCTGTTTCTCGGAGGGCCGTGGACCCGGAGGACAGCCGGAGGACAGAAGGCGTGGCAGATCCATCAAGATAGCCCTTCTCAGGGCGAGGGAGGTTTCTTTGTCGGGAGTTGTCCGGAGAATGTTCGGGGCGGATGGAGAAAAAGGGGCGATCTCCACGCCGTAAAGGAACAGACAGGGTGGAAGCTGTCCCAGCACCTTTCCCAGCGCAAGCACGGGAAGAACGCCGATCGAGTGGGAGGAGACCGTGGAGAGGGAGTGCGGGAGATCCGGCAGGGCGATCCTGCGGATCGTTCCGGGGGGGCTTCCGGAGACCATTGCATCGACCAGGATTACAGGGTCCGGTCCCCGAAGACAATCCAGCAGACCCCATCCCGGTCGGTCCAGAACCTGAAAATCGAAGACATTCCCGTCGATGTCGGGAGAAAAGCCGTCCCGAATCATCTCCTCGACCAGGCGAAGACCCGACTGGTCTCCGTGAAATGGAGAGCCGATCCCGTAGAGGCGGATCCGGGAGGTCACCGATCGTTCCGGCGGACAGTCAGGTCCAGAAAGTGAGTGGCGCAGGAGATGCAGGGGTCGTAGTTCCGGACGATCCGCTCCGCCTCCCTCCGCAGGACATCATCCGGTCGGTCGAGACCGCCTGTCTCAAGGGATTCACGAAGGTCGGCCTCCATCATGGTCTGATTCTGGCTCGTCGGAGGAATGATCCGGGCTTTTCGGACAAGGCCGTCCCCGGACAGGTCGTACCGGTGCCAGAGGATGCCCCTGGGCGCTTCCGTGGCGGCAATTCCGGTCCCTTCCCTCGAATCAGCGGGAATATACGAAGGACCTACGGGGGAAGGCCCCTCCAGAAGGGAAAGGGACTCCCTGAGGGCAAAATGGATCTCGAGCGCCCGGGCCAGGAGGCTGTGGTTCATGTTGGCGCTGGGAAATCGGATGCCCGAGTCTGCGATCAGGGAGAGGATCTCCGGGGGGAGCCGGTCCGCATTCAGGTTCAGTCGGGCCAGAGGGCCGACGAGATAGGGCTCTCCGTCGAGAAGACTGTGGAATGCGGTCGAATGGGGAACCTGGAACTCCTCCACGTGCGCCTCGTAGTCAGCCGGGTCGAGCGAGAGGCCCCGGCTCGAGACGATCCATCCCTCGTTCATGGGGTAGGAATCGCGGGCTCGCAGGGAGACCGACACGAAGGTCCGGTCGCTCTCTGGGTAGGGGAGGGACGCGGCCCAGCGCACGAGTTCCTTTGCCAGAGGAAGGGCGGCGCTGACCCGGGATGCAACGGCCTCCCGCTCTTCTGCCGGTGGAAAGCGGAAGAATCCTCCGACACAGGCTCCGACGGGATGGACCGGTCGCCCTCCCAGGAGGGCGATGAGGTCGTTGCCGACGGCATGGAGCTCGAACCCCCGCCGCACGCTTTCAGGGTCGTGCCGTGCCCACTCCATGACGTCCCCGTATCCCAGAAAGTCCGGTGCGGCCAGGAGATGGACATGAAGGCTGTGGCTCGAAATCCATTCTCCGCAGGCCAGGATTTTCCGGAACCGGGAAATCTCCTCTCCGGGATGGATTCCGAAGCCCGCTTCGATGGCCGAGACGGCCGTCAGCTGATAGGCGGCCGGGCAGATTCCGCAGATCCGGGCCACGATGTCCGGAACCTCCCGGAAATCGCGGCCTTCAAGGATTTTTTCGAAAAGGCGAGGAGGCTCGAAGATGCGGAGGCGGAGCGCCCCGATCCGCCCGTGGCTCACGGTCACCTCGAGCGCTCCCTTTCCCTCGACCCGGGCCATGACCGGAATGCGAAGAAGGCGATCATCGTTCATGGGAGTGATCTCCCCGCCATCGTTCCCCTTCCTCCCGGAAAGGACCGGCGTTGCTGTTGATGAAGAGAAAGCGCCGGGCGATCTCGTCCGGAGGGAGCCCAAGTCCGGCAAACTTCCGGGCGAGGGAGGACGTTTCGGGATTTTCGGATGGACCGAAGCATCCGTAGCACCCCCGGTTGAATGAGGGACAGAGGGCCCCGCATCCCGTGAGGGTGACCGGTCCCAGGCAGGGAACCCCCATCGTGACCGTCACGCAGGCAATCGCGCGGCGCTTGCATTCGAGGCAGACCTTGTCATGCTCGACCGGGGGAGTTGTCCCAAAGAGAAGCGACCGGAGGGCTCCAAGGATCTGCTCCCCGGTCACAGGACATCCCCAGAGTTCGAGGTCGACCGGAATCTCCGATGCCACTGGGGTCGAACGGTCAAGAAAATCGATGAACCCGGGGGAAGGATAGATCCCGGAGAGGGACTCTCCGGAGGTCAGGTTGCGGAGCGCCTGGATCCCGCCGGAAGTGGCGCAGGCCCCGATCGTCACCAGGTACCGGCTTTCCTTGCGGACAGAGCGGACCGTTTCGAGGTCCTCCCGGGTCGAAAGACTGCCCTCGATGAAGGTGATGTCGAGATCGGTCAGAGGGCCGAGGGGGCCCATTTCGGCGAAATGGACGAACTCGACCGCGGCGGCGAGCTCGAGCAGGCGTTCCCCGAGACCCAGAAAGGCCAATTGGCATCCGTCGCAGGAAGCCAGCTTCAGGACTGCTACCCGGGGTTTCCGGGAAGAAAAAGGGTCCTTCTGGACGGGTAGGGTGGATGGCGTCATCGTCAGAGCCCCTGGATTCCCAGACGGTTCTTGATTTTGGCATACCGGAAGACCGGTCCACTGCGGCAGACGAACATCTCTCCCAATTGGCAGTGGCCGCAGAATCCTGCGGCGCACTGCATGTTCCGCTCGAGGCTGATCCAGAGCTCGCTTTCGGGAATGCCCTGGGCCAGAAGTTTTTTCACGGTGGCCAGCATCATGGGCTCAGGTCCGCAGATCTTGGCCGTGGTCCGGGGAGTGAGCGGAATGTTCCCGATCAGGTCGGTCACCGGTCCGACCGCTCCCTCCCATCCCGGACCCCCCGCATCGCTCGACAGGAAGACGCGGGTTCCTTCGAGCGCGTTCAGCCGGGAAAGTCGCTCCTTCCAGAAGAGGTCCCCCGGATTCTTCACCCCGTGGAGAACGGTGAGGGAACCGAAGTCCTCCCGGCGCCGGGCCACATAGTTCACCACCGAGACGAGCGGGGCGCATCCGAGGCCCCCCGACACCAGGACAATGTCGCGTCCGCGCGCCTCCTCCATGGGCCAGCCGTTTCCGAAGGGACCCCGAATGGTCAGGCGATCTCCCGGCACCAGCCGTGCCATCGCCTCGGTGACGCGTCCGACGATCCGGACCGTATGGTCGAAGAAGTCCGTGTCGGAAGGGTCGGAGACGATGGACAGGGGAACCTCTCCCACGCCGAAGACCCCTACCATGTTGAACTGTCCCGGCCTGAAGGGGAAGGGGATGGGGGGACCACCCTCGGGCTCGAGACGCAAGGTGATGACCGTCGGAGTTTCCTCGATCCGGTCTCGGACGACGGCCGGCCGGGGGAGATGCGGGTTACCGTCCATCGGGCTCCTCGAGAAGAATGGGGAGGTCGGCCGTGAAGTCGATTCCGACGGGGCACCAGCTGACGCAGCGTCCGCATCCGACGCATCCGGAGCGTCCGTACTGATCGTGCCAATAGTCGAGTTTGTGGGTCAGCCATTGGCGGTACCGGAACCGTGTCTCCCCCCTGAGGGGGGCCGGATGAATATAGCTGTGGCCGGGGGTGAAACAGGAATCCCATTGTCGGACGTGCTGGCTCGAAAGCCCGTCGAGGGACGGGTCTTCATGCTCCGAAAAGCAGAAGCAGGTCGGACAGACGGAGGTGCAGTTCCCGCAGGAGAGGCAGCGGGTGGCCAGGCTGTTCCAGTGGGGGTGATCCGGGCGGCCAGCCAGGGCGCCCCGGAGGTTTTGCGAGGGAAGGGTGCGCTGCTGGAAGATTCTTGCCCGTTCGGTCTGATTGCTGAGGGTCTCCTCCATGACGGGGTCGGATGATGACAGGGGAAGATCCCGGAGCAGGTCCCGTCCCTTTACCGAGCCGGGCCGGACAAGGAATCCTTCGTCAATCTCCCCCAGGGCCAGGTCGAATCCCGAGCGAGCGTCGGGCCCGTCTCCTGTCGAGGCGCAGAAGCAGGTTTCGGCCGGGTGGGAACAGTCGACGGCGACCAGAAAAAGATCCCGCCTCCGGGCGGCATAGAACGGATCGGGGAAGGGAGCCTTGCCGAAATGCCGGTCCTGCAGTTCCAGGGCCGAGAGATCGCAGGCCCGGACTCCGATGACTGCCAGGGGGCGCGATGGGGTGTCGGGAGTGGAAAAGGAGAGGGATCCGTCAGCCTCGCGTCGGGAGTCCCAGAGGGTCTCACGCGGAGAGAACAGGAGGGGCTTCAAGGCCTGAGGTCCGTTGGCCCATGCGAAATGGCGGCCGGAATCTCCTGGAGCGAGCCGGTAGGAGCCCGGGCCCTGGAGGTCACGGACTCCCACCGGGAGATCCTCCGGGCCCGGGAGCTCTCCATAAACGATCGCCCCGTCCCGGATCCGGGGGCCGACGAGATGGTACCCCCGCTCCCGCAGCAGGTCGAAGAGAACGGAAAAGCGCTCCCTTTCAAGAAATCTCCCGGATTCGTCCGTCATGGGCCTGCTCCCGTCCCTGGGTGGTCTTCCCAGCCCCCAAAGAATACCACACCCTCCTTTGCAAACAGTATTGCGAGTGATATTTTGAAAAAGGAATGCGATGCCGTCTCTCGTATCTGGGCCGGACTCGACGGTTTTCGGATTTCCGGGAAGGAAAGAGGGGAACGATGGTCGAAATCCGGATCCATGGACGGGGCGGACAGGGAAACGTTCTTGCAGCCTATCTTCTGGCGACGGCCGCCTTCTTAGAAGGGAAGTATTCCCAGGCCTTCCCGAGCTTCGGGGCCGAAAGGCGGGGAGCCCCGATCGCGGCCTTCGTCCGCATCGAGTCCACTCCGATCCTCCGGCGCTCGCAGGTGACCGCACCCCGGTATCTCATCCTTCAGGATCATGGGTTGCTCCGGATTGCGGAGACCGTGACAGGTCTCGTCCGGGAGGGAGCCATTCTCGTCAACTCTCCCGACTCGGCAGACACGATCAGAAGCCGGCTGGGTGAAGAAGGGTTTTCGATCGATCCGTCCGTCCGGATCGCCTCCATCCCCGCCACGCGCCTGGCGATGGAGCTCATGGGCCGTCCGATTCCCAACGCTCCCCTCTTGTCGGCCTTTCTTTCCCTCACCGGAATCCTCTCTGCAGACAGCCTCGTTCAGGCCCTTTCGGGACGCTTTTCCGGAGATGTTCTCCAGAAAAATCTCTCTCTGGTGAAGGCCGGAGGCTCCTTGGTCGAGGCGGGGCTCTGGAAGGAGACAGTCAATGCGTGAGGCCCTCGAGGGCTCCCAGGCAATCGCCCGGGCGGTCGCACTCTGCCGTCCCCAGGTCGTGGCGGCCTACCCGATCACACCCCAGACCCACATTGTGGAAGGACTGGCCCGCCTGATCGCGGACGGCCTCCTTGCGGCGGAACTCGTGAGCGTCGAAAGCGAGTTTTCGGCCGCTTCGGTCGTTCTGGGGGCCGCGGCCGCCGGGTCCCGCTCCTACACCGCCAGCGCTTCCCAGGGCATTCTTCTCATGAGCGAGGTTCTCTACAACATTTCAGGGCTCCGGATTCCTGTCGTCCTGACCTGCGCAAATCGCGCGGTGTCTTCCCCGGTCTCCATCTGGAACGACCACCAGGACTCCATGGCGGTCCGGGATTCGGGGTGGATCCAGTTATACTGCGCCGACAACCAGGAGGCGGTGGATACCACGATCCAGGCCTTCCGGATCTCGGAGCGCACCGAACTGCCCGTGATGGTTTGCATGGACGGTTTCACCCTCACCCACACCCTTGAACCGATCGATCTTCCGGAGGCGGCCCAGGTCGACGCCTTTCTCCCTCCGTTCCACTTCTCCCGCACCCTTTCGTCCGTGGCCCCCCTCTCCCAGGGGACCCTGGTCTCCCCCGAATTTTTCACGGAGATGCGCTATCTCCAGCATCGGGCCTTCGATGCCGCGGAGCGGGAAATTCTGGAGACCGACCGGGACTGGGGTCACCTCGTGGGACGCGAATGCGGGGGGCTTCTTCATGTGGAAGGAGACCGGGAGGCACCGGTCGGGATCCTCGCCATGGGATCCGTTTACGGGACCCTCAAGGATGCCCATCAGGCCGGACTGCTGGGGCGGCATGTCCGCCTTCTCCGCCTCCGCTCCTTCCGGCCCTTCCCGGCCGAGGCGATTCGGAGGGCCTGCACGGGGCTTGCCGACCTGCTCGTCCTCGACCGGGCCCTGTCTCCGGGATCGGGGGGAATCGTGGCCCACGAGATCCGCTCGGCCCTTTACGGCGTGCCGGGAGCGCCACGGGTCGCGAACGTCGTGGTGGGGCTCGGAGGCCGAAATGTTCCGGACGGGATCTTCCGGGAGATGCTGGACTCGCTCGAGAAAAATCCTCCGGCCTTTTCCTTCTTTGATCTCGATCCCCGGAAGCTTCCCGACCCCGGGCCCGATGCGTCGGCTCCGTCCGGATCCCTTTTTTCACCACGTTGAGGAGTCATGCATGACCTCTTCCGAGCCTCCTTCTCCCTCCGTCGACTGGGCGGCGCTTCGCAACAGCCAGCCGCGATTCTCAGGGATGGAATCCGGCCACGGGGCCTGCCAGGGATGCGGCCAGGCCCTCGCCACGCGACTTGTCCTCGAGGCTGCCGGACCCGACGTCATCGTGGCCAATGCCACCGGATGCCTCGAGATCTTTACGACGCCCTGGCCCCAGTCGGCCTGGACTGTGCCCTGGATCCACTCGCTGTTCGAAAATGCCGCCGCGGTCGCCGCCGGAATCGAGGTGGCCCTTCGGGCCCAGGGTCGTAAAACGCGCGTCCTGGCCTTTGCAGGTGATGGAGGGACATTTGATATCGGCTTCCAGGCCCTCTCCGGGATGCTCGAGCGGAATCACGATGTCCTGTTCGTCTGCTTCGACAACGAGGCCTACATGAACACCGGGATCCAGCGCTCGGGATCGACCCCTCACGGCGCCTGGACCAACACCTCTCCCGCCGGAAAGGTCCGTCAGGGAAAACGTCATTTCAAGAAGGATCTCCTGGCCATCATCGCGGCCCACGGCATTCCCTACGCAGCCACCGCCTCGGTGGCCTACCCGTCCGATCTCAGGACCAAGGTCCGCCGGGGGCTAGACATCGAAGGTCCCTCCTTTCTCCTGGTCCACTCTCCTTGCCCTCTGGGGTGGGGCCACGACAGCGCGCTCACGGTCGCGGTGGACCGGCTGGCGGTGGAGACCGGACTTTTTCCCGTCCTCGAGATGGAGCGGGGACATGTCGTCGAAACCATGAAGATCCGGAACCCCCGCCCGGTCCGGGAATACCTCGAGCTCCAGATCCGGTTCCAGCACCTCCTGGGGGACAGTCCGGAGGCCCGGGAGGAGCGCGAGCACCTTCAGGCCCTGGCCGACGCCAACATCGAACGCTACGGCCTGCGGGCCGAGGCTCCCGGACCCCGCGACTCCGAGGGGGCCGACACCGTCCGCCGTGGGGGATCCCGATGGGGATAGAGCGAGACGGTCCACCCTCCCCTCCCCGGGTTACGCCGGGAGGCTTTGCCTTTCCCGGGACCACGCGGTCGAATCACACGGGAAGCTGGAGGCTGGAGCGTCCCCTGTACGAGACCTCCGCCTCTCCCTGCCATGGGGCTTGCCCGGCCCACGAAGAGATTCCCGTCTACCTCGACCATCTTGCCATGGACCGTCCCCGGGAAGCCTGGGAGTCCCTGGTGGCCGCGAACCCGATCCCGGCGGTGACAGGCCGGGTCTGTCCGCATCCCTGCGAATCCTCCTGCCATCGGGGCGCCTTTGACGCGGCGGTCTCGATCCATTCGGTCGAGCGCTTCCTGGGGGACATGGCCCTTCGGGAGGGATGGTCATACCCGGGGTTCGACGGCGAAAAAAGGGACGAAGCCGTGGCGGTGGTCGGAGCCGGTCCTGCCGGCCTCTCCTGCGCCTACCACCTGCGGCGGTTCGGGTACCGGGTCACCCTGTTCGATGCCCTGCCCGAGGCGGGGGGGAACTGCCGGGTCATACCCGACTACCGTCTTCCCGGCGAGGTCCTTTCCCGGGAGGTCGAACGGGTTCTGGCGGTGGGGATCGATTTCCGGCCAGGAACGAAGCTGGGGCGGGATCTCTCCCTCGAGGACCTGGAGGAGGGATTCTCGGCGGTGTTTCTGGCTCCGGGCCGCCAGAAGAACCGGAGCTATTCCGTCGACCACGCCCTTCCGGGGGATCTTCACCACGGGCTCGATCTCCTGTGGGAATGGAGAAACGTCGGAACCCTTCCCCGGTGGGAGCGGGCCATCGTGGTGGGAGGCGGGAACACCGCCATCGATCTGGCCCGCTCCCTCCTTCGGACCGGTACCCGCGAGGTTCACGTGGTGACAGACGAGGAGCTTCCCGGAGCTCCTTCCCAACCCGGGCGGGGAGTCATGCCGGCCATTTCCCGGGAGGTGGGGATGGCCCTCGAGGAGGGGGTCCGGATTCATCCCGGGCGGCGCATCGGGAGGCTGATTCTCCGGGAGGAACGGGTCGTCGGGGTCGAACTGGTGCATGCTCTCAAGGAGATTGAGGGGCAAACTCCCGTGCACCGGGCTTTTGAGGGAACGGAGACAGTTCTCGAGGCCGACGCTGTCATTCCGGCGGTGGGCCAGGAGGTCGATCCCGCCGGGATCGCCCGCCTCCTGCGAAACCGGACCGTTCTTCCTGTTCTGGCGACCGGTCAGGTCGAGGGGGAAACCCGGATCTTTGCCGGAGGAGATGCCTGTCCGGGCGGGGGAATCGTCTCGCACGCCGTGGGGAGCGGCCATCATGGGGCGCGAATGATCGATGCCCTGCTCCGGAAGAAGGAGCTTTCCCCGAAGACGCCTCCGACCCCCATTCCTTATTCCTCCCTCAACAGGGTCTATTTCGAGCGGCGTCCCGCCTTTGCCCTCCAGGAAGCCCCCCCGGAGGCCCGCGACGGATTTTCCGAAATCGAGACAACCGGACCCCTCCCCCTTCTCCGGCAGGAGGCGGACCGGTGTTTTTCTTGCGGCCACTGTCTTGAATGCGACAATTGCTGGACCCTGTGTCCGGATGGGGCTGTGCTCAAGACCGGAGGAAGGTCCGACCTTCCCGTTCCCTATGTGTTTGACTACGACTATTGCAAGGGATGCGGACTCTGCGCCCGGGAATGTCCTTCGGGCCATATCCGGATGGTTCCCGAACCCTGAAGGAAAAGCGAGTCTTCCCGGTAGGATGCGTGAGGGCATCGGACGGCCCCGGAGCCGTCAGGACTCCCGGGAGAGTTCGGGAGGAATCCTTTATTTTCCGGGTCGTCCTCGCGGGGGGGCTTCCGTTCCCGGACCCTTGGCAGCTTAAAAGAGCGGGACGGATTCGATCCTGATTCCGGCCATACCGGACCAAGAGGCGGGAGGAGCGTCAGCGCCCAGCGGGCGATCGTGGGGCGATCAGTTCGATTTCATAGCCTTCCGGCGCGTCGATGAAAGCAAAGACACTGCTTTCGGTCTCCGTCGGGCCGTCGGTTACCGGCACGGAGAGATCCCGGAGCCGCTCAAGGGTCCGATCCATGTTCTCCACGCGAAAGGCCAGATGGACGAGATCCGGAGGTACGACAACCGTTCCCGATGCCTTGTATTCCGTAACTTCAAGTTCCGTCTCGGATCCGGAGACCTTCAGGTAGGCGATTTTCGATCCCCGGGGGGAAACGATGCGGCGTGTTTCCGTAAGTCCCAGGATGTCCCGGTAAAAGGCCACGGTGCGTTCGAGGTCGTTGACGCGCATGCGAACATGCAAGAGGCGGCCGACAAGCGGAGAGGGGGTTCCCATCTAATCCTCCAGGGTCGAGAGGTCGCCTTCGGGCAAGCCCATCTCCCGGGCCTTCAGGACCCGGCGCATGATCTTCCCGCTCCGGGTCTTTGGAAGGGAGATGACGATGTCCACCTCATGGGGTTCGGCAATTCCTCCCAGTTCGGTCCGGACATGCTTCTTGATCTCCTCATGGGCGGGCGGGGTATCGGTGGCATGCGGATGCAAAACCACGAAGACCTTGATGATCTCTCCCCGGAGTTCGTCGGGCTTCCCGATGGCGGCCGCTTCGGCGACCTTGGGGTGTGTGATCAGGGCGCTTTCGATTTCGGCCGTTCCAAGGCGATGTCCGGCGACCTTGATCACATCGTCCACGCGGCCGAGGAAGAAGAAGAACCCGTCTTCGTCGCGCCGGGCCGAATCCCCTGAAAAAAAGGCTCCGGGAATCTCCGTCCAGTATTTCCGGTAGCGCTCCGGATCGCGAAATACGGTCCGGAACATGGAGGGCCAGGGGGTCCGGATGACAACTGTGCCGGTTTCTCCGGGAGGAAGGCTCTTTCCGGAGGCGTCGACAACGTCGGCCACCACTCCTGGAAAGGAGCGGCCCGCGGATCCCGGCTTTTCCGGGGTCGAGGGGAGGGGGCTGACCATGATCATGCCTGTTTCCGTCTGCCACCAGGTGTCCATGATGGGAAGTTTTCCGCCCGTGACGCGGTGGAGCCAATGCCAGGCCTCGGGGTTCAGGGGCTCCCCCACCGACCCGAGAATCCGGAGAGACGACAGGTCGCGGTTGGCGGGCCAGGAGTCCCCGAAGCGCATCTGGAGCCGGATGGTGGTGGGGGTCGAATAATAGATGGAGACCCGGTGGCGTTCGATCAGGGACCAGTGGCGCCCCGCGTCGGGATACTCCGGAGTCCCTTCCGACAGGAGGACGGTGGCCCGGTTCAGAAGGGGGCCGTAGACGATGTAGGAGTGGCCGGTGATCCAGCCCGGGTCGGCAACGCAGAAGTAAACGTCCGAATCTCGAAGGTCGAAGATGTGGCGGGTGGTGGCGTAGGTTCCCAGCATGTACCCCAGTTGCACGTGGACCACGCCCTTGGGTTTTCCCGTAGTTCCCGAGGTGTAGAGAACGAAGAGGGGATCGTCGCAGGAGACAGGGACGGGGGAGAGGGGTCCGTCGAAGCGGACCTCCTCCATGAGGTCCGGAAGGGCGCGCTCTCCGGATTCCAGGGATTCAGGAGACGCGTCCCTTGGAACGACGAGGGTCGCGGCGATCGAGGACAGTCCCTTCCGGGCGGCGCGGGCTGTCTCGAGGAGAGGGATGCGCTTGCCGCGCCGGTAGCCGCAGTCGGCGGTTACGAGGACCTTGGGTTCGAAATCCTCGAGTCGGCTCCGGAGGGCGGCCTGGGAAAATCCCGAGAAGACGACCGAGTGGATGGCCCCGAGCCGGGCGCAGGCCAGCATGGCGATGACCTGCGCCGGAGTCGGCGGGAGAAAGAGCGTGACCCGGTCTCCCTTCCCCACCCCGAGTCTCTGGAGAATGCGGGCGAAGCGTACGGTTTGGTCGAGAAGGCGCCCGTAGGTGAAGATATCTTCCTCTCCCCGGTCTCCCGCCCAGATGAGCGCGACCTTGTTCGCGAATCCGTCCCGGACATGCCGGTCGAGGGCATTCTCGCAGATGTTTCCTTCCGCTCCCACCAGCCACCGGGCCTCGAAGGATTTCGGATTCCAGTCCAGGATCTTCGTGGGTGCCTTCGTGAAATGAAGGTCTTTCAGGACGTTTCCCCAGAAGGAGGCGGGGTCGGCCACCGAAGCAGCGTAGAATCCGTCATAGTCTGGAATCCGGCTCCGGCGGATGGTCTCCGGATCGGGAACGAAGAGGGAAGGTTTGGGAGAGGAATTCATCGAAGGGCTCCTTCTGGCTTCGGAAGAAGGGTCAGGGAGAGGAACGGGGTTCCCGACCAGTATAGACCAGAGGGGGCCTGATGAAAAGAATATGGAGATCCGGACCTCCTTCGTCGGACCCCGGTCAGTTGGCGAGGAGGGTCAGGATCCGGGACTTGAGTCTGGGATTGTCGCTTCGGGCCATGGCCTTCCGGAAGTCCTCCCGAGCTTTTTTACGGAGTCCCATCCGGCTGTGAAGCAGCCCCATGGTAGCGAGAAGAAGGGGGTTGTCCGGATGGCGGACGAGGGCTTCGTGGAGGAAGAGATGGGCTTCCGCCAGGTTGCCGGAGTCGAGATCGATTCGGCTCATGAGGGTCCGGAAGCCGTTTGGCCATTCCTTCCGGTCGAGAATCGGACGGAGGGTCTCCCGGGCCCCCTGTGGATCGTGGCGGACGAGTTCCATATCGGCCAGATTGAGGGTCAGGACCGTCGAGTTCGGATAAAGGCGATGCGCATGGATCAGGATACGGAGGGCCATATCGGGCCTTCCCTCCCGGTCCCGTATCACGGCCATCTGGTTCAGGAGAAAGGGGGATGGTCCATAGCGGGCGATGAGCTCCTCCGTGAGCCGCCTGGCGGAGGCGACCTGTCCCGCATCAAGAAGAATCCGGCTCCTGTGCACGAGGGCCATCCTCTTGTCGGCCGGACTGTCGAGCGTAGCGCAGGCGGAGAGGCTCAGAAGGAGAAGGAATCCTGACGAAAGCCGCGTCCGGATGTTTCTGAAAAAGGGGTGTTCCCGCATGGGGGACCTCCTGGAGAATCGTTTCTTTTCATTCTCCCCGGTAGCCGAACGGACCGTTGTAGTAGACAGTGATCGTTCCCATCGGAGTGTAGGTGGCCGGGTAGTCAGACTGGTAGATGGGGAAGCCCATGGCAAGGCCCCAGGTGACCGAGACCCGTTCGGTGTCGGGCCAGGTGATCTCGATTCCCGGATCCACCCAGAGAAAGCTCCAGGCCGGGGCGTTGGCGGGGCCGAACAGAAGGTTCTGGCCTGTCTGGCTTTCTCCGAAGAACTCGAGGACATAGCCGGCGCCCCACTTGTCGTTCAGGACATGCTCGAAGGCCCCCGAAAACCAGAGCAGGTTGCCGTTGACGACGGTTTGGGCCTGGGGGGTCGTCACGAGGGCGTTGTCGAAGGTGAATCCGGCCCCGACCTGGGTCGGGTTCTCGATGATGTCCCCCAGTTCCAGGTAGAGCATGAAGGGCTTGAAGTGCTTGCGCATGACCAGGTACAGGCCCTCGTCGAAGCTCCCGTCCCCAGTCTGGTCGACGGTGTGCATCTGGGGATTCAGGTTGAGGAAATGACCGGTGGGAAGGGTGAACTGGTACTCCAGGGTGAGGGCGGGACGCGCCCAGAAGTGGTAAGGGTCTGCGTCGTTGGTGAGTTGCTGCTTGAGCCAGACGATCGAGTCTCCCATTCCGAAGGCGTTGATAGTCATCCCTGACGGCGTTGTCGGAGAGGTCCCCTGGTTGGCGACGAACGGAACGAGGACGTCGAACTCCCAGTTTTTGATCAGGCCGATCGAGATCCTCTGCGGCATGTAAAGCGACGAAAATCCGAGGCCCGGCTGAAGGTAGTCGAACCAGTAGGGTTCGTAGAAGAAGGAGCCGACCGGTTCGACCTCGGCCGTTCCGGTGAACATCGGTCCGCTGGTGTTGGGTCCCCAGGAGAGATAGTGGGGGGCCATTTCGGCCAGGTCGGGGATGAGATCGCCGTTTACGTCCTGGGGACCTTCCGTGGCCTCGTCTGCTCGAGCGGGAGTTGCAGAAATCCCGGCAAGAAGGGTCAGCCAAAGGGCTATGGTCAGAAAAAATCGTCTGAAATGTCTGGATACGAGAGCGGGAAAGGCCATGAAGCTTCCTTTGTACAACAGATAGCCGGAATTGTGATACCAAGTACCATATGATAGGAGATATCATAAAAAGGATGGTCCGGAAATGCAATATTGGTTCACAGTATTGAATATGATTCTCAATATCTTTTTGTTGTAAATTTGTCAATCACGAAATGATCGGACAAACGAGGCCCAGAAGAATGCTTTTCTTGTGGAAAATGGTTGATAAGTGTCGGAAAGGGCGCTTGAAAGTTGGAGAAAAATTTTCAAGAATCAAAAACAATCGGAAAAATACGAATTGTGCGAATGTCTGAGACATGGTAGAAAGGGGCGGATGTCCACTCATGAAAAACGACTCGAAGTCATCCCATCATCCTCCTCGATTCTTTATTACCGCTCCCCTGAGCTTTTCCGATCAGATTGCGTTCGACCAGTTTGTTCTGGCCATCGAGCGCAACTTTCTTCTTCACGTGACGACGGGCCTCAATCTCATCGTGGTGGGTCTGGCGATGTTCCGTTTCTTTAGCCGGAACCCGAACGATGTCTATATCGGGGTCGGCATGGTGGCCTTCTGTATTTCATTCCTCGTCATCGCGAAGGGAACGGCCGATTTTCTGAGGATGAGAAAGGATCTTTCCCAGATGAAAGAGATGATCCGGGCCAGCCGCCCCTCCTCTTCTTCTTCCCTTACGAACGTCGGATAGGTGTCCGGTCCGCCTTCCCTGAATCCTGCGGTTGCCCCCCCGGTCCGTCCGTCTTAAAATGAAAGAACAAGCTGACACTCCATATTCGCAAAGGGGGATCCATGACAACAGGTACCGTCGCAGAAAATGAAGGACGGATCGTCGACGACGATCCCATGACCATCGCCGGAATCACCTTCCGCTCCCGTCTCTGGATCGGAACCGGCAAATATCGCTCCTTCGAGGAGACACGGAAAGTCATTCTCGAGTCGGGAGCCGACGTCGTGACGGTGGCGGTCCGCCGGGTCAACATCCTCAGGAAGGACGAGCCGAACCTCCTGGACTTCCTTCCCCCGTCGGAGTTTCACATACTCCCGAACACCGCCGGATGCTACACGGTGGAGGAGGCTCTCCGGTATGCGCGTCTGGCCCGGGAGTCGGGGATTTCGCCACTGGTCAAGCTCGAGGTGATCGGCGATCCGAAAACCCTCTTTCCGGATGTCGTGGGCTTGGTGGAGGCGGCCCGTATTCTGGTCCGGGAGGGATCGGTCGTCTTTCCCTACACAAACGACGATCCGATCATCGCGAAAAAGCTGGCCGACGTGGGATGCGCCGCCGTGATGCCCCTGGCCGCCCCCATCGGCTCCGGTCTCGGAATCAGAAACCCCTACAATCTCCGGATCATCCAGGAGACGGTCGATCTCCCCGTCATCGTGGACGCCGGGGTGGGATGCGCCTCTGATGCCGCAATCGCCATGGAGATGGGCGTAGAGGGGGTCCTCATGAACACGGCGGTGGCCGAAGCCCGGGATCCGGTTCTGATGGCCCGGGCCATGAAACACGCGATCCAGGCTGGCCGCGACTCCTTCCGGGCCGGCAGGATGCCCCGGAGGCTCCACGCCAGTGCTTCGAGTCCATTCTCGGGAATGCTGGGTTCCTGATGGGAGGCTCCCGTCCCGCAGAAATTCTTGGACCGCTCCTCTACGTGACGCCGGAGGAATTCCCCCTGAAGGATCTTCTCCTGCGGGCCATCGAAGGAATGCGGGGAGGAATAACCTCTGTCCAGTTGCGGAGAAAACTGGCTTCCGGATGGGAGTTTTCTGAACTGGTCCGCCTTTTTCGAGACAACGTTCCGGCCGGATTTCCCTTTCTCGTCAACCGGAGGCTGGACTTCGCCCTGGCGGGCCGCGCCGCGGGTCTGCACCTTCCCTCACTCCACCTTCCGATCCCGAGGATGCGGGACCATATGGCCCGTCCGATGCTTGTCGGGGTGTCGGTGCACTCTCTGCCCACGGCTCTCGAGGCCGTGTCGGAAGGGGCCGACTACCTGATCGCGGGACCGGTCTTCGACACCCCTTCAAAACGGCCCTTCGGCCCCCCCCTCGGTCTGCCCCTCCTTCGGGAGATTGTCCGGGAAGTTCCTGTCCCGGTCTGGGCCATCGGGGGTGTCGGGGAAAAGGAGGCCCCCCGGGTGCGCGACGCGGGGGCCTTCGGCATGGCGGTCATGGGCGCCCTTTCCTACACGCCCGATCCGGTCGCAGCCGCCTTCAGCCTCCGACGGGCCTGGACCCGTGGGTAGGCGTTGTCGGGCTCTTCCGGGCTTTCTCCTGCTCCTTCTCCTGACCGCATTCTTTCCCTCTGCTGAAGGGGCGGAGACGGGGAGCGGACAGCGCGACCGGGATCTGGCCCTTCCCCAGGGCGGTCTCCTGCTCCTGTTGCTCCATGAAGGGTCCCCGGCGCGTTTTCTGACCTTTGAGGGCCGCAGGATACCACTCATGCCCTGGATGGACCTGGATCCGGAGAGGGGAGGCCTCTCGAGGGCCGCCCTGGTGGGGGTCGACTTCTCGCGCTCCCCTGGCCCGCTTCCGGTGGAAATTCATTTCCGGGACGGTCGGAAGGCCCGGCTTCTTCTGCACGTGACGCCGCGATCCTTTCAGGTTTCCCGGCTCCATGTGGCCCGCTCCTTCGTGACGCCGCCGGTCTCGCTCCTGAGACGCCTCAAGCGGGAGCGGACAATTATTCTTGCAGCCCTGGCCGCTCCTGACACTCCCCTCAAGTTCCATCGGTCCTTTATCCTGCCTCTCGCGGGAAGGGTGACCCACGACTTTGGGGCCTACCGATATCTGAACGGACATCCGATGGCCCGCCACTCGGGGGAGGATATCGACGTTCCCCAGGGAACGCCGGTGCGGGCGGCCAACACCGGAGTAGTGCGCCTTGCCGGCTCTTTCTACTATGACGGGAACATGGTGATTATCGACCATGGGGGCGGGCTTCTGACCGAATACCTGCATATGGCGGACATCCGGGTCCGGCCGGGACAGATCATCCGCCGTGGAGAGGTGATCGGCCATGTCGGACACACAGGGCGAGTGACTGGACCGGTCCTTCATTACGGCGCAGTCCTTCACGGCGCCCACGTCAATCCGATGCTTCTGACGAATCTTCTCGCCCGGGCCGTTCCGCTCGGCAAGGAGGGAAGATGAGTCCAGATCCCTGGTCGTTCGCGGGGATCGACCCTTCCGGCGGGGCCGGCCTCTATCAGGATCTCCGGGTTTTCCAGAGCCTGGGGTTCCGGGGGAGAGGCGTCCCGACCTGCCTCACCGTCCAGAATCTGAATGGCGTCCGCCGCGTGGAGCCGGTCCCGGAAAAAATCTTTTCGTCCATGGTCGAAACGCTGGCCGAAGAATCCCTTCCGGGAGCCCTCAAGATCGGGTTGCTTCCGATTTCGCTATGTGGGGTGCTCGAGGGATTTCTCGGCTCCCTTCCGTCCGATACCACGGTCGTTCTGGACCCGGTCTACCGATTCGGCAAGGGCGGAGGGATATTCTCCCCCGAGGAATACCGTATGATGGCCCGCACGGTCTTCCCCAGGGTTACCCTGATCACGCCGAACCTTCCGGAGGCGCAGGAGCTGGCCGGGTGGTCGCTGGAGCGCTATCCCGAAGATCTCTCCCTCATGGCCCGCAGGATTCACGATCAATATGGAGCTCCCGCGATTCTTGTAAAGGGGGGGCATTTTGCCGGGGACGGGCCGAAGGTGGATCTTTTCTGGACCCCACTCTCAGAGAGGTTCTATCACCATCCGGCGAAGCCTCTCCCGGGTATTCATGGCGGAGGATGCACCCTGTCGAGTCTTGTGTCCGCTCTGGCACTTTTCTCCGGGGGCGCTCCCCTGGAGGCAAACGTATCCAGGGCCCTGGCCCTTTACCAGACGCTTCTCGAGGGAATCGGAGCGTCGGGAAGGGCGATCCTGGAGCCCGAGAGGCTCCGACGGAATGCTTCCGGGGGCGCATCCCTCTCGTGATCGGGGGAAATCTCTCGTCCTTCCGCAAGACACAGCCACATCTGTTATAATGGCCGGATCCAGTTTTTGACGGAGGCCCGTTTCTCACCCTCCGGAATCGAATTTGTCGGGAAAGGTTTTTTCATGGGATTTTCCGTATCGGTCAAAAGGACGTTCGCCGCTTCCCACCGGATTGAAGGGTATCCTGGGCTCTGCGCCCGTCTTCACGGCCACAACTGGACCATCGAGGCGGTCTTCGGGACCACACGTCTGAATGGCCTCGGAATGGCGGTGGATTTTCACGAAATCGAGCGATGGCTGGATCCGCTTCTTCGTGAGGTGGATCACACCCATCTCAACGACCATCCCTTTTTTGCCGACAAGAGCACGACGGCCGAGAACATCGCCCTGTTCTTCCATCGGGGTCTTTCCACCGCCCTCGCTCAGGGACAGGAGGAGGGCCTGACCCTCCGCCAGGTCTCTGTCTGGGAAATGGAAGGGTACCGGGCCACGTATGAGGAGACCTGATGCTTCAGGGAGAAGGATTGTCCCTCCTCGAGGTTTGTCACCTGACGGTCTCCCTCCGGACACGCGAGGGTGAGATCCGCCCGGTTTCGGACGTCTCCTTCACCATCGGAAAAGGCGAGGTGGTGGGGCTCGTGGGAGAGTCGGGATCGGGCAAGAGCCTGACGGGGCTCTCTCTCCTCGCCCTCTTCCCTCCCGGAGCAAAAGTTCTTTCCGGCCACATTCTTTTCGAGGGGATGGACCTGCTCGCGCAGGAAGACTCCGTTCTCCGGAAGATACGTGGCCAACGCATCTCCATGATTTTTCAGGAGCCCCAGAGCGCGCTCAATCCTGTTCTGACCGTCGGAACCCAGATGCGCGAACTTTTCAAGAGCCATACCGATCTCTCCGCCAGCAGGGTGCGGGAGTGTGTGGCCGACCGTCTCCGCTCTGCCGGTCTCCCGGACCCCGAGCGTGTCTCCCGATCCTACCCCCACCAGCTTTCCGGAGGAATGCGGCAGCGGGTGATGATCGCCATGGCCATCGCTCTCGACCCCCATCTGGTGATCGCCGACGAGCCGACCACCGCCCTCGACCCCACGGTGGCCCTCCAGATCCTGAACCTGCTCTCCTCGATCAGGGAGAGCCGGACGAAGGGACTTCTCTTCATCTCCCACGATCTCTCCCACGTGCGTCGGATTTCGGACCGGGTCCTGGTGATGTATGCCGGACGGATCGTCGAGGAGTCACCCTCCCGGCGCTTTTTCGGGACTGGCCCGCTTCACCCCTACAGTCGGGCCCTTCTTGCCTCTCGTCCCGAAGGGACGGGGCGGACCAGAAAGGATGCGCCGCTTCCGGCCATCCCCGGACAGGTTCCTCCCTTGTGGAACCTGCCGGCAGGGTGTGCCTTTGCGCCCCGGTGTGGCCGCGCCGACGAGCGCTGCCGGAACGAATCCCCTCCCTGGCAATCAGAGGGGGAGGCAGGCGCTCTTTGCTTTTATCCCGACATGACCCCTCTGGGAGCGCCGTTCCATGTCGCCTGAGGCCCCTTCCCTTCTCGAGGTTCGGGGTCTCGTCCGGGAGTTCGACCTTCCCGGTCGCGGCCTCTTCGGACCCCGAAGATTCCTGACAGCCGTCTCCGACGTCTCCTTCGCCATCCGACGGGGTGAGATCCTGGGACTGGTCGGCGAGTCGGGCTCGGGAAAGACGACCATCGGCCGCATGGTCATGCGCCTCCTCGATCCGACCAGGGGAGAGGTGTTCTTCGACGGACTCGACCTGACGTCACTGAAAGGACGGAAGCTCCGGCAACAGCGGCGCCGATTCCAGATGGTTTTCCAGGACCCCTACGCTTCGCTCAATCCGCGGATGAGCGTGGGAGAGATCGTGGGGGAGCCCCTCCTCATTCACGATCTGGTCAATTCCCCGTCCGAAAGGAGGGAAAGGGTGGTCCGACTCTTCGATCGGGTGGGCCTGTCCTCACACGATCTGGACCGATATCCCCGGGAGTTCTCAGGGGGAGGGCGCCAGCGCGTCGGGATCGCCCGAGCGATCGCCTGCTCCCCGGATCTTCTGGTGGCCGACGAGCCGATCGCCTCGCTGGACCTTTCCATCGGGGCGCAGATTATCAATCTCTTCGCCTCGCTGAACCAGACCGAGCGGATGAGCCTCCTCTTCATCTCTCACGATCTGTCCGTCGTCCGCTACCTCTCCGACCGCGTCGTGGTCCTCTACCGGGGGTGGGCGATCGAATCCGGGCCTACCCCTGAAGTTCTGACGGCTCCGGCCCATCCCTACACCCGGCTTCTGGTCGGTCAGGATCCGGGGATTCCGGCCGAACTCCTGAACGGTGAATCCGAAACCCCCGGGCTCTGTCCCTTCCTGTCCCGATGTCCGGACGCGCTTCCTGTTTGCCGGGAGGCCGCTCCGGACCGCTTCGGGAATGCCGGAGGCGGACGCGAGGTCGTCTGCCATCTGGCCGCGAGCCAGGATTCATGGATGCCCTCTTCCTCTTCACCCTCCATCCAAGGAATCGCCTGACATGTCTTCCGTCGCCCTTCATCCGCTCGAGAGGGCCATCCTTCGTCCCTTCCTCACCTCTCCGGAAGCTGATGCCTACCTCTCGCTCCCGGAAATCGCCCGGCTTTCCGGTCTCGAAGCCTCCCAGGTCCAGATGGGGGTCGAGTGGCTCAAGGCCAAGTCCATCCTCCATGAAAGGGTCGACCGTCTGGAGACGGTTCTCTCCCTCACCGAAGGAGGGGAGGAGGCCCGGGTCCGGGGACTTCCCGAAGAGGTGATCATGGAGGCCCTTTCCGGTGGCCCCCGGGACATGAAGGATCTGAGGGAGCTTTTCCCTGATCCGTCGATCGCCTCGAAGGCGATCGGCGCCCTCAAGGAAAGCGGGGCGATCCGCATCGGAGAAGGGGGGCTCGTCCACCGCTCGGGGGATCTTCCCGAAGGGATCGGGCGGCTCCGGAGGCTTCTCGAAGAGATCGCCGGATCGGCCTCTCCCATCCTTTTGGAGGCACTTTCCAAGGAGGATCAGGAGCTCCTCGAGCTGTACCAGCGACGCAGAGGCAAGGGCAAGGGGCTTTTGCGCTTCGACGAGCGGACAACGAAGTCCTGTCGTCTCGACCCCGGCTGCCGGATCACGGAGGAGGAAATCGCCTCCGCCGAGGGCCTTCTGGGGGCGGTGACTCCCGAGATGCTCATGCACCGAAGCTGGGAGGGGCGCTCCTTCAGGCCCTACTCCCTCGAGACGCCTCCCCCGCGTCCCTCGACCGGACGTCTCCATCCCTACCGCGAGTTCCTCGACGAAGTCCGCTCCCATCTGGTTCGGCTCGGCTTCGCCGAAATGACCGGAAGCCTGGTCGAGCCGGAATTCTGGAACATGGACGCCCTTTTCATTCCCCAGACCCATCCCGCCCGGAACATTCACGACATCTACCTTCTGTCCGAGCCCCGGACCACCTCCGACATTGATGGATGGCCTCTCGATGCCGTCGCGCGCACCCATGAAGGCCGGGAGGCGCCGACAGAGACTCGGGGCTGGAGGCAGAGCTTCGATCCGGACCAGTCCAGACGCCTCCTCATGCGGAGCCAGGGAACGGCCCTCTCTGCCCGGACTCTGGCGGGACTCCCCGAGATTCCCGGGAAGTACTTCGCCATCGCCCGGTGCTTCCGCCACGACCAGGTCGACGCAACCCATGCGGTGGACTTCTTCCAGGCTGAAGGGATCGTGCTCGAAGAAGGGGCGAGCTTCAGGACGCTGCTGGGACTGCTGGCACTTCTGGCGAAGGAAATCGCCGGGGTGGACCGGGTGCACTACAAGCCGGCCTACTTTCCGTTTACCGAGCCTTCCGTCGAACTGCATGCCCACCATCCGGTCCTGGGCTGGATGGAACTGGGAGGCGCCGGGCTCTTCCGCCCGGAGGTGACGCGTCCCCTGGGGGTCACGGTTCCGGTGATCGCCTGGGGGATGGGAATCGATCGAATGGCGATGTTCCGGCTAGGACTGTCTGACATCCGGGACTTGTTCACTGGCGATCTGTCGACCCTCGCAGCCATGGCCCGCTCGGAGGAGCATTCACGCGCATGGAGCCCGTCCTGAGCGGAGATCCGCGCCAGGGACCCTAAAGACAAGAGGTTATTGTGCCGACACTGGAAGGACATTTTGACGATCTTCAGGAGCTTCTGGCCGGGAGGCTTTCCCCGGACGAGATGGACCGGACCCTCGATGCGGTGAAAGGGGAGTGGAAACAGTTCGACCCTGGAACCGGCCGCTTCAAAATCGAGCTTAACGACACAAACCGGCCCGACCTCTGGAGCGTGGAAGGAATTGCGCGCCAGCTGCGGGGAGGCCGTCCACGCCCCGGCCATCCCTATGGATTTCTCGAGAAGGCCGACCTCCGCAAGAGGAAGGGGGGGGGACCGGAGATTCGGATCGATCCCTCGACCGGCACGGTCCGTCCCTTAATGGGGGGATTCTGTGCACGGGGAGGCCGTCTCGGAGCTGAAGGGCTCGTCCAGATCATCGGAACTCAGGAGCGCCTGTCCGAACTCTTCGGGAGAAAGCGCGCCGATTTGGCGATAGGGGTCTACCCTCTGGACCGGATCGTCTTTCCACTGACCTACCGGGCCTGCGATCCCGGGACAACCCGGTTTGTTCCTCTGGGCGCGGACCGTGCGATGACCCTGGCGGAGATCGTGGAAACCCACCCCAAGGGGCGGGCATACGGGGGGCTTTTAAAGGGGCACCCGGCCTGGCCGGTCCTTTTCGACGCCCGGGAGACGATCCTGTCCTTTCCTCCCGTGATCAACGCCCTGTCCTCGGGGGAGGTCACCCCGGAGGACGATGGTCTTTTCGTCGAGGCCACCGGCTTTGATCCCGGACGGATCCTCCTGGTCCTGAACATCCTGGCGGCCAATCTGACCGACCGGGGGTACGAGGTCGAGCCCCTCATGGCAGGGGGGATTCCTCCCCTGGTGGCGCCCGCCTCTCCGGGAACCGTCGTTCATGTTCCGTCCGGTCTTCCGGCCCGGGTTCTGGGGGCCGACAAGGATCCTTCCGATTTTGTGGAGACACTCCTGGATTTCGGCTATCCCCAGATCTCCCGCCCGACCGGGGACGGGAAATCGGGATGGGAGGTCCTCTCGCCCTTCACGCGCGACGATCTTCTCGGGGCTGTGGATGTGGTGGAGGACTACCTTGTGGCCAAGGGGTACGACTCCTTCGAGCCGGTCCTACCCAAGGAGTTCACGCGCGGGCGGCCCGCCCCCCGGCAGAAGATCGAATCCCGCCTCAGACAGGCGGTGATGGCGATGGGATACCAGGAACTCCTCTCGAACATCCTGACCGGCGAGCCGCTCGTGACCGAGCGCCTCGGACGGGAGGCGGGGGCTGTGGTCCGGATCGACAACCCGGCCAGCCTTCAGTTCGCCGTCGTTCGCCCATCCCTTCTGGCCGGCCTTCTTGCCGCCGAGGCCAGGTCTGGCCGGGCACCCTATCCCCACAGGATTTTCGAGGTGGGGGAGGCGATGCGGCTTGGGACCGCATCGGGGGGCGAAGGTGATCGGCCGACCAAGGATCTGTGGCTCATGGCTTCCCTTCTCTCGCATCCCCAGGCCAGCGTTTCCGAGCTCCAGGGGGTCCTCGAAATGGTGTTCGAGCGGATGGATCGGACACTGGTCATCCGGGCCGCCGACCTCGCTCCCTATCTGCCGGGACGATGCGGGGCCTATGTGAACAATTCCGGCGAGACGGTCGCGACGGTGGGAGAGATCCATCCGGAATTCCTAGACAGGTGGGGTATCCGGATGCCCACGGTCTGTTTCGAGATCGACCTGGAGGCGTTGCTGGCCTCCTGAGTTTCGGCCGGGAGGGGAGACCATGAAGACTACGTTGAAGCCACGCCTTCTGCTGGAACATCTTCTGATCGGGAAGTCGGTTGGCCTTCTGGTTGCAGGAACCCTCGTCCTGGCCCTCCTTGGAATCGCCTTTTTCGAATCGGCGGAGTACAGCGATTACCGGAATGCGGTGGAAGCGCGAGCGGCCAGAGCTGCCCTTACCCGCGCCTCAGCGGTCTCCCGGCGCATCTCGTCGCGCTTTCTCGATCTTGGGTTTGTGGCTTCCACCCTCCCGGAAGTCCGCCTGCCGCTTCGACCTCCCGGGCCGGCTACGGAGCGGACACTCCGGATTTTTCTGGCCCTTCACCCGTCCCTGGTCGACTTCGAGCTCTATAACCCCCGGACCGGCCGGATCCTCTGGTCAACCCGGATCTCCCCCCCCGAGACTCCCCCCGCGGCCACCTTTCCCGCAACCGGCTACGCCACTCCCCTTCGAGAAAACCCCTCGTTTCTCGTGGGACGCAGCCGGCTATCTGCCCGTCTCGGAACGCGAATTCTCCCCCTTGCGATTCTTCTTCCCGCGCCGGCCGGGAAATCCCCCCTCGGAGTCCGTACCTTCCTTCGGGTGACAGATCTGGTTCCTCCGAGGGCCCATCGCACTTTCAGCTTTTCCCTGAGGGATCTCCGGAATGGCGACATTCTTTTCCTGGTCCGGGGGAATCGTTCCGACTCCCCTCTCGTTCCCGGAGACAAAAACATCGTTCGGATCCCGGTTCCCGGGTATCCCTTCGAGGTCACCGCTTATTGGCCGACCTCCCTGGTCAGGGACGAGTGGATGAGCTCGTCGTCACGCCGCTGGATGGTCGAGGAGGGGGGACTGTTTCTGCTGGTCCTGATCGTTTTCGGGATTCGGACCCTGGTTCGCCGTCAGGAACGTCAGGGGAGACAGCTTGCCGAACTGTCGGAGCTCGACGAGGCAATCTTCGATGGAGCCGGAGCTCTCGGGCTGGTCCTCGATCCGAATGGCGAGGCCCTCCGCATCAACCGGACAGCGCGAATATTTTTGGGAGTGACGGCGGAGGTGGTCAGGGGAAAGCCCTGGGAGTGGATGCGCTCCTTGCCGGCAGAGGACCGTTCAGGCGTCCGGAGCCTCTTTGAAGCCCTGACGCGGGGGGAGGCCCCCGTTCCCTCCGAATGTGGCTGGACCGGAATGACCGGTAAGCGCCGGATCTTCGAATGGAGCCTCTCCGTCCTTAGGGATGCGGAGGGACGCCCTCTTTACCGGGTTTTTCTGGGCCTCGATGTGACGGAGCGCCGGGAGCTCGAAGGAAGACTCGAGGAAAAAAACGAGAGGCTCGAGCGCCTTCTCGCCTTCGACGTTCTGCGGGGTCGGGTTGCGGAGGCGGTGTCGAGAGAGATCCGGGAAGAGGAGATTCTTCCGGACTTCTGTCGCCTCTCGATCGATGTTCCCGAAATCCGGCTGGCCTGGGTCGGTCGCCCAGACGAGGCCGGGATCTTTCAGGTTTTGGCGTCCTCCGGGGAGAATGGATACCTCGAGCACGCCGCCGCCTCAAGCCTCCCCGACCATCCTGAGGGCCTCAGTCCGATGGAGCAGGCTTGGAGAGCGGACCTTCCGGTCTACAATTCCTCCTTTACGCAAAATCTTTCCATGGGGCCCTGGGTTGCGGAGGCCCGACGATTCGGTTTCCAGTCCAGCGCCTCCATTCCTGTCCATCGCGGCGGAACGATCTGGGCGGTGCTGACCGTCTATCTCGACAGGGAGGAAAGCTTCGAGCCCGAGCTTCGGCATTTGATCGAGGCGATCGCGGACAACCTCTCCCTGGCCCTCGACCGTTTTGACCTCTCTGGAAGAGAAAGGAAGGCCACGGCCCTCAAGGAGACCCTTCTCGCCAACACCACGGCCGGAATCGATCTCGTCCGCTATCCCGACCGGGTCGTGGTCGAGGTGAACCGCGGCTTCCTCGAGATCCTGGGTTACGGGTCTCCGGAAGAAATCGTGGGGCACAGCGTCCGTGACCTTTATTTCGTGGGAGACGACAGCTTTGCGAGAATGGGAGAGGCGTCGGAGGAGGCCCTCGCGACCGGGAGCGCCCGTCTCCGTGACCTGCGCCTCCGTCGGGCAAACGGCTCTGAAGGATATGTGGATCTCTCCGGACAGAAAATCGTCGGGGAGGGTCCAGATACAGTCGTCTGGACAATCGTCGACGTCTCCGAGCGTCATCGTCTGGCCCAGGAACTTTCCCGGCTTGCCGACTTCAACAGCCTCCTGGCCCAGGTCAATCAGGCGATCGCCGAAGCGACGATGGAGGAGTCCCTCCTCCAGGGAATCTGTGACCTGGCGGTCCGATTCGGGAAGCTCCGACTGGCCTGGATCGGGCGTCCGGTGGAAGGAAGTGCCGTCAAGGTGGAGGCAAGCGCCGGAGAAACAGCATTCCTCGAGAATCTGACGATTTCGGTCAATCCGGATCAATCCGCAGGGGATGGGATGGTGGGAGAGGTCTGGCGAACGGGTCGCCCTCTTTTCAATGTCGACATTCTCGAAAGGCTTGCTGGAACGACGTCGAAAGAAAGGGCCCTCCACCACAAGCTTCGGACCGCGGCAGTCCTTCCGGTGGTGCGGGAGGGTGGGATCTGGGGGCTCCTGGCGCTGTATCACGAAGAGCCCGCCAGTTTCGACCCCGCTCTTCAGGAGGTCCTTTCGGAGCTGGCACGGGACGTCTCCCGGGGACTCGACCGTCTCGAGTCCCTTCGACGGGAAAGGGAGTTGGCGACCCTCGAGAAGGTTCTTCTTGAAAACACCCGGGCGGGGATCATGCTTCTCGAAAAGCGCCGGATCCGCTATGTCAACGACCGTATGCGGCAGATGCTGGGCTACGACCAGGTCGGGGAGATGGTCGGTCATACGACCCGGATGCTCTATGGAGACCCGGAGGAATTCGAGCGGGTGGGCTTTGCCTACGGACTCCTTCCCGGACGGGAGAGCGTCGAGATCCCGGATGTGAGAATGGTCGACAAGAACGGGCATCCGGTCATGGTGGACATCTCCCTGGCCCGGATTCCGGACGAACCCTCTGTGGTCGTGGGAACCGTCCATGACGTGGGCGACCGTCATGCCCAGACGGAGCGACTCCGACTCCTCTCTTCCTACAACACCCTTCTCGCCCATGCCTCAGAGGCGCTTTCGGCAGGATCCGACGAGTCCACCCTTCTCTCGAAACTTTGCGACCTGGCTGTCACCCACGGAGAGATAACGGTGGCCGCCATCCTCTGTCCGGGTGGCCGGGGAGGGATTGATGTGATCGCGTCTTCGGGACGGGCCGACTTCCTTGAGGAAGGGCACTCTTCTACCCCGCAAGGAGCGCGCGAAATATCGGATCATCTCGTTCTGGCCCTTGCGGGACGCGCTCCCGTCTTCGATCCGGATGCGGCAGGAACCCGGGCGCTCTGGGCGGGAAGGCTCAGGGAGTTCGGCCTCAACGCGAGTGCTGCCCTTCCCATCCTTCGGAAGGGGAAGCCCTGGGGACTCCTTTTCGTCGGCCATGCGAAGGAGGGAGCCTTCAGCGACCCCGTCCTCGAAGGGCTTCTGACCGAACTTGCCCGAAATATCTCTCTTGGCCTCGACCGCCTGGACCTTCTCTCCCGGCAAAATCTTCTCTCGAGCGCGGTAGGAGCCGTCGGAGAAGGAGTGGTGATCACAGGGCCAGATGGACGTGTGATCTTTGCAAACGACGGGTTTGCATCGATCACGGGGTACACGGCAGACGAGATGATGGGGCAGAATTGCCGGATCCTTCAGGGGGAGGGGAGCGACCCCGCGACGGTCGAGGAAATCCGCACGGCTCTTCGGGAGGAACGCCCTTTTCACGGTCAAATCCTGAACTACAGGAAGGACAAGACACCCTTCTGGAATCTCCTTTCCATCAGCCCGCTCCGGAATTCCTCCGGCCGGATCGTCGAATTTGTCGGAAACCAGCGGGACATCACTTCCCTGATCGAGCTGACCCAACGGCTCGAGTTCGACTCGCGCCACGACCGGCTGACCGGCCTTCCGAACAGGCGAGGGCTCGATCTTGAGTTCGACAGGCTCCTTGCCCGCTCCGCCCGGTACGGGTGGTCCTTCGCCGTCGCGATGCTCGACCTTGACGGCTTCAAGCCGGTCAACGACCGCTATGGCCACGAAGCCGGAGACCGACTTCTTCGTCTGACGGGGGAGAGGATCCTGGGAGTTCTTCGAAAGACAGACTTCCTGGCGCGTCTCGGAGGAGATGAATTTGTTTTGCTTCTTGAGAATGTCACGGGTCGGGAGGAGCTTGGGGATCTCCTCGACAGGATCGACCGGACCGCAAGGATTCCCGTGAGGCTGGAGAAGGGGGAAGGGGTGACGGTGGGAGTGTCGATCGGTGTGGCCTTGTCCTCTCCCGGCACGGGATCGCCCGAAAATCCGGAAAATCTCATGCGGCTTGCGGATCAGGCTCTCTATGAAAGCAAGTCCCACAAGAATGACCGTTCCCGCTGCTGGATGATTTATGGAGAGACGGTTCCGCTGGCGCGCACACTGGCGCAGAGACTGCTCTACGAGCGGAAGGTGGAGGTCCATTATCAGCCAATCCTCGACGGCAGGACAGGCCGGATCGCGGGGATCGAAGCCCTTGCACGCCTCCGGAACTCTGATGGGACGATCCTCTCCCCGACCGCCTTTCTTCAGGACTATGGGGGCGACGATCTCTTCGAGCTTTCCCGGCAGGTGCTGGAACGGGCCCTCTCGGATCTTGGGGAGCTTTTCGAGACGGACCCGTCCCTCTGGGTCTCTGTGAATGTGGATCCCCGATCCATCAGCGAAGGATGCCTCGAATGCCTCGGGAGGATGCTCGGGGCTTCCCGGATCGACCCGTCCCGCCTCACGCTCGAGATTCTCGAGGGACAGGAGTTCGGCGAAACAGTTGTGGCTCTCGATCTCCTGAAACGGCTTAAGGGGTTGGGGGTCAGGTTGGCCATGGACGATGTGGGAAGCGCCTATTCGTCTCTCCTTCGCCTGAAAGATCTCCCCGTCGACAAGGTGAAGCTCGATCAGGCATTCGTCCGGACCCTCGAAGCGCGACCCAAGGATCTCCATTTCGTCGAGGCAATCATGGAACTCTCCCACCGGATGGGGCTTTCCCTTGTGGTGGAAGGGGTGGAAACCGGCCCGATCCTGGATGCCATGCGCATGCTGGGAGTCGATTTTCTCCAGGGCTATGAGATCTCCAAGCCCATTCGTCTTCCCGATCTCGTCCTCTTTCTTCGGGAGTTTCCCCCCGAAAGGAGCTTTATGCCGAAATCCCTTCTCGGCCTCTATGCCCTGCTGGTCCGGACTCATGGGTTGCAATTGGAATATCTGCTTCAGAACCTGGCCGTTTTTGATCCGACGACACTGGATGACGTTGTGAATTGTCCTGTCCGGGAAATCATGCAAAATTTTGGGCTGGCTCCCGAAGGGAAGATCGCCCGGCTTCACTCCCGCTATCACAAAACTTTGGCGGCAGGAGTTCGGAGAATTCGGGGGAATGGGCTGAGTCCGCTGGAATCAGACCTCGCTCCCTTGAAAAAAGTTTCTGATCAGTTGGCAGAGGCCATTCTGGAGGAGGAGCGGAGAAGGCGTGAGGGAGAAAGGAAGAATTGAGGAGGGCAGACTCAGATCTGAAAATAGGTTGTCGTGCGATTCCTTCCGTTCTGTTTTGACTGGTACATAGCCTTGTCGGCCCTCTCAATTGTCTGACGCCAGTTCTGGCCAGGCTTGTGTACGTCGATGCCGATCGAAATGGTTACAACGCCGATTGCTTTGCTGTCCTTGGCGTTCAGGAGTGCGATGCGCTCGACGTTCTGGCGAATGTTCTCGGCTACGATATGGGCCTTGTCGATGGGCGTCGCCGGGAGAATGATAATGAACTCCTCCCCTCCGTATCGGGCCACGATGTCCTCGCCCCGCGTTTTTGCCCTGAAAACCTGCGCGACGGCCTGAAGGACCCGGTCCCCCACGACATGGCCGTATTCGTCGTTGATCTGCTTGAAATGGTCGATATCGAGGAAGAGGAAGGAGCAGTCTCCCGCCTTCTTTTCATGGATATGAAGACAGGATTCAATCTGTTTTTCAAACCCTCTCCGGTTGATGATGCCGGTAAGGGGATCGATGGCCGATGCCTGGGCTACTGCCTGAAGTTCGGATCGAAGGGACTCGATTTCCTTTCGGCTGTCCCGCAACTGATTTTCAAGGGTTTCGCTCGTCTCGATAAGCTTTTTTGTCTCTCCCGCAAGCCGGGTAATGACTGACTGGAGTAGGGAGGAGTCAACGACCTCGGCTGTCCGAAGGGCATTGTGCTGGGAAAGGATTCCGAATCGGGCCTTCTGGGTCGACTGCATGGTTGCGTTGGCCGATTCGGCCATGCGGTTGAGGATCTCGAGCGTTTCCTGCGTCAGGAGTCCTCGTTGCTCGAGAACGGGGAGGGTCTGTTCCGGAACGATGAATCCGTAATAGGCCTCCTCGATCCGCTTGTCGGTCAGCATCCCCGCTGCGACAAGGTCGTCGATGGTTTTTCGAAGTCCCGGATTGATGTTGGTGACATATTCATAAACGACGGTGTAATGAACGGGGGTGAAGGAAAGACGCCATTCACCCATTTTCTGGAGGACGAGACGAAGGATTTCTGCGCTTTCATCCTTGCTTTCCGCATAGCGGACGACCATTCTGACGCCCCTGTCGGATTGATAAGAAAAAGGAAATCTCTTTCCATTTTTTCTATTTTCATCTTTCAAGACCCTGAAGTCAAAGCCTCTGTAAGGAGGGACGGAGCATCGTTGTTCCCACATCGAGAAAATGAACTGTAGTGGAAGAGGGAACAACAAAAAAGGCGCCTTCAGGCGCCTTTTTGATCATGGAAAAGGTATCGGAGATACTATCCGGCCTTGACCTTGTTCAGAAGATCGGTGAATGCGTCGGGCTGATTCAAGGCCAGGTCGGCCAGGATCTTTCGATCGAGTCCGATACCCATTTTCTTGAGACCGGCGATCAGACGGCTGTAAGTCAGTCCCTGGGGCCGGCACGCCGAATTGATCCGCTGGATCCACAGCCTTCTGAATTCCCTTTTCTTGGCTTTACGGTCACGATAGGCGTAAGTCAACCCTTTTTCGACGGTATGACGGGCCGAACGATAGAGTCGGGAGCGGCCCCCCCAGTATCCTTTGGCCATATCGAGAATCTTTTTTCGGCGGGCCCGAGTCTGCGGGCCGCCTTTTACGCGTGGCATCGACTTCCTCCTTGAAGGGACAACATGACAAAGACCCCCGTAGACTGATCTACGGCCATTCGGAGGTCTTCAGGTCAGATATTCAGATTTACGATCACCTTTTTTGCCTGGCCTTTTTTGAGGATGCCTGTCGAGAGGGACCGAGTCCGTTTCGAGGACTTCCCCGTCATAAGGTGACGTTTTCCGGACTGATGAAACTTGACCTTGCCCGTTCCGGTCAGGGAAAATCTTTTCTTTGCGGCACGCTTGGTTTTAAGAACACGTCCTGTTGCCACGTTGCACGTCCTTTCCTCGAAAATTAAACCTAAAAAATCACAATTTCAAAATGCTAGCACATATGGTCGAAGGGATCAATCCTTTGGCGAGGATGGATCGTCTTCCATTCCTTTCGATTCCTTTGACGTACTTTTGGGCGGCGCGGCAGGGGCCAGGACCATGGTCATGCTGGTGCCTTCGAATTTCGGTGGCGACTCCACGATGGCCTTGGAGCCGAGAGCCGTGATCATCTTCTGCATCAGTTCCGTTCCGATTTCAGACCGGATCATTTCCCTTCCCCGGAAGACCAGCGCGACCTTGGCCTTGTTGCCTTCTTCAAGGAAGCGCTCCACGTAATGGATCTTGATTCCGAGATCGTGGTCATTGATATGGGGACGGAACTTGAGCTCCTTGACCTGCCCTGTACGCTGGTGCTGTTTCATGGAGTGGATCTTCTTGCTCTGCTCGTACTGGAATTTCCCGTAATCCATGAGCTTGCAGACGGGAGGCTTGGCGTTGGGAGAAACTTCGACAAGGTCGAAGCCCGCTTCTTCGGCTTTCTTGACCGCAACGATTGTGGGGACGATGCCAAGCTGCTCGCCATCTGCGCCGATCAGCCGGACTTCCTTTGTCTTGATCTCATAGTTGATCCGTGTTTTGGAATTAATCAGGAACCCCCTTCGTAATGGTTGTCATTCCGGTACCTCAATTTGTCCATCGAGGGCCAGTCCGGAACGGTTTTCTTTCTCGACGGACATCTTTGCGGATTCCCATGGAACGGCTCCTCCCGGGCCTCCGTCACGATGTCTGAGCGAAACCGTTCCTTCCTCCATCTCGCGGTCACCGATGATCCACATCTGGGGAACCTTGAGAAGTTGGGCCTCCCGGATCTTGAGGCCGATTTTTTCGTTTCTGAAATCCGTCGCCACCCTAAGTCCGGAGGCTTCGAGTGCGCGGGCAATCTTTTCCGCATAGGGAATGTGGCGGTCGGCGATAGTGAGGATCGTCACCTGTTCGGGAGCGAGCCAGAGGGGAAACGCTCCCTTGAAATGCTCCACCAGAATTCCGAAAAAGCGCTCGACCGATCCCAGAAGGGCCCTGTGAATCATGATGGGGCGGACATCCTTTCCGGAGACGTCCCGATAGGTCAGGTCGAATTTTTCGGGAAGGTTGAAATCAACCTGAATTGTCGAGAGTTGCCATGTCCGTCCGAGAACATCATGGAATTTCATGTCGATCTTTGGGCCATAGAAGACGCCTTCTCCCGGATCGATTTCGTAGGGAATTCCGGAGGTCCGGAGTGCCTCCTCGAGGGCACGGGTCGCGATCTCCCAGTTCTCGTCGGAGCCGACGGAGCCTTCGGGGCGGGTAGATAGGTAGACCGAACGGTTTGTGAACCCGAAGGGGAGAAGCATCTCGTCCACGAGTTTCAGGACTTTACCGATTTCGGTGGCTATGTCCTCCGGACGGCAGAAGATATGTGCGTCGTCCTGGGTGAAGCCGCGAACCCGGAGCAGACCGTGCAGGGTGCCGGAGCGCTCGTACCGATAGACTGTTCCCAGTTCCGCGAATCGTACGGGCAGGTCCCGGTAGCTCTGGATGGATTCCTTGAAGATAAGGATATGGAAAGGACAGTTCATCGGCTTGAGTTCAAATTCGGCCCCTTCGATTTCCATGGGTGAAAACATGCTGTCCCGATAGAAGTTCCAGTGGCCCGATTTTTTCCAGAGATCGAGGCGGGCGATGTGAGGGGTGTAAACATACTGGTATCCGTGGCGGTCGTGACGGATCTTCCAGATGTCCTCAATCACCCGGCGAATGCGGGCACCGCGGGGAAGCCAGAGAACCATCCCCGGGCCATTCTCATCCAGAGTCCGGAAGAATCCCAGCTCCTTCCCCAGCTTTCGGTGGTCTCGCTGACGGATTTCCTCAAGCCGTTCGAGGTAGTCGTCAAGCTCTTTCTGGGTCGGGAAGGCGGTTCCGTAGATTCTTTGAAGGGATGGATTGCCCTCGGTTCCCTTCCAGTAGGCCCCGGAAGAGGAAAGAAGCTTGACGGCCCCGATCTTTCCCGTGTCCGGCATGTGCGGTCCCCGGCAAAGATCAGTGAAATCACCTTGTTCGTAGACCGTGATCTCGGCCTCTTCCGGAATTCCGTGAAGGATTTCCAGCTTGAAGTTTTCACCTTTTTCGGAAAAAAAGTCTCCGGCTTCCTCCCGCGAAAGGGCCCGGCGGACGATGGGAGAGCGATCGGCTATGATGGCCTTCATTTCGGCTTCGATCTTCTGAAGATCTTCGGGGGAGAAAGGACGTTCAAAGTGAAAATCGTAGTAAAAGCCTTCCTCAGTTGCGGGTCCGATCCCCACCTGGGCCGAAGGGAAGAGGCGTTTCACCGCTTGGGCCAGAACATGGGCGGCACTATGCCGGAGGGCCCTTAAAGAGATGTCCGGTTCATGGGTCGTCTGATTCAACTTGTCCTTTCAGCAGTAGTCTGGGAAGAATCCGTTTCGGGCGAAAAAGAATTATTGTTTTCATATTATAGGAGATGGGGTCTACAAGACAATGGTCCCAAGGTTTCTTCTTCCGGTTTTTGAGAATGAGACGGAGGGGCTCTGGAAAAATTTTTCAAAAAGACTTTACATTTGTCCTGGAAGATTCTATAAATATCTCCGTTTCCCATGAAATCTTCCATATCTTTCAGGATGGGCCGGTTTTCGCTTCGGACAAAGGACAGGCGCCCTTTGAAATGGCCCTTGTCTGCTGCCGTCTCCTCTCCGGGGATGACCGGACTCTTGGCAAGCGACTTTTTCTGCAGTCTGATCCGGGATTATTCTTTGCCTGGATTCAGGAGTAGATCCTGCGCGAACGCGAGAAAGGACCGACTTGAGACCTTTACGCTCCGGAAACTTCCACACCTTCCAGTGCCTGTCGCTGCTGGTCCCTGTTTTCCTCATTTTTCTCACGACTTTCCTTTTTCCCTTTTCGGCGCATGCCGATCCTTTCCGGGACTTCATCATCTATCCCTATGAAACACCGGAACAAGGGGAGGTCAGTGTCGGCACCTGGCAGACATTGCTGTTGCCGGACAAACAGGCGGAATCGATTTACGGAAACAATCTCCGCAATGCCAATATGCTCTTTTCCACTTATGTCGTGGAGTTCGGCGTGACCGACTGGTGGACCCTCGGCGCCTATATCGATTTTGCCGCCGGTGCGGGGCAGACCTATTCCTATCTCCAGACCCGAGCCATCACCACCCGGCTTCGTTTCCCGAGAATTCCCGACTTCTTCGATCCCGCTGTCCAGATCGAATACTGGGCTCCGGGTGGCGGAACCGGGATGCAATCTTTCCTCAATATTATCCTGATAGCGGAAAAGAAGATCGGACGGTTCATCATTGACCTGAACCCGTCCTTCTTTTTCGCGACCGATGGCTCAGAGCCAGGGATTCCTCCCGAGTTCGCCTACTCTGCCGGTGTATATTATCTCCTGGCGGAGAATGTCAATGCGGGGATCGAGTTTTTTGGGGATAACGGGGTGATCAGCAACATGGGGCCGCTGGGGGGGCCGGCGTCCCTATATGCAGAAATGCAGCAGCAGTTCGTCTTTCAGAGCTGGAATTTCGCCATTGGGGAGCATGTCGACTGGAATATTGGCGTGGGAACCGGTCTGACGCCTGTCAGCGCTCCCTTCGCGATCAAAACTATCTTCGAATACCACTTCAAGCCCTTCGATTTCGAGGAGAAGGAAGGAAAACGCTACGAAGAGGAGCAAAATATTCACTGAGCCCCGGATTTCCTGCATCTCGCTTGCGGAGCGGTGCAGGATCAGTTATTCTGACCTCATGATTGAAAGAATGAATCGATTCATGGCTCAAGGGTTGAATCACCTAGGGAGGCTCGTCATGGTAGCCGCGGCCTCCCTTTTGTTGGTGGCCTGCCAGAAGCCTCAAACGGTCACGCTTCCCTCCGTCAAGCTTCCGGCGGGGACGTCTTTTTCGCTCCTTCGTCCACCCGCTTCTCCCGTTTCCCAAACCAACAAGAAGACGTCTGACTTCATCGGGGTTCTCTCCGGAATTGTGGAGGACTCGGGAAATCTCGTCGTGGTCGGATATCAGGGAACACTTCTCCGCCTGTCTTCCAGGACAGGACAATGGAGTCGTCCGGTTCCTCCGGTCCATGTGGATTTCTACGGGATCAGCCGGCTCCCTTCTGGTGTCCTGTGGGTAGTCGGGGACCGGGGCGTCCTTCTCCGTTCCAAGGACGGGGGGCGTTCATGGGAACATGTCCGAACGGGGGTGGGCCGGCTCTTCCTTAATGCCATCAGCTTTCCGACCGACCGCGTCGGGTACGCTGTGGGAGAAAATGGGGTCATTCTCAGGACGATCGATGGTGGAGACCATTGGGTGCGTCTGAACTCTCCGACCAAAAAGAACCTTTATGCCGTCACCTTTACGGACGAGTCGCACGGATTGGTCGCCGGCTGGCACAAGAGGCTTTTCAGGACGGAAGATGGAGGGACCCGCTTCACCGCCATCGACATAGCCGTGCAGAAGGTCACACGCCAGAAGCCCTCCTTCAACAGCCTGTGGTCGTCTAAGGAACAGGTCCTTTTGGCCGGAGACCATGGGCTTCTTTTTTCTTCCTCTGACGGGGGAAGGAATTTTTTTCAGATCCAGACCGGGACGTTGCATGATCTTTACGGTGCATGCCGGACAGGAGGAGGGACGGTGGCTGTGGTCGGAGAACAAGGAACTGTGGTTTTGATCACACGCAGCCCGTCGGGGGAAGAGAGGAGCGAGTCGCTCCTAGGGACCTTTCACGGGTCCGATTTTCTCGGGGTATCTTGCGGGACGTCCCACGTGCGTGTCTCGGGTTCGAATGACGTCGTCCTTGTTCCCTCCGGGGCCAAGAAATGAGAAAGATTCCTGGCCGGACATCTCTGGCCTGAGGGGAGACAGTGGCCCTTTTCAAGATTTATCACCACACCCGTACCGGCATCGCCCGATTTAACACGACCGTCCTCAGGAAGGTGGTCGGTCTCGGAGCCCTTTACTCGACGGGTTATGGGGATGTCGGATCCTCCATTTACTATGCTTTGGGAATCACCACGATTTATGCAGGAGGAGCTTCTTTTCTGGCAATCGGGGCGGCAGGCCTGTTCTTCATCGCCACCGTCCTGAGCTACGCCGAGCTTTCGAGTGCCATTCCGGAAGGGGGAGGGTCGTCCCTCTTTGCCCAGCGCGCCTTCGGGGATGGGTGGGCCTTTTTTACCGGATGGGCCCTTCTTCTGGATTATATTCTGACCCTTTCAATCAGCGCCTTTTCCGTGGGGCCCTACCTGGGATACTTTTTCCCGATCTTCAAGACGAACCCCCAGGTCAATGTCACCTTTACCGGCCTTTTGATCCTGGTTCTTGTCATTCTCAATATTGTCGGGCTTAAGGAGTCGTCCTGGTTCAGTCTGATGCTGGCCGGCTTCGATGTGATCACGCAGATCTCCCTCATGACGATGGGGGCCTTTCTTCTGCTCAACTTCAACACTATCTGGCACCAGTTCACTCTGGGGACGGCCCCTACCTGGCACAACTTTCTATACGGTATTTCGATCGCCATGGTCGCCTATACCGGAATAGAGGCCATCAGCCAGATGGCCGGTGAGGCTAGAAACGCAGAAAAGCTTGTTCCGCGGGCGATGTTTCTGACAATGGGCACGACCATTCTTCTCTATTCGGGGATCTCTCTCGTGGCCCTCTCCGCGATGAAGCCGGAGATCCTGTCCACGACCTGGGTGAATGACCCGATCGCGGGGATTGCTCACGCGATGCCCCATGTCGGGGCATTCATGGCGCCATGGGTCTCGGTTCTGGGGGCAACGATCTTGACCGTTGCAGCCAATGCCGGACTGATCGGGGTCTCCCGGCTGGCCTATTCCATGTCAAACAATCTTCTGATATCCCCCCTCTTTCACAAAACGAGCGTCCGATACAAGACCCCAATGGTGTCGATCGGGATCTTTGGGACCCTGGCCGCCTTGATTGTGGCGTTTTTCCCCTACCTCGACATCCTTGCCGATCTGTACAACTATGGCGCCATGCTGTCATTTTCCATGACCCATCTGGCCCTGATCAAACTTCGTAAAAAAGAACCGGATCTCAAGAGACCCTTTCGAGTCCCCCTGGCAATCCGGGTCGCCGGCTGGGAGATCCCCCTCCCGACGGTATTCGGATTTATGGGGACCTTCGGTGTCTATATCATGGTTCTTCTCTTTCACAAATATGGTCGTATTTTTGGGACGGTCTGGATGGCGGGAGGAATCGCCTATTATTTGTGGTTTCGGCGGAAGGAATCGCTTCCGGTCATGGAGCGGGTCAAAATTACGGAGATCAAGGAGGAGTATCCTGAGGCCAAGCCCCACAGGCATATCCTTGTTGCGACTTCTCCCACCCGTCCATCCGAGATGTTGCGCGATGTCCTCAAGGTGGCGAAAGCCGATGGGGCGAAGGTGACGGTAATCACTGTTCTCGAAATCCCCTTGGCCATTCCCTTGACGGCCGCTCTCCCAAAAGAGGAGGCCGTGGCCCGCTACACGCTTGACCTTTGTCAGGCCATCGGTCTGGAAGAGGATGTCCTTGTCGATACGATATTGGCTCGGGGAAGGGCAATCGGTCCGGTTCTCAACATGCAGATCAGGCGGCTGGGAGCGGACACGGTGGTCATAAACGATACAGGGAGCTCTCTCGCAGCCGCGGTTCTGGGGGCGATCCGGCGGTCTTCGAACACTGTCCTGATCTGGACCTTTCAGATCTATTCAGGGGCCGGTTTATCTCGCACGCCTCGTCCGAGACTGAGCGGGGAAGAGCCGATCATCTCACCCTTGCCCCATATCGATCCAAATCCCCCGGTCCGAGAGGAGTCTTCTCCGGCTTGACCGTCAGGGATTTTTCTTATGGAGTTCTGCGCAGCTTTCGCAGATCCCATATATTTCAAGCCGATGAAAAACAATCGAGAAATGGTTTTCCTTGGCTGCAGCGAGCTGGAGTTGTTCAATCAGAGGTTGATCGAACTCGACGACCTTTCCGCACTCGATGCAGATCAGGTGGTCATGGTGATTGGCCGGCATGGCCTCGTAGCGGCTGAATTCGTCATTGAACCGGTGTTCTTCCACAAGCCCCTTTTCCTTGAGGGCGTGAAGGGTTCGGTAAATGGTCGCAAGGCCGATTCGTGGAGTCTGGGCCCGGACCAATCCGTGAATTTCTTCGGCGCTCAAGTGAGCTTTCGATTCCACAAGAACCTTCAGGACCCTGAGCCTTTGCTGGGTCGGATGAATTCCGTGAGAGCGAAGATGCTCGGAAAGATCCACTCCCGCTGCAGCGGGCCTGTTTTTGAGTGATCCCGCGATTCCTGTGGACTTCTTTCTTGGAACGATAGGGTCTGGCATTCTCTAGTCTCTATTAATGCGTTTTTGGAAAAAAAACTGCCGCTCATTCGAAAACCTAAGGATCCCCTCGGGATCCATTTTTCCGATTTTTCTTCGATTCTATTATGATCGGGGAATGTATTCTGAGATATTCTCACAGTTGGCGACCAGTTTCAATCGATATCGACCGCTGCCTTCACCGAATTGTTTTGCATCCTTTCAGGTCCTTGTGTTATATTTCAACTTTGCGACTTTGGGCGGGACCCGATGGTCCCTTGGAATGTCGGCAGAGTTCTCTGCCGGATCAATCGTCAGGCTATCAGAAAGAGGGGGACCTCATGGCAGAAAATTTTGCCGTGATACGGACAGGGGGCAAGATGTATCGCGTCGCCCCCGGACAGATTCTTGTCGTGGAACGCCTAGAGGAAGAAGGGGCTGTTATCTTCGACCAGGTGTTGATGGTGTCTGAAGAAGGAGTCATTTCATACGCGACGGAGGAGAAGCCTCTTTCCGTCGAGGTTCATGGACGCATCCTTCGCCAGGAAAAGGATCCCAAAATCATTGTTTTCAAGAAGAAGCGCCGAAAAAATTACCGGCGCAAGAAGGGACACCGCCAGCTAGTGTCCCGTGTGAAGATTGAATCCATCATCAAGACTGCTTAAGAGAGGAACATCTCATGGCTCATAAGAAAGGGGTCGGTTCGACCCGTAACGGTCGCGATTCCGAGTCGAAACGTCTGGGCGTCAAGCGCCACGATGGCCAGTTCGTTCTGGCCGGAAACATCCTGGTCCGGCAGCGAGGGACCCAGTTCTACCCCGGAGACAATGTAGGAATGGGGCGAGATCATACCCTTTTTGCTATGCAGACAGGAACCGTCCGGTTTTCCCGGTACGGTCGCGACGCGAAAAAGATCAGCATCGTCCCTCACACCATCCTCGTTCCAGGGACTGTCGAGGCCTGACCCTGCGTCCGGTACTCGGGCAGTTTCTGCTTTTCTCCCTCCGGAGGGTCCATGTCTCAGTTTGTCGATGAGGTCACTCTTTGGGTCTCCTCCGGCAAAGGGGGCGATGGGTCGGCTTCCTTTCGGAGGGAGAAATTTGTTCCCCGTGGGGGGCCCGACGGAGGAGACGGAGGGAACGGCGGATCCATTATTCTCCAGGGAACCTCCGCGAAATCGACTCTGCTGGATTTCAAGCACAGACCTCGTGTCGTTGCCTCTTCAGGGGAGAATGGTCGAGGAAAAAAACAGCACGGGAGGACCGGACAGGACCTGACGCTCCAATTGCCTCTGGGGACCCAGGTTTTCAATGCCGATACAGGTGAGCTACTGGCCGATCTGGTCTCCGAAGGGCAGACTTTCGTTGCGGCCCAGGGGGGACGCGGCGGACGTGGAAATGTTCACTTCGCCACTCCGACACGGCAGGCTCCCGAGTTTGCGGAGCCTGGAAAGCCAGCCCAGGATGTTTTCCTGAAGTTCGAGCTCAAAGTCATGGCAAAGGTGGGTCTCCTGGGATTTCCAAATGCCGGGAAATCCACCTTTCTTGGTCGCGTCACTCGGGCCCATCCCCGCATCGGATCCTACCCCTTCACAACCCTTTACCCCCATCTTGGGGTCGTTTCGCGTGGTCAGCCCCCCAGAAACCGGGAATACGTTATCGCCGATCTTCCCGGACTGATTGAGGGAGCGCACGAAGGACGAGGGCTGGGGGATCGTTTCCTTCGCCATGTGGAGCGGACAGAAATTCTTCTTCATTTTATTGATGTCAGCTTCGAAGGCCCCGAAAATCCGGAGGAGGCCTACCGGGTGATACGGAAGGAGCTTGAGCTCTACGATCCCGCTCTCCTTGAGAAACCAGAGGAGCTAGCGGCCACCAAGATCGATGCTGGAGACCCCCAGAGGGTGGAGGCTTTCAGGATGTTCTGCCAGAAGACAGGCCGGACTCCATTTTTTCTCTCGTCTCAGACGGGAGAGGGAATCCCGTCGCTTTTGTCGGCCCTCGATCTTCTTCTTGAAGGAAAATCCCTTGCCGGAACCCTCCCTTCCCAAGGCTGAGAAATCGATCGTCAAAGGTTGCCTGGAAGAGCGTCTTCGAATCAGAAAGAGCCTTCGGATCCTGGTTCTCAAGGTCGGCAGCCAGATCCTGACCGATGAATCGGGCGCTCTCTCGCCTCGCGCCTTTGGACGAATAGCCCGCCAAGTCGCGCTCCTCCGGACCGAAGGGATCCGGGTCGTTCTCGTTTCTTCCGGAGCGATCGCCGCAGGGCGGGAAAAAATCGGCCTCGGGAAAAAGCCGCTTTCCCTTGCGCTCAAGCAGGCGGCAGCCTCTGCCGGGCAGTCCTCCCTCATGATCCAGTGGGAACGTGCCCTGGGTCGCCATGGAATTCATACGGCCCAGATCCTACTGACTCCTTCCGACATCGTTGACAGGGAGCGGTTTACAAATCTAGAGCGGACAACGGAAACGCTCCTTTCTCTGGGCATCGTTCCCGTCGTGAACGAAAACGATGCCGTGGCGACCTTCGAAATACGCTTTGGGGACAACGACCGTCTGTCTGCCTATGTCGCCGGTCTCATAAGGGCGGATTGTCTGTTGCTGCTCTCGGATGTCTCTCACCTGTACACGGCTGATCCCCGGGTCGTTAGGGATGCGAAGAAAATTGCCTGCATCCATGGAATCAGTCCCGAAATCGAACGGATGGCCGGAGTCTCCCGGAGCGGTCTCGGTACGGGCGGGATGGCCTCGAAGGTCAGCACTGCCCTTTGGGCCAATGGGTGGGGACTTCCGGTCGGTGTCCTGAAGGGGGACATTCCTTCCGGGATTTTCCGATTCTTCGAAGGAAGGACTGGAACCCTCTTCGAGACCCATGAGAAGCTACCTTCCAACCGGAAGATATGGATCGGTCATTTTTCCCGCCCCATGGGGGGATTCCGGCTCGATATGGGGGCTGCAAAAGCCCTCTCGGAAGGAAAAAGAAGTCTTTTGGGGGCCGGAGTCGTCGGAGTCGAAGGACAATTTTTGCCGAGGGATCCGGTCTATCTTATCGATCCCCAGGGGAGAGAAGTTGCCAGGGGAATCGCCCGCACGGGATCGGCCGAGTGGATGGATGGAATGCAAGGAATCCTCGTTCATCGAAATGATCTCGTACTGACCGGTCAGTACCACCAAGGAAGGAAGGGGGAGCGATGATGTCCTATCATGAAGCGGAGCTGGATCCTATTCTCAGAAAAACAAAGGCGGCTTCGCGCTCCTATGCGATATTGACCTCGGGGAAGAAAAACGAAGCCCTGGAAAAGATCGCACGACAGCTCGAGGCGATTCAGCCTGAAATTCTGAAGGCGAACCGTCAGGATTATGATGAGGCCCTCTCGAAGGGATTGTCTCCCGCAATGTGCGACAGGCTGCTTCTCACCGAGTCCCGATTCGAAGGAATGGTCAGGGGGGTGCGGGATATTGCCATACTGGCCGATCCGGTGGGAACTTCTCTCTCCCGCTGGGAAAATTCCGACGGCCTTGTCATCGAAAAGGTGCGTGTTCCGATCGGTCTGGTGGGGGTGGTCTACGAATCGCGACCCAACGTGACGGTGGAGGTTGCATCTCTCTGTTTCAAGTCCGGAAACGGCGTGGTTCTCAAGGGAGGATCGGAGGCGGTCCGTAGCAACACGCTCCTATCACAGGCTATCTGGGAGGGGTTGGCCGAGGCCAATGTCAATCCTGACGGAATCGCCTTTCTTCCCTGGACCGACCGGAAGGTGGTCCAGGATCTTGTCTCCAACACCACCCTCGATGTGGTGATTCCCCGGGGAGGCGCCTCTTTGATGGAGGCGGTGGTCACTCACGCCCGCGTACCGGTTTTGCGCCATGATCAGGGAATATGTCACGTTTACGTCTCGGCCAGCGCTCCCTTCACCATGGCCCGGGACATCGCGCTCAATGCCAAGGTCGACCGCCCCTCGACCTGCAATTCGATGGAAACCCTTTTGGTGCACGAAGGGCTGTCCGACAGCTTTGTCCATCCCCTCCTCAATATCCTCAGGGAAAAGGAAGTGACGGTTTTCGGATGTCCGCGTACCCGACATCTCGATCCCTCCATTCCACCCGCCACTCCCGAGACCTACGCCACAGAATTTCTCTCCCTTTCGATGAACCTTCGCATCGTGGCGAATCTCGACGAGGCCTTGGACCATATTGCCCGCTACGGGTCGGGGCACACCGAAGCCATCGTGACATCCGACGTCTTTGATGCCGAACGCTTCCTGCGGGAGGTGGACGCCTCCTGCGTGATGGTCAACGCCTCCACTCGTCTTCACGATGGGGGAGTATTCGGACTGGGTGCCGAAGTGGGAATCAGCACCACCCGGATCCATGCACGGGGAACGATGGGGCTGTCGGAACTGACCACGACCAAGTATCTGGTTCATGGCCATGGACACCTACGGGGCCGCTGATAAAAAAAAACGCCCGACCCTTGCGCTTTTCGGGGGGGCCTTCAACCCGGTTCACAGAGGGCATATGGCCCTGGCCGCAGAGATCGAGGCGCGTCTGGACCTTCAGGAAATCCTTTTCATTCCGACGGGACATCCCCCGCACAAGGATTTTCCAGAAATTTCCTGCGAGGAAAGAAAGATCATGCTTGATCTCGCCATCGGGGATCACCCCGGCTGGCGAAGCTCCGACATCGAGTGCCGAATGAAAGGACCTTCATACACCGCGCGGACCATTTCTGCGCTTGCCATCGATCCTCCCCCCTTTTTCCTCATGGGAGAAGACGCTTTCTCCGATTTCTGGAGCTGGGGGCAACCCGAGGTGATTGTGGCGGGGGCCCACCTTGTCATCGTCACCCGGCCGGGAGCGGAGGAAGAGAGGACCGTGGAGGCCTTTTTCACGACTCTGCGTGCCGCGGGTCCCTTTGATTCCGTTTCCGCAGAAGCGGTCGTCACCCGTGTTCGGAGAGGGGAGTTGGAAGAGGCAGTCTGGCCGCTTCCGAATTTTGGAACTACGCTGAGGTTTCTTCGGATTAACGCTGTGGATATTTCGTCGACGGATCTGAGGAAAGGTCTGTCTGGCGAGAACCGGGAGTATTGGACCAATCTCTTGCCTGATTCCGTGAAATCCTATATTGTGAAAAGAAGGATATATAAGGGATTTTCGAAGAAGCAAGGGGAAATATCCTGATTTTTCATAATGTTTTCGGAGCCGGATCATATCCCGGTCGCGAAATCTTTCGCTATATTTTTTAAAACGTTTTTTTTCTGATGGGGCAAGGAGCCTTCGTGAGTTTGTCGAATGAACGAAAAATTGATATCAAGGAAGTTGAAATTCTCGATAAGGCCAGAAAATTGGCGAAAGTTATCGTCGACAAGAAAATTAGAGATGTCTGGGTAATTGACGTCAGAGGAATGTGTTCCTATGCAGACTGCCTGATTCTCGGAGATGCCGAGAATGAACGACATATGCAGGCGGCGCTCGAAGCCCTGGACGAGGAACTGTCGCGACCCGGCTTTGGATTGTCCCCTGAGCGGGGAGCGCGGTGGACACTTCTCGACTTGGGAGACATCGTCGTGGACCTTTTTTTGCCGGGGGTTCGTGGAATCTATCGGCTTGAAGACCTTTACGCCGACGCGGCCATCTTCGCCTTTGACGAGGCCGGAAAGGAACGCAGGGTCCTGCCGGTCGAAAGGCTGACCCTGTACTCCTCTTCCGGGGAGCCAACAAATTTCGCTGGCAGGGAGCTTCATTCTCCATGACGCGTCTTCTCCTTCTGGTCATGCTCCTTCTGGCGGTCGGGCTCGTCAAGCTGGCCGAATGGAACGACCAGAAGGTATCCTTTCAGCTGCTTCCCCATAAGGTCCTCGTTCTTCCCCAGATCACCCTTCTTGTTCTCGCATTTGCTTTTGGCGCAGGCCTCGTTTTTATGATCCATGGCCTTTCGGATCTCGCCTCCTGGGTAGAAAATTTACGGGAGGGTCGAGAGGAAAAAAGGTCCGAAAAAGCCATGGCCCTTTGGAAGAGGGCCTGGACCGAGATCAACCGCTCCCACCTTCCCCAGGCGATTTCGATTCTGGAACGTCTTGTAACGCTCTTCCCGGACCACAAGGAAGCACTTCTTCTTTACGGGGATCTTAAACGATCGTCAGGCGACTATGTCGGAGCGATACGGATTCACCGTCGGGCAAGGGTTTTCGACGAGGAGGATGTTCGGCTGGTATTGGCACTGGCGAATGACTATGAAGGGGCGGGTCGGGTCGAGGATTCTATGGCCCTTTTACGTGAATACTTCAAGAAGGAGGGCCGCAACCGGGAGGTCCTGGAATTCTTTCGCAGACTTCTTGTCAAGAACGACCGTTGGGAGGAGGCGCTTTCGGTCCAGACCGTTCTTGCGCGCTCCTTCGAAAAGGGCGAGAGGCGGGACAGGGAAGTGTCGGTCCTTGTGGGAATCCGATTCGAGGTCGGTTCGCTCCTCCACCACCAGGGACAGACGGAAGGGGCCAGAAGGGCCTTTCGGGGGGCCCTCAAGATTGATCCATCCTTCACCCCGGCGCGAATCGGGCTGGCGGAGGCGCAGATCGTCGAGGGGCGGGAGAAGGAAGGGATCGAAAATCTCTGGGAAGGATGGGAACGTACTGGCCAGACATTACATCTCGTCAGACTGGAGGAGTTCTACCTGGAGAAAGGAAACCCGGATGCTGTTCTCTCTCTCTACGAAAAGGCTCTCGGAAAAAAATCGGGGAGTCCCGGCCTGCGTTTTCATCAGGCACGCATCCAGAATCTTCTCGGTATGGAAGAGGAGGCCCTCTCCCTCCTCGAAGCCATGGAAGGGGATGCTTCCTGGGGAGGAGAATTCTACAGGCTGGCGGGTGAGATTTACGAAAGGAGACGACAGATTGAGGCGGCAATCGATTCCTACAAACGAATTCTGACCCTGGATCCTTCCAGCGACCAACCCTATGTTTGCAAGTCCTGTCGGACTTTTTACCCTGGATGGTCCGGCCGGTGTCCCGCCTGCCATCAATGGAACACGGTGATCCGTACCGACGGACTTCTCTTTTCAGAGGCAGCATCCCAGGATGCTGGTCCTCCGCTCCACTCCTCGGCTCCCGCCTTCAGGACGGCATATCAGGAATATTTTTCAGGTCCAACGCCAACATGAGTCCGGGGGGAGGCGAGGGGCCTTCCCTTCTCTCGCACCTTTTTTCCCGGATCTGCCTGTCATGTGGTGCGAAATCCCGCCAGCGGGACCTTTGTCCGGTTTGTGAAAACGATCCGGTATGGAGCCACCCTGGCCGGGAGATGGTTCGGGGAGGGCGGAATGTCCGGATTGTTTACCGCGATGCCGGTCCGGTGGCCCGACTCTTCCGTCTGGCAAAAAACCAGGGGAACCGGAAGGCGATGGAGATTCTTTTCGATCGTGGACGACTGACGAGCCTTCTTCCGGAAGGTGCCAAACTTCTGCTTCCTGTCCCCCCATCCAAGAGCCGACTCATTCGTCGGGACCTTTCCATTCCCGACGCATTCGCCTTCCGGGTACACCGTCTCCGGTCCGTACCCGTTTCCTTTTCCGGAATTGTGCGGACCAGTGATTCTCCCCAAAAGGCCCGGAGTCGATCTGAACGGAGAGAGTCCATCTTTTCCCCCAACTTTCAGCTGGTGCGCGGGGTCAGTGTCGATTGGCCGAGAGACGGGGTCGTTCTCGTCGACGATCTGATGGTTACGGGATGGACACTGCGATCCATCGACAATATTCTGGCCCGGGATGGGATCGGAGTCATGCTCCACCTGGCGCTTCTCTTCCGGGAGGAATCGTCCTGACTTCCCCGGGCAAGGTCTCCTGATCATTCCTCATTCTTTACTTTCCTCATGGCAGTGGTAATGTGAAGATAGAGGTTTCAGAAAGGCTGTCCTGTATTTAATTCCGGATCAGGAATGAAGGATGGGTCGGGAAAGGGGATGCCTCGATGGAAGGGGAAAATCCTCTCGGCTTTAGATTGATGTTTGGGCGGATCTGTTTTTTCCTTTTTCTTGCGGGTGTCGTTTTTGCCGTCGTTCTTCTTGCCCTGTTGACTCGACATTATTTCCTTCCAGGACCAACGGTACAGAACCCCAGGTTTTTCCATTAAGACAAGCGCCTTCTTCCAGTTTCTGGCAAGAGGGAGTGGAGCCTTCCGAACATAAGGGTCCACCCTTGGCAAACCTTAGTTCAGCTCGATGCGACAAGAGCAAGGATCGACATTTTCTTAAGTATTCTATGTGCCCCTCTTTCCGAAAAATTGGGTAGCGGATATACGAAAGCGAAATTGACCGCGAGAAAAGCCTAAGGATTTCGGATCTTCAAAGTTAAGGAAATGGCTTTGTATCAATCATACGGAGCCTTTCCTATCCCCGGTTTGGCCTACACATTTTCCTGCGGAGCCGGATTTACGACTGATTCCTCGCTGTCCTGTAGAGTGTTTCCAGAAAAGAGTCGGCTGCCGAAGAAAGTTTTCTCCGGGGGATAAAAACCCAAAGATCTCTCACCGGCTGAAAATCCTCCACCGGGACGGTCCGGATCCTGCCAGAGTCCTCCGGTCGGATCGACAGGGCGGAGATGAAGGCGATGCCGGTTCCGAGAGCGACCAGATCCTTGATGGCTTCGGGGTTGTCGACGGTCATGACCACTTGGAAAAAATCCGGAGAGAACCCTTTTTCGATCAATTCTTTTTCGATGATCTGCCGGGTTCCGGATCCAGGTTCGCGACCTATAGCCGGAAGATTTTCGAGGTCGACGAGGGGGATGGTTTCCGTTTTTTCGATTCTGGGGAATGAGACCGAATCAATGAGTACCAGACGGTCGTGCTGGAGAAAGGATCGTTCAAGGGACAACCCCTGCGTCTTGGTCGGTTCTCCTTCGATCAGCCCGAGGTCGATCTCCGAGGTCTTGAGGTCGTGGAGAATCTGATGGGTGTTTCTCACCGCGAGGCTTCCCGTGATCCGGGGGTGGGAGCGGCGATAATCTGCCAGGATCGGGGGAAGGAGATAGGTTCCTATCGTCATCGAGGCGCCCAGCCTGAGATGGCCCTGTGTCCCTCCCGCGCAAGGAAGCACTGTGGCCCTGGCCTCGTCCATCTGTCTTGTGATGGAGAGGGCGAGCGGGAGAAGCCGCCGGCCTGCCTCTGTCAGGAGAACCTTCTTACCGGTCCGCTCGAAGAGGGACACCCCCAGATCCTTTTCCAGGGTCTTGATCTGGAGGCTGATGGCGGGCTGTGTCAGAAAAAGGACCTCGCCGGCCTGCGTGAAGCTCTGATTCTCAGCGACCTTGAGAAAGATCCTCAGTTGGTCATTTGTCACGTCAAAGTATCCCCCGAATACAGACCCATTCTCCGATTCACGGAAAATTCTAGCATGGGACAATGACTTTCTGAAGCCGGATATGGGACGAGGGTCATCCCTCAGGAGGGGGGGAGAGGCTTCAGCTTGGCTGTTCCCTTTTTTCCTTCGGGCGAATGGTCAAAGCGGACGGGGATTCCCCGAACCGTTGTGCAGGTCAGGGTGTAGACATTGTACAGTGGAAAAAAGTTGTAAAGAGAAGTCGCTGTGGTGACATGGATCAGCCCGTCGGCCTGGAGAGACGGATTTTTATTGAAGGCGTGTTTCAATGCTGTTTCGACATCCGAGTCTCCCCAGGGAATCAGCCCGAGAATGAAATGACGGCAGGCCGTTCCTTCGATCTGGCTTCCGACCCTGTGGAATTTATGGGAATCGTGGGGGCCCAGGTCGGCCTCCGTTTCACTGCTCGAGAGAAGACCGATTGCCCCTGTCGATGTGCATCCTGCGGTCGTGAGGAAAAGGGCCAGCGGGATTGTTGCTGTCATGAGGAAACGTGCCATCTTGCGTTTGTTCACGGGAACCTCCCGGGTCAAGTGTGTTTTTTCATCGAAGCGCTGTGCGCCGTCATCGGGAGACAGACCCTTTCCTCTTTCGCATCGGGAAGAAAGAGGAAAGGGCTGTCAATGTCGGGAGCTCTTCCCCTGCTTTTTCTGAGTCCTTCCGTTGGCCGAGATGTCGGCCATCGGACCTTTCGTATCATGGAGCATGGTAGTGGCCACAGGTGGACCTGCGATCGAAGAGTGGTTGCTCTGCTTGTAGGCATAGGGAGTGAATCCTCCTCCGCAGCAACAGGTGCACTCCGGAACATAGGCAGGTCCATAGCCCGGCATGGCGCCCCCCCCACATGCGCCGAGAGAGAGAATGATCATTGCTAGGGCGAATCTTCCGGCTGGGATCCGTAATCTCTTTGTCAGGGCCATGGGCTCTCCAGAGTGCATTGGGTTTGATCCGGCCATAAACCTTATAAAACATCTCCTAAAATGGAAAAAATGTTTAATTATTATTTGATTATAATGACTTAAATATTATCATGGTGGGGATGAGTTGTCCAACGGACCGGCAAGCTTCTCAAAAATGTATGCGGCGAGGCGCTTTCTTGATTTTGGAGGTCGCCGGCTTTAAGATGGAAGTATAATTTGTGAGACAAGAGTGCCGGGTAGGGATTTCTCGAAAGGAGGGATCTTGCCCGGTTTCGAGTCTTCGGATCTGCCGCGTTGGCGTCTCCCGGTCCGGGAGACCATATGAAAGGAGTTTTCATGGAACCCGTCATGTTTACTGGCCCCGTTGTCGAGGGAAGACGAACGGCCGCCTCGCTCAACCGCTTCATGATGAAGGTGTACGGCCTGCTGGCCTTCATGTTTCTGGCCTCCGGTGCAGGGGCTCTATGGGGAATGGGGAACGGTCTCCGGCTGGTCGGACCCCATCCCATCATCCTGGCGATCGCCATGTTCGGAACTCTTTTCCTGCTAATGGCCGTCCAGAAGGTGCCCGGGGTCAACCTGGTTGTGACCGCTTTCTTCGCCGCTCTGATGGGCGCCTCGCTGGGCCCCCTTCTTTTTGCCATTCTTCGCTCGCCGGGAGGGGCCGCGATCGTTTCGGACGCCCTTTTCCTCACGATGGCGATCTTTTTCGCCCTGACCCTTTACGCCATCGTTTCCGGGAAAAGCTTTTCCTTCATGGGGAGCTTCCTCTTCACGGGACTGATCATCGTGGTCATCCTCTCCGTCGTGCAGATCTTTTTCCACCCGCCCCTTTTTCAGGCGGTGGTTTCGGGTCTTGCCTCCCTTCTCTTTTCGGGACTGATTCTCTTCGATACAAGCCGTATCCTCGAGTCAACCGAGGAGGAATTGACTCCCGTCATGGCGGTGGTCTCCCTCTATCTGGATGTTTTCAATCTCTTTGTGAGTCTTCTGAGACTCCTGGAGATCTTTCGGGGCGAGGAATGATCATCGCCCCCTTGTTTTTAACCCCGAGGAGTCCGCATGCTGAAGGAAAGCCGCTGGATCTGGATGGACGACAAAATGGTTCCCTGGCAGGAAGCCAATGTCCATGTGCTGACACACTCTCTTCATTACGGAATGGCGGTTTTTGAAGGGGTTCGGGCCTACAAGGGGGAGGGGGGGACATATATTTTTCGCCTTGAGGAACACACTGAGCGGCTGCTGAACTCGGCGAGGGTGATGCAGATGTCCTCTTCCTTGTCACTAAAGGAGGTGATGGACGCGACCTGCCGGGTTGTATCGGAAAACGGGCTCGAGTCCTGCTATATCCGTCCGATCATTTTTATCGGATACGGGGACATGGGAATTTACGCCCGCAAGAACCCCGTGCGTCTTTCCATTGCGGCATGGGAGTGGGGGACCTACCTCGGAGAGGAGGGGCTTTCCCGGGGGATTCGGGCCAAGGTGAGCTCCTACGCTCGGTTTGGGGTGAACAATTTTCTTGCGCGCGCAAAAGTGTCCGCCCATTACGTGAACTCCCAACTGGCCAAATGGGAGGTCAAGGGAGCCGGTTACGACGAGGCGATCCTCCTCGATAGCGACGGAATGGTGGCCGAAGGGCCGGGTGAAAACATCTTCATCGTCAAAAAAGGAGTCCTAAAGACCCCACCCCTCCGGTCAGTCCTGGATGGAATAACGCGCCACTCCGTGATGACCCTGGCTAGGGAGGAGGGGATCCCCGTGGCCGAAGAGTCCCTGACCAGAGACGACCTCTACCTTGCGGACGAGGCTTTCTTCACGGGAACGGCCGCCGAACTGACTCCGATCCGGGAAATCGACGACAGACCGATCGGGGCCGGCAAACCGGGACCATTGACCCAGCGTCTTCAGTCCCTGTTCTTCGATATCGCACGAGGCAATACTCCACGCCATCCGGAGTGGCGGACAACCGTCTCTCCTAAGCTGGTTCCCTGAAGGGGGCCCCTTTCACCGGAAGGGGCTCTCCACGTTCCATCCGCCTCCGCCGGATCTTTAAATGAAAGGATTGTCGCCACGGCTGCCCTTCAAAAGACCAAAGGCAAGCCGGCCCCCCCCGAATGGGCGCGCTCTCTTCCCGAGCGCACACTCATTCTTTTGGACGGATTCGGCTACATTTTCAGGGCCTATTACAGTCGGGTCAACTTTGTCTCCCGATCCGGGGTTCCTACGGGAGCCTTCACGGTTTTCGGAAACATGCTTCTGTCCCTCCTCAATCAGTTCGGGCCCCGATACCTCGCCATTGTATTCGAGAGCCGGGCCGGAAATGTCCGTACGGAAATTCTTCCGGAGATAAAGGCCAACCGGACACCGCCTCCAGACGACCTTGTCCGCCAGATTCCTTTCATTGAATCCCTGATCCGGGGACTCGGGATTCCGCTCATCTGGGTCGACGGATACGAGGCCGACGACACCATTGCGGCCCTGGCCAGACGCTGGCTTCTCGAGCAGCCGGATTCCCGCGTCCTCGTTCTTTCCACCGACAAGGATCTGCTGGCACTCGTGTCCGATCGTCTACAGGTTTATGATCCCATGCTCCAGAAGCTCTTTGGCCCCCGCGAGGTCAGGGAAAAATGGGGAGTGGAGCCAAATCAGATTTCCGATCTTTTGGCGTTGACCGGCGACACTGTTGACAATATCGGAGGCGTTCCCGGGATCGGACCGAAAACGGCGGCGGCCCTTCTTTCCGGAGGACTCCATGTCGAAGACCTGGTGACGCGTCCCGAGACAGTCTTTCCCGAGCGACTCAGACCTAAAATCATCGAATATCGGGATCTGATCCTCAGGAACAAGAGCGTGACCATTCTTCATGAAGGTCTTGAGGCGGACGCCTCTCCGGAGGCAATGGCGATCGGTTCGCCTCATGAAAGCGATCTCCGCGATCTGGCCGAATCGCTCGAAACAGCGACTCTACTTGCACGGATCCTCGAATGGAAGGGCAAACAGGCCTTGAAAATGGGGAAAGTCGCTGACCTTCCATCGACCTCCGACCCGGTTCCCCCTCCTTCTTCTCAAGGTGTCCTTCACGACCCGGAGTGGGGGAACGGGATATGGAACGGGCGGATCTGGAGTTGGAACGAATCCTCGGAGGAACTCTGCCGGACCGGGAAGGATGTCTTCAGGTCCGGTGGTTCCATCTGGACATCGAGTCTGACAGGGCTTCTCCGGAAATGCCCCCATTTGTGTGACGACCCCCTCCCGACATTCGATATGGAGCTTGCGGGCTATCTGTTGGACCCCGGACGCCGCGATTATAGCCTGACTGCGCTCAGGGACCAGCTTTTCGTCGCTGGAAACCCAGAGAGTCCAGAAGGGAGAGCCTCCCTCGTCTTCGCCGTTCTTGGGAAGCTTGAACGTGAAATTGATGCATTCGCCCTTGGCTCTCTTCTGACAAACATTGAAATTCCGGTGGCCCGAGTCCTTGTCAGGATGGAACAGGCGGGCATCATGGTGAGTCGCGGCCGGATCGATGAGGTCCGGCGCACCATCGAAGGGCGGATCGGGGGGCTCGAGAACGAGATCTACCAGGCGGCGGGTGGTCCCTTCGCCATTCTGTCTCCAAAACAGGTGGGAGAGGTCCTGTTCGGAAAGTTGGGTCTTCCGGCCCCCCGCAAGACCGGGAAGAAGGGCGGCGCTCCTTCCACCGACGAGGAGACCCTGCAGACACTTGTCCCGCTTCACCCGCTCCCCGGACTCATTCTGGAATACCGGCAACTAAGAAAATTCCTGTCGACCTATCTCACGCCCATGGAGGAAGGAACCGGCCCCGACCATCGCCTTCACGGACAGTTCAACCAGACAGTCGCGGCGACAGGGCGCCTATCTTCTTCCGGACCGAACCTCCAGAACATTCCTGCAAAGACCGATCTGGGCCTTCTGATCCGGAGGTGTTTCGTCTCTCCGGAGGGTTCCGTGCTCCTCTCGGCCGACTACTCCCAAATCGAGCTCCGGCTTCTGGCCCATTTGAGTCAGGACCCTTTTCTGCTGCAGGCATTTGCGGAACAACAGGATATTCATTCCCGAACAGCGCTTCTCCTGTTTGGAGAGCCGGTAACGCCCGAAACGCGGAGACGGGCCAAAACTTTCAACTTCGGGATTCTCTACGGCATGTCCTCGTACAGTCTTTCTCAGGACCTCGGTATCGAACCCGCCGAAGCCCAGGAAATCATCGATCGATATTTCAGTGTTTTTTCCGAAGTGGGACCCTATTTCGAAAAGATCCGGAAGGAGGCCGAAAAAACGGGCCGGATTTCGACCATCCTGGGACGGATACGCCCCATTCCCGAAATCCTGTCCGATAATCGCAGGATTCGGGAGTACGGGGAGAGGATGGCGGTAAACTCTGTGCTCCAGGGATCGGCTGCCGATCTCATCAAGAAGGCCATGGTCGATCTTGACCGTCGTCTGGCGAAAATGGGGGCCAGGTCCCGTTTGTTGATCCAGGTCCACGATGAGCTTCTGCTCGAGCTCCCTGTCGGGGAGATCGAGGCGGTTTCAGCGGCAGTCCGGGAATGCATGGAGGGAGCGGTGGCTCTCTCTGTTCCCCTTACAGTCCGTCTCGGGACGGGCCGGGATTGGGTGGAAGCCCATCCCGTCTGATTTCTTCAAAGGAGTGAGTTGATGAATACCCGACCGATTCTCGACAACATGAATCTTCCTCTTCTTGGAATGTCGCTCGCGGCGATTCTTGTGGCCTTCGCCTTTGCCGCCGTGGGAACGTCCTATGTTCTCCGGAGATCCCGGGGAACGATCCAGGAGCCGAAGATTCGATTCTGGGCGAAGATCGGTTGGGGTGTGTTTGCCGTGTATGCCGTCGCCTACATGACCTACTTTTACAAGAAGGCAGAACCTGTCGTCATCGCCTATCCCTTCACCGCCGGAGACAATGCTTTGGCAACCGGCCACTACAAGGAGGCCCTGGATGACTACAAGGCTGTCGTAGCCCGCTATCCGAACTTCGGGTTGGCACACTACAAGCTGGGCATGCTCTATAGGGTGGTGAAGCAAGTGGACGGTTCGGTTGCGGAGCTTAAAAAGGCGATCGCCCTCGACCCGAATCTCGCCCCGGCATACTTTGCCCTGGGGTCTATTCTCTGGACGCGGGGAACGGCCATGGACGCCATGCCCTACTTCGAAAAGGGGCTCACGCTCGATCCGAAGACCCCCCAGCGTCCCTTCTTCCAGCAGATCATCGACAGGGCGAAAAAGGAGAAGGCCGGACTCATCAAGCCAGGAACATCCGGACGTCCCCATCTGTCAACGGCTATGCCCTCAACTCCGTCTTCGTCCACCCCTACTCCTGGAGCCAAGACCCCGTGACGATGCCCTTTCGGACAAGATTGACGATTCTGATCTTCGCCATACCGGGCCTGCTCGACGAATACTGGCTCGGCAACAGGTTCCTTGACCTCCCGGCCTCATTGCGCCGACCCATTCTCGTCTCCGTCGAAGGGGCGATGCTGTTGCTCCTTCTTGTCCTCGTCATGTGGAGCTTTACCGCTCGCAGGCTCTCATCCCGGTCGGCGGGATTTCTCTTTACCGCGGCCGTCCTGATGGGAGGAGGGGGGGCTTTGCGCTTACTGCTCGTTCTCATGGATCCGACGGGGGACCCTCTTCTTAAACCTCACCTTTTCGAGGTAGGGGGACTGGTCTTTGCCGCGATGATGATCGGAATCGAAGGGCAGGCGGCTCGTCGCTATTTCGATAAGGTCCGGAAATCACGGGATGAGGAAAGGGAGTCTCCCGCGTGATCGTCGTCGGTCTCACGGGGGGGATTGCCTCGGGAAAGTCCTTTATCGGCGCCTTGCTGAGACAACGCGGGGTTCCCGTGGTCGATGCTGATCAGCTCGCCAGGGATGTGGTCCGTAGAGGGACGGAGGGATTTGATGCGGTGATTCGCGCTTTTCCGGAGGTCCTGCTTCGCGGGGAAATAGATCGCCCCGCTCTGGCCCGGATAATCTATTCGGATCCTGTCAAGCGGCGCAAGCTTGAAGGAATCATCCATCCGAGGGTCCGCGCCGAATTTCTCCGACAAAAAGCGCTTAACGCGGAGGCTCCCCTGCTCGTCTACGAGGTTCCTCTTCTGTTCGAGAAGGGGCTGGAATCGGAGATGGATGCGGTGATCGTCGTTGACGTCCCCCCAGAGATTCAGGAGGAAAGGCTTTTGCGTCGTTCCGGGCTTAGCGTGGAAGAGGCGAACCAACGGATCAACTCTCAGATGAGCCGGGTCGAGAGATTGTCCCGGGCCGACTTCATTATTTCAGGACTATTGACCGAAGAGGAGACGGAGCAGGCTCTCGGCGATATTCTTCCAAAGATATTGAAGGAATTGAAAAAGAAGAAAGGGGACGATGAATGAAAGAGCTCAGAAAGGCAGTGTTCCCCCTCGCAGGCCACGGCACCCGCTTTCTGCCGATGACCAAGGCTTCCCCCAAGGAAATGCTTCCCCTCGTGGACAAACCGGTTGTCCAATATACGGTCGAGGAGGCAGTGGCTTCGGGAGTCGGGCAGATCATCATGGTCACCGGTCGGGGAAAACGGGCGATCGAAGACCATTTCGACATCTCCTACGAACTTGAGGATGTCCTGCGCGAAAAGGGAAAGCTGAAACTGCTGGCGGATGTTCGGCGGATCTCCTTCATGGCGGAGGTCGTCTATACCCGGCAGAAGGAGTCCCTGGGCCTTGGACACGCCGTTCTTTGTGCCAGAAATCTTGTCGGAGATGAGCCCTTCGCCGTGGCCTTGGCAGACGAAGTGATCGATGCCAAAGAGCCCGCCCTGGCCCAGCTTCTCGATGTGGCCCGGGAATTCGATGCTCCCGTGATCGGCGTTCAGGAGGTGCCCCCCGCCGAAGTCTCACATTATGGGATCATTCGTGGACAAGAGATTCGGGACGGGCTCTTTCGCGTGGAATCCCTTGTGGAAAAGCCCCGGATGGAGGAGGCCCCGAGCCGTTGGGCGGTGATCGGGCGATATGTGCTGACGCCGGACATCTTTTCGATTCTTGAAAATCAGACTCCGGGAGTGGGGGGGGAGATTCAGCTGACCGACGCTCTGGTCACGCTTGCTGCTCATCGCCCCGTATATGCCGTCAAGATTGAGGGGCGGAGATACGATACGGGAGACAAGGGCGGATTTTTGAGAGCTACCGTTCGATTCGGACTCAAGAACCCCGAGCTTGGACCAGAATTCCGGAAATTTCTGCTCGACCTCCTCGAACATCCGGAAGCGTGATCAAGGGGCACGATGGAAGCTGATCTCATCAGGGAGCTCTCACAAATCCTTTCCGGACTTCCGTCACCCGGCGTCCTGGCCGGGATCGGAGACGATGCCGCGCTCCTCTCCGCTCCTCCGGATCGCAATCTCCTCGTGACGACCGATAGCCAGCGGGAGAATGTCCATTTTCGATGGGACTGGACCGATCCGGAGTCGCTGGGCTACCGTCTCGTAGCGGTCAATGTGAGTGACATCGCATCGAAAGGGGGGGTTCCCTGGTCAGGGGTGGCAGCGGTTGGACTTCCGCAGAATTACGATCCGGAGGTATTGCGGGGGGTGTACCGCGGGATCGCCGAGGCCTGCCGTGAATACGGCTGTTCGCTGGTGGGGGGAGACCTGTCCCGTGACTCCGGTCGCTGGAACTTCGTCCTGACCCTCCTTGGCACCATTCCCGTAGGGATTTTCCCCGCGAGAGCGTCTCTGTCGGAGGGGGACGCCATCTATCTTCTGGGGCGTCCCGGAAGGGCCAGGGCAGGGTATCTGTCTCTCTTGCGAGGACTGGGAGCCGAGCTTCTTGAGCCCGCTCGACGGGCCTTCCGTCGTCCAAGAGCGCTTCTGTCAGCCGGACAGGCCCTTGCCCTCAGGCCGGAAGTCTCCGCCACCATCGACAGCTCTGACGGGCTGGAACGCTCGCTTTCGGAGCTTTCCCAGGCCTCCGGGTTATCCATTCGGGTCGAAGCTCTTCCTGTCTCGGAGGAAGTCCGGACCTGGTCGGCCCTTCTTGGAGAGGATGCCGGTACTCTGGTCTGGACGGGTGGGGAAGATTACGATATCGTCCTCGGTGTCAGGGGCAGTCAGGAGGAGTCCTTCCTCCGATGGGTCCGGTCCGACCTTCTGACGGGTTCGGGAGAGGAAATCCACTATGTGGGGCGGGCTGTAAAGGGGGATGGTCCGGCTTCCGTCTATTTCATCGACACATTAAAATCAATCAAGGGAAGAGGTTTTGACCACACCGTCTCCTGAAAAAAGTCAAAAGCCCGGGACGGGGGAACAGCCCGGAAGGGAGGGATGGAAGGAAAAGGTTCTCCAACTCTTTCTCGGGTCGAACGATCCTTTGCGCGACGCTCTTTCATTCGCCACGGGGTTTGCCTCCGCCTTCCTGCCGCCCTTCGGATTCCATAGCATTCTGGTGGCCTCCCTGGCCTACCTCTTCCGCCTATCCCTTCCGATCGGCCTCCTTGGGTCCTGGACAAACAATCCGTGGACTTTTGTCCCTGTCTTTCTGCCGGCCTATCTTGCGGAGATCAAGGTCGGAGCCATGATTCTCGATACGAAGGTATGGGTTCCCAATATCAGGGCTCTTTCCCATATGCCGAAAGATGCCATTCTGGCCCAGGTCCGCGGTGTCCTCTACCCTTTCGCCGTCGGATCGGCTGTTTTCGCTCTGGGTGCCTTCACGCTCTCCTTTCCGGCGGCCTATGTCCTGATTCGCTGGATCAAGGCGAAGAGGGGGCTGACGCCTCCCTGATGTCGATCCGGACAGATCGGCTTTGGGAGTGGCAAAGGGGACTTTTCCGGCGACAGGCGGAAAAGAGTCTGGATTTGCTGTCTCCCCAGGAAAGGGCTCGGAGTTTCTTCGGTGGAAGTCCTCGGGAGACGAGGTAGCGCTTGACGGCCAGACTTCTCCTGAGCCCCAGCTTTTTGTTGTAGGCTTCCGAACCCAGAGGATCGGTTGAACCATGGAGACGAATTTCCCGATATTGCGACCCCTTTAGCCCTTTCGCAATGGTATCCAGTACCACTTCGTCCCAAAATGACAACCGGGCGCTATTGAATGAAAAGTAGACCGTTCTCTGAGTGGGTGTCTTGCCCTTTTTTTTCTCGGAAGTCTCCGCCGGGGTACCAGGAGACTGTGTGGGCGGGGGGGCTTCGGTATAAATGCGGTGGCTGGGTTCTTCCTCTGGGAGCCTCGTTCGTGGCCACTGGGAGGAACCTTCAGAAACGGATACTCCCGGAAAGCCATGGTCGGGAGTCGGTCCAGGGGCCATGGAAGCGGCGGGTGGCCTGGTGGCGCATCCTGCCGTTGCGGAAAGAATCGTTCCCAGTAGAACGATCCAGGATCCCCCTCTTGAAAAACCGGTCCGTATTCGTTTCGCCTTTTGAAAAAAGGTCATTACAGGCTCCTCGTCACTTTTTTACTGTTCAGTTCTGTTCACTGAAAATATCTTGAAATATAGCATGATCAAAGTAAAGAGACAAAAAAAGACGGGGCCCTTTCGGGCTCCCGTCTTTCTCAAGGGGGAAAGAAATCCTTGCGTTCAGATTACATGGTGATCTTCATGAAATGGGCTACGCGGTTCTTCGACCAGCAGGACTCGTTGTGGTCTGAACAGATGGAGTAGTCAGGAATCTCCCGCTTGCCGTAGGACACGATACGGATCCGCTTGGGAGAGACTCCGAGACGGACGAGATAGATCCTCGCGGCCTTGGCACGCTTCTGTCCGAGAACGATGTTGTAGGCATCGGTTCCGCGCTCGTCTGCGTGGCCGGCAATGACAACCTTAACCCCTGAATGGGCTTTAAGGATGGCGGCATCCTTCTTGAGGACGGACCGGTCTTCGGAGGTCAGGATGGCCTTGTCAAAGCCGAATCGGACATCCTCTTTGAGGGGGTCCATCTCTGAAACCGACTGGGACGCCATGGAATTGTTGTTCTCGGTGGCCGGAGCCTGGGCCGCAGGGGCCGCCTGGGTGCTCTCGGAGGATCCGGATTTGGCGCCGCCGGAGGAGGCGCAACCCGCCAGCCCCAAAACGCCTGCAACGACCAAAGCCATCAAACTCTTGGATTGACCGAATTTCATTAGAATCTCCTTCTTTCTCGAGTTTTCGCCGCAGCGAAATTTTTTATTATCCGAAATCCCTTTTGTGAGATATGGGAAGTCGAATGACCGAAATTCTTTAACGAATGTGAATGGCCGTCACGACAAGGGAGCTATGCGTTCTGTGGTAGCGGAGGACAACCCTCTGCCCTTCCTGAAGAGCGCTCATGCCGACTTTTTTTCGGCCTTTGAAAATAACGGTTTTCGAAGAGAGATCTCCTCCAAAAACAAATTCAGACTTCTTCCCTGCATTCTTGACCACGGTGATGGTCATGGGAGAGGCATTCATGTCGATGTGCGTAATGGAACCCACAAAAACAGGGGCTCCCTTGCGGGCGTGACGCACATGCTTCTTGGCAGCCTTCTTCTTGACAGCTTTCTTGGCGACCGGCTTTTTGGTCGTCGCCTTTGCCGGGGCAGTTGTGGCCGCCGGCGTGGTCGTGGCCGCATTGTCCGCCAGGGCGGATCCGATGGAAAATGGTGCAATCGTCCAGCCAAGGGCTGAAAGAAGCATGAGGCTCAGCAAGCCTTTTTTTAACCCCTTCATTCAATCCTCCTTAATTGATTTGAGAGTTCCAGCGAATGATTGTTCGATGCCTCTGAATCGATAGCCTGTCCTCTTCCCCCGGTTCCGCCTCCTTCACAACCTGACCTGCTTCTGCGCCAGCGGTCCCTCTTGTTGTTGGCACTGATCGATGACGGCGCCAGACGGGTCTCGGCTCATCAGCAACAAACTGTATCTGGGGACCGCGGCAAAAAACATCCAAAACCGTATCTGCAAGCAAACTGGTAAATTGTATTAAGAATTCTTTGGCATATCAAGTCCCTCTTAAAAAACTTTTAACTGCAGGCTCCCTTGTGATAGGATGTGAGGACAGAACGAAATTTTGTCCGAGGCAGGAATTCTCCGTGGACAGAGATCCTGTCAAAGCGCTTGGAGAACAGCTTGGATTTGCCTGAAAAAAAGAGACGACGTCGTCGACGAAAGCCTGTAGGCGGCCCTCCGGGGGGTGGGGGAAAATCACAGAGTCCTTCCCCTGAGGGAGTCTCGTCCTGGGCCGACCGTATTATTGCCGAGCTTCAGTCTTCCGATGAACACCTCGTCTCTCGCGATCTTCTCCTGCGGCGTCTGATACCCAGAAAAAACAGAAATATGCGAACTGAGGCCGAAGCCGAGTTGGAGGCTCTTGCGCGAATCGGAACGGTGCTGCGTCTTCCCGACGGACGTCTTTCTCTTCCTTCGCGTCTTCCTTCCTTGTCGGGCCGGCTGGACGCCAATCGGGACGGATACGGATTCGTGATCGACCCCGAGGGGAAAAAAGATGTCTTTGTTCCTGCCCATTTTCTCGCGGGCGCCATCGACGGTGATACGGTGGTCTGTCATGTCACGGGGGAGGATTCCCGTGGGCGGCGTGAGGGAGTCGTGTCACATGTCGTCTCCCATAGTCGGACCGATTTCCCCGGACTTCTTATTCGGACGGAGGGAGGACTTTTCGTCCGGCCAAGGGATGCCAGGATCCGACATCTTTTTCGAGTTGACGATCCCATTCCTCCTTTGCCCGAAGGAGACGGGACTCTTGTCGTCCTGACGGTCACCTCCTATCCGGACGCCTCCCCCGTTCCCTCCGGTCGTATCGTTTCGGTCTTGGGAGCCGACGGTGATCCTGCGATCGACACCGATCTGGTGATCGCCTCCTTCGGTCTTCCCCTAGCATTTCCTTCGGAGATAGAAGAGGCGGCCCATGAACGTGCCGCTTCTGTGAGAATCGTGCCGGACGGAGAACGCGCGGACATGCGTTCCCTCGAAGTGGTGACCATCGATGGGGACTCGGCCAAAGACTTCGACGACGCCATCTCCCTTGTCGGAAATCCTGATGGAACTTGGACCCTTGGTGTTCACATCGCGGATGTCTCAACCTATGTCCTTCCGGGCTCCCCTCTCGATCGGGAGGCTTTTGCGAGGGCTACCAGCGTTTATTTTCCGGACCGGGTTGTTCCAATGTTTCCGGAAGTCCTGTCAAACGGCGTCCTTTCCCTCAACCCTGATGAGGACCGTCTGGCCCGTTCTGTTATTGCAAAAATCGGTGAGGATGGCTCGGTCGTAGACTGGTCGGTGACCCCCTCGGTCATCAGAAGCCGGAAGCGCATGACATACTCCGAGGTCCACCGGAGCCTCGCAGGGGATCCTTCGGAGGGATACCGCTCTTGGGGCCCATTCCTGGATGAGCTGTGGCGTGTGGCCCAGCTCCTCCGGAAGCGTCGAATGGCAAAGGGGAGCCTTGACTTCGACCTGCCGGAGCCCGAAATCGTTTTGGACCTCAGGGGAGAACCGGTCGACATTCTCCGCTCCCCCCGCTACATGTCCCACCAACTCATCGAAGAATTCATGCTGCTGGCCAACACACTCGTGGCTCTCCGTCTGTCAGAGCGGCTGGGAACAGCGATTTTCCGGGCTCACGAATCTCCGTCTCCAGAACGGATCGAAAACCTCTATTCCTTTATCGATTCGCTTGGGGTGACTGTCGTCCGGCATGATCCGGTGACTCCTCGGGATTTGTCCCTGATTCTCGAAAAGACTCGTGGAACGCCCGTCGAGCACCCCGTGCATTATGCAGTTCTCCGTTCCCTCAAGCAGGCCCGTTATGACGAGCGTCCCCTGGGCCATTTTGGGCTGGCTTTTTCGGACTATACCCATTTCACCTCCCCCATCCGCCGCTACCCCGATCTGGTCGTCCATCGCCTTCTTTCCCTCGCATCCCCCGGGGGGAAAGAGGCTCTTATCCCGGCCCCTCTTTCCAGGGTGGCTCAACATTGCTCTGAAAAAGAGCGCAAGGCGACCGAAGCCGAACGTATGGCGATCGATTTCAAGAAGGTCCGATTCATGTCGCGCCACCTTGGGGAAAGCTTTGACGGCCGGATCACAGGGATAGCGTCCTACGGAGTTTTTGTAGAGCTGGTCCCGTTTTTTGTGGAGGGATTAATTCCTATCAGCCAGCTTGGAAGAGACTATTATGAATACCGGGAAGACCGCCACCAGATTCGTGGAGAGAGAACGGGACGAACCTTCTCCGTTGGAGATGCCCTGCGAGTAACGGTCGCGAAGGTCGACTTCCAGCGTCTTCGGTGCGATTTCGTTCTTGAAGAGGAGGCAGAAAATCTCTCGGATTCCCGGGGATCCAGCAAAAAGCGACGGTACGGACATCGGGGACGGTGACCCCCGGGAGGAATCTTTCGGACTAGTTTGAAAGGGGAGACTGGGCGGCCTTGATTTCGTTGGCAGCGGTGGTCAGGTCTGCGCTGCTCTTGTCAAACATGTTCTTTGCCCAGACCGGATTTCCGATTTTCTGATATTCCTGGGCTGAGGAGAGACGACTCCTCGCCGCATCGATATACTTCATTGCAGCGACGATGTGATTTTGAAGATCCGCCTGTTTTCTGGCGTCTTTTTCGGAGCCCTGGGCGGCAGCCCGGTAGTTGTAGGCCGCATTCTGGTGGTTTCCGATCAAGGCATTGGTTTGAGCGCAGGCACTCAGCCCGAGGAACGAGAGGCCAAGGAGAGAGACGGACCTTTGCCCGACGTGGATCCACAGTGACCGACCTTTTACTGAAGCGACCTCATAAAGTGTGGCCATAGGTCCTCCATTTCTGATTTTTGGGGATGAGTCTTTAATACTACTTCAGGCACCGGGAAATAGTCTTATCACAACGACAGGGCAGGGTTCAACACAAGTGGAGAAAAAAAGGCCGGAAACCCGGGCTCGAAAGACTTTTTTCAACTGCTCCGGAAAGGGATATCCCTTCTTTCTTCTCAAAGGGTTCCTTGCCTTCGGGACACTCGTTCTCCTGACTTCATGTGCCGCGCTCTCCCAAAGCGTTCCAGCTGTGTCCGAGTCGGGAACCCTGTATCGGACCTCGATGATGGACGCTGCCGTTTATACCCGCTTTCGCGTTTCCCCGATCGAGTGCACGCGACGCTATCTGAATGTGCAGGGAGTTGTGGATGGGAAAAAAGCCGATGTCGGACCTATTGTGCGCGTCAGAATCGAGAAGAACTGGGGACCTGGCTTCGACCTTTCGCGCAAACGTGCGGTTCTGCCTATTTCGGCCGTCATCGAAAAACGCGAGAAGGGCCATTGGTCGAGGCGAACAGTCAAAGGGTTTGTCGAATTCCGGGATCTTTCGGCCTGCCGCATCCGAAGGGCGGCCTTCGTTCCGTCGGAGGATTCCTCCGTTCTGGAGCCACCGCTCTGGATCTTGGATGTCGCTCCTCCTCCACGGGAATTCTGGAGGCCACGTCTTGTTCTTCTAAATGCCTACCGATCCCTTCTGAATGAAACCATTTCGGTGGTGGGACCTGTTCCCTTCCGAACTCCCAGACAATTTTATCACCCCGTCTCTCTTGTGAACGGGGTGGTCCAGAGGAAAGACCTTCTTCGGGGAGTGACTCCCCCCGATTTTTCTGGTCGTTTGAAGGCCACGCTTTGGTTGAAAGGGAAGGACCAGGAACTTAGGATAATAGGAAGTGGGAATTCGGGGCTCTTCGAGCTCAGGTCGGATCACACGAGGGGAGTCGGAGTTTTTCTTCCCTTTCCGAAACCTTTCTACCGTTTTCCAGCGAGAAGGTACCGAGTGGCTCTTGCTGGGAGCCTTCTGGTGGATGGTCCCTTCGCTCTCGAAGGACGTCTTGACTTCGACAGGGAGGGCCAGACGGTCTCCCTCTCAGGAAGGATCAATGAAGCGGGGGCGGTTGTCTCGGACTATCAGGTCCAGGTTCCCTACAGGAGCGGAGATGCCACCCGTTTTGGCCTTCCTGGAGAGGTGGATTTCTCTTTTTCCTTCAACCATCGCCGGGTCGATCTTGTCATGTTGCCGGATGCCAACCGCAGGGTATACTGGCTGGGGGCTTTGAACCAGAATCTATTGGGAATGGCGGATCCGACATGATCCATTTGGAGGTGGAACTTGGAGACTGACAGCGAGGGGAAAAAGCCTGAATCCGTTCCAGGGGAGCCGGATCCCCTGGACTTTACGCCGAGGAGGGCTAAGCTGCTCGGGATTTTCTTCCGGATTTTCACGATCCTCGAGTTTGGCTTTCTGGGGTTCATCATTTTCGATCTGTTTAGAAAGTACATCATTACCGGAAACCTGGATTGGTGGAAAAAGTGATCGTGTCCAGGCCTGGAAGAATCATTCGGGTCCTGTTCACCCTTCTTCCCGTTGTTCTGACCACTGGTGGCTGTGCCATTTTCAATCCGCCAACATTCACCGCCAGGCAGCTTTCCGGGGTCGACACGACGCTTTCCTACAGTGCGATAATACACAATTACCGTGAGCTCGAGGGGCAAAAGGTGGTCGTCGGCGGACGCACGGTCCATCTCGACAACCGGACAACGCGGGCTTATGTGGAGCTCGACCCGTCACCCCTTGACCATGACTTCAGGCCGGGGACACCCGATGCCACCTCCGGATTGCTGCTTCTTGTTTTTCCCTATCCCGTCGACCCCTCCGCCCTGAGAGATGGCCAGCGGATAACCGTCATCGCGACGGTCCGTCGCATGAAGCATCCCGCCCTGACCGATAGTGGCCAGACCCTGCGCCTTGTGACACTCGATGTCCGCTCCCTGCACACCTGGGTACCGGAGACCGCCATCATGGGAGGCTCTCCCTATCCCGTCATGACCCCAGGATTCACTGGTCCCTACCAAGTTCCCTGAGCCACCGCCCCAACTCGCCAAGACTGTCGAACAGAAGATCGGGAGCAAGAGGGGCAAGGGAATCCCGCCGATGGGTTCCGGTAGTCAATAGGCAAATCCTGCATCCAGCCTTCCGTGCCGCCATGTAATCGTACGGGGAGTCTCCCACAAACAGCAGATTGTCTGGGCTTGTTTTCAGGAGCTCGGCTGCGTAAAGAATCATGTCTGGATCTGGCTTGAGCGGGAGTCCGTCACCTTCTCCCAGACAAAGGGGAAGCAGAGAGCTCCAGCCGAAATGCCTGATTATCTCCCGTGCCGAAGCACCGAGTTTGTTTGTGACCACACCCTGGGCCTGTCCTCTCTGGAAAATCTCGGACAGGAGATCCGGAGCGCCTGCCATGGGATGGGTCATCTCAAGGTAGATTTTTTCATAATGTCTACGGAAAACGGATGTTCCCGAAGAGACGAGAGGGGCGGGCAGAAGGCGAGCCACGGAGTCGTCGAGGGGTCCCCCGACGAGATCGAGTGTTTCGCTCTCCGTGAGTTCCCTGTCATGGCCGAAATGGCGAAGCATCTGGTTGAAGGAGGAGCGGATGGGAGCAAACGAATCCGCGAGAGTTCCATCGAGGTCGAACAGGATGGTGTCAATGGAGGAGGAAGAAAGCGAAGTCAAGGAATTCCCGGGGCGTGTCGGTTGGTGGTCCCAACGGGGTTCGAACCCGTGTTTCCGGCGTGAGAGGCCAGCGTCCTAGGCCACTAGACGATGGGACCCAACGTACTCGAGTGAAGCATTATAGCTTAACGGCATCCGGAAAGAAACTGTCTCGGGAAGAAAGAGAATCGGGAGCGGCGGAGCTCCATGAAGGATATCGATTCACTTGCGCAATCAGTGAAACATGTATTTCTTTTATGTGCGCAAACTGACAAAATTGTTTGCCTTTATGGTTGGGAATGTCGACCATGGAGAGAGGAGGGCTATTCGATATGGATTTATTTATATTTTACAATTGGCATGATGATTGCTTATCAATTGCGTGGGACAGCAATACGCTTGAGGGAGTCATCCTCCGGAGAAATATTCTGATTGGGAGGTTCGTCATGGGACAGGATAAAGGATATGGCCGAAGGTTTTTTTCGGGGCTTCTCGTAAGCCTGGGGATGGCTCTGGCGGCTTGCCAGAGCACTGAAGCCGGGGCGGTCATGGCTCTCGAGGAAGAGGGAGATCCATCGCGTCATGTGGTCCGGAAGATCGTCGGGGGTGTCGTAATGAAGGTGGTGAGCCATCCGGGACGCCGAAGCGTGGCGCTTCTTATTCGCGAGACCAGAGTCTCGTCCTCTGGCCGTCCCCTTTGTCAGTCTCCAACTGGCCGTCTTCTATCCCTTGAAAGCGTTCAGTCGCTCTTCAGGGGGGATCCGAAGCGTCTCAGGAGCGCCATGGTCGTCACTGGCGACCCTGAGACGCCGGGACTTGGGAATCTTCGTCCGGGCGACTGTGTTTCCGTGGCCCCGGATGAAGTGGATACTTCCAGGACGGTCGTCCGGTCCTCGATCGAGATTGAAGCCCCCGCTCCGATTGCCAGAAGAGAGGATCACTTCGGAAAGGGCATCGTGGAAATCTGGGCAACGCTCTCCCCGCCTCCCACAGTGGCGGCAAAGTTGAAAAAACTTTCGGAACCACTCCGCAGGACGGCCTCGTCTCTCAAGCCCTCCTCCAGGGTTGCCTTCCAGCCCCCCGCGCAGCCGGCCTGACGGCTGGTCCTGCAGTGCAAGGGCTTTGCGGGCTCTGGCGGAATAGGGGGCGCCATGCCTTCTGCCGGAATCTTTCTGGCTCCTTGATTGTCTTGAGATCTCTACCCGGGTAACATGAAGGGCATGACAAGCCTTCCCATCATGCAGCCAGTCTGTCGATGAGTGCAGGGTTCGGCGCGGAGAGGATGCTCCGCTTCCTGAGACGACATCGTCTGACAGCCCTTTTCATCCTGCTGATCCTGACCGTCCTTGCCGGGTTCAAGGCGCTGACCCTTCCGGTGGCCCTCTACCCGTCCATCGATTTTCCCAGGATTTCAGTGATCGTATCGACTCGGGACCTGCCATTTTCCCAGATGGAGGTCCGCGTCACCAGGCCGGTCTCGATAGCTCTCCGGGGGGTGACGGGGGTCCGGGAAGTGCGCTCCCGAACCTCCCGTGGCTCCTCCGAGTTTTTCGTCCGCTTTTCCTGGACCACACCAATGGTTCTGGCGCTTTCCCGCGTCAATCAGGCCCTTGCTCGTGTCCTCCCCGATCTCCCTCCTGGATCCCGGTCCCGGGCAATCAGGATGATTTCTGCCGATACCCCCGTCTACCAGCTGGCGCTCACGAGCCCTTCGCGATCCTTGTCCGAGTTGACAGATCTGGCCAGGTACCGTCTGCTGCCCTTTCTGGTCAACATTCCCGGGGTCTGGAAGGTTGAGATCGTGGGGGCACAGAGCCGCGAAGTGCATGTGGAGGTCAATCCCTACGAGCTGGCCAGCGCGGGAAAGACCGTGCAGGATGTTCTGGCAGCCCTCCCCGATCACAACCGGATCGGGGTTGTGGGGCGTCTTTCCGAATATCACCAGATCCTCTTGCTCGAGGTCCACAATGCCCTTTCCGGGCTCGATCCCGTCCGACGCCTTTTTCTCTCCGGAGCGGGGGAGGCCCCCCTTCCACTGTCCCAGGTGGCGTCGGTCCGATTTGGAATCCGGCCCGCGGACCGCATGGTCCGGGTCAGTGCTTTCGGTGAGCCGGCCATTCTTCTGAATGTCTTCCGAGCCCATAGGGAAAACACCCTCGGTGTGGTCGACCGGATCGAGGCCCAGAAGAAAACAATGGAGCATCTCCTGCCACCGGGAGTCCAAAGTCGGGTGACCTACGACCAGGGGCATGTGATCGGACAGGCGATACTTCACGTGTCGGTGGCCCTTATTCTGGGAATAGGAGTCGCCTTCGGCGTGATCCTGCTCTTTCTCCGCCGGATCCGGCCCTTTGCCCTTGTGGCAACCTTCGTTCCCATGATTCTTGTCCTGGCCCTGGGCCTCCTCTCCTTCTTCCATCAGTCGATCAATCTTCTGACTCTTGGAGGTTTGGCGGCCGGTATGGGCCTCGTCATCGACGACTTCGTCGTGATCCTGGAAGGAGGCCGACGACTCCCCGCTCTTCTCCGGCCCTTTCTTTTTTCTTCTCTGGCCTCGATCGTTGTGCTTTTTCCCCTGTTCGGACTGGGGGGGCTCGCAGGAGCCTTTTTCATGCCACTGGCCCTGACGCTTCTCCTCCTCCTCCTTCTCTCGCTTGCAGTCAACCTGTTCGTGACCCCCTCCTTTCTGGGGGAGGAACGGGCAAGCGGTTCCCATCGGCGAATGGAACGCTTTCTCGAAAAGATATTCGCACTGCCCCGGTGGGGAGTGCTTTCGGCCCTGCTCGTCTTCTTTGTCACGTCGATATTGTTTCTGCGTCGCGACCTAGCCACGAATTTCATGCCCAGAATGGACGAGGGCGCCTTCCTGATCGACATCCATGCTCCGCCGGGGACCTCCCTGGGGGACAGCGACCGTGCTTTTTCCCGAATAGAGGCCTATCTCCACACCGTGCCCGAGGTGATTTCGACCTCCCGGAGGCTGGGGGCCGAAATGGGGTTCTATATCACAGAGCCCACGAAGGGAGACATCATCGTCCGCCTGGCGGATGATCGTCGCAGGACGGTCTTCCAGGTGATCGATCAGGTGCGCCGATACGTCCGGAAGACAGAGCCGGAGCTTTCGGTGGAATTTCCCCAGATCCTCGAGGACATGCTGAACGATCTGATCGGGACGGAGGCACCGGTGGTGGTTCGCATCCACGGCTCGGACAGGTCTCGCATGGAAAAGGCCGTTCCGGCGGTGATCGCCCTTCTGAAAAAGGTCCCGGGGGTGGTCGATGTGGCGCGGAGCGAACGACCCGTGCCCCCGGCCTCGCGCATTCATATCGACAGCGAACTGGCCGCCTCCTACCATCTGACCCCGCGCGAGGTCATCGACGACCTGAGAACCGGACTGTGGGGCCGTCCGACGACGACGGTCATGGAAGGTGAGATCCCCCGTCCTGTCCGCGTGATGGACGCGCCCCAGCCTTTCCGGACGCTCGAGGGAATCCGGCATTTTCCGGTCGGGACTCCGACCGGGCTGATTCCACTTTCCCGCATCGCCCGCTGGTCCGACGAGCCTCAGCGATCCGAGCTTGACGACTTGAACCTCGCTCCGGTCATTTCGGTGTCGGGGCGCCTGTCTGGGGCCGATCTCGGCACGGTCTCCTCCAGTATCGATCGCGCCATGGCCTCGCTCTCCCTTCCACCCTCCGTCTGGGTTGATCTGGGAGGGTATGCGATCTGGCAGAAGAAAAGCTTCAGCCAGTTGACGCTGGCGCTTCTGTTTGCCATTCTTCTTGTGGTCGGGGTGATTTTTGCTCTGGCCCGACGATTGGCTCCGCCTGTCATTCTCCTGACCGGGGTTTTTTTCTCCGTGGCAATGGCGCTCCTCACCCTGGCCCTTTTTCACCATTCCCTCAATCTTTCCTCCTTCGTCGGCCTTGTTCTGGTCGCCGGTATTTCCGCAGAAAACGGGCTTCTCGTCATCGACCGGGCCATTCAGTCCCCTGGTGATTCCCGGGAGCGTTTCATCCGCTCCCTTTCTGACCGGATCGTCCCTCTTCTCATGACTCACGCCGCAAACGCCATGGCCTTGCTCCCGCTCGCCGTGGCGGCGGGAGCTGGGCTCGACATGGAGCGATCCTTTTCGATCGCGGTGCTGGGAGGGCTTGCGGGCTCGTTCCTTTCCTCTGTTTTCCTCCTGCCGATTCTTGGGACCTCCTGGTTCGCGGCTTCTTTTGAAAGGACTCCCGAATGACGCGTCTCTTTTGCATCGTGATCTTCTTTGGGATTCTGGCCGCATGCCAGCGGCACAGGGAGCCTCCCTCACCCCCGCCTCCCGCATCGAGGATCGTCACAGTTCCCCTCCGGAAGGCCTCAGGACCGCCCGTTCGTACCCTCTTGGGCCAGGTGGCCTACGATCCGGCCGCTTCCGCCCAGGTGATGGCCCGTCTCCCAGCCCTTTCGGTCGTATCGATCCGGGTCTTCCCGGGGGATCGGGTCTCCCGGGGAGAGACGCTCATGGTCCTCAAGAGTCCGGACTTCCTGAGCGCAGAATCCGAGCTTTCGAGCATTCTCGACAAACCGGGCGCAAAGGGGCGGGGACGTGTCGCCGGAATTCGTGTTCTGGCCGAACAGAAGCTTCGGCTCCTCGGGGCGTCCCGGAGGGAAATAGAACGGCTGGAACGGACGCGTCGGCCGGTCGATCGTTACGAAGTCCGCTCCCCTCTCACGGGAACGCTCATCCGCGTCGGACCCGCCGAAGGTGCCCAGGTCCGGAAAGGAGACCTCCTCTTCGAGGTTTCCGACCTTTCCAGGCTCTGGGTGCAGGCTTTCCTGTATCCTGGCGAAGAGAGGGGGTTCAGGCGAGGAACGCCGGTTTCGATCCTTCCGCTCCATGAAGGAGGAACGGCCGGTTCCGGACGGATTCTCCGGATCGCGCCCTTCATCGATCCCAGAACGCGCACAATTCCGCTCCGAATCTCCTTGGACAATGCCGGAGGTCGTTTCCGGCCGGATTCCTGGGTTCGGATCCGGATCCCTGTCGAAGGGAGAAAATCGGGTCCGGTCTTCCTTGTTCCCGAAAGGGCTGTCGTGCGAACAAAGGAGGGAAAAACGGCGCTCTTTATCGTGAGAGGAGGCAGGGGGCCAGCCCTGGTTCCGGTCACTGTCCTGGGTCACCAGGGGGGAGATGCGGAAATCCGGGGGGACCTGGGAGAAAGTGACAGGGTGGTGACGGAAGGGATCCTCCCCCTCCTGTCCCGGGCCGGACTCTGACTGCTCGTGGCTCGGCTCCAGTGAGCCTGGAGAGGCCGATACGCCGAACGCCGGTGGACCGGAAGTGACGATATTCCGAAGATGGAAAAATGGGAGGAGCCATGACAGAGAATTCCGATGACACCCTTTCCGTGCCTTGGCAGACCGGGTCTCCCGCCCCCTGGATCCTGAAGATCTTCGGGGGCCCTCCGTCGGGCCTGTCGATGTGGCTGACCCGCGTGGTGCTGGCCCTGGCCTTCCTGTCGCTCGGTCTGTTCACGGTGACGCGGCTCATGCTGATTCACTGGGTTTTCCTGGTGCCAGCTTCGCTGGGGTCGCTCCTGGCCCTGGGAACGCTTTACGTCGTTATTGAGATTCGCCGACCTCCCGTCGCCATCCTTGAAATCCGGCCTGAAGCGCTTGTCGTCAGATGGCCGGAACGGGGGGAAGACGTCATCCCCCTCGACGGAGTGGCTCTCCGTGAACCCCCCGGGGAGTACCGGTTCGAGATCCTCCGCGTTCCGGAGGGTGATGTCGTGCTTTCGGTGGCACGGGATTCGGTCCGTGACGTCTCCCTGTACGAAACGATCCGGAGGTTTTTGAGCCTGCCTTCCTTCCGGCGCCCGCCGGTCCCGGTCGCAACCTCGTCCAGAAGCCGGTTCTATCGCTGGTTCATCCTGTCCTGGGGACTGATCATCCTGATCATGATCCTGTGGGCCCTCTACGAGAACTACGCGGCTCCCAGATCCTACGAACCGTTTTCCAACCCCTGAAAAAAAGGTCCCCTCTGCAGATGAGGGTCGGCGGACTTCTTTGAACCTTGGGCCGGATTTGGTAAGATGGAAAATCCAAGGCGACATGCGAGGGTAGGGGGACCCGTCTGTTTTTCATCGAGCAATCACAGGGACCGGGCCGCTCTTTCCGGAAGTCCCCAGCGGGGGGCCCAGAGAGGCGGCATCGGACGGACAACCAGAAAGGGACGAGATGCGCTATATCCGGTTCTTCAATGAGATCAAACTTTCCGATATTCCCCTTGTGGGCGGAAAGAATGCCTCTCTGGGCGAAATGTACCAGGAGCTCGTCCCGCAGGGAGTCAAGGTTCCCAACGGGTTTGCGATCACGGCCGATGCCTACTGGGATCTTCTTAAAAAGGGCGGGATCATGGAAACCCTCAAGGAGACCCTCAACGGTCTCGACCGCCACAACATCGCCGACCTTGAACGCCGGGGAAAGATGGCGAGGGACCTGATCCTGGGAGTCAGCATTCCGGCAGACATGTGGGCCGAGATCGAGGAGGCCTACAGGCTATTGGCGAAGGAATACGGAGACTCCCCGGACGTGGCGGTCAGAAGCTCGGCCACGGCCGAGGACCTTCCCACGGCCTCCTTCGCGGGCCAGCAGGATACCTATCTCAACATCCGGGGCCTCCAGCAGCTCCGGGAGGCCTGCCTCAAGTGCTTTGCCTCCCTCTATACGGATCGGGCGATTTCCTACCGCGTCGATCACGGCTTCGACCACTTCTCCATCGCCCTTTCCATCTGTGTGATGAAGATGGTCCGTTCCGACAAGGGATCCTCGGGGGTCCTCTTCACCCTGGATACCGAAACAGGCTTCCGGGACGTGGTCTTCATCACCGGAGCCTACGGATTGGGTGAGAATGTCGTCCAGGGGAATGTCGATCCCGACGAGTTTTACGTCTTCAAGTCCACTTTCAAGACCGGCCATCGTGCGATCATCCGGAAGAACCTAGGCAAGAAGCAGTTCCGGATGGTCTATGCCAGCGGGAACGCCAAGGTGACCGTGGCGAACGAGCGGGTCACTGCGGAGGAGGCACAGACCTTCTGCCTCTCCGACGATGAAATTCTGACCCTGACCGATTACGCGATCAAGGTCGAGGAACACTACACCCGGAAGGCGGGAGTGGATCGTCCCATGGACATGGAATGGGCTAAGGATGGCGTATCTGGAGAGCTCTTCCTGGTCCAGGCCCGGCCGGAGACCGTGGAATCCCAGAAGAACAAGGCCGAGTTTCTCGAGGCCTACACCCTCGACGAAAAGAGCCGGGTCCTGCTTCGTGGAAAGGCGGTCGGACAGCGGATTGCATCAGGGAAGGTCCATGTTATCAGGGATCTTCGCCATATCCGTGACTTCAAGCCGGGGGAAATCCTGGTCGCCGAAACCACGACTCCCGACTGGGAACCCGTCATGAAGACGGCGGCGGCGATCATCACGAGCCGGGGGGGGAGAACATGCCACGCCGCCATCGTGAGCCGGGAACTCGGTATCCCGGCGGTGGTCGGAGCCGAGGGTGCTATCGACGCTCTCTCATCCGGGCAGGAGGCGACCGTCTCCTGCGCCCAGGGAGACACCGGCATGGTTTACGAGGGGCTTCTGAAGTTCCATGTGGACCGGACGCAGCTCGATGCCTTCGCCCGTCCGAAGACCAAGGTCATGATGAACCTCGGAGACCCCGACCAGGCCTTCGGGCTTTCCTTCATTCCCAACGACGGGGTCGGTCTGGCCCGCATGGAATTCATCATCAACGGTTTCATCAAGATCCATCCGATGGCCCTGGTCCATCCGGAGAAGGTGACCGACCCCAAGGTCATGGCCGAGATCGAGTCGATGACGGCCGGATACCGGGATATGAAGGACTACTTCGTAGAAAAGCTGGCCTTCGGGATCGGAACGATCGCTGCCGGTTTCTATCCCAAGGCCGTGACGGTTCGCATGAGCGATTTCAAGAGCAACGAATACGCGAGCCTGATTGGAGGCGCGGCCTTCGAGCCCCACGAGGAGAACCCCATGCTGGGCTTCCGGGGAGCCTCCCGTTACATCAGCCCCCGCTATGAAGAAGGATTTGCCCTGGAGTGCCAGGCGATCCGTCGGGTGCGTGACGTGATGGGGCTGACCAATGTCCGAATCATGATCCCCTTTTGCCGAACTCTGAAGGAGGCCCGGGGAGTCATCGAGGTTCTGGAAAAAAATGGCCTGAAGCGCGGGGTGAACGGCCTCGAGGTCTTCGTGATGTGCGAAATTCCCAACAATGTCATCCTGATCGATGAATTCGCCAAATATTTCGATGGCTTCTCCATCGGTTCGAACGACCTGACCCAGCTGACCCTGGGTGTGGACCGGGATTCTGAGATTCTGGCAGAGTCCTTCGACGAGCGGGACGAGGGGGTTCAGTCTCTCATCCGCATGGCCGTCGAGGGCGCCAAACGGAACAAGGCTTACTCCGGCATCTGCGGACAGGCCCCAAGCGACTTCCCGGAAATTGCAGAAGCCCTGGTCCGCATGGGGATCGACTCAATTTCCCTCAATCCCGATACGGTGATCAAGACGACCCTCAAGATCCTTGAGGTGGAAAAAAGTCTCGGGATGAAATAGCAGATACCGTTGCAGGCAACATCGAGAGCGCGGTCCGGACTGGAACGAAGGGGGTCCGGACGCGCTTTTTTTATCTTCAGAACCTCAAATTTCACCCCATCCCGGTTCCGGAAAGTAGTCCGGGTGTGATCATGACCGCGCATGCATTGGTTAGTCTTCCTTTTTTCCACGAGGTTTCAGAAGGAGCGGTACTCCGGTGAAGGCGAATTTTTCGCGGATCTTCCGGGTCAGGAACTGGAGATAGGTCGGAGAAAGTCCATCCGGCCGGTTCGAGAAGAGGTGGATGACGGTCGGGGCGATCTGGACCTGGGTGGCGTAGTAAACCCTGACGGGACCCGTCTTGAGGCGTGGAGGGGGCGTGTGGGCCATGACGGGCAGAATGGCCCGGTTGAGGTCGCTGGTGCCGACGCGACGGTAGTACCAGGAGCGGACCGTCTCGATGTGACGAAAGATCTGGGAGATGTTCCGGCCTGTCAGGCCTGAAATGTTCACAACAGGAGCAAAGGAGAGGAAAGGGTATCGTTCGGAGAGGAGGGAAAGGTCAGGGGTCTCTCCCTTGGCCACCGCATCCCACTTGTTGAAGGCGATGACGAGACCCCTCCGGGTGTCGATGACCTGGCGGATGATCCGGAGATCGCCGTCGGTCAGACCGTCCGGGGTCGAGACGAGGACGACTGCGATTTCGGCGTTCAGCAGGGCTCTTTCGGTGCGGATGATCCCGTAGAGTTCGGAGGCCTCGGCGAGCTTGCCCCGTTTCCGGATTCCGGCGGTGTCCACGAAGCGGTATGGCTTGTTTCGCCATGTGACCAAGGTGTCAATGGCATCGCGGGTCGTTCCGGGGATGGGACTTGTGACCAGACGCTCTTCGCCCAGAAGGTGGTTGATCAGGGTCGATTTTCCCACGTTGGGACGGCCGATCACGGCGATCCTGGCGGGTTCCTCGAGTCGTCTCCGGATCCTTTCGCGGATTTCCTCCTCCGATTCATCCGTGAGGACCAGTCGATCCGGATCGGTCTCCACATCCGTGGACCGTGGAAGAATGGAGGAGAGGGGGAGGAGAAGCTCTTCCATTCCCAGCCCATGCAGGGCGGAGATCGGCCGAAGTGGTTCGACGCCGTATTTGTAAAAGTCGGCCAGAAGAATCGACTCGCGGGTCGGGGAGTCGCTTTTGTTGACGGCGAAGACGGCCGGCTTTCCCGAGGCACGGATCCGGTCCACCACGTCCCTGTCCATCGGATTGAAGCCCTCGCGGGCGTCGAATACATAGATCAGGGCATCGGCTTCCTCGAGGGCGAAGAGTGCCTGTTTCCGGATGGCCTCCCCCAGGGGATGGTCGTCGCCGAAAAGAATCCCCCCCGTGTCGACGAGCCGGTAGCTCCAGGGGCCCCGGGTGACGGTGGCGTAGTGACGGTCCCGGGTGACGCCGGGCTGGTCCTCCACGATCGCCCGGTTTTCTCCCAGGAGGCGGTTGAAAAGGGTCGATTTTCCGACGTTGGGACGGCCGAGAATGGCCACGAGTGGCAGAGAATCTGCCGCTCTGGGAGAATCAGACATCTTGGGCTCCACGGTGATGACGAAAGAGGAAAGGCATCCGCAAAAAAGGCAGGACGATCAATCCCGGTCGAGGAATTTCGGTTTTTCGGTGTACTCGGGAGGCGGGGTCCTGCGAATGAACCGGTTGTAAACCCATTGCGCGAAAATCGTCAGAAGTCCTCCCACAAAGAGAAAGGCGAAACCGGCCATGAGGATCTGGCCCATGTGGTTGACCATGGGGTACTGCGGGTGTCCCTGGGACATGAAGTTCCCTCCTCGGAAAAATAATTTTATCATGGCCACCTCTCACGCGCAATCGGAGTGCCAGGGCGCCAGGGCTTGTCCTCGGCGAAAACGGGAAGAGGGATCGGGAGGAGATGACAAACCATGGCTAAAATCGCTTTTCCTTTTGTCCCGTCATATTTTCGTAATGGATTTTTGCTCCGGAGGAATCTTCCGGGTAGAATCAACAAATACGGATTTCTTGGTGACCGCGGGAGTGTCGGGGGAGGGGGAAAAGGCTATGGCTGGGGAAGCAGTTGAAACGGAAAAGCCTTATCGGGTCCTGATTCTGGGAGCCGGGTTCGGCGGGCTTTACACCGCGGTGTATCTGTCCAGATTCCTTGGAAAGCATCGCCCCGACGTCTGGGTGACGGTCGTGGATCGCCGGAATTACTTTCTCTTCACTCCCATGCTGCACAGCGTGGCGACAGGGGCGCTCGAGCCCCGTTACGTGGCCCATTCAATCCGCAAGATCTTCCGGAAGACCAGGGTCCACGCCCATGTCGGAAAGATTGAAGGGATCGACCTGGAAAACCGCCAGGTGCTTACCACCCATCGCTCCCTCCCCTATGACGAACTGGTGATTGCCCTGGGCTCGGAGACCAACTTCTTCGGGAATCAGGACCTCGAGCGGCGGGCCTTCACCCTCAAGAATCTCGAGGACGCCGCCCGTGTCAACAACCACATCATCCGGCAGTTCGAACGGGCCTACTGGGAAGAGAACACCGAGGTCAAGCGCGGTCTTCTGACCTTTGTGGTGGTGGGGGCCGGTCCGACCGGCGTCGAACTGGCCGGCGAGATTTACGAGTACGCCCACCGGGAGCTGTTGCGGGACTTTGGACGCAGGATCACCGCAGACGAGATCCGCGTGGTCCTTGTCGAGGCGACCGGCCGCATCTTGCCGTCGCTTCCCGAGAAGCTCTCCCAGGAAGCCATCCGTCGCCTCGAGTCGATCGGGATCGAAATGATGCTCGGGACCCGTCTCGAGTCGTGGGACGGGACGACGGTCCGGCTCACGTCGGGTCCGGGTTTTCTTGCCTCCACGCTCGTTTGGTCGGCCGGCGTGAAGACCAACCCCCTGGTCCGGGAGCTCCCGCTCGACAAGGATCCTTCGGGCCGTATCATCGTTCGTTCGACGCTTGAGGCCAGGACGATGGACCATGTCTGGGTTCTGGGAGACAACGCCCACGCCACCGATCCTTTCGAGCAGAGGCCCTATCCTCCCACGGCCCAGACCGCCGTCCGGCAGGCCCGGGTGGTGGCCCACAACATCGCGGCCCGTCTCCTCAAGAAACCCGAGATCACCTTCGCCCATCGTCATGTGGGAGGCTTCGTTTCGATCGGGGACAACTATGCCCTGCTGTCGGCCAAGCAGTTCACCCTGACGGGGATCCTGGGGTGGTTTTTGTGGAATCTGGTCTACATCAACAAACTTCCGATCATCCGCTACCGCCTTTTCTCCACCTTCGGCCTCTTCCTCAAGGTCTTTTTCGAACGGGCGACCACCGAGGTGGACCTGTGTCCCGGGGATGAGGAACAACCGGCGCGGGAGGCTGGTCGCAAGGCGGGGTGAAAAGGCCTCAAGCAAGATGTCCCGACCAAATGGAAAGGGCCGGCTGGAGAACGTTCCGGCCGGCCCTTTTTTGTCGCTCAACCGGTCCGATCTCAGTTGGTGACGGAAAGTGTGTAATTTAGGGTCGTTGTATTTCTAAGATTGTCGTATCCATAGATAGTGATGGCAACAGGGTTGGCGGTGCAGCCGTTGGGCGGGACGCTGAAATTGAAGCTGAAGCTCCCGGTGGTGCTGTTGATGGAACTGTATGATACTCCGATATTTAGAGATGCTGGAGATGTTTCTGTTGCTTTTACACCTTCTGGCCCCGACAAGGTATCGGTCAGGGTTCCGCTGACCGTGACCAGAAGGGTGGTGCCGGTGCAGCCGGGAGCATCGATCGATCCGTTCGGAGGGGAGAGGTTGGAGAGGACCGGCGGAGTGTTGTCGATCGTGAAGGCGACGCTTGCGGTCCGGGTGTTCCCGGCGTAATCGGTGGCGGTGGCGGACAGGCTCGCGGGTCCCGACGGACTCTTCGTTGTGTCGAGGGAGGTGATGATGGGATTTCCCGAGACGGAGCCTCCGGGAAGGTCCACGTTCTGGCCCGTCATGACCATCTGGGCGATGCCCAGGCTGTCTGTGGCCGAGGCGGAGATCCCGATCGTTCCATTGTAGTAGAGTCCCGAGACGGGATTCGTGATCGAGACCTGGGGGGTGCCGGGGTCTGGAAGGGATGGGGAGGGGGAGGGCGGGAAGAGCGGGCCGGTGTTCAGTGCAATTCCGTTAAGAATGCCGTCGGTCAGTGCCGGAGTCAGCCCCGACTGGTTCTGTCCGCTCCACAGGAAGATCAGCGCCTCGGCAGTGAGGTCCTGGCGGAGTGTTTCGGCGGAGAGGGTGTAGCCGTAATAGGTGAGAGGGGTGGGGTTGCCAGGGGTGAGCCCGTTGAAGATGCCGTCGGCTTCGTCTTCTTTGAGCAGGGTAAGAAGTCCCATGGGATTGGCGGTTCCCGGAGCGAGGCTTCGGGTGGAGCCGATGTGCTCTGTCAGCTGGGAAAGACCCGCCAGGAGAAGTCCGTATATTCCGGAGGCGTTGGCGCTGGCTGGACCCGACAGAAGGTTGGCGGGAGGGATCTCGGCCGGGTCGAATCCCAGGAACTGGTTCCAGTCGCTCCGGGCTTTGGTCAGGGCCGTCTCCGGAGCGCTCCCCTGCGAAATGAGGGTCTGGGCCTCGGTTGCCTCGAGCGCGGAGAAGGGGGTCAGGACGACCGTGGCCCGGGCAAGGTCCCCCGCCGGAAGGAGGGTGGTGATCGATTCTCCCGTGGTGAAGGTAACGGTGGCTCCGCTTGCGATGTCGATGGTCGACCCTCCGGTCAGGGTGAAGCTGATCGGACCGCCCGAAGGATCGAACAGGCTGCTGATTGAAAAGTTGCCGTTTCGGTCGGTGCTGACCGTTCCAAGAGGCAGGAGCGAGCCGTCTGACTGGTACTGCCCGACCGCTACCGTTCCCCCGTTGATGGGACCGTCGAAGGCCGTTCCGGAGGCGGTGAGGAGGGAAGGGCCGTTCAGTCCTTCCGGTGTCTGGGGGAAGGTGAGGGTTGTTCCCTTGCAACCTCCGAGGAAAAGCAGAAGGGAGCCGGTCAGGAGCAGGCGGACAACAGGAGGACGCCGGAGGCGTCCGGGCGACGGGATTTTGGGCATTATGGCGCTCGTGGATAAAGGGTGAAATAGGAGAATCAGAAGGAGGTGGAGACCCCCAGGAAAATCCGGTCTGCAGTGAGGTTTCCTCCTGTAACACCCGGAAGTTGACCCGAGAGCGGGAAAAACCACCGGTCCTCGAGGGTCAGGCCGATGTTTTTTGTCAGACGGAGACTTGTACCGAGACCCGCGTCGAAGAGATCCAGAACGGTCCTCCCGCTGTCAGGTGAGGAAAGGGCAAGCAGCCCCACGCCTCCACCGGCCACGATGAAGAAGGAGAGGAGGGGGACGGGATGGATCTCGTAGACCAGGTTGGCGGTGAGGGTGGTTTCCGAGAGCTGGCAGTTCTGGCAGAGGGATTCTCCGTATCCCCCGTCGATCTCGGCTCCCAGGTTGGGAAGGAAGGAGTAGCGAAGGTTGGCCCCGAAGGCCAGCCCTCCGTTCTCGATTCCGGCCGAGGGGGTGATCGAGACGGGATCGTCGGCCCGGGCCGGGGTGGGACTGAGCAACCTGAGGACGAGAGCCGCCGAAAGGAGGAGAAGGATCGACGATCGGGAATAGACAAAACGGGTCAACGGGAAACTCCTTGATGTGTTTTCCGACATAAGGCAGGAGCCGGGTCTTTGAAACAGCCGGACCGTGGAAGCATCTTTTATGCCAAAAACCATTCAAGATTTTATTTCAATAAAAAATTTAAATATGTTAATGGTTTGTTCTTGGGAAGGCATCGAAGGGCGACGGAAATAACGCCGGCTAAGCCGCCAGAGATGACCAGGAGACAATGAGAATCTTTTTCGTGGAGGAGGACCGGTGAGCCCTGCCGGATCGCCCCTCAAGGGGGGGAACGCGGGATTCCCCGAAGGGGTCTCGAGACGGCTGTCCCTACGGATCGGGCCGGTCCTGTCCCGCCTCCGGAAGGAGGAACTTCCGGTCTGGGTGGTCGGAGGAGCCCTGCGGGATCTTCTGCTCGGGCGCCCGTTCCGTGACGTGGACCTCGTGGTCCGGGCCTCGCGCGAGCAAGTCGCCTCTCGTTTTCCGGAGGGCGTCTGGGTGGGGAGGGTGATTCCGGCCTTCGTCCTGGAGTCGAAAATCGGAAAAAGGGGAACGACCGTCCAGATCACGGTTATTGCCGGCTCCCTCGAAGAGGAGCTCGCCCGTCGGGATTTCTCGGTCAATGCCATGGCGATGCGTCTGAGCGGAAGGGGGGGGCCGGGGGCCTTCCTTGTTGATCCTTTCGGAGGCTTGGGCGACCTCTCGGCCGGTCGACTGCGACGTCCCTGCCGGATCCGGGACCCTTTTTCGGAGGATCCGATCCGCGTCCTGCGTCTGGTCCGATTTGCCGCAACGCTGGGATTTGTTGTCGAGCCGGAGACTCTGGATCTTGCAGGACGGTCCTGCGGACTCCTTGCGGGGGTGGCGGGGGAGCGCCGCCGCCAGGAGCTCCTGATCTTCTTTGGCGGACGGTGGCTTCGGCGGCTTCCGGGGATTGTCCCGATGCCTTTTCTGGGAGAGGTCCTGTCGCAGGCGGGCGGGTTCGCAACTCCCCTGTCAGAAAAGGCCTGCGCGAACGTTCCGTTCCTCCTGGCCCTGGCTGAGCGCCATTCGCGGCTGGATCCTCTCTTCCGGTTGTGGGTCTTCTATCGTGGAATCGGGCGTGGAATCGGGACGGAGGCGGGGGCGATGGCCAGAAGCCTTCCTTTTAGCCGGAGCGAACGAAGACGGCTTCTCCGGTGGGACCGGCTCGCTGGCTTTCTCGAGGAGCAGCGGGCCGGTCCCTGGTCGGCGGCGGACCGTTCTCTTCTGATGAACGACGACCACCGGGAGAAGATCGTCCGGATGGTGGAACGGACAGTCGAGCCACGGGCCCGAAAGGCCTTCCGGAGATGGTGGAACGAGGTCGTGGCGACGCTATGCCGGCCATGGGAGGAGGTCAGGGGGATGTTGTCGGGATCGGAGTAGTGTCAGGGGTTCGCGACGACAGCGCAGGAGAGCATGGCGAGGGGGGCGGGAAGCGAACTTGGAGTCACGACGGTCGTGGCACCGGTCAGCCCCCCCGAAGCGTTCGTTTGGGTGGCGTACAGAAAGCCGTTGGCCGAGGGGGTGTAGACCACCCCGCCGATCGTGTCGACGCAGGGGTAGTTGACAGGGGCCGTGGGTGGAAAGGTGACCTGGGCCGTCGCGACCTTGGTGTTCGGGGCGATCGACTGGAGCGTGGGAGGGTTGGTTCCGGTAAAGGAGGCATAGAAAAAGACGGTGGTGGGATCGAAGGCGACGCCCAAGGGGCATGCCTGCTGGGTGCAGGCAAAAGAGGTCGTCAAGGGTGGAAGGAATGGAGCCGTTTGTGATGGCGAGACAGGGATTTCCTGGGGCGTGGTCAAGGACAGGGTTGACGTAGTCGAGGTGCTCGAAGCGGTCAAAAACAGGATACAGGGCGAGGAGCCTGAAACCGCGCAGTCGATGGCCGGTTCAAGAGGATAGGCGGAAGAGGATGTGGAACCCGTTGTGCAAGAAGTGGTCTTGGAAAAGGGAATCAGCCCGATGTTGCTGGAGGAGGAGGAGGCCGTTCCGTCTGTCAGGATCAGGTACTGGCTGTCCGAGGTGACGGTGAGTCCCGTGACACTGCTGGTACACGATTCGAAAGCCGAGACGGCTGTCAGGCTTCCCCCGCTCCCGATGGTCCAGGCCGGGACGGAGGCGGATCCTGTCGCGGCCAGAAGAAGCGGGCCGGTCTGTCCGGACGGGATCCCCGGGGTGGCGGCGATCTGGAGAATCCCGGAATTGGTGACCAGCGGCTGGGTCGACAAGGGATCGAGCGTTCCGGTGCTCATGATGGAAAACCCGTAGATCCCGCTGGTGGTGGCCACATAGAGGATCCGGCCGGTAGATGTCGCGACAGTGGGTCCTCCCCCGCAACCGGAGAGGACGAGAGCGAGGCCGAAGAATCCGATAAAGGCCTGAAGGCTTCGGGGAAGACGAGAGGCTTGGCGTCGGAACAACGGCGGTGTGCTCCCCATGGATTCGGGTGTGAGTGTCGAAAGATCCCGAAGGCATTCTATCGAAATCGGGAGAGGGGATCAATTGAATGAATCCCCTCCGGCATCTGACGTGTTTCGTGACTTGAACCGGGGCCCGGCAGCGGGTTAGTCTGGAAAGAAGATCCATCCCTCCTGCCCATCCTTTCAGGGAGGTCATGCCATGTCCCTTGTCCCGATCCTTCGACTTGTCGTGTCGGCGGTCCCGCTCTTCTTCCTGGGCGTGTCCGGCTGCGCCCACAACCGCGTGGATCTCTCGGCCTACGCTCCGCAGGGCCCTTTCCCCGGCGGCTCCACGATGCAGAGGTCCTTCGTCGTGGCCCCTCTCGCGGACCATCGGTTCCGCTTCTTCGAGTATGGCTCCACCGGAATGGTGGATACCGTCGGATGGGGGGAGGGAACCGGAACCCTCTACACTCCCCAGAACATTCCGAACCATGTGTCGACGGCCCTCGTCACCCAGTTCAGAGCCTACGGGATGCATGTGTCCTACGATCCGAAAGTCCGCTGCCGGATCGGGGGGAGGCGTGGACATCCTGAGGTTTCGGTGACAGGAAGCGTCCGGGGCGTGGTCCTGTGCGGCTCCATCCTGGACTACCAGTTCGAGTTCGACCATCCCCGGGTCGTGTTCGGCTTCATCTCCACGCTGGACATGGCGGCTGGGGCTTCCTTGTCGGCCCAGGCTTCGCTTCACCTCTTTCTGGTCCGGGCCCGGAGCGGGCGGATCCTGTGGGAAGGCGTCGAAACGAGCTCACGGGAAAAAGGAGGAATCCGTCCTCCCCATCTCAAGAGACAGGCTGTCGCCTATCTCGACCAAACCCTCTCGCGGGTTCTCGCCAAATCGGCCCGGGCCATGTCCGGTGCGACGAAGTGACCCCTTTTCTTCCGGATCGAATGTCAGGTGGAGGAGCCTCTCGTGATCTTCTGGATTTTTCGGTAAAATCTGCCGAAAAGAGCAAATGGGACCTTCACGAACCGGCACAGGAGAAAGGATTCAGATGACGGAGGAATCGGGAATGCTTCCGCGGTGCGGACCACTCGCGACGGCCCTGGTGGCAGTCCTTCTGGCGACTCTCCCCTTTCCTCGCTTCGCCCGCTCCGACGACTCTGGTGGGGGGGCCATGGGCTTTCCGAGCGGCTCCAGCCTCCGGTCGATCGTCTCCGGGTCGGCCGGCTCCGGCAAGCCTCCATCCGGAAAACCGGTTCGACCGGATTGGGGGCCCCGACAATGGGGGCAGGAGGGGGGAGGGGAGACCCGGAACCCCTTTTTCGCCGCAACCCGCTCACGAAAGACCCTTCGTGTCTCTTCCGGAGAAACCGGCGCCCCGATCGCCGGAGAGGGGGAGCCACGATTTCCCGTCCCTCCGAAGGGAGCCTCCCCTCCAGAGGAATGGGAACGGAACTTCGCGCCGACGGCCCTTGCGGCCCTGGATTACCGTTTTTCCCATCAGCCGGTTTTGGCCGGAGGGCGTCTTCTGCTCACCTCGACCCGGGGACAGGTTCTCTGCCTTGACGCCGTCAATGGACGGACCCTCTGGCATGTGCGTCTTCCTGAATCGGTTCGCGCCTCCGGCGTCGCCGACAACAATGCCTTTTATGTGGCAAGCGGATCGCCCTATGTGACCGCGCCCCACATGATGGGCTACGCCCAGACCCGGACCATCCGGCGGGGTGCCGGTCCCGGACACCTCTACGCCCTTTCTCTTCTTTCCGGAAAAATCCTCTGGTCAGCCGAGGTCCCGGGTCCGGTTCTCGGGAGCCCGGTCCTCGCCGATGGAACGCTCTGGGTCGCAACCGGCAACGCCCGTCTTGCCGGATACTCCGTTGAAAAAGAGCGGAAGATTTTGGAAATGCCTCTCTTCTCGTCTGCCGGCTGGTCCGCTCCCCTCTATGTGCATCACTGGGTCTGGCTCTCCCTCGAAGGTCCCACGAAGCTCGTCGCCCTCTGGCCCGAGAGGAAGCGGACCGTCTGGGCGCTCACCACCCCGCCGACCGAACGTCTCGTTCTCTTCACGCCGACCCCCTCCTTCGGAACCAGGCGCCTTGTGACCCTTCTCCTCTCAGTTCGAAAGGGGGTCCCCCACGAGCGAATTGCCATCGCCTCCGCCGTAACCGGACACATCTTCCACGAGATCTCCTTTGCGAAAAAGGGGGAGCCCGTGGCCCCGGAGAAGATCGTTCCCCCAGGCCTCCCGCCCTTTGCGCGGGTCTTCGAGGGGGCGGCTGGGGCCGTCGTGGCCGGGTCGACGGTTGTTGCCGCCTCTGAACTCCTCGGACGGGCGATCGCGGCCGACATTCCGTCCGGCCATCTTTTCTGGTCGACCCTTCTCCCCGCCGCTCCTGTCGGTTCGGGAACTGTCGCCGGGCTCCTGTACATCCTGCCCCTTCGAGACCGGCTTCTCCTGGCCGATCTCGGATCCGGACATACCCTCGAAAGCCTTTCTCTCGACGGACCTCCGGCCCCGGGATCCCCGCCGGTCATGGAGACGACCCTGTATCTGGCGCAAAGAAACGGCCGCGTCCGGGCAATTTCCCTGGAAAAACAGCGGGAGCGCATCTTTCCTCCCTCCAAGCCGCCGGATCTTTCCGGTGGGGCATCCGGCAACAGGAAGGAGGAGAACGGAGATGGCTGACGACCCGCTCGTTCGGGATCTGACTTTCAGTAATGTGCGGGGGGAGACCTTCACCGTCTCTCCGTCCCTCTATCTTGCATCACTGGCGGAACTGGGACGGATCGGAGACAGGATCGGAGAGGCCGGCGGGAGCCTCTCCCAGGGGGAGGCCCTCCTCCTTCTCCGGGAAATCTACCGGATCGTTGACCGGGTGGGGGAGAGTGTCTCCAGCCATATGTCCTGCTCGGCGGGATGCGCCGCCTGCTGCCGGATGATGGTGGCAGTCACCCGCGGAGAGGGGGAGATCTTGCGGGCTCGGGTGGAGCGGGAGCCGGAGGGTTCCCGAAAGGATCGCTGGAGCGCGGGACTACTCTCCCGGACCGAAACCCTTCTGGGGTTGAAAGGGTCGGCGGATCCCTCCCGGCCCCTCGCCACACTGCCGGACATGTTGGCGACCTGCGAAGCCTACGAAAAAAAGGGATTTTTCTGCCCTTTCCTGGGGGCGGACCGCCTCTGCGAAATCTATGAAGACAGACCGCTCATGTGCCGGATTTGCTGGACGCTGACCGCCCCCCGGGACTGCGATCCCGGAGAGGGACCTCCGCTCAAGTTCCGGAACGGGGTCTTTTTCCGCGCCTTCGACCTTGTCATTCTTCTGGGAAAAGCGGGCTTCGGAGATGATCGCCACCGGCCCATCCCTCTATGGCTGACCCTCGAGTGAACGGTTCCGTCGCCATCGGCTCTCTTCGCTTGCGTCGGGCCATTTTCTCCTCCCTGCCTTTCCTTTTCCTGTTCTTGGGGATGATACTCCTTCTGCTGTCTCATCGCACCGTCCTGCCCGACAGGGCGATTTCGGAGGCCCTGTCGGGCCTTCCCGCTCCTTTTTACTATTTTTGGTCGATTGTCTGCCGGTCCGGCAATGTGGAGGTCGAGGTGCCGCTTCTCCTGGTCGCCGGAGGCTTCCTTTGGCGGCGACGGGGAGAGGAGCGTCCGGTTCTCCTCTTTTTTTTCGCCGCGCTCTTTCTCGGGACTCTGTTCGAGCATCTCCTCAAGATGAACCTGCCGCGGTATGCCCCGACAGAGGAGTTTCAGCACGACCCCCTGAATGGCTGGGAAATCTTCTTTCCGGCCCACTTTCATGTGGTTTCCTCTTTTCCGTCTGGCCACAGCTTCCGCGTCCTGCTGATCCTTTTCTTCGTCGACCGATACTATCCCCGGCTCCGTTTTGCGGTTCTGGCCTGGGCCCTCATGATCATGGCGGGGGTGGTGGCCCTGGGCTGGCACTGGAGCTCCGACGTGGTGGGATCTGTCCTCCTTGTCCTCATCCTCCGCCCCTGGATCGATTATTTCGCAAGTCGTCATCAAAAAAAATGATCTTATTAATTTAGTCCTCCTTGATCGATCCATATTCCCTTTCTTTTGAAAAGAGTTTATCTTGGACGGCCGGACCAGTGGCTTGTCTCTTCTCAGTTTGAAAGGAAATAGAATATGGCTGATGGATCAAACCGAGTATCGGAATGGCCGGAATACGAACGTCCCAGGGAGAGACTTGCGGCCTCGGGACCCCGGAGCCTTGCGGACTCCGAACTCCTGGCCATTCTTCTCCGCACAGGGAACAGAAATGAATCGGCCCTGGCCCTGGCCAAGCGCCTTCTGACCACCTTCGACGGAATCCCGGGGCTCTCCCGCCAGCTCATCGCGGATCTCTCGAAGGTGAAAGGGGTGGGGCTGGCGAAGGGAGCGCAGGTTCTGGCGGCTCTCGAGCTGGGACGGCGCCTGGCCGAACGCTCGCTGGTTCCGGAGGAGGCGATCCGTTCGGGGGAGAGCGTCTACCGGATTCTGGGACCCCGTCTTCGGGAGGAGCGGAAGGAATCCTTCTGGGTCCTTCTGCTTGACCAGAAGCACCGTCTCAGGAAAAGCGAACGGATCTCGGAGGGAACGCTGTCCATGACCCCGGTCCATCCCCGGGAGGCCTTTTCCCCCGCAATCCGGGAATCGGCTGCGGCGGTGATCTTCGTACACAATCACCCATCGGGAGACCCCGAGCCCTCCCCCGACGACTGGAGTCTCACCGCCCGGCTTGTCGAGTGCGGAAGGCTTCTGGGGATCAGGGTTCTGGACCACGTTGTCGTGGGGGATCATGCGTGGGTGAGCCTCCGGGACCGGGGGGCGTCCATGGACGGATGAAGAAAGACCGGGTGATGGATTCTCCCAACCATCACTTGAAATGGTTTGATCCAATCGCGCGGCAAAGCTCGCCGTTTAGGGCGGGGAAGGAGTGCTCGGACGGCATGGCCGTCCCGGATTTGGCTTTCAGTGCGGGGTTTTCTGCTACCATGCCCGACATGAAAAGAATTAAAGCGTTCAAATTCCGACTCGTCCCGACTCTCGAA
>JAJZXW010000012.1 GCA_021806225.1 Nitrospirota bacterium | reverse complement strand
GAATGGTTCCCACCGATTTTGTTGAAGAGCCAAAAAATCTTCAAAAATACGGCCGAGGGGTGTGAAACCAATCCTCTATCGGAATTCGGGTTGACTATGCGGGAGGCGTTCATGGGCTCGTGCGAGCACAGGACATGAAACGGATTCTCGGCCCCATCGTGAATGAGGAAGGCATGGCGCAGAACATCGTGGATACCTGGATGGAGGAATGGCTCCAGCAGGGAATCCGGCAGGATCAAGACCTTGTCGTCCGCATCCTCCTCGAGCGGAAGATGCTTTCCCCAGACGAGATCGCCTCCTTCCTCGAAGTGGGACCGGAACACGTCCACCAGATCGCCCGGGAGATCGATCCCAGCTCCTAGCTCCCTCAAACGCTCCACGGGAGACCCGGACATTCCCCTGGAGCAATCCGCTCTTCGTGCCGCATCCCCTAAAACATGCTGTCATTCAGGTTCCCTTTGACCCCAACACGCGAGGACTGAAGCCGACCCTCCTCCTGGATTCCGGAAGAGGCTCGAAGGGAGAGCGTAGGCTTCCGGCAAAACCGGTCCGAGGGAAAGAAGGGGGCGACCGTCCCGGGTGAAAGGACTGAGTGCAAGGGCTTTTCGGATCCCCCCCTGTCGGGTCAGCCGAGAGACCCCACGCCATCCGTCGTTTCCTCTCGGCCCCGGACCAGATCGTCAAGCTGGGCCTGACCCCGGAGGCCCTTTTCGACAGGGATTCGGACCCTATCCGGAACAAAGCCGGCCGGGGAAGGACGATTTAATGGTCCGTCCTCTCCCCTTCCCTCCCATTCCTGCCCCGCATCGATCCGCGGGGACCCCGGCAGTGGAAGCTGACCGGATGAAAGGAGCCAGCCCCCGGAGTCAGGCAAAGCGTTCGGAACGGATTTCCAGGGGCTCGAACCGCGAGCGTTCGGCGACGAACTCCGGCCGGGCAGGATGGGTGCGAAGCCCTTCGACCAACACGTTATCCGTATGGTTGTAGACATAAAACAGGTTGGTTCGCGGATACGGGGAGATATTGCTGTTGGATCCGTGCATGATGTTGCAGTCAAAGAAGACGGCGCTGCCCGCGGGAGCCGTGACTCCGACGATGCCATTGCGGTCCGTCAGCCTCTTCAGGCTTTCCGGGTCCGGGACGCCATACTCCTGTTTTCGGAGGGATTGCCGGTAGTGGTCCCCGGGCGTATCCCCCACACAGTGGATGAAATGGCGGTGCGAGCCGGGTATCAACATCAGCGGACCGTTGAAGGCATCATTATCGGTCAGCAGGATCGAACAGCTCACCGCCCTCATGCCGGGCATCCCGTCCTCCGCGTGCCACGTCTCGAAGTCCGAATGCCAGTAAAACTCCTTGCCGGTGAACCCGGGCTTGTAGTTGAGGCGGGACTGGTGAATATAGACGTCTCCTCCCAAAAGGAAGCGCGCGATGCCCGCGACCCGTTCGTCCGCCGCCACGCGGGAGAAAAGGGAGTTGTCCCGGTGGATCGCGAACACCGAACGAACCGCCTCGCCGCCCGGTTCGCGGACCGCCTTTTCCGACGACCCGACGGACAGTTCCTCCTTCAGGCGCCGGGCCTCGTCGAGGAAGACCCCGACCTCGTCCGGAGTGTAGATTTCCGGCAAAACAAGAAATCCGTTTTCCTCGAACCCGCGCGCCTGCTCCTCCGACAGGGGAGAAGGCCCCCGATCGTCTCCATAAAGAACAGGATCCGTCCGCTCGAACCAGACGGGTGCCTCCCCCAGACGGGTGGGATAACGGTCGTCGATTCTGCCTTGCATGCGGCTCCTCCTTGGAAGGGCCTCGAGTCCCTGGCCCTATCCGGCTTGAATGGTTGATGGAATCTCCGGGCTCTTCAGGAAAGGGATTCAGCCTCAAGAGGATAGACCCCGTGTTCGTCGTGGACCTCCCGCCCGCTCAGGGGCGGATTGAAAACGCAGGCGAGCGTCATCTCCGTGAGGCCCCGCAACAGGTGGTCGTCGTGACGGTCCAGGATGTAGATGGTTCCCGGACCGATTTTGTGGACGACGCCGTCGGAGAGGGTCTCCACCTCTCCTTCGCCGCTGATGCAGTAGACGGCTTCCAGGTGATTCCGATAGCGGATGTGTGTCTCCGTATCGGCATAGATGGTCGTGATATGGAACGAAAAGCCCATCTGGTCGCTTTTCAGGAGCAGTCGGGTGCTCTCCCAGGCGGGGGTGACCACCCGTCGTTCGCTGCGGCGGGCTTCTTGAAGGGTGCGGACGATCATGAAGGCCTCCTTTTTGGGCTAAGGGTTCAGGAAGACCGGCTGGACAGCGGTTTGGAAAGGACGGCGGCGAACGCGTCGTCCAGAATGTCCATGGCCCGGTCGATCTGCTCCCGGGTGACGGTCAGCGGACTGAGACATTTCACGACCTCGGCGTTGGAACCACAGGTCTCGAGAATCAGCCTGTTTTCGTAAGAGCGCGCGCAGACGGCATCGGCCGTCTCGCCGTCCGGACAGGCGATGCCCAGCATCATGCCCCGCCCCTTCACCCTGAGAGAGTGCGGTCCGTGCCGGAGGACGATACGGTTCAGCCGTTCGGCCAGAAGACGCCCTTTGCTCCGGACGCTCCGGGCGAAGGCGTCATCGCTCCAGAAATGCTCGAGGGCGGCAGTGGCCGTGACAAAGGCGTGATTGTTTCCCCGGAAAGTTCCGTTGTGCTCCCCGGGCTTCCATTGGTCGAGCTCCTCCTTCATCAGCACGAGCGCCATGGGAAGGCCGAACCCGCTCAGCGACTTGGACAGGACGATGATGTCGGGCGCGATCCCCATCTCTTCGAAGCTGAAGAAATGCCCTGTCCGACCGCATCCAGCCTGGATGTCGTCCACGATCAGGAGCATCCCGTGCCGACGACAGAGCGATTCCAGTTTCCGCATCCAGTCGGGGGAGGCGGCGTTCAGCCCGCCTTCCCCCTGGACGACCTCGACGATGGCCGCCGCCGGCCTGTCGATGCCGCTCGAGGGGTCGGAGAGCATCCTGTCCATCATGGTGATGGTGTTGACCTGGTCCCCGAAATAATTGGCGTAGGGCATGCGGCTGACATGGGAGAGCGGCACTCCGGCCCCTCCCCGGTGATGGCTGTTGCCGGTGGCGGAGAGGGCACCGATGGAGCACCCGTGGAATCCGTTGGTAAAGCTCAGGACGTTGGTCCTCCCGGTGACCTTTCGGGCCAGCTTGAGGGCGGCCTCCACGGCATTCGCGCCCGTCGGCCCCGTAAACTGCAGACGAAAGGAGCCCATTCCCCGAGGCGCAAGGATCAACCGCTGGAAGGTGTCGATGAATCGCGCCTTGACGGCGGTATAGAGATCCAGGCTGTGGGTGATTCCGTCGTTCTGGATATAGTCGACCAGGACTTTCTTGAGGACGGGGTGGTTATGTCCGTAGTTCAGCGAGCCCGCTCCGGCCAGAAAGTCGAGGTAGCGCGCACCGTCCGTCGTCATCAGCTCGGCGCCGCGCGCGTCCCGGAATACATCGGGAAAAGAGCGGCAATAGCTGCGGACGGTCGATTCCTTGGCTTCGAAGATTGTCATGAGTCCTCCTGTCTTGAATGTCCTGGTCCGGCGCTCCGGAACGGCCCTCCGCGATGGAGGACCTCCTCGTCGTGCTCTCCCCCGAAATGGGCCTCCCTGCCGAAGAGAAGCCGCGTGGAAAACGGAACCTGCCGTTTTTCGAAAAGCGTGCGGAAGAGGCGCCTGGACGGAATGTTGCCAGGGGTGATGGTTGTTTCCAGGTAGAGGATTCCGCCTGGAATGGTTCGATCGAGAAGCGCCTCCAGCATGGCGAGACTGAGTCCCTGCCGTCGCCGGCCCGGGTCGACGGCCACCTGCCAGACGAAAAGGGTGTTCGGCGTCCGGGGAAGGCGATACGCCGACACGAACCCTGCCAGGCGCCCCTCAGCGTCTTCCGCCAGAACAGACGTGTCGCTGAAGTGGGAACACTGGAGCAGGTTGGCATACGGGGAATTGACATCCAGCGGCGGACAGCGCCCGATCAGGGCATGCACCGTCCGCCCGTCCCGATCTGTCGGAGGACGAAACTGATAGGCCCCTTTCCGGGAAGAGGCCGGGCGGAAGACGGCAACGTTATTGCAGGTCATTAGGCAACCCTCCCGGGATGGTCGAGTGAAGCAGTGGGCGGTTTTGACGGCCATGGCCCTTCGCCCTCCAGGAAACAGCATTGAGCTGTCCCCGGGCCGTCCAAGAGAATATGGAATGGTTCTTGTTGTGACGCCTGTGTCCGGGGCCTTGCAGGATGAAAACCGATGGAAGTACGTTTTCGGACAAGACGATATGGTTTCAGATGACGACCCTCCCCTCCGGAAAGGACCGGACGGGGAGAACCCTTTTTCTTCCATCCCTCTTCGTCGCCGAAGGGGGGAAGGGCTCCGACGCCCGGAAAGTTCCTTCCGGAAAGCCGGCCATGCCTCCCCGCGGCCCGTCCGGACCGTGGGGGCTTTTTTAACTGAAAAGGGCCGTAAGCCCTCTCCCTTCAGCGAGGGGATATACGGCGTGTTCTATATTTTCGAATTTGTTAAGCTCACAATCACAATGTGCTTAAAACATTCAAGTATCGGCTGTATCCGACCCGCTAGAAAGAAACTCTCCTGAACCGACAACTGGAAGAGCGCCGGTGGCTTTACAACCATTTTCCGGAACAAAGGAATCGACGAAGATCGTGCAACGTCCGGACGGATCTTCGTGGAGGACATCCATGTCAACGAAATGAACTCCCACCGATGCCTGAACCGAAGCATCCGCGATGTGGCGTGGCCGCAGTTCTTCTCCTTGCTCTCGTACAAGGCTGAAAGCGCCGGTCGGGAGTTCAGGAAGATCGACCCGGCCTATACGTCCCAAGACTGCTCCTCCTGCGGTCACCGGCAGAAGATGGCTTTGTCCGACCGGACCTATTCCTGTCCGTGCTGCGGGATGGAAAAAGACCGGGACCACAACGCCTCCCCGAATATTTGAGACTTTGGCTGGAGTCTCGGGATTAGCCCCCGGAAGCTCCGCCGTTTACGGCGGGGAGCAGTCACTATGACAACCCGCCCATGAAATGTCAAGCGATAATATTGTTATTTAAATAATATTTACGCAATTTCAAGCCCTATTTTTCATGATTTTCCGTTTTTGGGAATTCCTTCAGGACCCCATCAGGTATTTTATTGTTTTGAATTTAATCATGATATTTTATATGGTTGCCGCCTTGATCCGCCGATGCTAGCATGAGAGAAAACCCCCAGATTTTTGTTCGGTCCTTCATGAACAAAAGCCTGGGGGAATTGTTTTTCGGAAATCCGGAGACATGACAAACGCATGGGAGACCGGAATGTCGCAACGTCTCAGAGGCCGGGATATAGCTGTCGTGCGTCCGGACGTGGTCCGAAAGGCGGCTTTCGGAGCAGCGGTCGGAAACGCGATGGAATGGTTCGATTTCGGGATCTATTCCTATCTGGCGGTGACCATCGGCCGGGTTTTCTTCCCGCAAGTCGATCCCGGCGCGCAACTGGTCGCCTCCTTCGCGACCTTTGCCGTTGCCTTTGTCGGACGGCCTGCCGGCGCTGTTTTCTTTGGACGGCTTGGGGACGCGATCGGTCGAAAGAGGGTGCTGGTGGCCACGTTGGCGATCATGGCCATCAGCACCTTTTCGATCGGGCTGATTCCCGGGTACCGGACCATCGGTTTCCCCGCGGCCTTCCTCCTTTTTCTGGCCCGACTGACGCAAGGGTTCTCCACGGGGGGAGAGTATGCCGGCGCGATGACCTATGTCGTGGAATACTCCCCGGATAGGCGGCGGGGGAGGATGGCGAGCCTCCTGGAAGTCGGGACCCTGACGGGGTTCATCCTCGGGGCGGGCCTGGTCACGGCTCTCACGGCCTGGCTGGGACCGGAAAAGATGCTGCAATGGGGGTGGCGCCTCCCCTTTTTCATCGCAGCCCCGATCGGACTGTTTTCCGCATGGATCCGGAGCCGGCTCGAAGAGACCCCCGCCTTCGAATCCCTCGGGAGAGATCCCGGGGACAGGAAACCCGGGGTCTCCTTCGGAGAGCTTCTGCGCGGCCATTGGCGGCCCATGGCCATCGGACTCGGGCTGGTCTTCTTCTATAACGTCATCGACTACATGGTTCTATCCTACATGCCCTCATACCTCTCTTCCGTTCTCGGATACGGAGAGACAAAAGGCCTGCTGCTGATCCTCGTGGTCATGCTCATCATGATACCGGTCGTCTTTCTGGTCGGCGCCGCCAGCGATCGCTGGGGGCGAAACCCCATCATCCGGGGAGCTCTCGTGAGCCTCATCGTCTGGACGATTCCCGCCTTTCTCCTGGTCCAGGACGGACAGGACACAATCGTGTTCGCGGGTCTCGTCATGCTCGGAGCCCATCTCGCGGCTTTCGAAGGAACGATGACCTCGACACTGCCCTCCCTCTTCTTCACGGAGGTCCGCTATGGCGCCCTCGCAATCACATACAATTTTTCCACCTCCGTTTTCGGGGGAACGACTCCCCTCGCCCTCTCCCTGTTGGTGCGCCAGTTTCACGACCGGCTCATTCCGGCCTATTTTCTGATCGGCGCGGCGACGATCGGTCTGGCTGTCAGCCTGTTCGTGAAAGAAACCGCAAGCCGTTCCCTTCGGGGGTCGACGCCGGTGGTCGCCGATTCCGCTGAAATCGGCGACGTTCTTGCCCGTCCGGGCGAGGCGGTCTGGTGGGAGGAGGAGCCGGAGGCTCCGGGACAGTGGAAGCGGGGAAACAGGGAAATGGAATGGAAGATTCCCCGGAAAGGACGGGAATGACCCCGTTGTCGACAGAAGGGCCTGACTCTGCCTTTCCGACCGACCATTCGCGGGAGACCCGCATGGTCGAAGCCCTGAACCCCATGAAAACCGGCGTCCGGACATCGTCGAGAAGAGCGCGGAACATCGCCTCGATCCGTCGGATGGTCGGGAATCTGCCTCCTGTCGGAGAATCCCGGCAGGCGTCCGCGTGTTGGGTGTGGCGAGAGCCCACGAACGGGTCTCGGACATGCGTCTGGATTTTCTCCACAAGGCCTCGAATTCGATCGGCGAAACCCAAGCCGTGGTCTATGTCGAGGATCTGACAATCCGGACCATGACCGGAAGCGCCCGGGGAACGGCAGAAAACCCCGGCCGGAACGTCCGGCAGAAGGCCGGACTGAACCGCTCCATCCTGTCCCGGGGATGGGGACTGTTCCTCTCCCTCCTGGAGTACAAGCTTTCGAGGCGGGGAGGACGCCTGGTCCGGGTCGATCCCCGGAACACAAGCCGGACCTGCTCCGCCTGCGGCCACGTGTCTCCTGAAAATCGGAAGACGCAGGAGGCGTTCGTCTGGGTGGCCTGCGGTCATGCGGAAAACGCCGATGCGAATGCGGCGAAAAATATTCTCGGGGCTGGGCAAGCCCGTAGCGCCTGTTCGGAGGCGAAAACCTCCGAGTCGGCGGCCTGACCTTTCAGGCCCGCCGATCCATCCCCGTTTTCAGTCCGGGGAGTTGGCAGGAAAGAATCCCCTTCGTTCACGGAGGGGAAGACGTCAATGTCCAGTGAGTGGGAAAATCTTTTCTCATTTTCTCCGTCATCTGGCTGGCGATGGGGACGACCTTTTAGGCTTCGCCGCCTCGCTCAAACTGTCTTACCCCGACGTTCTCTCGGGAATGCCCTATCTGAACTTCGGGCACATCCGGCCGGTCCACGTCCTGACGGTGATCTACGCCTGGATCTCGATGGCCTTCGCGGCCGCCATGGACTACATGACCCCTGTTCTCTGCGAAACGAAGCTCCGGAACGAGCGGCCCGGCGTCATGAGCCTCTGGCTCCAGAACCCGGGAATCATCATCCCCGATATTTCCCTGGACCTTGCATCAGTTCGGGGCGTGCATACCCGGAATACGCCTGGCTCATGGCCATCGGGCTCATCATCTTCCGGACCTCGCTCACGGCGGCCGGACTGACCCAGGCGGCGGCCAAGGTCTGCGAGATCCCCTTCCCTCCAGCCACACCCCCTACAGGGTGGCCCGGTCCTGGGGCGGCTTCATGATCATCACGGGGCAGTGGAACTTCCTCTACCGGACCGCGGGGTGGGCCCTCCTCCAAGGCTGTTCCGTTGCATCTGGCGACGGAGGGATCCGGAATGTCCTGACAGACGACGGTATCGGAGAAATTCGTTGGAATCCGGATAAGGAGAAGCCCGTTTGTCGGGCTGCTCCTTTTTCAGGGAAAATCTTCATAAATTGGTTCAAGGATGTGATTCCGCTGAATCAGATCAGAAGGGCCAAGGACAAAAGGGTGACGGCCAGGATGGGGGGGGTGAGGAGGAATCCTGTCCGGATGTAGTCGCCCCATCCGATTTTTTCGCCTTTCCTGGCCAGGACATGGAGCCAGAGAAGGGTTGCGAGGCTTCCGATCGGGGTGAGCTTCGGGCCAAGGTCGCATCCAATGACGTTGGCGTAAATCATGGCCTGACGGACGTGTTCAGAGAGCCCATGAGCCTGTTGGATGGACAGGGTTCCTGCGAGGACCGCGGGAAGGTTGTTCATGACGGAGGAGAGGATTGCGGCCAGAAAGCCCATTCCCAGGGAGGAGGCGACGACCCCCGAGCGCCCGATTTTCTCCAGCAGGAGGGCCAGATGGTCGGTGAGGCCGGCGTTCTTGAGGCCATAGACCACCAGGTACATGGACAGGCTGAAGAGGACGATCTGCCAGGGAGCTTCTTTCAGGACCCTCCTGACGGAAATGGGAGGGGTCTGGCTCCGGCTGTGCCAGCGCCCGGCCAGGACCAGAAGGAAGAGGGCGGCCGCCGACATGATGACGAAGGCCGGAAGGTGGAGGCGGGCGGTAAGGAAGTAGGCTACAAGAATCGCTCCCAGAACGGGGAAGGCCGCCCGGAAGATGACCGGGTCCTGGATCACGCTCCTGGGTTCAGGGAGCTTTTCCAGGTGGTATCGGCGGGGCAGATGGGATCCGAAGAGCAGCCACAGCATAACGAGGGTCGCCAGGATGGAGACAAGGTCCACAGGGACCATGACGGCGGCGTAGCGGTCGAAGGGAATGTGAAAGTATTTGGCGACGATGATGTTGACGAGATTCGAGATCATGAAGGGCAGACTCGCCGTGTCGGCGATGAAGCCGGTGGCGATGATGAATGCCAGTGCTCCCCGGGGGGAGATGTCCATGCGTAAGAGAAGGGCCAGCACGATGGGGGTGAGAAGCAGGGCCGCCCCGTCGTTGGCGAAGACCGCCGAGATTCCGGCTCCCAGAAGGATGATGAGAGGGAAGAGGCGCCGTCCCGAGCCCCCTCCGGCCCGGGCGATGTGGAGGGCCGACCAGTGGAAGAATCCCGCCTCGTCCAGAAGGAGGGAGATGATGATCAGGGCCACGAAGGTGAAGGTCGCGTCCCAGACGATGTGCCAGACGACGGGGATGTCCCGGAGGTGGATGACCCCCGTGGCCAGGGCCAGAAGAGCCCCTCCTGTCGCGCTCCACCCGATGCCGAGGCCCCGGGGTTGCCAGATGACGAAGACGAGCGTGATCAGGAAGATCGAGAGAGCCAGCATGGTGTCCTTTTCGTTGGTTGCGGCGGCGGGCAAAGGGTCATGTTATCGGAATGCCCCCCCGCTGTAAACGCGCCGGCAAAATATGTGATTTTTCTTGAAGTCTGCGTGAAATGGGATAAGGTTGTGGTAAGGATTGATTTCGATTTTAAATCAATACAATATTAATTTAATAGTAGAAGTATTGCAACGGTGACCATAGGGAGTCTCGGTCAATCCCGACCCCGGTATTTTTCGGACGGGAGAAGAGGGGGCAATGATGAAGGTTCTTTTTCTTTGTACAGGAAACTCCTGCCGGTCCATCATGGCCGAGGCCCTGTTCAATCATCTCGCTCCGGAGGGATGGGATGCGGAGAGCGCCGGAAGCCAGCCGAAGGGGCGCATTCATCCCCGGGCCCTGGCCGTCCTCTCCGAGGAGGGCGTTCCCGTGAAGGGACTTTCGAGCAAGTCCTGGAATTTGCTCCCCGGACCGTTCGACCTGGTGGTGACTCTGTGCGACAGCGCGGCGGGAGAGGCGTGTCCGCTGTTTCTCTCGAAGGCTCCCCGCGTTCACTGGGGCCTTCCCGATCCGGATGCGGTCCGGGGAGACGACCGGGTCACCCTGGAGGCCTTCCGCCAAACATTCCGCATTCTCGAGAAAAGGATCGCCGCTTTTCTCGAACGTCCGGAGACGAAGGAGGGGCGGCTTCCTTCACTCCCGGATCTCCGGGCGATCGGACGTCTCGTTTCGGAGACATGAGGGCTGGTCAGGGGAAGGTCGGTTTCAAGAGACGAATGCGAACCGGAGGGTTCCGGCGTAAGGTCGGGAGTCGCAACCCTGAATGAGTGTTTCCCCAAAGGAGAACCGGTGGTAGGATGAAAGAACAACTCTTGATGAAAGGAGGGTCCGGTGCCAGATAAAAAATCAAGTCCCGACTCGCGGATCGACCCCAGAATGCTTGGAATCTTCGAAGCCCTGGCATCCGGGGTCCGGCTCGAGATCTTTCGTCTGCTCGTGACCCACGAGCCGAAGGGCCTTGTGGCCGGGGAAATCTCCCGCACACTGAGGATTCCGCCGACCAACCTCTCCTTTCACCTGAAGGCCATGACCCAGGCCGGCCTTCTTTCGGTGATCGCAGAGGGTCGCTTCCTGCGCTACCGGTCGCGGATCGGAGCCGTCGAGGAGGTCATCGCCTATCTGACCGAGAACTGCTGCAAAAACGCGGAGGGGGTTCCTACCTCCGGAGAATGCCCGCCTTCTGCCCCAGGAAATGGTGGAAAGGACCGGTCTTCCTGAGAGGACCGGTCCCCGGGATCCTGATTCGCTACCCTTTTTCCCGCATCGTCCGGTAGCGCCGCATTAGTTCAGCCGTTCCGCTGTCGTGGGCCCCCCCTTCCGATCCCTTTCCCTCCAGTTCGTCGATGATTCGGACCGCCATCACCTTGCCAAGCTCCACGCCCCACTGGTCGAAAGAGTCGATCCCCCAGACAACGCCCTGGGTGAAGACGCTGTGTTCATAGAGGGCCACAAGGACACCGAGGATCCGGGGGGTCAGGGACTCGGCCAGGATGGTGCTGCTCGGCCGGTTTCCCTCGAAGGTGCGGTGGGGAACCTGGAATTCGGGGACCCCCGATGCCCGGACCTCATCGGCGGTCTTGCCGAAGGCCAGGGCCTCCCCCTGGGCGAAGAGATTGGCCATCAGGATGTCGTGGTGGTTTCCCAGGGGATTTCGGGAGCGGGCGAAGCCGATGAAGTCGATCGGAATCAGCCGGGTGCCCTGGTGGATGAGCTGATAGAAGGAATGCTGTCCGTTGGTTCCCGGTTCTCCCCAGTAGATGGGACCGGTGGTCGTGTCTACGGGGGAGCCGTCGAGATGGACGTGCTTGCCGTTTGATTCCATGGTCAGCTGCTGGAGGTATGCGGGAAAGCGCTTGAGGTAGTGGTCGTAAGGGAGGACGGCCACGGTCTGGCTTCCCAGAAAGTTGGTGTACCACACCACGAGGAGCCCCATCAGAACCGGGAGGTTCCGCTCGATGGGGGTGGTCCGGAAGTGTTCGTCCATGGCGTGGAAGCCGTCCAGCATCTCCCGGAAGGCTTCGGGGCCGATGGCGATCATGGTGGAGAGTCCGATGGCCGAGTCCATGGAATAGCGACCCCCCACCCAGTCCCAGAAGCCGAACATGTTGTCGGTGTCGATCCCGAATTTCCTGACCTCCGCTGCGTTGGTGGAGACCGCCACGAAGTGGTGCCTCACCGCGTCTTTCGACTTGATGCGCGCGAGCAACCAGTCCCGGGCCGTTCGCGCGTTTGTCATGGTCTCGAGCGTCGTGAAGGTTTTCGAGGAGACGATGAAGAGAGTCTCCTCCGGATCGAGGTCCCGGGTGGCTTCGACGAAATCGGTCCCGTCGATGTTCGAGACGAACCGGAAATTCCGGTTCCGGTCGGAACAGGAGCGAAGGGCCTCGTAGGCCATGACCGGTCCCAGGTCCGATCCCCCGATTCCGATATTGACAACGTTCTTGAGGGGTTTCCCCGTGGCGCCGGTCCAGGATCCGTCCCGGATCCGGCGCGAGAAGGCGTCCATTCGGTCGAGGACTGCGTGCACCTCCTGGACCACATCCGCTCCGTCCACCACCAGGGATCGGTCCCGGGGCATCCGGAGTGCGATATGGAGGACGGCCCTGTTTTCCGTCCGGTTGATAAGCTCTCCCCGGAACATGGCGTCAATGTGTTCGGGAAGGTTGCAGGCTCGCGCCAGATCGAACAGAAGGGAAAGAACCTCATCGGTCACCAGATTCTTAGAGTAGTCGAGATAGAGTCCGGCCCCTTCGGCCGCCATCCGAAGACCCCGCTCGGGGTCCCCTGCAAACAGGCTCCGGAGAGAGCGGGATTCGATGGCCCGGCTTTGAGCGGCCAGGGCCTTCCAGACCGGCAGTCCTGTGACACGGGGTGGGACAGGGCGGGTCATGCGTGACTCCTTTGGCTGGGCGTGGTGTCCGGAATCTCGAAGGGTTTTCTGTTCAGGGCGAGAAGGGCGGGCCAGGAATGCTCGTTTCCCAGGATGGTGAGAGAGCTTGTTTCGATGGCAAAATGCCGGGCGCTGTCGGATGGAAGCCGGAGCCAGTTTGCGACGAGGACCCGGAGAAGATGGCCGTGTGAAAACAGAAGGGCGTCCTGTCCGGTTTCCTCGAGTTTTGAGAGAACCCGCCGGACCCTTCGGGTCACATCGGAGAGGGATTCCCCCTCCGGAGTCCCGTCGCGGAAGAGATCCCATCCGGGAGTGTCCCGGCAGATATCGAGGGTCGTCCGGCCTTCGTACCGGCCATAGTCCCATTCGGCAAGGTCGGGATCGATCCGGAGACTTTTCCCGAATCCCGCAAGTTCGGCGGTGTGGCGAGCCCGGGTGAGGGGACTCGACAGGACAAGGCGTGGGTTCAGGGCATGGAGGAGCGGGCCAAGATTTCTGGCGCCCGCTTCTCCCTCAGGGGTGAGGGGAAGGTCGGTCCTGCCGGTGTGGCGTCCGGAGACCGACCATTCGGTGGCCCCGTGGCGGACAAGAAAGAGGTGCATGGACACTCCTGGGGTTGGGGTCGGATGCATCCCTCCGAGAATAGCAGAAAGTCGGAAGGGCCAACAAGGAGGAGGATCTTTGAAAGAAGCCCAAGAGGATACAAAAATCCTCCGGAATCTGCTGTTGTCCCCCCGCTTCGACTCGTGGGAGAATGGCCGGGGCAACGTGGACAATTCATGCACAAGGAGGAGATACGGTGAAAGCCCCGCGGGCGTCGTATTCACGGCCTGTCTGGAGCCCCGCCCGAAAGGACATGGTGGGAGGATCCCTGGGCCCTTCCCGGATCTGGTTTACGCTGGCGCGCGGTATCTTGACAGAAGTCTATCATCCACGGATCGACATTCCCCAGATTCGGGACCTGGGTTTTATCGTGGCGGACGACCGGGGATTCTGGTCGGAGGTCAGGGCCAATGGACGCTACGGGCTGACCATGGCCGGAGAGGGGATTCCGGCGGTACGAGTCGTCCACGAACACGAACGCTTCCGTCTCGAGCTCCATATCGTCGCCTCACCCCTGCGGGACGCGATCCTGGTGGATTACCGCCTGAGCGGGGAGGAGACGCTCCGTCTCTATCCCCTTCTCGCCACGCGTTTGGGAGGGCAGGCTCCGGATAATGTCGCCCTGTGCGATACCTGGCATGGACGGAAGGTGCTGACGGCCTCCCAGGGGCCCTACGCCCTTTCTCTGGCAGGGATGCGTCCAGGCGGAGAGGAGGCCTTTTCCCGGACCTCCTGCGGAGAGGTGGGGGAGAGCGACGGCTGGCAGGATTTCAACCGGAACGGCCGGATGGCCTGGGAGTTCGGGGAAGCGGGTCCCGGCGAGATCGCCCTCATGGGCGAGGCCTATCCGTCGGGGACGCTCGTCCTGGCTTTTGCCGGCAGCCGGGAAGCCGCTTCGACTCTGGCCCTGTCCGCCCTCATGGAAGGGTTCGCCCCGCAATGGGAGGAGCAGGTGGCCCTGTGGAGAGGCTGGCAGGAGTCCCTTCGCCTTCCCGTCGCATTGCCGGACACTCTTATTCGGACCTACCGGACGTCGGCCATGGTTCTGCGAGTGCACGAAGACAAGAGCTTCCCGGGAGCCCTCATCGCCAGTCTATCCATTCCGTGGGGGGAGGCTTCCGACAGCCGGGGCGGCTACCACCTGGTCTGGAGCCGGGATCTCGCCGAGAGCGCCGGGGCATTGTTGGCCATGGGCGATGAAGAAACGGTTCGCCGGATCCTCTCCTATCTCATGGCCACCCAACAGGAGGACGGCCACTGGCTCCAGAACCAGTGGCTCGGAGGAAAGCCCTACTGGCAGGGGCTTCAGCTCGACGAAGCGGCTTTCCCCGTCCTTCTTGCGGCGGCGCTCGAGAGCCGGGGACCCCTTTTGGCGGAAGGGCTTCGGACCATGATCGAACGGGCTCTCCGGTTCATCATACGGGAGGGCCCGGTGACGGGGCAGGACCGCTGGGAAGAGGATCCCGGCGTCAACCTCTTTACCCTTGCGGTATCGATCGCGGCCCTGGTGGACGGGGCCCAGTTTCTCGATCCGGGAGAAAGGGAGATTGCCTATTGGATCGCCGACACCTGGAATGCCCGGATCGAGTCGTGGACCTGGTCGGGAAGAACGAAGCTTGCGGAGGGGCTCGGAATCGCCGGATATTACCTTCGCGCCGTTCCGGCCGAGGTGCTCGAGGATGCCGCGGCAAAGGGGCTGCCGCTCCTTATCAAGAACCGTTGCCATGACCCGGGTCTTGCGGCCTGCGACCAGGTCAGCACCGACTTCCTGCAGCTGGTCAGGTACGGCTTGCGGGCCCTCTCAGACAACCATGTCCGGGAGTCATTGCGCGCGGTCGATGTCCTGCTTCGGGGCGACACACCCGCCGGTCCCGCCTGGCACCGGTACAACGGGGACGGGTACGGCGAGCACGCCGACGGAGGCCCCTTCGACGGACACGGCCGGGGAAGGCTCTGGCCTCTTCTCGCGGGAGAGCGGGGCCATGCGGCTCTGACAGCCGGAGAAAGCCCCCTTCCGTACCTCCGCTCCATGGCCCAGATGGCCGGACCGACCGGTCTCATCCCCGAGCAGGTCTGGGACTCGTCCCCGATCCCGGAGCAGGATCTCTGGCCGGGTCGACCGACGGGGTCGGCCACGCCCCTGGTCTGGGCTCATGCCGAGTTCGTCAAGTTGGCCCACAGCCATGACCAAAAAATCCCCGTCGACCGTCCGAAGGCGACCTGGGAGCGCTATGGCGGAAAGCGGCCTGAAATCTCCTGGGTGCTCTGGCGCCACCGGCACAAGATTCGCTTCCTCGCGGAGGGAAAGGAGCTCCGGTTCGTCTTTGAGAGAGCGGCACTGATTCATTGGGGAATAGATGGCTGGTCCAATCCCGTCGATGCTCCCACCCGATCCCTGGGTCTCGGCTTTTATGGTGCGGTCCTCCCCGTGGCCTCCCTGCGGAAGGGACAACGCATCGATTTCACCTTCTTCTGGCCGGAGGAGCGGCAGTGGGAGGGAGTCGATTACCGCGTGGAGGTGGGGGCCCCGGAAGAGCGAATTTAGATCCGTCACGATCTGGAATCCCGGTCGATAGTCCGGTATAGTGGGTCACGAAGAGGTTCCGACAGTGACACGACCCGGGTCCGCCGGACGGGAGAGCTCATGAACGGACAAACGAATCCGCCTCGTCCCATCGCCACCCTCACTCTCAATCCAGCGGTCGACGTCTCCTACGAGGTTCCCCGCCTCGTCCCGGACCAGAAGAGCCACGCCACTGCGACGCGGACCGATCCCGGAGGAAACGGGATCAATGTGGGACGGGCCCTTCGCGTTCTTGGGGTTCCCGCCTCGAATTTCTGCATCATGGCCGGCAATGCCGGAACTCTCCTGGAAAAACTGCTCGAAGACCAGCTTGACCACGTGGACTGTGAAAGGGTCGAGGGGGAGACCCGGATCAACGCCACGATCCTTGAGGCCGCTTCCGAGGCTCAGTACGAGGTGACCGGCATCGGCCCCTTCGTTCCCTCGGAGGTTCTTTCGAGGGTTCTGGGACGATTTCTGGGTCGTGTGGAGGGCGGGTTCGGGGTCCTGTCGGGATCGGTCCCTCCGGGCGTTCCCACGGACATCTACGGGGAGATGGTCAGACGGGTCCGGGAAATCGGCGGCCGGGCGGTCGTGGACGCCCACGGCATCCTTCTTCGCCAGTCCCTCGTCCAAAGGCCCTTCCTGATCAAGCCCAACCAGTACGAGCTTTCCCTGTTGCTGGAAAAAGAAGTTCCCCGGATCGAGGACGTGGCGGAAGAGGCCCGTCTTCTCGCGAGGCAGGGGATCGATTACGTTTGCGTCTCCCTCGGAGCCGAGGGGGCCCTTCTCGCCGGTCCGGAGGGAACACTCATGGCCAAGCCACCGCCCGTGGTCGTCAAATGCACGGTCGGGGCCGGCGACTCCATGGTGGCTGGACTGATCGCCGCCTTTTCGAGGGGAGAGCGGCCGGAGGACGCACTGAGGCTCGCCGTGGCCTGCGGGAGCGGGACCGCCGCCCAGCCGGGGACGGCCATCTTCACCGCCAGCCAGCTAAAGGAGCTGTTCGACCGGACCGAGGTCTCCGCCCTGAAGGCCTAGAAAAGGACCTGGAGCTTTTCCTGGAAATATGCCATCGTTGCGTATTGTTCACATGGTCCCCAGATGGGGTTTCAGGGAGTTTCGATAAGACCTGCCCGGAAGAGAAAGGCGCAATCCTTATGAAACAGGTCATTGTCCGGCTTGATTCCCTTTCTCCTGGAGCGGTGCTCGTTTCGGATGTGGTCGATCCCCTGGGGCGGCTACTCGTGAAGGCTCCCGTTGTGCTGGACGAGCATCTCAAGGTTCTTCTCCTGGCCCGCGGGGTGCGGGATGTCTTCATCGAGGATCGCAGGAGCTCGGACCGGGTCGAATCGGAAGTCGCGATCCAGAAGGAGATGCAATCCCTTGAAAGAAGGTTGTCCCTTTTTCGGGAGGATGGCTCCGAGCGGGCGCTCAGGGAGGCGATTCTGAGAACGGTCGAAACCTTCTACCTGGAAAAGCGGTAGGGCGAGACGCCCCACGACTGGGCAGAGAATCACCGGAAAACATGAGGGCTCCCTTTTTGAACAGTGACGAGCACGACAGGATTTTCGAGGATTTCGAAAGGGAAAACGGTTTTTCGGCCATGCCGGAGGTCGTGAGCGAGGTTCTCTACGCACTCCAGTCGAGCCGGACGACCATGCACGAGATCGGCGAAATCATCAAGAAGGATCCCGGATTTTCGACCCGAATCATCCAGTACGCCAATTCGGGAGCCTATCTTGCGGCCGTTCCTCCAGCGAGCATCGACCAGGCGGTGCGCGTCATCGGCCTCGGCCCCCTCAAGGGCCTGTGCCTCGGGATCCCCGTCTTCACGCGATACAAGCATGTCCTGGGCGTGCGGGAAATCTGGGCCCACAGCCGGGCCACCGCCATCTGTTGCCAGGTTCTCTCGAATGCCCTTCGCTTCCACGAGCCGGACACGGCGGAGACGGCGGGTCTTCTTCACGATATCGGAAAGGTGGTCCTTGCGGTGTCGGCCGGGAACTTCTTTCTGTCCCAGGTCCAGATCGCCGACGCGTCCAACCGGGAGAACGACTGGCGGCAGGAAAAGCAGATCCTCGGCTTCAACCACTGTTTCATCGGCGGTTGGTTCGCCCGAAAGTTCAAGATGCCCCCCCGTCTGGTCGACGCGCTGCTGTGGCATCACGAATTCGAGAAGTCGACCTATGCCCGGGATCTGGCCTGTCTCTGCTTCATCGGGGACCAGATCGCCTCGGCGATCGGTTTTTCCCATCCCGACTATGTCTTTGTCGACCCCGATCTTCCCCGCGCCCTGAAGCATCTCGCCATCGATGGGGATCTCTTCGAGAAGATCCTGCGCCAATGTCTTGAGCGTGTCGGGAAGATGGTCGCCTATGACTGAGTCGGGACCATTCCTGTTTGATGGGATCCTTCGTGCCGGTTCCATGCGATTTTTTCGGAGATTCCCGTGACTTTGCCCCGTTCTCCCCATGATGTCCTGATCGGCCGTCAGTCCATCTTCGGACGGGACGGGTCGGTCGTGGCCTACGAACTGCTCTTCCGGAACACCCGGAAGAACGTGGCCCGGGTCTCGGACGACACCCGGGCCACCGCCCGGGTCATCGTGGACACCCTTATGGAGGGACGGCTCGGGAAGATCCTGGGGGGGAAGCGGGGCTTCGTGAACATCGGCCCGGACTTTCTTCTGGAAGACGCCCTCTTTCTTCTGCCGCCCCGGGACCTCGTCCTGGAGATCCTCGAAACGGTCCCCGTCAACGACGCAACCGTCTCCCGGTGCCGGGAGCTCAAGAGCCGCGGATATACCCTGGCCCTGGACGATTACGTGGGGAGCGAGGGGATCTGGGCGCCCCTCCTGGAACTGGTCTCCCTCGTCAAGGTCGACATACTGGCTGTCCCGGAACCGGATCTTCGGCCGGTTGTCCGGAATCTTCACGCGCGAAAGCTCTCTCTTCTGGCGGAAAAGGTCGAGACGACGGACCAGCTTGCCCGGACCATGGAGATGGGGTTCGACTACTTTCAGGGATTCTTCTTCGCCCGTCCGGTCATACTGGCTTCCCGGAAGGTCGATCCCTTGCGTCAGGCGGTGACGGGAATCCTGTCCAGGGTCCTGGCGGATGCCGGTCCGGACGAGATCGTCGGGGCGATCCGTCCGCACATCGACCTGTCCGCCTCGCTCATCCGGATCGCCAATGTGGTGGGTCGAAGCCCGTTTCACTCCGTCACCGACATCCGTCAGGCGGTCCTGACCATGGGTCTGGACCAGATCCGGCGATGGCTCGAGATCATCCTGTTCTCCTCGTCGATCTCGGACAACCGGTACGCCCGTCCGGTTCTCCAGATGGCGGTGACCCGGTCCCGGCTGATGGAGCTCCTGGCCCAAGGCTGGACGGGTCCCGGAAAGCCCGATCCGGAGGAGGCCTTCCTGGTCGGGATGTTCTCCCTCTCCGAGCCCCTCCTGGGAGTGACCATCCCCGCGATGCTTGAAGGGCTTCCGTTGCGCGAGGAGGTCCGGAAAGCGCTTCTTCGGGGGGAGGGATCCCTGGGGACGCTCCTCTCATTCGCCGGGAGCCTCGATCACTCCGGGGACTCCCTGGAGCATATCCTGGGAGACATTCCCGTCCCGCTGGAAACCGTCGCCTCGGCCCAGACCCAATCCCTCCTCTGGGGCGACGACATCGTCCGGATGTTTTCCTGAGCGACATTTCTGATTCTGGGCATTTGAAATACGTAAAGAAGATGGGCTAGAAGCGCCGCGATCTCAAAATGACGATGGCGAGAAAGAAGCCCAGGATGCCCGCCCCGGAAAATCCTATGAGGCCGAGCGTCTTGAAGGAGGAATGAGAGGAGAGGGAGGCGGAGAAGATCAGGGCCGATCCGATGACGAGGGAGGAGACGAGGATCGACAGGGAGAGGAGATTCCCGGTCCGGTCGATCTCCCGGATCAGGTCGTCGAGATGGCGGAGCGAGAAGTCGATCCGGAATTTTCCCGTCCCCGCGGTATCGACCAGGCGTTCGATCCGTTCCGGAAGGTCCGAGAGTATCCGAAGAAGTGTCCGGGAGGAGATCTTCATGTTCCGGAAGAGCTCTCCCAGGCCAAAATTCTTCAGGAACTGGGAGACAATGAATGGGCGGGCCTCCTCGAGCATGTTGAAGGAGGGGTCCAGCTGGCGGCCGATACCCTCCATGATGACGAGGGCCCGCAGAAGAAGGACCAGCTCCGCGGGAAGCTTGAGGGCGTGCTCCCGGGAGATGGCGAAGAGCTCGGAGGCCAGGAGGTCCACCCGGATTTCAGACAGGGGCTGGTTGACGAATTCGTCGAGGAACCGGGCGAGCTCCGACTCGAGGCGGAGGGAGTCGCAGTCTTCGGGAATGGCCTCCATCCGGCGCAAAAGACCGACCACTCGGGCTGTATCGTTGTCGGACAGGGCCACAAGGAGGTCTCCGAGGAGGTTCCTCCAGGTCTTGGAGAGGGTCCCGAACATCCCGAAGTCGAGGATGCCGATCCGAGAGCCCGGAAGAACCAGGATGTTCCCCGGGTGCGGGTCGCCCTGGAAGAAACCGAAGACGAAGACCTGCTTCAGGATCGAGCGTGCTCCGATCCGGGCGATGACCTCGGGGGTGGTGCCCATCTCGGAAAATCGGTCGATCTGGTCGATCTTGATCCCGTCCAGAAACTCGAGTACGAGGACCTGATCGGTCGAGTATTCCGGAAAATAGCGTGGAATGACGATTTCTGGGTCGTCAGCAAAATGGCGGGCCGCCCGTCCGATATTTTTTCCTTCGTGTGTGAAATCGAGCTCCAGCCGGAGGATCCGTGAAAACTCCTTCACCACGTCCCGGGGATGGTAGCGTCGCGACCGTTCCAGATTGTCCTCTAGCAGTCCGGCGAGAACGGCCAGAATGGAAAGATCGGCTTCGACCTTCGGCAGAATCCCCGGGCGACGGACCTTGATTGCCACCTCCGTTCCGTCCGGGAGCCTCCCCCGGTGGACCTGCGCAATGGTGGCCTGTCCCAGGGGGACAGGATCGAGAAAGGCCAGGCGCTCCCGGAAAGGGATCCCCCAGGATTCTTCAAGGAGTTCCTCGATCCGCTCGAACGGTAGGGGTGATACGCGGTCCTGAAGACGGGACAGTTCTTCGATGTAGTCCGGAGGAATGAGATCGGGGCGGGCCGACAGGATCTGTCCAAGCTTGGAAAAGGTGGGACCCAGCTCTTCGAGGGCTTTCCGGAGTCGGACCGGCCGCGGATCGGAGGGAGAGGGTTTGCGGAAGAGGAGACGATCTCCCGCCGCTTTGAGGGGGTTGAGTCTTAAAAAGCCCACCATATCCTCGAAGCCGTATTTCACGAGGATGTGGACGATTTCCCTCAGCCGGGCGAGCTCGGAAAGGGGCAGTAGCCTGATGACGGACACAAGGATCTCCCTGACAAGAGGGTCGTTAGGCCCCCGGGACCGCTCCGAGAACCGTCAGGTACAGGGCGGCAGAGGAGGTCGGCAGCCCAAGGAATTCGGCGATCTCGTCATCGAAGAACCCTCCGATGCCGCTGGCTCCGTGGCCCATGTGAACGGCCGCAAGGTTCAGCCGTTCCCCGATGATGCCGACGTCCATGTGAAGGGTCCGGTAGATCCTGTTCCCGTACCGCTCGGCCAGGCGGGGGAGATTTGCTACCTGGATGAGGAGGCAGGAGGCATCGCGCGCCAGATCCTGTCCCAGGGAAAATTCGCAGGCGATCTCGGCCATGTTTCCCCTTCTGAGAAGGGTCAGTTCCCGCGAGTCCGGTGCAAAATGATAGAGACCCGGCATCAGGAGGTCGACGGCGTTGACCACCAGAAAGGAGGAAAAAAGTTGCGGCCCGAAAAAAGTCGGCGGAACGGAAGGGTCACTCCCGGTATCCGCCGACAGGTCGTATCCGAAGTTCAGAAGGGCAGAGAGGTCTTCGAAGGAAAGGGGTTCTCCCGAAAGCTGGCGGGCAGACCGCCGGGTCAGGAGGTCTCTCGAGAGGTTCTCGTCGAATTCGACTTCGCGGTCTGTCAGAGCCACGGGATCGCGTTGGGGGGTGAACCGGGAGACCGGGAGAAGGGTGGGATCGTATTCTCCCTCTTCCGACCAGAGCGTCGGCGGGGGGAAAGGCTCGGGACCGATCGCGGAGAGTCGGTGGAGGTCCCGGAACAGATCTCCCGTCTCGGGGGTTTCCGGGGGAGTGTAGGGAGGATGGGCCGGTGAAGGAAGAACGGGGGTGCAGGGGATCGGCTCGTAGGCGGATTCCCCGTGCACCATGGCCAGACCCGTGAGGCAGACCTCATTGGTGTCACCGAGAAAGAGAAGGGAGTTCATGGAGGTGTCCTGGAAACCCGACAGCGGATAGGCCAGGAATCCCGCCTCCCGGGCCATGAGAGAGAGGTTCGAGATCAGGTGGCCGGTGTCCAGGAGGATGCGGCGGTATCCCCTCTCCCCATAGCGCCAGGCGGACCTCTCGTAGATCCCAGAGAGAAGGATCAGGAAGGAGGCGTCGTTGAGGGCCGGCTGATGGAGAAAATAGGCCGAAACCTTCTCCCAGAAGGCGCCTTCGATGACGGGAACGAGATGGTGTTCCTTCCCGTGATAATGATAGATCCCGTCGTTCAGAAAGGGCTGGTCCCGGATGACGAGATAGACCTCCGCCGGATAGAGACCTCCCGCCGAAGGGGCGGCCCGCATGTAGGTCTTGTCGATCTTGGGCGAATCCATGATGGCGGTGACCCCGTAGGAGAAGAAGAGAAGACGGGAGAGCTCCGCGAGTCCCCATGGCGTGGGAGGCTGGGGAGGGGCTACAGGAATGGGGTTCCGGGAGAAGGGAATGTGGCTGAAGGGAAGAAAGGGGACGAGGCTGATCGGATTGTCCGCCTGGTAGTCCTTGAAGGGGGCCGGCTTTCGCGAATAGTCCAGGGACCGGAAGCGATGGATGGTCGTCCGGCTGTATTTGGTCTCCTCGTGGTAGTATTCCGCGCAGGAGACAGGGGTGTGGTCCAATGGGCATCTCTCCAGATTTGTTTCCGGCCAGGCCGGGATCGTCCGGTTCCGCAGGGATCTGCGGCCGAAAACAACGGTCATGCGCCCGCTTCGGGGCTGTGGTCGCGCTCTTCGATTCATTATACATGGAGCGCGTCCCTTGAGCATCTCCTGTATAAAAGAAAGAGGGGGCGGAGGTTCCGGAGTGTGCGGGCCCGCCCCTTATGGGGCTTCTCTTGGGGGGATCTCGGGAGCGTTCCGCGAGGACACGGTCCCGGAAAGTCAGAAGTTCTTCATCGCCCGGACAGAATGCGGCGGTTCGGCTCCAGTAAGGACTACCCGCCCCATCGGATGGGGCAAAAAGCCCGGAAGTCGGAAGGAATAGAATGGGAGCGGGTATCTCCCGGAAAATTCCGGAAGGCCATTGACCGGGGCGCTCGTCACCCGTTAGTCTGATCGGAAGGCCCTGCGAGGGGCAAATAAACACCATCTAGAGAAAAAACTAAGGATGCCGATGGAAATGCTGAAGGACTATCTCGATCCGGCTTGGATCGAAATCTTCGAGATCGAAGGATTTGCGGAACGGATGGCTCCCATCCGACAGACGGTCCGGCCCGCGCTTCAGAGACTGGCAGGACGGTTGGCGGAGCTCATGACGGACCGGGATGTCCCGGTCTTTCCCCACGTGGCGAGCCACATGCGCCGCAGAGTCAATCCTCCCAACGAGACTTGGCTCGCGCTGGGACCGGCCAAGAGGGGATACAAGGCTTGGGCCCATATGGGCGTCTTCATCGGGAAGGGAGGTTGTTCGGTCAGATTCGTGGTAAAGGACGAGGCGGAAGGGCCAAAGAAAAGCCTGGGCCAGTGGCTCCGGTCTGACCCGAGGGCCAGGAAGTGGTTTAAAAGCCATCCCGAGGTGCTGGACTACGATCTGGTCCATGGCACGGGGATGGTCGGGCCGTCCCTGACCCGGAGCCCGCAGGAGATCGGGGAGCGGCTTCTCGATCTCAAGACGGCCGGAGGCGATTGGGGATGGATCCTCCCCTTCGAGACGCCGGTCGCGGACCTGGTCGAAAGGCTCGAAAGCCTGGTCCCCTTTTACCGGGCTGCGAACGGATCCTGACGGACGATGGTCTCCTCCCGGCCGACCCCGGTGGAGAGGACCGTCACCGGAACGTCGATCAGCTCCTCGATGCGGGCGATGTACCGTTTGGCGTTGTCCGGAAGGGCGTCGAAGCTTTGGACGCCGGAGGTGGGCTGCGTCCATCCGGGATGGGATTCGTAAACGGGACGGGCCTTCTCGAGAAGTTCCACGCGGCGGGGAAATTCTTCTATCTTTTGACCGTTGATCTCATACCCCGTAGCGATCCTGAGGGTCGGAAGGGCATCGAGAACATCGATTTTCGTAAGTGCGATCTCGGAGATCCCGTTGATGCGGCAGGCGTAACGGACCGCTGGGGCGTCAAACCAGCCGCACCGGCGCGCGCGCCCCGTTGTTGCCCCGAACTCCTGACCTTTTTCTCGGAGGTACTCCCCCGATTCGTTGATGAGCTCGGTGGGGAAGGGACCCGATCCGACCCGGGTGGTGTAGGCCTTTGTCACCCCCAGGACCCGGTCGATGGCGGTCGGCCCGACGCCGGTGCCGGTCAGGGCCCCTCCTGCGGAAGAGTTCGAACTGGTCACGAAGGGGTAGGTTCCGTGGTCGACGTCCAGGAGCGTTCCCTGAGCCCCTTCGAAGAGAAGGGTTTTCCCGTTTTTGATGGCCTTGTGGAGCGTGAGGGCCGTGTCGTCCATGAAGGGAAGGATCCGGTCGGCCAGGGCCATGGTCTGGGCATAGATGGTTTCGACGTCGAGGCCGTGAGTGGTGTAGAGCTTCTCCAGAAGATAGTTGGTCTCGGCCAGGTTCTGGGCGAGCTTCTCCCGGAAAAGGGACGGATTGGCCAGGTCTCCCAGGCGAATGCCGATCCGGGCCATCTTGTCGACGTAAGCCGGACCGATCCCCCGGCCAGTGGTCCCGATCCGCCGGGTTCCCCGGAACTTTTCCGATTCCTTGTCGATGGCCCGATGGTAGGGGAGGATGAGATGGCAGGCATCGCTGATCCGAAGGTTCCGGTCGACCGCAACTCCCCGCTTCGTCAGCATCTCGCGCTCCTCGACCAGGGCGTGGGGATCGAGGGCTACCCCGTTTCCGATGACGCAGAGCTTGTCCGGATGGAGGATTCCCGAGGGGATCAGGTGGAGGATGAACTTCTCCCCGCCCGAGACAATGGTGTGGCCGGCGTTGTGTCCCCCCTGGTAGCGGACGATGACGTCGGCGCGGTTGGTCAGAAGATCGACGATCTTTCCTTTGCCCTCGTCACCCCACTGGGTGCCCAGGACGATCAGGTTCGGCATGCTTGGTGATGCTCGCTTTTTAAATGATGGGCCGGTCCGGCTCGGGAAGGATCTGGAGTAACGGCCGGGGTTCGGAACAAGGTTCCATTATGGGAAGCCGGTGGGGATCTGTCAACAAAGAACGGGAGCCCCGGACCAGCAGATGCGACCGGATGGCGACCTTCCAGTCGAGCCAAGGGTCGGTTTCTCCGGAAGGCCTTACCGTTTCTGAATGAGGTTCAGTTGTCGACGGGGGCCCTGTCCTCAAGGGGGACCCGTGGGCAAGAAGATCCTGGAGGGGGCACAGGGACATATCCGACGCATCGCAGGAGGCCACGAGGGCGAAGAGGATCTCCTCCACTTCTGGAGGCGCCGTATCCTGTCACGGACCGCTTTCAGCTTGTCGATTGCCAGCTTCCGCGCCTCACCGCAAGCATCGTCCTCTCTCGTCCCGAAGGGACAGGAGCCATTGGATCTCGTCCAAGGCGAATCCGATTCCCGGGCGCTCCGGTTCATCCGGAGCGCGGAGCACGGTCTCATCCGGGTAGTCGCGGTATCCTGACTCCTTGCGGGGTACGGGGGGAAGGAGTCCTCTTTTCCCGCAGAATCGGACGGTTTCTCCGCTGCTTTACGCCCTTTTTCCCAAAGCTCCGATGGTGAGCCCCATCCCGCTCCTCCCGATCCCCGTTCGATCTCAACCCGCGCAGCAGGACAGCATGCCGATCTCCTTGCGGAAGGACTGGGCGCAGAGCTTGATGCCTTCCACCATGGTGAGATAGGGAAAGAGCAGTCCTCCGATCTCGTCGACGCTCCGTCCGGCCGAAAGTGCGAGAGCGGCAGTCTGGATCATCTCTCCCGCCTCCGGAGCCAGGATCTGGACTCCCAGAAGACGCCCGGAGTCTTTCTCCGCCGCCATCCGGATCCATCCGCGGGTGTCGAAGTTCGCCAGGGCCCGTGGAACCTGGTCGAGGGGCAGGGTGCGCGTCTCGACGGAGAGGCCCTTTTTGATTGCCGCTTCTTCCGTGAGTCCGACAGTGGCCACCTGGGGGTCGGTGAAGATCACCTTCGGCAGGACGGAAAGATCCAGTGTGGATGGTCCCGCCCCAAGCATGTTGGTTGCCGCCCTAGTCCCGGAGGCCGCCGCCACGTAAACGAATTTCGGAAGAGTGGTGCAATCTCCGACGGCGTAGACCCCGGGAATGCCGGTCTCGAGACGTTCGTTGACCACGACCGCTCCGGATGGATCGATCGCAACCCCGATGGCGTCCAGGTTCAGGGATTCCGTGTTGGGGATCCGCCCGGTCGCGACCAGCAGATGTTCCGCCTCAAGGGTCTCCTTATCGGTGACGATCCGGAAAAGTCCCTCCGAATATCGGACCTCCCGCGGGATCGTTCTTGTGAGGAAGTGCATCCCTTCCGCTTCGAGAAAACCCTGCAGGTCCCGCCCCAGGTCGGGGTCGGTTCTCGACAGAAGGTGGGGCCCCCGCATCGCGACCGTCACATGGCAACCCAACCGCCGGAAGGACTGTCCGATCTCGGCAGCCACGAACCCTCCTCCGAGAATGATCAGGCGCGGGGGAATCGTCCCGGAAAAGAGGGCCTCCGTCGAGCTCCAGAAGGGGGTTCCCGAAAGTCCAGGAACCGCTGGAATCTGGGGACGGGATCCGGTGGCGATCAGGATGCGGTCGGCCGGAACGGCGAGCTCTCCGCCTTCCTCCGTCCGGACCCGAATGTCCCGGGTACTTTCGAGGCGGGCCTCTCCCCTGATGTAGGAGACATTCGGGAGCTCCGCGAGAATGTCGGCATACTTGGCCTTTCTAAGTTCCTCGACCCGGGTGCTGCGCTGACGGGCGAGAAGGGAACCGGAAAGCGCGGGGGAGGCCGGAGAGATTCCCTCGAAGGAGGGGTGGGAGGCCTGGTGGGCCTCCTGGGCCTGGCGCACCAGGATCTTCGATGGGACGCATCCCACGTTGACGCAGGTGCCTCCGATCGTTCCCCGTTCGATAAGGGTCACGGAGGCGCCGAGCTCCGAGGCCCGGATGGCGGCGGCGAAGGCGCCTGAACCGGCCCCGATGATCGCGACGCGAAGCTTTTCGCTTGGGGCCGTCGCTTCGGGTCCTGAGACGTCGTAGGGAAGGAGGTCGTAGCCGCGGGCCTTGACCGCCCCCCGGAGGGTCTCAAAGGGAAGGGGCACTTCGAGAAGGGCCTCTCCCTGGCCCTTTTCATAGGAGACCTGACAGGAGGCGATCCCGGGAAGGGCGGACAGTGTTTTTTCCACCGTCCGGGCACAGTGGTCGCATGTCATGCCCGAAACACGGAAAGTCAGACGGTCGGGGCTCATGGGAGGGACTCCTTTCGTTTTGGGGAACAGGCGGGACGGGAGCGCGCGCGCGAGTTCTGTCCCCCGTGATCGCAAGAAGAAGGACGAGTCCTCCCTGCATGGCGGGAGGGGCAGAACATCATGCCGGGCGGAAGGGCGAGGGCCGAGGCCGGGTATCCCAGAAAAAGAAACGGGCTCCCGTGTCTTCGGAAGCTCCGGACGGCCCCCCAAAGTCCGTGAAGAAACGAAAGCGCCATCGGGGGAAAAGGAAGGAGTTTCTTGAGGAAGATTCCCACTCCCAGGGTTCCGATCCGGGGGAGGGCAGCGGGAAGGGAGGTCAGGGCTGCGCCGGCTACGGCCAGGAAACCCGTCCGGGAATTCACCCCGGACTCTTTATGCGAGAATCCGGGGTGAGAGGCAGGGCTCATGGCCGGGCGCTCCTTTTCGGGTGTAGTCGCTCAAGGATCGGGATCCGGAGGTCCGGCATTTGTCCAGATTCATCTCCTCCATCCGTAAAGGAAGGGGATTCCCGACCTCGCGGTCTAGGTTTCCTGGTTCACAGGGAGTCGCTCCCCGTTCCGGCTTTAGGCCGGAACGGGAAGTCTGACAACCCCTCCGCAGGCACATCCCGCCAGCCCGGCGGTGAGTACGTTCTTGGCCGCAATCACGTCCCGGTCGTGCGTCGTCCCGCAGTCCGGGCAGGTCCATTCCCGGACGGAAAGAGACAGTTCCGGGAGAACGAACCCGCAATGCGAGCACGTCTTCGAGGACGGGAAGAACCGCCCGCACTCCAGGATCTGCCGTCCGTACCAAGTGGCCTTGTAGTCGATCTGTCTCAGAAACTCCGACCAGGAGGCGTCGGCGATGCTCTTCGACAGGTGTCGGTTCTTCAGCATGCTTTTCACGGACAGATCCTCGACGACGATGACTTGGTTCTCGTTCACTAGCCGAGTCGAGAGCTTGTGAAGGAAGTCGTTCCTCCGGTCCGCGATCCTTGCGTGAATTCGGACGACTTTCCGGCGGGCTTTCCGCCGGTTTTTGGAGCCTTTCTTCTTTTTGGCCATCTTCCGTTGCCAGAAAGTCAGCTTCTTCTCTTCCTCGCGGAAGAAGTTCGGAGCGAGGATCTTCTCCCCCGAGGGGGACGGAACTGACCTTCCCAAGAAAGGCGAGATCCGGATCGTTCTTCAGGTCGGTCAGAAGGGCCGAGGCGTCCGGGAAGGAGGTTGCAATGCCAAAATCTTCCCACGCTTCCTCCCGGGCCACGAGGACCGCGTTCCAGAGGAACCGGACGCACCCGAAGGTCTTGGAGAGGAGGATCTCCTGTTAGGGCGTGGGATAGAACCGGAATTTGGTGGCACAATCGATTTTCACGGGTTCCATCCTATCACAGAACAAGGCACGCCTTATTTGACGTCTTCCCCTCCGTGAACGAAGGGGATTCTTTCCTGCCAACTCCCCGGACTGAAGACGGGGATGGATCGGCGGGCCTGAAAGGTCAGGCCGCCGACTCGGAGGTTTTCGCCTCCGA
>JAJZXW010000008.1 GCA_021806225.1 Nitrospirota bacterium | reverse complement strand
TCATGTCGGGCATGGTAGCAGAAAACCCCGCACTGAAAGCCAAATCCGGGACGGCCATGCCGTCCGAGCACTCCTTCCCCGCCGTAAACGGCGAGCTTTGCCGCGCGATTGGATCAATCTCGTCCTCTGAAACAGAGAGCGAAACCACCATGTCTGACATTGACGGCTACGCCGCAGAGCATCTCCCCGGAATGGACTGAAAAATGGGGGCCAACTCGATGATCCTCCGGTAGGGAGGGAGCGGAAAGGGAACCTCTCTGCCCGGGAAGTCACTTTTTCCTTTCGATCGCCTCGAGGACTGCCGAAACATGGCCGCCCACCTTCACCGACCGGAAGATCCGGAGGATCCGTCCATCCGGTCCGATCACGAATGTGCTCCGGTCGACGCCTAGCCGCTTGACCCCATACATCGTCTTCTCCTTGATGACCCCATAGGCACTGCAGATCGCTCCGTCCGGGTCGGAGAGAAGCGGGAAGGTAAGTCCGTATTTCTTCCGGAATTTCTCATGGCTCGCCACGGAGTCCTTTGAAACCCCAAGGACCTGGATCCCCCGGTCCATCAGGATCCGTTCCGAATCCCGGAAGTCGCAGGCCTCTGTGGTGCATCCCGGAGTATCGTCCTTCGGATAGAAATAGAGTACCAGCGTCTTCCCGGCAAAATCCGAAAGAGACACCCGCGGGGTCGCGGCCCCCGCGGCCTCCGCCGTAAAATCCGGCGCCCCGTCTCCTTCCGCCAATCCCTTCTCCATGTTCAAAGCTGCCTCCTTATCTTTATCTTTCCTTTCGATGAGTTCCATTCATGGTCGCATCCGTTTCGCGGGGCCGATGCGTCATCGCCCCGATCCGGAGTCCGCGTTCAGGATCACCGGAAGCCCGTTCTTCCCTCCTCCGATGATGATGATCTTGGTGTTCGGACTTTTCGCCAGCTTCTCTGTCGCCTCGATGCCCTTCCAGGTCAGGTAGCTTCTGGTCAGGTTCTCCTGGACGATCTTCTGGAAGGCTGAAATACCCTGGGCCTCGATCCGCCTTTTCTGGGCCGTCTTCTGGGCCACGTCAAGCACGTATTCCATGCGCTGGTAGTTCTGTTCCTCGGTCAGCTTGCGCTCGATCGCCACCCGGATGATGCGGGGAAGACGCACGTCCCGGATCAGGAAGCCTTCGACGGTGAGGGGGTAGTTCCGGAGTTTTTCCCGGATTCCCTCGAGAATGAGCCGTTCGATCGTCTCCCGCTGGCTCGAGTAGATCTGGGAGGGGGTGAACCGCCCCACGATCTTGCGTGCCTCGCTCATGACGTAGGGGGCGATCAGGACATGATAGTAGTCCGGACCGACCTTTTCCTGCAAGGTGGGAAGGGCCTTGCCCTGGACCCTGTAGAGGACGGAGGAATCCATGTCGATGGCCAGACCGTTGACCGACAGGACATGAAGGGAAAGGCGGGCCTCCTGGGTCCGGAGGTCGTAGATGTAAAGTTCGTTCCAGGGAGCGATCACCTGGACACCCTCCCGGTAGATCGTCTTCGTGTCCGTCCCCTGGCTGATGGTCCACAGGACGGCCGCCTTGCCAGGGTCGATGGACTCGATGCAGCCGGGCAAGAGCAAAAGGGCGAAAAGAGACAGGACGGCCACAGCCGCACGCCCCCTGGCCCTTGTCCGGCTGTCTTCGCATGAGGAATTGCAGGGTTCGGGACTCGGGATCGTCTCCATGGGACATCTCCTTTGATGACGAAGTTGGGTTAAGGACCGACCTTGATGAGGTTCAACACCTCTCCGGTCTTCGGGATCTTCCGGGAAAAGAGCCCAAGCTGCTGAGCGCCGGGAAGGGCCAGCAAGCGGGACTGGATGTCGATGGTCTGCCCGAGATCGGTATAGGTTCCGACAACCAGGACGTCGGCCCCCACTTTCTGTCCGATCTCCAGGAGGCTCTTGGTATCGAGAAGCCCCTGATCGATCCCCATCTCATGGAGCGCTTCGTAGACCTGTCCCGGGTCTATGAGAAGAATTCCCGAATCCGATGACAGCCGTTCCCCGATTTTCTGGGAGAGATATCGGCCGAAGGTTCGGGAGGTTCCCGAAGGAGTCGTGTAGCGGATCACCGCCACGCGGACTTTCTGGCCGCCTCGAAGCGAGACGTCGTGGAGAAGCTTCTCGATGTCGGTGACGATTTCGCGGAGGGGGATACCCCGTTGGACGGGGATTCCCGGAGAGGGAGGAACGTAGTTCACGGCCGGCGAAGTCTGGCAACCGGCAGACAAAAGGGCGAGGGCGAGCAGAAACCCCGTGGGAAGCGCGCGCGCCTGAATGAATGTCATGGAACAGTCTCCTCTTCAGACTTGACCTTTCGGGCCTGCCTGGCCCATACGGATTCCCTTCTACATTTTACACCATCGCGCAGAAGGAATCGTCAAGACCGGGCCGACGACCTCGGGAAGGGCCTCAATGGGAGGCCCGGAATGGGCCGAAAGGGGATGGGAGATGGCGGCTGCCCTATCGGGGAAGGAGGTGGTCCTGCCCTCCCTGAAAGTAATACCAGAGGGAGAAGTTCGGTGTGGTGGCCAGGTACTCGTTGTTGCCAAAAGCGGGAAAGAGCACCCCGAAGGAGGCGGCAAGACGAGGGGTGAGGTTGTACTCGATCGTGGGCTGGACCCCCATGAGATTGAACGAGGAGGGGTGAGTATTGACGGGAAGGCCGTCCACCGAAAAGGGGAGTCCCGAAAGCCCGGCGATCTCCAGAATGAATCCCAGTCCGCGCTTGTCGTCCACCACGTCCTCGATTCCGATCCGGTACTGAACCAAGTCCCCGAACTGGGAAAAGACCGGCGCATCTCCGGCCGTGGCGGAGATCGTCCCGGGGATGGACAGGGTGTAGTAGAGGTCGCCGATCAAGCGAAGGGGCTTCATGTTCTTCCGGAGCATGGCAATTCCGGTGAAGGCCGGGGTTCCGAAATGGGTGGAAGGAACGACATTGATGGGCGGAAGCCCTCCCACGGGAACCGGGGTTCCCAGCCAGGAGGTGGTGGGGAGTGTCACGAGGAATGCCGTGGTGAAGCTCGGGCGCCCGGTGAAGGGGTCCTGGATGATCCATCGGTGCTTGATGCCGAAGCTGAGGTCATTTAAGCCGGCGCCGTTCAGGGAGGTTCCGCCCTGGGTCGAAAAGGTGGTGATGACCGAAGGGAGAAAGACCAGTTCGGTGTTCAGGTCGAGACCGTAGAACATGGCGAAAAGATCAAGCAGCTGGGTCTGGCTGTACCCGGGCGGAAGCCCCGTGATCCCGCCGGAGTCGGAATACTGGGCCTGAGTGAAGCGCCCGTACATGAAGAAGCGGACATTGAACTCTCCCTCCGGAAGGGTGTCCGCCTGGGGCATGAGGTCCGGCCCGGATGTGAGCGGGTTCCAGGCGTTGCGGTAGGCGGCGATGGCGTCCGCCCCGTTGAGGGAGAGGGGGCGATGGTGCACTGGAACTGCCGGCTGCGGGGGTCCGGGGAGCGAAGGCGTCCCCTTGGCGGCTGGAGGAAGCGCAGGGGGCATGGTCCCGCTCTCTGGAGGGGGAGGTGAGGATGACGAAGGAGCCGGCGTGGGGGTTGCGCTATGGGCAACGGGTGGGACGGAAACGAAAAAAAAGACGATCATCCCAAGGCAAACGACGTTTTTCACCAGACTTTTTTCCGTTCGCTATCAGAAATATGAAAATTTCTTCCCCTGTTCCCGCAAGACAGCCTGAAGGAGCGTCGCGGCCCATCATGGGAAACCGCAGGATCGCACTTTCGTCCGGTTATTATTTCATAGGGCTGGCGCGTTCGTCATGATCGGAATCATATTGTCCCGTCGATGCATCCTCTCACGCTTCCCTCAAAGGCTTGCCAGAGGCGGAAGTCCATTGGCTTAATGGAAGGAGGAAACGGAACGAGGTCTCAAGGAAACTGGATCGGGAAATCCTGCCAATAACTAATAATAGGGCCCGCGGGCAGAGCGACTGCCCCCGGGGCCCTTGAGGCTGAAATCCCAAGATCTGGAATCCGGGGGTCTGATCGCCCCATTCGCTTGAGGATGCGGAAAAAATCCTCGGAAAAGCTGGCCCGGACAAGGTCTTCGAGACCCCCCCCTGCCGTGCTCTCCCGTGCCACTTTATCCGCAAAGGGACATCGGCTGTGATCGCCGGACCGAAGAGGTCGCTGTCGATGGGGGGCACTCGCCCCCCTCCGCGCCTTTGGAGAAAATCAAAATCCCGAGGCGAAGCCCAGAATTTCAAGGGTGACATTCTCCTCTCCGACGCGGGCTTGGCAGGCCAGTCTGGATTTGGAGCCCACCCCCACTACAGCGTCGAGTCGTTCGTTTTCGACGCGATCGACCCTGGAAAGGCTCTTACGGCCTTCCGTCACGAAGATATGGCAGGTGCCGCAGGAGGCCTTTCCTCCGCATTTGTGGCCGATCCCCTCCTCCGAGGAAAGAATGGCGTCGAGAAGAGACGTTCCGGCGGGAACCTCCAGTGTTTTTCCGGAAGGCATGATAGTCACCGTTGGCATCGCAAAATCTCCTTTTGAATCCGCGGACATGGCGCGGGTCTCATGACGGGTGATGAACGTTTTGGGGGATTGACGGGACTGCATCGCCCCGTGTGAAGATTACGAGAAAAAACGACAGAAAGAATGGTGCGGGGATAATGACCATCCTTACTGTGGATTTTAATGGACACGGAGGGATTTCGTCAACGCTGTTCCCCCGGACGACAACCACCCCCCCTTCCTTTACGGGGGACTGTTCTGGTGGTAGAGTTGAACCATCGTTCGTTCCACTCCGCATACTATTCTTGCATCCATGGGGATTCGCAGAGAGCATGGATGATAACGGGAATCATTGACTTCATCACGAGGAGGACACGATGATCCATGAAAAAGGCATGTTTATGAAAGCTTCAGCCCGGAAGCCCCTTTCTTCCTTCTTTTCGAACAGACTGACGATGGCAGCGCTGGCCGGGTCGATACTCCTCCTTCCGGTTTCCCCTGCCTTTGCCAAGACCACGATCAAGATTCTCTCGCCAAAAAACGGCGCGACGGTTTCCGGAAAGGTCCGGGTCAAGTACGCCTACCACAAGGAAGGACGGGCCAACCACGTCCACATCTTCGTGGACGGAAACTTTCTGGAAGCGACCCACGACGATCCCGTGACCCTCAAGCTGCCCAGCGGACACCACACCATCATGCTCCGGGCCGCCTCTCGCCATCACGACCTTCTGAAGGCCCGCGCCTCGGTCGGCGTCGACGTCAAATAAGCTTCTTCAAAGCCAGCAGGAAGAAAGGGTGCCTCTCGTCCGGAGGCCCCCCTCCTCATCTCACCCCGATCCGGTCGTTTGCATGGTCATTCTCCAGTATTTAACATATGGGTGTCGAATACGTCCTGCAGTTTTGTCCTTCCCTCCCGGGTCGGTTAGACGCATCGGCTCTCATGGCTTTGCCGGATCCAGTCCCGCTCCAGAAGAGTCTCTGCCAATGCCTCGCCGAAGGCTCCGCCGATATGGGGCTTCCTCTCGCTCCAGTCGATACAGCGTCGTCCAAACAATCTCCGGGAGCATTGACATACTCCCCTTCCTCTCGCTTCGCTCGCCACGAAAGCGGAAAGGAAGGGGATTCCTTCCGGCCAACTCCCCGGATTGAAAACGGGGATGGATTCGCCGTCTGAACGGTCAAGCAACGAACTCGCCGGGTTGCCCTGGCGAACAGGCGCATCGGGCGTGCCCCGCCCTGAGAATATTCCTTGCGGCTTTGGCGTCGGCGTTCTCCGCATGACCGCAGGCCACGCAGACGAACGCCTCCTGCATCTTCCGATTTTCCGGAGACACGTGGCCGCAGGCGGAGCAGGTCCGGCTCGTGTTCCGAGGATCGACCCGAACCATAAGCTCGAGGCGAAGCCGGGCAAGCTTAAAGCCTGCGCGGCCCGGGGGGGTCAATCGCGGAACCCTCCATGGCGCTCCCAGAAGACTGCGGGGCTCACGATCGGATATCGCCCGGATAGCGCCAGGAGATCCTTGTCCCCCGTCACAAGATAGTCCGCCCGGGAAGTCCCGAGGGCTCCGATCAACGTGCTCAAGACAGGCTGGTCCAGAATGTCTCGCAGATCGGGATCGTCCCCCTCTACGGGCTGAACTATTTCGGCCTGAAGAGCCAGAATTTCGACCAGATCCTCGATATCTGCCTCGCTCAGCCCATGACGATGGACAAGCCGGGGCAACACGCGTCGCAACTCTTCAAGAAGAAACTCCGAAAGGAGAACATCGATCGCTCCCTGACGCCAGGCTCCAAGAATCCTGCCAGGAATGCTGGAAGGGTAGGCGATGCCGGAGAGTAGAACATTTGTGTCGATGACGATGCGAAGAGACTCCACGCTCCGTCAGCTCTTCGCGTCCGGAATACGGGACCGCATCCTCTCCCTGACAACAGCCTCCTCTATTTCATTCGTTCCGACGGATTCGGGGACAGACGAATAGCCCGACTCGATCCGTTGGCAGAGGGCATCGAACCGGGATTGCATCCTGCGGATCCGCGCAAAGAGGCGCACATCGACAAGAGCAGCGACAGGCTTTCCGTCCTTGTTGATCAGAACGCTGTCGTGGCGATATTGAACCAAGTTCAGCATTTCTCCAAGATTTTGCCGAAAATTAACGGCGGTGGTCTCTTTAATCATCAGAACGCCCCCATGGTTATAACGACCATTATAATCGATATGATTTTGAAGGACAATCACCCCCTGAAGGCCGTTCCGGATGGGGGGCACATGGAAGAAAGGAATCGATCCGGCCAAAATGCCCCTTTTTTTCAGGATCCGGATCCTTCCCGGTGTCAGCCGGAGGAATCTCGACTTGCATCGGATGCGCTTTCCCGGACAATCCCGGACCGCTCCTTTACGGAGGGGGCTTCCGGCGGCATGGTTGAACCATCGTTCGTCCCGACCGGAACAGTTTTCGTGAATCCATGAGGCTTCGCAGAGACCATGGGTGTCACGGGACTTGTTGACTTCAGAATTGAGGAGGACACAATGAAGCAAAAAGGGAAAAGCATCCTGGAATTGCATGACGTGAAAGAGCGTTCTTCCTTTTTTTCGAAAAGACTGGCAACGGGGATTCTGGTCGGCGCGCTCCTCCTTCCGGTCTCCCCTGCCTTTGCCAAGACCACGATCAAGATTCTCTCGCCAAAAAACGGCGCGACGGTTTCCGGAAAGGTCCGGGTCAAGTACGCCTACCACAAGGAAGGACGGGCCAACCACGTCCACATCTTCGTGGACGGAAACTTTCTGGAAGCGACCCACGACGATCCCGTGACCCTCAAGCTGCCCAGCGGACACCACACCATCATGCTCCGGGCCGCCTCTCGCCATCACGACCTTCTGAAGGCCCGCGCCTCGGTCGGCGTCGACGTCAAATAAGCTTCTTCAAAGCCAGCAGGAAGAAAGGGTGCCTCTCGTCCGGAGGCCCCCTCCTCATCTCACCCCGAGAACCGCCACGCCCTTGAGACGGTCGTTCTTGAGATCCTCCAGAGCCTGCCCCGCTTCAGCCAGTCTGTACACCGCCACTTCCGGCACAAGGGAGCGCTCCCGGGCCACCTGAAGCCATCTCCGCCCGTCCTCCCGGGTGTTCGCTGTGACCGACCGCAGACGCTTTTCGAAAAAGAGTTCTCTCTGATAGTTGAGAGGTGGAATGTCGGTCAGATGGATCCCTGCGGTCAGGAGAATCCCTCCCCGGTCGAGAGCGGCCATGATCCCCGGAACCAGCTCCCCCGCCGGTGCGAAGAGGATGGCCCCGTCCAGGGGCTCCGGAGGAACGGAGGCAGCATCCTCTCCCACCCAGTCGGCCCCGGTTTCGATAGCCCACTGCCGGTGGCGCCCTCCGCGAGTGGCGACATGGACCGTGAGGCCCGAGGACTTCGCGAGCTTCAGGACAAGATGAGCGGAGGCTCCGAATCCATAGAGTCCCAGACGCTGGCCGGCAACAAGTCCCGACTGGGCGAAGGCCCGGTACCCGATGATCCCGGCGCAGAGAAGCGGGGCCTGTACCACGGGATCCTTATCGGAAGGCAGTGAGTAGCAGAAGGCTTCATCCCCCACCACAAACTCCGCATACCCTCCCGGCCGGTGGTAGCCCGTAAAAAGAGGGGAAAGGCACAGATTTTCGTCACCCCTGCGGCAATAGGGGCAGATACCGCAGGCCCGGTATAGCCACGCGATCCCGACCCTGTCTCCGGGACGATGGAGGCCGCGCGTGCCGGGCCCGTTCCGGACGACCTCCCCCACCACCTCGTGGCCCGGAATTCCCTCTCCAGGGAGGATGGGAAGATCCCCTTCCACCACATGGAGATCGGTCCGGCAGACCCCGCAAGCCAGGACTCGGACCAGCACCTCTCCCGGCCCCGGTTCGGGAACTGGCCGTTCCACAAGCTCCAGCGTGTCGGCCCCCAGAGGCCCGTGACGACGGATCACCTGGGCTTTCATGGCCCTCACCTTTCTATACCCCGCATCCTTCCGCCCCGTCCGGACGGGGGCGCTTCAGGATCTTCCGGAGAATGCTCTCCGCCAGGCACCAGCGGGTCAGGGACGACTGGAGAAGGTTAGCTCCCACAAAGGCCGTGAGCCACAGCCAGTTTCTCGAAATATAGACCGACAGGAGGAGGCTCACCAGAATGAGTGTTCCTGCCAGGGCCCGGATCATGCGTTCGATGGACATTGTCAACTCCTTGCTTGTCACAGGTTGATGTTGCTGTTTCAAGGTTGTCCGGCCCCTCTTCCCTGGGGATCCGGAGACCGTCGGGCCGACGGCCAGGACTTCCCCTCCACAAGAAGTATCAGGAGAGGCACGACGAAAAGCGTCAGAAGGGTCGAGACCACCGATCCGAAGAGCAGGGCGATCGCCATCCCCCGAAAGATGGGGTCGGAGAGGATGACGAAGGACCCGGCGATAAGCGCCGCCGCCGTCAGCAGAATGGGTCGTGTCCGCACCGCCCCCGTTTCGAGGATGGCCTGACGGATCGGAACCCCTTCCGCCCTCTTGGCGTGGAGAAAGTCGACGAGAAGGATCGAGTTCCTCACCATGATCCCGGCCAAGGCGATGAATCCGATCATGGAGGTCGCGGTGAAATTCGAGCCCAGAAGGATGTGTCCCGGAATGACTCCGATAAGGGCCAGGGGGATGGGACTCATGATCACGAGCGGGGTAATGAAGCTCTCGAACTCGGCCACGATCAGGAGATAGATCAGGATGACGGCTGCCCCGAAGGCGATTCCCATGTCCCGGAAGGTGACGAAGGTGACCTGCCACTCACCTCCCCAGCGGACCGTCATCCCCGAAGTGGACCAGGGATAGCCGGTAAAGATCTGCCGGAGAGCCACTCCGTGGGCACGGGCGTCGGAGGCAATCCTGCGGGAGAGGTCTACGGCGGCGTAGACCGGACTCCGGGAGGACCCGATGGTGTTTCCCGTCACATAGACCACCGGCCGCAGGTTCTTTCGGAAAATCGGCTGCTCGGTGGTCCGACGCTCGATATGGACCAGGGAACGGACCGGAATCAGTCGACCGCCGCTTCCCCGGACGAAGACACTCGACAGGTCCCGGATATTGGAGCGATCCCTGACCGGATACTCGAGGAGAATCGGAACATGGCCCTTTCCCGTTTCGGTGTGAAGGGTGCCGGTCATCCCGTGGAGGGACAGTTTCATGGCCTGAGCGACATCGCTCGGAGAAACTCCGGACAGGGCCGACTTTTCCTGATCCACCACTACCCGGTAGAGAATCTGGGGGTCCCGGATGGAGGTGTCCACGTCCACGATGCCCGATGTCGTCCGGAAAAGATCGGCCAAGTGCCGCCCTTCCGCTACCAGCCCGTCATAGTCCGAACCATAGAGCTCGGCGGTGATCGGTGCGTAGACGGGAGGTCCGGGGGGCACCTCCACGACCTTGATCCGGGCCCCCAGGGAGACGGCAGTTCCGGCCAGGCTCCGTTCGATTCCCTCGGCGATGGCGTGGCTCCCCAGGGTGCGACGGCTCTTCGAGAGAAGGTCGAGGTGAAGCTCGGCGACCGTCTTCCCGGAGCGAAGGTAGTAGTGACGGACCAGTCCGTTGAAGTCGAAGGGGCTGGCGGTTCCGACATAGGCCTCGTAGGTCCGGACATAGGGATTTTTCCTGACGACGGTTTCGAGGGCGCGGGCCACGGCCGCCGTCCGCTCGAGCGTCGTTCCCGCCGGCATGTCGATCACCACATCGACCTCGCTCTTGTTGTCGAAGGGCAGCATCTTGAGCAAAATTGTCCGGGAATAAAAGAAGAGCATCGAACCCACGGTCAGGAGGATCACCCCTCCCAGGAAGGCCCCCCTCTTTTTGGGGGAATCCAGGAGAGGCTCCATGAGAAGCCGGTAAAGATGCCTTAGCCGGAGCTCGAGCCTTCCGGTCCCCGTCTTTTCCTTTGCCCCGGGCCGTATGAGCCGGATCGCCATGTAGGGAGTCACGATCAGGGCCACCAGGAGGGACCCGAGCATCGCGACCGAGGCGTTGACCGGAATCGGCCGCATGTAGGGCCCCATCAGGCCGCTCACGAAGGCCATGGGCAGAAGGGCCCCGATCACGGTGAAGGTAGCGAGGATCGTGGGGTTCCCCACTTCCGAGACGGCCACGATCGCCCTGTCTATCAGAGTCTGCCGGTCATGCCGTCCACCCAGAAAATGAAAATGCCGATAGATGTTCTCCACGATCACAATGGCGTCGTCCACCAGGATCCCGATCGAAAAAATCAGGGCGAAGAGGGTCACCCGATTGATCGTGTATCCGATCATCATCGAAAAGAAAAGGGTCAAGGAAAGGGTCACCGGAATGGCGACGGCCACAATTCCGGTCTCCCGGAGCCCGAGCGACACCCCGACGAGCAGGATCACAGAGGCGGTGGCGATCAGGAGATGCAGGAGGAGATCGTTGGCCTTTTCGTTGGCGGTGTGGCCGTAGTTCCGCGTCACCGTCACGGTCACGTCGGAGGGAATCAGGTTTTTTTGAAGTTCCCGGACCTTCCGGAGGGCGGCCCGCGTCACGGTCACCGCATTGATGCCTTTCTTTTTGGCCAGTGCGATCGTCACCGCCGTCTCGTCGGGAAGGGCGGAGTGGCCGGGGCCGTATCCCAGCCAGAGGTAATGGGAGACAGGCTCCGGACCGTCGGTGACGGTGGCCACCTGGTAAAGACGGATGGTTCGACCACCGGAGACTCCCACCACAAGATTCCGGACATCGTCGGCCGTCTTGAGGCTCCCCGAAAGGTTGACCCGGAAAGATGTGTCGTTGCGGTCGAAGCTCCCCATGGAGAGGCTGATGTTGGAACGAGTCAGGGCCCCCGCGATATCGACCGGCGACCGGTCGAAGGCCTTCATGGCCGCGGGATCGAGCTGCACCCGGATCATCCGGTGGCGGCCTCCGATGGTGTAGACCGAACCGGTCCCCGGGATCCGCTTGAGCCGGGACACGACGCGCGTGGCGATCCGTGTCAGTGCGAAGTCCGATTCCGTCCGGGAGGAGAGGGCGATGGCCAGGACAGGAACATCGTTGATGTCCTTCGGACGCACGAGGATCGGGCCTGTCCCCTCGGGAAGATAAGCCCGGGCCTTCATGACCTCGTTGTAGACCTTCACGAGGCTGTCGTTCGTGGGCTGACCGACGCGGAAACGGACGGTCACCACCGTCCTTCCCCGCATCGACTGGGAATAGACCGCCTTGACTCCCTTGAGGCGGTCCAGATGCCGTTCGAGGGGCTCGGTGACGCTCTTCTCCATTTCACTGGGCGAAGCTCCAGGATAGGAAACGAAGAGATCCATCATCGGAACGCGGATCTGTGGATCCTCCTCCCGGGGGGTTCGGAGAAGAGCCAGACCTCCCCCCAGGAGGGCGACGATCACGAAGATTGGTGTCAGCCTGGAATCGATGAAGAAATGGGCGATCCGTCCGGCGATTCCTCTTGCGCTTCCGGCAGAGTCGCCTCCTCTCTCTTCCTTCATTGTCCCTTCCCCACGATCGCCCTCCCGTCCTCAAGCGAGGAAGGAGGTGCCAGCACGATTTTTTCTCCGGAGGAAAGGCCGGAGATGATCTCGATCTTTCCGCTTTCCGAACGACCGGTCCGGACATAGCGGAGCTCCGCGTGACCATTGTTTGCCACGAAGATTTCATGAAGCCCTTCATGATCGATCACCGCCGACGCAGGAACGAAGAGTCCCGGGGAACCGGCGACGGGGATGCGAAGCTTGCCGTACACTCCAACGAGATGATTCACCCCAGGCATTGAGGCCGTCTTCCTGACAGGAGATTTCCGGGAGGAAGGATCCAGCGGAACCTTGACCGTCACCGTATGGGTCAGGGGGTCGGAGCGGGGAGAAAGATCCCGGATGCGCCCGGTCCTTTCCTCTCCGTCGACCTCGAAGCGGACCGGAAGACCGATTTGCAGAAGTCCGACATTGGCGTCCGGGATATGGGCCACGACTTCGAGGCGCGAGGAGTCGATCACGGACAGAAGAGGCATCCCGATACGGACGACATCCCCCCGGTGAACGGCCCGATTGGCGACCCGACCTGCGAAGGGGGCAAGGACCCGGGTCCATGACAGCTGTGCTGAGGCCCCTTTTTCTTCGGCAACGGCCACGTCGAGCGCCTGCTTGGCGCGATCCCACTCGGAGCGGGAAGCGCTTCCATCGTGAAAAAGACGGTCGATCCGCCCGAAGTTTGTCCGGGCGTAAGCCAGGGCCGCCTGGGCGCGGGAGAGGCGCGAAGCGTAGGTCTGTCCGGACAGGACTACCAGAAGCTCTCCCTTGGCAACTTTTTCTCCGAGATGGACCGGAATCCGTTCCACCTGACCCTCCACCCGGGCCGTCAGGTCGGCCTCGTGAATTCCCCGGACCACACCGGCTACGGAGATTTCCCGGGTATTTCCTGATGCTTCCGGAGAGGCGATGGAGACGGCCACGGGCGGAGCGCTGGTGGGAGAAGCCTCCTTCTCGCCTCGCGAGCATCCCCCCAGGGAAAGCCCCAGCAAAACAAGCCCCCCTATGACACTTAATCCAGAGCCCAGAAAAAACCGGCTTCTAGGATACGCCATCGACCTTTCACCCCTTTTCATCTTATTTCTCCCCCATCTCAATCCCCATGAATATTTCATCGCCATTCGTCAGGGGCTCCGGAAGACAGGATCCTTCTCGGACAGGGCTCCAACGGCCTTCTTGAGAGCCAGAACCGCCTCAACGAAACGCGTCCGGTCTTCGAGAAGGCGCAAGCGCGCCCGGCGATAGGCGACATCGGAGCGGAGCATGTCGGCAAAACGGACGAGCCCGACGCGGTAACGCTCGTGGACGATCCTTCGCTCCTCGGACTCCTCCTCCAGACGTCCCTGGTCCACCTTCAGGGCGCCGTAAAGGGTTTCGCTTTCGGCCCATGCGGCCCGGACATCATAGACGAGGGCGTTCCGCCGGTCCTCTTCCCGGTATTCGGCCTCAAGAAGAGAAAGAGAGGCCCTCTGGCGCTTTTCCCTGTCGGACATGCCGTTGAAGAGATTCCACTGGACCTGGCCGATCACTGTGTAGTCCTGCTTGCCCCAGGCCAGAGTGGGATTGTATTCGTTGTAGAGCCCCTGCGCGCTCACCTGAGGAAAAAATCCGGCCAGAGCCCCGCTCGCCATTTCGCGGCGGGCAGAGATCTCCTTCTCCAGCGCCAGGTAGTCCGGACGGTCGGAGAGGGCTTGCCCGACCAGAGCTTCTACGCCCTTCTCTCCCAGGGCCCGGTAAGCGGTCTCGGCCCGGCCGAGAAGGTCAGGATCACGGACGAGCTCCCCCGAATCCTTTTTCCGGCCCATCAGTCGAGACAGACGGATCCGCGCCAGGGTCACATCCTTCTGTGCCTGGAGAAGGCGGACCGAAAGGTGCTTTTCATGGACCCCCGCCGCGAGATACTCCGCCCGGACACTTTTTCCTGCCGCGACATTGTCCCGCGCGATCTTCTCCTCCTCCCGGGCCGAGCGGACCATTTCGGTCAGGACCGAAACCCGGTCCGAAGCCAGCAGGACATCCAGAAAGGCGCGGGAGGTCTGCTCGACCAACATCTGCTCATTCCAGCGGACCATCTCGTGGCGGGCCTCGCTCTGCCGGTCGGCCGCCCGGAGCCCGTGAAATCGCCCGCCCCCGGAAAAGATCGTTTCGGAGACCTGGGCCTGAAAGCCGAATGTCTGGGTGTTGGCCGGATTGTTGATGGAGTTCAGATTGGTGAACGAGGTCGAGGTGACCAGGGCTTCGTTCAGAAGAATGCCGAAGGAGGTCAGGGGATTGTTGGTCGAAATGAAACTTTCCCCCACCGCCAGGGTCGGCAGGTAGGTTCCCATGGCCTGCACGCTTCGTGTCTTCTGGGCCTCCTCGTCCAGACGGGCCGCGCGCAGACCCGGATTACCGTCGACGGCGGCGTGGACGGCTTCCGACAGGGTCAGCCCGCGGGATGAGGAAGGCCACAGGATCAGAAACGCCGCCGCAAGGACGGCCGGTAATTGGAAGGGGGCGATCTTCATCGGCAGAATATCTCCTTCATCAAGGTAAAAAACGCCGGAATCCTGGAATCTGCCAGACGGTAGAAGACCTGATGGCCCGATCGCCTGTCCGCCAGAATCCCCTTATCCCGCAAAATTGCCAGATGCTGGGAGACGTTGGACTGGGATACCCCCAGCGCCTCCGCCAGAACCCCCACACTCTGCTCCCCTTCGGTCAGGATTTCAAGAAGCTGGATCCGGACCGGATGGCCGAGCACCCGGAGACATCGGGCCCCCACCGCGACCTTTTTCACAGAAAGATTACCATCAAGTTTCATAATATTATGATATTGTAATATTAAAACCGAGTCAAGCCATTGGGGAGAAACGGGGAAAAATTCTTCAACTCCGGTCCGGGGGAAAAAGGACAGGGCCATTCTGCCCGAGAGAATTCGTAAAAAAAGGATCAGTGACTGGAATCACAGAAGGGGAAATGCCCGGGAATTCGGCATTTCCCCATGGAAACCCGGAAATCGCGCCAAAACCGCTTGACCCCTTGTCTTCACCACTCTAGAATGAAAGCGCTCCCCATCACGGCGCGGGAAAGCGCCTGTCCTTCGTCGCTCCACTATCCGGAAAGGACTCCATCCGCGTGGCACAGGTCAATAAAGGTTTCGGTCTCCTCCTTTTTCTAATTTTTGCCGGAGCCGTCCTCGGCTCTGTCCTCACCGTCATCTTCAACGCTTTCCTTCCCTCCGGTCCTATCGCCACACTTTTTCTCTCCCGCGTCTCCTTCGGATTCGGCGCGCCAGTCACATTCCATCTGGTCCTTTTGGATCTGACCTTCGGCCTGAACTTTCACATCAACCTTTTGAACATTCTCGGGATCTTTCTGGGCTACTACATCTACCGGAACTCCTGAATCTCCTGATGTCGGTCAGCCCCTCTTCTTGCGACGCCCTCCGCCGCGGGGGGGTTTGAGCACGATTCCCTCGCCCGTCGGCTTCTCTCCCCGGGCCCGCAACAAGTCCCGGTAGTGGGCCGCCATCTCGAAGTCCAGGGCTTCCGCGGCCGACACCATCCGCTTTCTGATCTCGACCTCCGGCAGGGACTCTTCCGGGCCGGACTCATCCCCGGCGACGGGAACGGTCACGTAATCGCTTTCGGAAACATGGTAGAGCGCCTCGGGAATACTTTTCCGAATCCCTCGCGGCACGATCCCGTTCTCCTCGTTGAAGGCGATCTGGATCGCACGCCTTCTGCGGGTTTCGTCGATGGCCTCCTGCATGGAGCCGGTGACGGAATCGCCGTAGAAGATTACACGTCCCCTGAGATTCCTTGCGGCACGGCCAGCCGTCTGGATGAGGGAGCGCCGGGAGCGGAGAAATCCCTCCTTGTCGGCATCGAGAATGGCCACGAGGGAGACCTCGGGCAGGTCGAGTCCTTCCCGGAGCAGGTTGATCCCGATCAGGACGTCAAATTCTCCACGACGGAGATTCCGGATGATCTCCATACGCTCGAGTGTGTCGATCTCTGAGTGGAGATAGCGGACGCGAACTCCCCGCTCGTCAAGATACTCTGTCAGATTCTCCGCCATGCGCTTGGTCAGGGTCGTCACCAGGACACGGTCTCCCAGAGCGACGGTCCGGCGAATTTCGTCCAGAAGATGATCCACCTGATGGAGCGCCGGCACGACCTCGATCTCGGGATCGAGAAGCCCCGTGGGACGGATGACCTGCTCGGCGGTCACCCCTCCGGAGGCACCGAGTTCGTAAAGCCCGGGGGTCGCCGACACGAAAAGGACCTGTCGCATGATCTTCTCGAACTCGGGAAAGGTCAGGGGGCGGTTGTCGAAGGCCGACGGCAGGCGGAATCCGTATTCGACCAGACTCTTTTTGCGGGAGTGGTCCCCGTGGTACATCCCCCCGACCTGGGGGATCGCCACGTGGCTTTCGTCGATGACAAGAAGAAAATCCGGGGGGAAATAGTCGAAAAGGGTCGGGGGCGGCTCCCCTGGGGCCCGGCCAGACAGATGGCGTGAGTAGTTCTCGATACCGTGACAGAACCCGACCTCCCGGATCATCTCGAGATCGAAGAGGGTCCGCTGCTCGATTCGCTGAGCCTCGACGAGCTGGTTGTTCCTCCGGAAATGGGCGATGCGTTCCGTCAGTTCTTCCTCAATGCCGGCCAACGCGCCCTCGAGCTTGTCCGGAGGCAGAACATAATGGGTCCCCGGATAGATGATCATCGACGGGATCTGTGTCAGCTCATGGCCGGTCAACGGGTCGATTTCGCGGATCTTTTCGATGGTGTCTCCCCAGAACTCGACACGGACGGCCCGGTCCTCGAAGGAGGCGGGGAAAATATCGACCACATCGCCCTTGACCCGGAAGGTGCCCCGGTGGAAATCGATCTCGTTTCGGGCATATTGGATCTCGACCAACCGTTCGAGCAGTCGGTTCCTGCGGATTTCCATTCCCCGCTCGAGGTAAAGGTGCATCTTGAGATAGGAGTCGGGAGAGCCCAGACCGTAGATGCAGGAAACGGAAGCCACCACGATGGTGTCGAGACGCTCCAGAAGGGCCGTTGTGGCGCTGTGACGCATCCGGTCGATCAGGTCGTTGACCGCCGAATCCTTTTCGATGTAGGTGTCGGTGGACGGAAGGTAGGCTTCGGGCTGGTAGTAGTCGTAGTAGCTGACGAAGTACTCCACCCGGTTGTTCGGAAAGAACTCCCGGAACTCGCGATAGAGCTGGGCGGCCAGAGTCTTGTTGGGAGCCAGGACCAGAGCGGGTTTCCCGGAGTTCGCAATGACGTTGGCCATGGTGAAGGTCTTTCCCGACCCCGTCACCCCGAGGAGGGTCTGGCAGGGCTTTCCGGCCCCGACACCCTCGGACAGGATCCCGATGGCCCGGGACTGGTCCCCGCAGGGAGCATAGTCGGAGACCAGCTCGAAGCGGCCGCTGCGAACCGGAACCGGAATTTCCCCTTCCCTGTCTGGCCCCTTCACGAGCGACCCGGCCCATACAGGAGGATCAGGACGCCCGTCACGATAACCCCCGCCCCCGCGAGATCCCACCTGTCGGGGCGAAATCCGTCGACCTTCATGGCAAACAGCAGGGAAAGGACGACAAAAACTCCCCCGTAGGCGGCATAGGCCCGTCCAAAGGGGAGAGGTTCGAGAGCCGCCACCACTCCATAGAGAGCCAGCCCCGCCATGCCGAGGAGCCCCACCCCCAGGGGGGAGCGTTCCTTGATCCAGACCCAGACCCCGTAGCCACCCCCGACCTCGAGGATCCCGGAGAGGATCATGATGAGAAGGATCTTCAATCCGAGCTCCTTTAGGGAATCTCTTCCAACAGGACGATCATCTTGACTCCATCCACCGGATCATTCAGATTCAGAGGATCCGACACGTCTGGCGAAGACCTCACAAGGAGCAGTCATGACCATCGATCCCGTATGCAAGACTGTTATCACGCACCACCATGCCGCCGCCGCCATCCGGATCTACGACGGTCATCTTTACTATTTCGACAGTCTGAACTGCCGCGACACCTTCGACAAGGCCCCCGAGCAGTACCGTGCCAACGCCCCCGGCCGCACCCTGACGGTGGGGGTGATGGGCTCGGCTTCGGGGGATCTGTCCCCCGAGCAGGTTCGACTGGCGCGGGAGCTCGGCCGCTCGATCGCCCAGAGAAAGTTCGGCCTCATCACGGGTGCCTGCCCGGGCCTTCCTTGGGAGACCTGCGCGGGCTTCAGGGAGATCGGAGGATTTTCTGTCGGGATTTCCCCGGCCCTTTCCGAAGAGGAGCACCTTCACAGATACCACTCCCCGAATGACCTCTACGACATGATCATCTTCACCGGCTCTGGGCTCATGGGCCGCGAGGTCATCAACATCCGCTCCAGCGATTTCGTCATCATCATCGGCGGACATTCCGGAACGCTGGGAGAATTTTCCATCGCTTATGACGAGGGGAAGCTCATCGGGGTCGTCGAAGGGAGCGGCGGCATCACCCAGATTCTCGAGGACATCGTCAAGGTGGTCTCAAAACCCACCGGAAGCACCGTCCTGAGAGACGGGGATCCAGACCGGCTCCTGTCCCGGATGATCGATTTCTACACCCAAAAGCACTATCAGCGGCCCTCGGTCTTCATGGGATAGGACAAAGCGCATCGAACGGAATTCTGCCCTCGAGAGCTCCAACGAGCGTGCTCCAGAAAGACAGGAATGGGCTCCGGGAGGTGGCCGCCCTCACTTTTTCCGGCCCTGAAAAAATCTTCCGAAATTCTCCTGTTGCTCCCGATAGATCTCCCCGTTGGACCGGATGGTCTCGAGGGCCTGCGCCACGGCGCGCCGGGCAGCCGGAACCGGATGCTCTCCGAAAAACCGCTCCACCATTTCCTCCTCCTCAAGCCGTTTGAACTCGTCGGAGACTCCCCTCACCAGCCGGTTCAAGGCAAACCCTCCCGATTCGTAGCGGCGATAGAGCTCTTCCCAGTGGGCGGCTACGAAGTCGAAAGTCTTTCGGCGCCCCAGGGGGTTTTTCGCCAGGAACCCGATCACCGAAACGGCATCCTGGACCCTGACGAGCGGCGACAGGACCAGCCCCAGAGCCCGGTCCAGCAGTGTCGGATCCGGGGTCCGGGCCAGTGAATAGAGAAGCTTGTTCTTTTCTTCCTGGTCATCTGTCCGGGAGGCCATCTCCACGACCGCGTCAAAGGCGGCGGATCCTCCGGCCGTGATCGCCCCCTGGAAGACCGCGAATCGCAGGTCCGCCGGGAGGGATCCCGGCTCTTTCCGGTACTCCCCGAACCTTCGGACCGACTCCTCGAGAATCCCTTCGTCCCGGAATCTGACCAGAAGACCCAGAAGCGTCGCCCGGAGAAGGCGGTCCTGATGGGGCTCCCCTTCTCCGGGAGAGAATCCGAGTCTTTCGAAAGAAGGTCGGACAAGGGCCGCGCCCCATCGAAGAAACTCCGGATGATGGTCCTCTCCCGCCCAAAGTCCGTCGATCGTCAGCAGGTTTCCGGCCATGTCCGACCAGACGGAGTAGGAGCGCTCGTCCTTCATCTGTTCGAGCAGGCCCAGGTAGTCGCCGATGGGTGCCAGCCCCGTCCGGACGAAGGCGAAAAGATCGTTTTCGAGAGCCAGCCGGTCCAGGGCATCGAGGCGCCCCTCTCCCAGGGCCGCGAGAATGCCGGTCCGCAGACGGCCTTCGTAGAGGACCCGGAAATAGCCGGTCTGACCTGCATTGATGTTGACCCAGGAGGCAGATGCGTTTTGGAGGGGGAATTGCCCCTCGCCCTCTGCCAACAGGGTCCGGGCCGGGACTCCCCCTTCCTCCGAAATCCCGAGCATCAGCGGCCAGAGGCAGGCGCCGGAGCCGGTCTCACGGGCGACCCGGTCCTCCTTTCGGATAAGAAAGGGACTCTGGACCAGACGAAGTTGTCCCGATTCCTCTGCCACCCTGATCCAGGGATATCCGGGGGTCCGTGTCCAGACGGACAGAACCTTGCCGACCCCCCCCGCCGCCTCGAAAGAAGGATCCGAGAGACTCCGCCAGAGATCGGCGGTGGTGGCGTTGCCATAGGCGAATTTTTTGAAGTAGGCGGCCAGGGAGCGCCGGAAGATTTCAGGCCCCAGGGCCGATTCAAGCATTCTGAGAAGGGACCCTCCCTTGGTGTAGGAGATGGCGTCGAAGATCTCGTTGATCTCCCCAGGATCCCGGACCGGGACTTCGATGGGATGGGTCTGGACGAGGGCGTCCATCTCCAGGGCCTCGTTCCTGTCCTCGCTCTGGAAAAGCTCCCACATCCCCCATTCCGGGAAAAGGGCATCGACGGCCTTGACCTCCATCCACGAGGCGAATCCCTCGTTGAGCCAGAGATCGTCCCACCAGGCCATGGTCACGAGATCACCGAACCACTGATGTGCCATCTCATGGGCCACCACGATCGCCACCCTTTGAAGATTGCGGGCAGAGGCACCAGCAGGAGGCGCCAGAAGGGCAGTCTCCCGGAAGGTCATCGCCCCCCAGTTTTCCATCGCCCCGGCTGCAAAGTCGGGAATCGCGATCAGGTCGAGCTTTGGAAGAGGGTAGGGTGTCCCGAAGTAGTCGTTGTACCAGGGAAGCAGCCGCGCGGCGACATCGAGAGCGAACTGCCCGTCAGAGGAGCGGCCCGGCGGAGTGTGAACCGCGATCTCCACACCGGCCGAAACGGCCGAGACCCTGTCCCATCGCCCGACCGAGAGGTGCAGGAGATAGGTGGACATGCGGGGGGAGCGGCGGAAGACAACCCTGTCGAAGCCAGGCTCCTCGGGCTCCCGGGATTCGACCGGCATGTTGGAGAGAGCCGTCATGCTTTCCGGGACGACCACCGCCACCGAAAATGTCGCCTTCATCCGTGGTTCGTCGAAGCAGGGGAAGGCCCGCCGGGCGTCGGTGGCTTCGAACTGGGTCGTTCCCATGACCAGGGCCTTCCCGTCGAAGTCCTTGCCGGTGCAACGGTAGAATCCGGCCAGGAGATCGTCCACATCCCTCGAAAAGTCCAGGGACAGAACAACCGTCTTTCCCTGTTCGAAGAGACGGGTTCCCGACAGGACGGCCCGTTCCTCCTGATGGAGGAGCCTCACCGTCAGGGGAAACTCGACCCCCTCATACCGGGCCGTCGCCCGGGTGATCTTCAGGTCCCGGGCATTCAGGACAAACTCGATGATGTTCCGGTGAATTTCAAGAGAAATGTCCACATGGCCCGTCAGAGTCCTGAAGCCGGACTCGGTCCGGAGAAGAAGATCGTAGTGGCGGGGAAGAACGTCGTCGGGGAGCTGATAGAGACTTTCGGGGTTCATGGTGTCCTGTTCGTCGAAGGAGGGGAGAGTCAGAGAATCATCTTCAGGTACTGCTCGATCGTCCCCTTAGGGTGGGCTCCCAAGAGCCGGTTCACTTCGTTTCCCCCTTTGTAGAAAATGAGGGTAGGAATGCTGGCGACCCGCAGCTCCCGGGCCGTGTAGGGGTTTTCGTCGACATTCATCTTGGCCGCACGGAGTCGGCCGTGGTATTTTTCCGCGAGTTCCTCGATAATGGGACCGACCGTCCGGCAGGGTCCGCACCAGGGAGCCCAGAGATCGAGGAGGACCGGGAGGGGCGAGGACAGGACCGATTCCGGGAAATCGGCATCGGACACCTCAAGGGGAGCGGACGTGGACGGGGACAGAAGGAATGCCCCGCACTTGCCGCACCTGGCCTCTTCGAGTCCCCTGGCGGGATCGATCCTGTTGGCCACCCCACAGACAGGGCAGAGAACAGTTTTTCGCCCTTCGCTCACATGAACCTCCCTTTACAGGACCATCGATGGAAACACCGCTTTCTCTTATCATCATACCGTTGCGCCGATGGGCCCGGCAAGTCCGGCGCCCTCAGTCAGCCCTTCTCGTCGGCGTTCTCCTGGCCCTTCTTCCCCCTCACCTGGCAGAGGGCTGGCCCCGAAGGGAATGGACCGCCTCACGACCCCTTTCCAGGGGAGAATGTCCGGCTCCCCCCCGGAGGTCCTTCCCCCTCGGATTCCTGGGGGAACACTACTCCCCCGAGGAAAATCTCGAGGCGATCGATGTGGGAATGATCGATCATGCCCGCCGGAAGATCGACATCGCCATGTACGCCTTCACCGACCGGCGGATCGCGGAGGCACTGATTCGCGCGGCGGGCCGCGGCGTGCGCATCCGGATCTACCGGGACAGGACCCAGGTCCGGGACCGGGGCGACAAGACACGCCGACTTCTCTCCTCTTCCTCCGCCCGCGCCAACATCACCGTTCTCGTCAAGCACAACTCCTACCGGAACATCATGCACCTCAAGGCCTACCTGATCGATGACACCTATCTGCGAACCGGTTCTGCCAACTGGTCTCCCCCCGGAGAGGGAGCCCTCTGCCGACGCGGCCGAAGAACCCGATGGAGCCAGCAGGACAACAACCTGTTCATTACCAGGAATCCCCATGAAATCCGCCAATTCGAGAAGACCTTTGACCGGATCTTCTCCAGGAGCGGAACGCGGCGTGGAAACCGTCCCTGGACTCCCGCCCAGGGACGGCCACGCCCCAAGAGAAGGGACTGACCACCCGCCTCATCTCCCTCCCCTTTTCCTCCGAAAAGAACGTTAACGTCCGTCGTTCAGGATTCAAGGGAGGGGCCTCATGCCAGGAAAAGGACAGCGGTCGGGAGCCATGGTTTTTCGCAAGGGACTACTCCCTTGCATCCTCGGCACCTTTTTTCTTCTTTTCCTTTTGACAGGAAGCGCCCGTGCTGAAGACGACTTCAGCTGCGACAGCCTGACCTCGGTCACGCCCGGGGAAGGGACGGTCTGGAGCTGGTTCGAACATCCGTGCCCCCCCGAACCGGGAGAAGAATCCCCCGCCATTCTCCCGGGGGTGGGGGTGACCCTTCAGGGGTTCTGGATCCCGACCACCCTTTACAATCCCACGGGAACACCCGTCTCCCCCTCCCTTCCCCTCATCAACAGCACTGTCGAAAACGGGTACGGAGGGGGGCTTGAGATTACGGGATGGCTGGCGGCCAACCTGGCCCTCCGGTTCCAGGCCGACCTGTGGACTTTCCCTCCCCAGGCAGGCGCCTCCGCCTTCACCATGCTGCCGCTTCTGTTGGGGCTCGAAGTGAAGATACTCGGAAACAGCCGTATCTATCTGTACCTTGCCGGCGACGGAGGGGTCGCCTTAAACGGGGAAGATGTCGCAAACGCCTTCGTCGGAACGGGAATCAGCCCCTACGCCCAGGCCTCGATCGGACTCAATGTCTACGCCTTTCAGTTTGAGGCGGGATACGGGGTTCTCCTGAACCCCGTCTTGGCGGGTTCAGGAAGGACTCCCGGCGAAAGCTCGAACCCGTTCTTCATCGTTCCCCTGACGATCGGCTTCCATCTCTGATGAAGAGATGCGGAGCGGGAAGAGCACCTTTCCGGGGGAATAAGCGCTCAGAGAAAACGGCGGACGCCTTCCCCCCCCGGACCGAACGGCCTCAAACGAAAGGGAGCGCTCAAAGGTGGCCAGCTGGCCCTGACGATGGACTGCCATAGCCACCAGACAGATGTCCGGACCGTGGAGACTGGAGGGCTCGTCCATCGCGTCATCCGGCAGGCTCAGACATCCCGCCCAGAAGACATGCAAAGGCGTGGAACAGGTGTCGGCAAGACGCTCTCTGACCGCCGGAATCGGCAGAAAATATGGGGGAGGTTGGATTGGACATGAGCCGGAGGCAATCGTTCTGGGTCAGGGGGCAGGAGGCCCATCCCCCGTCCCCGTGGGGTGCCAATCAGCCCAAGGCATGGTGCCTATGGCCACTGTCGAGCAGGGCGATGAGAACGTTGCCATCCATAAGAAAACGCTTCGCCCGCCCTCTTCTTTTTTGAGGCGATCGATCATCTCGATTGTCACAACTCCTCCCCGGGAAGGAACGGGTCCAAATCCGAAAATCTTTTAGGGCCGTTCTCCGGCCGTCCTGTCGGGAGCCGCCATCAGCGCCTTGCGGACAAGACCGGACATGACCTTGGCGATCGTCTTGTTCTGACGGCGGGGGATTTCCCGGACCGTCTGCAACACATCGTTGTCGATCTCCAGTGTCGTTCGCATAGCCACGATCATCACGCATCAGATGTCAAGGATCACATGGCTCCATGGCATAAAACCATTTTCCCAACCATTTTAAGCCCTCTCGGAATACCCAGGGACGATCTTCAGAAGATCCTTTCCGAAAAATCCCCAGAACCCGGCCACCGCGATCGCACCTCCCAGAATCTGGGCTGATGAGAGTGGACGATGAAGAAACAGGGCCGTTCCTACGGCCGCGACAATGGGCTGGCCGTTGGTCCAGAGGCCGGCCCGGGCAGGCCCGATGTCGGCGATGGCCATATTCCAGAGAAAGTAGCACAGAAACAGGGCCACGACGATCGAGTAGAGCAGGGACAGAAGGACGAGTGTTGCATGAGGGCCGGTGGGAGGGAGGATCCAGGAGGGATGGAGGGGCACCAGAATCAGCCCCCCGAGAAGGATCGGGACAAGTGTGACCTGAAGGGTGGATACCCGGACGAGAAGGGCGCGGGCCATCAGGGTCGAGAGAGTGAAGAAAGCCAGGGAGAGAAAGGCCATGGACAGTCCCAGCAGCCATGATCCGTGGCGGGGAGGCAAGGCAGGGCCGCCCCGGACGACGAGGGCGATGCCGGCTCCAATCAGGAGGATCATTCCCCACTGAAATCCCGAAAAAGATTCGTACCCCCGGAAATGGCTGTAAAGGGCGACGAGGACCGGCCCCAGGGAGAGAATGAGGACCAGTGGAACCGGGTCCAGGATGGAAGCGGCCTTGAGAAAGACCCACTGGTATCCCACGATTCCGATCATGGAGAGGAGCAGCAGGCGACCCCAGTTTCCCAGGGAAATCCCCCGGAGGAAGGGGCGAAAGAAGGAGAGGAGAAGAACGGTCGACCCGGCCCATCCGAAGCGAAGAAAGAGGTAGTGGGCGGGGTCGATCACCCGCAGGGGCCGGTAGAGGACGACATAATGGAATCCCCACAGAAGAACGAGGACCCAGGCGGCCATGGTTCCCCTTTTCTTGCGGCCTGAGGGGGACAGGCCGCCTGCCGTCGTCTCCATCCAGGGAGATTACCCGGCGGGAGACTGAAGCAGGGTCACGATCCGGAGGAATGTTCCCCAGAATTTTCCTTCAAGGGGTCCCGCCTTCTTCTCGATTTCCCCAAAGGCCTCCATATCGACGAAGGGCTTCGACAGGAGATCGTCCACCGAGCGGTCTGAAACCGTCTTTTCCGCGGCCAGGCTCCACAACCAGTTCCGGGCCTTGTGATAGCGCCGGGACAGATCTTCGCGGGATTTGGCCGGAAGTGACCCCGCCATCACCCGTTGCCACCGTATCGAAAGCATCCGGTCCGCAAACATGAGTGCAGAGGAGACGGAAACATTGTCCGATGGGAGCTCTGTCTCGTTCTTCTGGCGAAGCATCTGGATCTGGGGGGCTGTCAGGACGGCCTGCAATTCCTTGAGGGCCGACAAAAACTCCATGGCTTCCTTCCCTTCAATCTCTCCGATCCGGGCGTTCAATGCGTGAAGGCGTTTTTCCGGAACCTTTTTTCTGACCAGAAAGGCTTCAAAGAGCTGCACCAGGCGAAGATCGGTTGCGTCATTCCTGATCAGTTCCGGTCGGATCTTGAGTAGTATTTCCCGGAACCGTTTCCGTTGGTCGGCCGAGATTGCCAGACCGGTCTCCGGGCTTTCCCAGAGAGCGACGTGGCTCACGAGAATCCGCATGAACCGGTTTCCGGGGGTCACCGCCATCGGAGGCTTCTGCCCCCCCACGAAGGAGGGTGTCTGGGCGGGAATGACGACCCGGTTCAGGGCGTCGTCGGTGGCGTATCCTCCCAGGGAGGGCGGAGGCACGGCCCCCTTCTTGACCCCGGCCCCATGGACCGGGAGGGAAGCCATGAGAACGAGGAGTAGTCCTCCTCCCATTCCCACCGTCCGTCTCGAGATGACGATGCGTCGCACGTCCATTCCGCTCCTTTCTTGAGCCCGTCTTTACGGGTCTTGTGATATGATTTCCCTTGATTCCGATACTGTACCACACTCATTCGTCTTCGACACCCCACACAAAGGCAGGTCACACATCGATGGACAAACCGTCCCGTCTTTCCGACTCCGAACGCTATTATGCCCAAGCTCCGGTCTGGGAGCCCCGCCTGCGTCTCTGGCACTGGGGAAACCTTCTCCTCATCATCCTCCTGATCCTGACCTATCTCCTCTTCGACTGGCACCGCGAGCTAGGACTTCCCAAACCCACCTATGTTCTTACCGAAAAGATCCACGCGTACGTCGGGTATGCCTTCGCACTCCTCGTTCTGGCGCGCCTTCACCTGGCCTTCCGTGGACAGCCCTTTTCGCGCTGGACGGATCTTGACCCCCGCCACCAGGGAAAAGGATTTCTGGCAGTCATGAAAGAGGAGCTCCTCCTTCATATGCGCCCGAAAACAAACTCCAGGGGACTCCCGCTTCCCGACCCCGACCCTGGACACAACCGGCTCGGCCGATTCCTCTATCTTCCCCTCTTCGTCGTTCTGCTTCCTCTTCAGGCCGTCACCGGCATTCTCTGGGCCTCCATCAAGTGGGGGTACTATCCCTTCCCCTTCCTTCACGCCCTCTCCCCCGCGATCGGAAAACCCTTGAAAGAGGTCGTCTCGAACATCCACGCCGCCGGCTTCTATGCCATCCTGGGTTTTCTGGCTCTTCACCTGGGCGGTCTCGTCAAGTTCGAGCTGACCTTCGGAAGCGACCTCTTTTCCTCCATGATCCACGGGCGAAAGATACTCACCCGGGAGGCTTCGGAAAACTACGAGAAGATCACGAAGAACCAGATTCCCGATCTCTAGAACCATTAAAAACAAATGGTGACGGATTATTATGATAAAAAAAGGGGCCCTTGCGGGCCCCTTTTTATGACTTATGCTGTGAAGAGTCAGGTGCTAAAGCGCCAGGTCTCCTTTTTCCCCGGTCCGGATCCGAACGGCCCCCAGGATGTCGGAGATGAAGATCTTGCCATCCCCGATCGCCCCACGGCCGGCAGCCTTCTGGATCGCCTCCACCACCCGGATTTCGTCCGGGTCGGTGACAACGATCTCTATCTTCACCTTGGGAATGAAGTCCACCTGGAATTCGTTCCCGCGGTATTGTTCCGTATGGCCCTTCTGACGTCCGTATCCCTTTACCTCGGACACGGTCATCCCAAAGACGCCCAGGGCGGTGACCGCCTCCTTGACTCCTTCCAGGCGATACGGCTTGATGATCGCTTCAATCTTTTTCATCGAGACTCCTTTCTGGTTGTCGCGATCCCGATCCGCCTCTATGGCCGGGTCGTTTGGGTGACCGCATGGGCCGATTCAATTCGGGAAGATGACGCCCCCTCCATGGGTGTTCCCAGAGAGGCCGTCCCTCCGAAAGAGGGATTGAAGACCTCCGGATATCCCCACATTTTGTGTTCGCTGATATCGAGTCCCTGAAGCTCTTCCTTCTCGGACACGCGGATTCCGACCGTGACCTTGAGAGCATAGAGGACGAGGAAGCTCATGATGAAGACGTAGGCGAAAGACGCCGACACCCCTTCGATCTGGACGATGAGCTGGTGAAAACCGCCCCCATACAGAAGGCCGGGTCCACCCACTCCGAGGAGTTTCGCCCGGTCTGGGGTTGCAAAGAGCCCGTTGGCCAGGGTTCCCCAGACTCCGGCAAATCCATGGACAGCCACGGCCCCGACCGGATCGTCGATCCTGAGGCGGTCGACGAGGAGCACTCCGACGACTGCGATGATACCAGCAACTGCCCCGACCACGATAGAGGCCCAGGGATCAACGAAGGCACAGGTTGCCGTAATGGCGACAAGGGCCGCGATCGCGCCGTTGGCGATCATGCTCATGTCGGGGGTTCCGAGAAGCTTCCAGGCCATGAACATCGCCGCGAGAGAGCCGGCAGCGGCCGCAAGATTCGTGGTCATGGCCACATAGGCGAAGTAGCCCACCGACGGCGTGGTTGCCATCATCGTGGAGCCGGGGTTGAATCCGAACCATCCGAGCCAGAGGATCAGGGTTCCCAGAACCACGAAGGGAATGTTGTGCCCGACGATGGCGTTGGACTTACCGTCCTTCGTGTATTTCCCGATGCGGGGCCCGAGAAGAATGGCTCCTGCCAGAGCCGCGGAGGCGCCCTGAAGATGGACCACAGTGGATCCGGCGAAGTCCTGCATTCCCAAGGTCGAGAGCCAGCCGCCTCCCCAGATCCAGTGACCGACCACCGGGTAGATCGCGGCAGAGAAGATGACACCGAAGACCAGGTAGACGATGAACTTCGTCCGCTCGGCCATCCCGCCCCAGACGATGGCGAGACTCACCGCGCAGAAGACGACCTCAAACAGATACTTGGCCGCGAGCGGAATATCGGAAAAAGACAGGGAGGAAAAGACGGTGTTGATGTCCTTGTCTGAGACCGCCAGACCCCATCCGGATGTCCCGAAGATGGCATTTCCGGTTCCGAAGCAGACGGCGAATCCCACCGCCCAGAAGACGAGAGAGGCGATGGAGAAGATCACGATGTTCTTGACGGCGATGTGACCGGCGCTCTTGGCCCGGGTCAGCCCCGCCTCAAGGAATGCGAAACCCGCCTGCATGAACATGACCAGGACCGCGGCGACCACCGTCCAGATCGTATCGGCCGCGATGGCCGCGGGTGTCGGGCCGGCCGCGGCCTGGGCCACGCCGGGTATGAGCAGGAAGGGAAAGGCTGACAGAAGCCTTTTTCCTGAATCTCCGAATCGTTTCATGATGCACGCTCCTCAAGGGAAGGTTGATAAGAAGGGCCGGCCAGATGCCGGCCCCTGCGGGGAATCTCCCCATTCGCTAGAAGGTGTAGATCAGCTCGAGGTCCACGGTGTCCTGGGAATAGAGGGCCGGACCCCGGTTGGCCGAACTGTAGAGACTGTTGTTGAAGAGCGCGTTGTTCGAATTGTCGTGGCGGTACTCGATCCGGCTGATCACGTTCGGCATGAAGTTCCACTGGAAGTCCACCGTCTCGTC
>JAJZXW010000047.1 GCA_021806225.1 Nitrospirota bacterium | reverse complement strand
CGAAGGCCATCGAGATCCAGGCGTAGATCACCGTCAGGACGTGGACCGGCCGGATGTGCCCGAAGTTCAGATAGGGCGTTCCCGAGAGAACGTCGGGGTAAGACAGTTTGAGCGAGGTGACGAAGCCTAAGGTCGTCCCCATCGCCAGCCAGAAGACGGAGGAAATGATCGCCGTCTTCGCGGCTGTTCCGTTCGGAATCTCTTTTACGGAAGCCATAAATCCTCTCTCCTTTTTTGAAATGCTACGGCCCGGTATTGCGGTTTCCGAACCCCCCATGGAACAAACTTCCCGCCGGGATTGAACGGGTTTCCCGACCATATGGGTGGGCAGGAGGGGGCGGTCCTCAGGAGTCATATGGGGGTATGGCTTCCCCGTGGATTCCGCCTGTCCCTCCCGCCCAGACCGCGGGTCAAGAGGTGATCATGTTCAGCTGATATGAATCGGAGCGGTTCCTATGCAGTATCCATACCAATGGCCCAGATGCTAATCGGGGAAGGAGTCCACTGTCCGCGGCCGGTTTTTTTAAGGGTGTTTGTTTCATGGCTGAATCGAATATGAGACTATCTGTTTCCGATTCTGTGAGTACAGCCATAAACTGTCCGCAACTTCCGAAAAACGGAAAAGGGCTTCCGATCACCCAGCTTAATCGCAAATAATGTATATTATGTAAACAATACAAGAGGTCAAAAGGGCTATTTGCAAAATCTGGTTGGAACCAACCGGGTAATTCCATCACCTTTTAAGTGCGCGATAGAAGTTTTCGTGAGTGCCCACAAGAAGCAGAACTCGCGTTGAAGGGTCAAACTCGTAAGCCAGAAGATAGAGTTGGTTCACGCAATCAAACTTGTATACGAATACGCCAGAGAGGTCACACTTCTTTTCCTCTCCGAGATTTGGATTCTGAATGATTAATGCAACTGCCTTATCAACAGCATCCTTTTGGTTTGAGTGAAGTTTCTTATATGCACGGGCAAAAACATTCGTTTGCAGAACTTTCACTTCTTTAGTCACGGAATTGGCCCGGCTTGAAAGAGGAAAGGCTGCTGCGATCTTCTTTCTTCGCCACCAATAGTTCGCTTACGAACTCAATTGGAAGATCTGGATTATCCAATGCAGCCTTCCCAACCTTGGCCCAAAACTCAAGTTGTCCGGCAATTGTGCGACATTCTCCTTGCGATGCGGCCTTCGCTTGCTGATACAGATCATCTTCAATTCTTACAGGCATACTCATTTTTTCTCCTTTACTACATTTGTAGTAAATAGAGTATTGCATCATTCTGTTCGCGTCAATAGCCCTAAACGCTCTGTTCTGTGCAATCTAGGGTTGATTCCAACCAAATTTTGCAAATAGCCAAAAAAAGATGTAGGGCCTTATCGCCCATCCCACCGGGGGTTATAACAGCGGCGGGGAACTCACCGCCGCCCGGTATCCCCAGGATCTATTTCCCAGAATGCTTGAGCAGAATTTCGTTCCTAATTTCTCTTCTCTCCACCATCTGGTTCAGGACCTTAAGGACATAGATATGTTCCTGGACCATTGCCTGCATGAGGGTGGCCATATGACGGTGATGTTCGCTTTTGTATTTCCGGATCATGGTTTTCATTTGGCGGTCCATCTCCCCCATGCTGAAAGGGCACTGAAAGAAATGCCCTTCTTGCCCTCCCGGGAGATTCCGGGACGGACTTCCTATTCCGCCTTGCCCCGGCTTGAACCGCTAGCCTTTCCTTTCGTAAAACCGGCAGTATCCCATCGGACTGACGGGGCCGGCCACAACCTTGCATTCTCCCGCCATCATCTGTCCCATCCCCCTTCCGCCGTTCATGCCTCCCATCCCCTGCCCCATTCCCTCCATCATGGACCGCATTCCTTCCGGCGGGATGAAGTATCGGCAGTTCATGCACATTTTTCCGTCCTTGGGATGGCCTCGGTAATGGGCCGTTTTTTTGTCGACCTTGCTGGGCGATGGGGTCGCCCAAGCCCTGTTCCGGCCTCCGTTCGTCAGCAGAGGGTACAAAAGACCCGCGACAAACGTTGCGAACATCGTTTTTATTGCCTCTCTCCTGTCCATCACGCAACCCTCCCGTTAGAGTCCTTCAAGGTACCGGACGGATCTTCGTGATCACGGCCGAACCCTGGCCGTCTTTCGCCACGTCGAAATAGACGTGTTCACCCTTTTTGAGGGACTTCAGTTCCGATGGGTGGCGCAAGGAGAACGTCATGGTCATTCCGCTCCAACCGAACTCCTTGACAGGTCCGTGCTTTAGGGTGACCGTCCCGGCCTTCCGGTCGATCGCCTTGACGATCCCCCGGCCATGACCGACCGTCGCCGCGGCGGACATTCCGCCCATCCCGGACGACATGTCGGGCATCCCGTTCATGCCTCCCATGTCGTCGGCCAAGGCCATCTCACTGGCAAGAAGCACTCCAAAGAGCATCCCGAATACCGCCGTCATTCCTTTTGCCAACTGATTCATAACTGCACCCCTTTCAGAGGTTGGACTATGATCGAAGGGAACCCATTCCCTTCCGCGGTAGAGGTTCCGGACCACGCCCGCCGTCAGGATCGTTTCGACGGACATCTGCCTCCCTCCACATCCTGTAAAGAACGGGGATCACGAGAAGACTCAATACGATGGCCGTCGTCATTCCGCCGACCATCGGAGCGGCGATCCGTTTCATGACGTCCGAACCGGTCCCGTGGCTCGTCATGATCGGAAGGAGCCCCGCAAGGATCACGGATCCCGTCATGGCGATCGGCCTCAGGCGATAGAGCGTTCCTTCGACGATGGCGCGGTCGAGGTCTTCCGGTGTCGAAAGCGTTCCCTCGGTCCTGTGCCGTTCTATGGAACGATCAAGGTAGAGGATCATCACAATGCCGAATTCCACCGCGATGCCGGCCAGCGCGATCATCCCCGTGACCACCGCCACGGACAGCCGGTAGTGCAGGCCGTAAAGAAACCACAGGCTTCCAAGGATCGCGAACGGCAAGGAGAGAAGGACCAGTCCTGTCTTGGCGAAATTCCTGAAGTGGACATACAGGAGCGCCACGATGATCAGGAGTGTCAGCGGGAGGACGAGCGCCAGTCTTTTGCGGGCTCTCTCGATCGCCGCGTACTGGCCCGACCAGGAAAGTGTGGTTCCCGGAGGAAGTTTTACGGAACGGGCGATCGCCTTTTTGGCCCGCGCGACATAGCCGCCCAGATCGCCTCCCTTGATGTCGATATAGATCCATCCGGTCAGCCGGGCATTTTCTGTCTTGATCATCGTGGGTCCGTCCTCGATCGAGAGCGAGGCCAGCCGGGAAAGAGGAACGAGCGCTCCTCCCGGGACGGAAACCGGCAAGGATCCGAGGGCTTCGAGAGACCCTCTCTCGTCTCGCGGATACCGAAGGTTCACGGGGAAACGTTCCCGGCCCTGGACCACCGTGGTCAGCGTCTCTCCCCCGATGGCGGTCCGCACCATGCGGTTGACGTCCGCGACGTTCAATCCGTAGCGGGCCGCCCTGAAGCGGTGGATGTCGATAGAAATATACCGCCCTCCGGTAAGCCTGTCGGCGTAGACCGAAGCTGTCTTCGGAAGTTTGGCCAACACCTCGCGGATCTGGCGGTCGATCCGGTCGATCGTCTCGAGCGACGGGGCCGTCACCTTGAGGCCGAGAGGAGATTTGATGCCGGTCGACAGCATGTTGACCCGGTTGATGATGGGCATCGTCCAGATATTGGACACCCCCGGGAGCGAGACGGCACGGTCGAGGTCTTCCTTGAGCCGGGACAAGGTCATTCCGTGTCGCCACTCGTTTCGGGGTTTCAGCGTGACGACCGTGTCGAACATGGTGAGATGCGCGGAATCGGTCGCGGTTTCCGCCCGGCCGGATTGTCCGAAAACACGCTCCACCTCCGGAACGGTACGGATGAGGCGGTCTGTGATCTGGAGCAGGTGGGCCGATTCTCCCACGGAAACGCCGGGCGTCAGGGTCGGCATGTACAGAAGATCCCCTTCATACAGGGGCGGCATGAATTCCGTTCCCAGACGGGTGAGCGGAATTGCCGCCGTCAGCAGGAACCCGGCAGACAAAGCAACCGTAACCTTCCGATGGCGGAGCACCCATCCGATGACCGGTCGGTAGAAAGCAACGAGGACGCGATTGAGGGGGTTGTTCTGTTCCGGTGTGATCTTGCCGCGGATCAGAAATCCCATCAGAACGGGCACCAGAGTGATCGACAGGGCGGCGGAAATGGCGATGGACCAAGTTTTTGTGAAAGCCAACGGCTTGAAAAGCCGGCCCTCCTGTTCCTGAAGGGCAAAGATCGGGAGGAAAGAGACAGTGATCACCAGAAGCGAGAAAAAGAGGGACGGACCGACTTCCTTCGCAGAGGCGAGAGCGGTTTTCCAGGAGCTTTCCGTGTCGCCGGAACGCTCCCGGTGTTTGTGCATGTTCTCGATCATCACGATGGCCGCATCCACCATCACACCGATCGAGACCGCGATTCCCCCGAGAGACATGATATTGGCGGTGAGCCCCTGTCGCGCCATCAGGACAAATGCCGCAAGGATGCCGACCGGAAGACTCAGGATGGCCACAAGGGAGGAGCGGACCCGTGACAGGAACAGAAGGCAGACAAGGGAAACCGCGATCGATTCTTCCAGGAGTTTTTCCAGAAGATTCCGGATGCTTTTCAGGATCAGCCGGGAACGGTCGTAGGTCGTGACTACCTCGACCCCGGGCGGCAGCATCGGAGAAAGGGAGCGGATCTTCTCTTTCACCGCCCGGATGACGTCGAGCGCGTTGGTCCCCCCGCGGGCGATGACGATTCCCCCCGCGACCTCGCCTTTGCCGTCGAGTTCCGCCACCCCTTGTCTCAGCTCCGGACCGAGATGGACGGAGGCCACGTCTGAAAGCCGGACCGGATTCCCCTCCGGACCCACCGCAAGGGGGATGCTCCGGATGTCCGGAAGCGAATGGATATACCCCCGGGTCCGGACCATGTACTGGGCCTCCCCCATGTCAACGACCGACCCGCCCACGTCCCCGTTCGACGCCCGGATCGCCCTTTCCACCCGGGACAGGCTCACGTGGTAGGCCAGAAGTTTCCTGGGGTCCACGTCGACCTGGAATTCCTTGACCATCCCGCCGACCGACGCCACTTCCGCCACTCCATGGATGCTCTGAAGCTCGAATTTCAGGAACCAGTCCTGAAGGGCCCGGAGCCGGGACAGGTCGTAACGGTGCGTGCGGTCGACCAGGGCATATTCATAGACCCACCCGAGGCCGGTGGCATCCGGCCCCAATGTGGCCGTGACTCCGGCGGGAAGGCGGCTTTCGACCTGGTTCAGATATTCCAGGACCCGGGAACGGGCCCAATATTGGTCGGTTCCGTCCTTGAAAAGAATGTAAATGAGGGAGTTCCCGAAGTCCGAATAACCGCGGACGTGACGAACTCCGGGGATTGTCAGGAACGCGGTCGTCAGGGGATACGTCACCTGATTCTCGACGACCGACGGAGGCTGTCCATGGTAGACGGCCTTGACGATGACCTGCGTGTCGGACAGGTCGGGAATCGCATCCAGGGGACTCCTGAACAAGGAAAAAACTCCCCAGGCGATCAGGAGCAGGGAGAACGCGAGGACCCAATATCGTCTCTGGATGGATCCGGAGATGATGCGGTTAATCATGGCCGGTCTCCTTTTTCCATCCGTGCGGAGACGTTCTCGAACCGGGATTCGGCGTCCAGCAGGAACTGTCCGCTGACCACGACCCGATCGCCTTCATGGAGGCCGGAAATGACTTCGACCCAATGTTCCGACCGGACTCCGGCGGTCACGCGTACCGGCCGGAAATGCCCGTGTCCGACTTCAGTGATGACGACTGTCTTCGTTCCCGTGCGGATCAGGGCCGATCGAGGGACAACCAGGACCATCGGACGAGGGTCGGGATGCAAAGTCCCTTCGAGGTACATTCCTGGCTTCAGAAAACCGTCCGGGTTTTCGACGGGCACCCGGGCCCGGACGGTCCGGCTCCTTTTGTTGAGCCGGGGGTCCACAAAGTGAAGGCGTCCCCGATAGACGCGTCCGGGAATGTCGGGAAGCCGGAGCATCACCGGATCTCCCGGCTTGACCCAGGTCAACTGGTCGGAGTACAGGGCGACATCGACCCATACCCGTGAAAGGTCGGACAGGACCATCAAAGGCTTCCCCGGAATGATCCCGTCCCCCGGGCGGGCGGTGATCGATGTCACGATTCCCGAATAGGGAGAATAGACAGGCAGGACCGTTCGGCTCTCGCCGGTTTTTTCGAGACGATCGATTTCCCGATTCGGGAGGCCGAGGAGTCGCAGGCGCTCACGGGACGCTTCCCAGAGGCTTCGATTGTCTTTTGATTCCGGATCGGACCGGGTCGCCTCAAGGGCGATCAGGGCTTCCTTTTCGGAACTCGCCAGTTCGGGGGAATAGACCCGGGCAAGAAGAGACCCCTTCCGAATGACGTCACCGGGTGCCAGGACCGTCAGATCCCGGATCCATCCCCCGAATCGCGTCGTTACGGTCTGGCTCCCCCTCCGGTCGATCGTGACCGTCGCGGCCGTCCGGATCGTGCGCGAGAAAGTCCGGCGCACGACCGGAACGACTTTTATCCCCAACATTTGCCGGACACGGGGATCCACCGATATGGCATTCTTGAGGGACGCGTTCGGTTCGACATACACGGGAATGTAGTCCATGCCCATGTTGTCCTTCATCGGGCGGTCCGAATGGATGGAAGGGTTCATGGGGTTCCGCCAGTAAAGGACGGTTCGCCCTGAACGTTCCGGGGAACCCTGCGATTTTGCATGGACAGGAATGTAGTCCATGCCCATGTTGTCCTTCATCGGGCGGTCCGAATGGATGGAAGGGTTCATGGGGTTCCGCCAGTAAAGGATCTGTGTTTCCGCAGGCCCCGATTGGATAGGGGGTTTCGACCGGACCTCTTTCGAAAAAAGAATCCACCGCGCGCTTCCGATGCCGACAAGGGCTCCGACCGCGAGGGAAAGGAACATCAAAGAAAATAGCTTACGGTTCATGGGGTCCTCCCTGAAGCCTGCCGGACAGATAGGAAAGCTCGGCATCCGTTTTCAATCGGTCCGCCTCGACGGACAAGGCCTGAAGTTCGACTTTTTCGGCTTTTTGCATCGTGGACAGAACGCGTTCCATTTCCAGCGTTCCGGTCGCATAGCCTGCAAGGGCTGCGTCCACGCTTCTCTTGGCTTCGGGCATGAGGACGTGTTCGAGAAGGTCGGTTCGGCGAAGGAGATGTCGGTAGGTTCCTTCGGAGTTTCGGACCTCCTCGATAAGCCGTTGGCGCGCCGCATCACGATCGGATTCGAGGATTTCGAGTTCATGCCTTTTTTCCGCGACCCTCTGATCCTGGCGTTCCCCGGGACGAACCGGGAGATTGAAGCTCAGCAGAAGCGAAAACAGGTTGGGCGTTGCAGTGATCAGGTTCGGTCCCATGAAATAGCTGTAGTCTCCTTCGACCGATACGGCGGGAATTTTGTCTTTCTCGGCGGCACGGACAAGGAGTTCTTGAGCGGAATTCTTTTCGTTCCGGGACTCGAGTTCCGGATGTCGGTCGAGCCGTCCCAGAAGAACGGATTCGGGAAGCGGATCCGGAAAATGGGGCTTTTCCGGAGGAATCCGGAACGATCGCGAGACATGCATGAGGTCCATCAGGCGGTAGAGGCTCTTCTCCTCCCGGATGCGGACCTGCTCCTTCCTGTCCCGGATCCGGTCTTTTTGAAACTGGGCCAACAGGACATCGGATTCCGAACCGGTCCCTTGGCGGTAGCGCGCCAGGGCCGACCGGAACGCTTGCTCCCGGAGAGACCCGGCCGACCGGAGGATGACCTCCTTCTCCCGGGCCCGGTAGAGGTCGACCCAAGCCATGCGGACATCGCGGACGAGACGGTTTTTTTTGTCCTCGAGCCTCCAGCGTGCCGCGGTCGCCTCAAAAACGGCGCTCTGGCGGAGCAGGGAGCGCTTCCCCCAGGGGGGAAAGGATTGCCGGATACCCACAGTCGTCATGGCCAGGGCACTTTCTCCCATTCCGAGATCAATGGGAAAGTACTGTTCCCCCAAAATGATTTTCGGATCGGAGAGTTCCCCCGCGCGGACGGAAAAAGCGGAGGACCGGGCGAGGATCGCACGCTCTTTCGCCAATCCCGGGTTTCTTTCCAGTGCCAGCCGGATGGCCTGCTCGAGAGTGAGGACTCGGGAGACGGAAGGCTTGAGTTCTCGGAAGTGTGGTCCGGATTCGGCCCAGAGAGGCTGTACTCCTCCCGCAAAGGAGGGAATCCCGGGAAGCGATATGAGAATCAGCGAAGCAAGCAATGGACGGACGATCGAATGGTCGACACGTCCCGTCGAAAGAGGAGGACCGGAAAAGTGGGCGTCCGGTCCCCGTCTCCGGCAAAAAAACAATTCGGGAAATGACATGATGGCTCCTCTCCTGTTCGATGCGGCAAAAAAACCGGCATTTTCGGAAAAATCCCGAATATGGCTAGAACAGGGAGGATCTCAAATCAGAAGGGGGGCATTGACCTGCAGGTGGAGAGATTTCGAAGGGAAAGGCGGATCTGACAGGGGGGAACGGATCGGGGGAGTTCCTCCGGAAAGTGCGGCGAACACTGAAAAGAGAGGGGAGAACGCCGGCGGGGGCACCCGAAGGATCCGGAGAGGTGTTTCCGCCTGACGGTGATCGGAAAGGAGACACAAGTCGCAAAGCGAAGTCCGGCAGAACGCGGCCTTCGCCACGTGTCCGCAACAGGGAAGGGTTCCCTTCATGCCCTTCATGGGACAGGCTCGGGGGATCATTCCGGCTTTTGTCTGGACCGCTCTTTCGGTGGAAAGAGCAGTCTTGGCGTTGACCGATTGCGGAACTCCCGGAAGGAGACAGAGCAACCCGGCAAAAAAAAGAATGAGAAAGGAATCGAGCCTGAACATTCCATGAACTTTCATGGTTCTATTTTAGGGTCGGTTTTTTATCGCAGTCAAGCCCAACGTATCGACTCAGCCACTCCGCTTCCCTGACCCTGTTCAACCCTCATTCCGACCTCTTGCGCGCCTTGCCCCCCCTTCCGGGCTCCCGAAAAAGAATCGTTGTCGTACCTCCCTGGCCGCCTTGGGATGAGTCAGCACCCAAATATTGAATTTCTGAGTGGTCTATCCGGTTTCTCGTTGGGTTCCCCCCGAAATCTATGCTAGGATTTCTAGTGTCATCGCGATTCTTTCTCCCGCAGAAGGAACCACGTCAGCCACCCCGCCGTAAACGGCAGAGAGTGAAAGATGATTCGGAAATCTCGGGTTGACAATACAGTATTCGGGTTCCGGACGGTGGTTCCGTCCGTATCAACGGGCCGGCCGAAATGAATATCCACTCTGACAGAAAGGAGAAGGCGCATTCCTTCTCGGCGTAAACGTCGAAGTTTCCAATGCGCGCCTAAGGATGAAACTCTCCCATATCGTGCCATTATTGTCCGTGATTTTTTCAGTGTCTCTGGCGCAGGCGCAACCTCTTGTGCCCCTCCCCCCGTCCCCTCCCGTTCCTCTTTCGAATCTTGAAACCCCGGCCAAGGTCGCTCTGGGAAAGAAGCTGTTCTTCGATCCGAAGTTGTCCGTGAACGGCTCCATCAGCTGCGCCTTCTGCCACATGCCGAAGGCGGGGTTCGCCGATCCACGGCCCGTTTCCCTCGGGGTCGGAGGCAAGAGGGGCGGACGCAACGCGCCTCCGGTCCTGAACGCAGCATTTCTGAATCTCCAGTTCTGGGACGGACGGGCCGGAAGCCTTGAGGAGCAAGCCATCGGGCCCCTGACCAATCCCGTCGAGATGGAAAACCCCTCCAACCAGAGCGTGGTGGACCGTCTCCGGAAAATTCCGGCCTATCGGCATTCCTTCCGGGAGGTCTTCGGCGGATCGGTCTCCATAGACCGCATCGCGGAGGCGATCGCCGCCTACGAGCGGACCCTGGTCACGCCGAACACGCCCTATGATCGCTTTCTGATGGGCGAGGCGAAGGCCCTTTCTCCCTCGCAAAAACGGGGGTTCGCGCTCTTCAGGGGCAAAGGCCGCTGCGTCCTGTGCCATTCGGGGGCCCTGCTCTCCGATCAGGCCTACCATAATCTCGGCGTCCCCCAGACAGGAACACTGCCGGTCGATGTCGGCCGGTATGCGGTGACCCACGATCCCCTGGACAAAGGGAAGTTCCGGACCCCCCCGCTCCGGAACGTGGCGCTGACGGCCCCCTACATGCATGACGGAACCTTCCGGACACTTGCACAGGTGGTTGACTTCTACGACCGGGGCGGCGGAAAATCCCGCTTTGCCACGAAAGATGCCCTGCTGGTTCCTCTTCACCTGAAAGCTTCCGAGAAAAGGGACCTCGTGGCCTTTCTCAGGGCTTTGTCCGGAGAGACGAAGAAAGAGATGAGCCAGCCCTGATACCATCAGGGAGGGAGGCGAATCGACGCCTTCCTTCCACAAACGACGCGCCGAGGTTTGCCATCAATATCCTTCAGGTAATCAGTCCTGTCAGGCTTTTTCATTATTTCCGGGACCTGGGGCAGATCGTTCTCACCAGCCTTTACGATCTCATTCGCCTCGTCCTGACCCGGCGGCTGATTCTGCACAGCTTCCTTCAACCCATCGTGGCTGCGGGATCTTCGGCCCTCCCCATCATTACCATCGTCGCGCTTCTAGTGGGAGCCGGAATCGTCGCGGAGACTGGGATCGAGCTTCCCCGACTTGGGATCCAGAACCTCATGGGACCCATCGTCCTTCATGTCATTTTCGGGATCGTCGGCCCCTTCGCGACCGCGCTCATCGTCATCGCCCGCTCGACATCCGGACTGGCGGTCGAGATCGGGAACATGCGCGTCGCAGGAGAACTCGATACGATCGAGATGCTGGGAGTCAACCTGTCCAATTTCCTCGTGACCCCCCGTCTCGTTGGCATCGTCGTGTCCAATGTGGCCCTGACCTTTTACTTCGGGCTGATCGCGATGGGGGGAGGGTTCGCCATGGCCCTGATGGGCCTTTCGATGCCGATCGCCACGCTCGCCCGGATGATCGAGACCAGCATCAAGCTCTCCGACCTCGTTCTCCCCGTTCTCGAAGGCCTCGCCTACGGGACGATCATCGCCTCCGTCAGCGTCTATCACGGATTGCGGGTGAAAAACTCTCCGGTCGAGGTTCCCCGGGAGACGACCCTGGCTCTCGTCAGTTCCTTGTCCCTGTGTGTGGTGATGCTCAGCATCTATCTCATCTTTTCTGCGCTGGCCTGACCAGCGAGAGGAGCGGTGTTTTTTGGAAACATTGCTTGACTTCCAGGATGCCAGAATCGGCTACGAGGCGGAGCGCCCCCTTTTTCCTGCTCTCAACCTCCGGATCTCCCGCGGGGACAACGTCCTCATTTCGGGTTCCTGCGGGATCGGGAAATCGGCCATCGTCAAGACAATCCTGGGTCTTCTCACGCTCTGGGAAGGGGAGTACACCGCCTTCGGGCGCGACATGACCGTACCTTCCGCCCCCCTGCTCTCGTATGTCCGGAAAAAGATCGGCGTTCTTCCGGACAGGGGGGTGCTTCTCCAGCATCTGACGGTCTTCCAGAACATCGCCCTGCCCCTCCGGTTCGGACATTTCGAGTCCCTGGAGCGGGTAACGGCGCTTCTCGACCCGTTTCTGGAGGAGTTTCGCCTCGGGGACATCCTCAACCTCTACCCGTCTTCCCTGAACCTAGACCAGATCAAGAAGGTCGGATTCGTCCGGTCTCTGATCAACAACCCGGACCTCCTGATTCTCGACGATCCCTTCGAGGGGCTCGACGACGAAGGGGTGGCGACATTCTGGAATCGGCTCGCCCGGATCGAATCGGAGAAAGAAATAACCGTTCTCGCGCTGACAAGAAAGAGCATGGACCAACAATCCTTTTTCAGCCATCGCTATCGTCTGACGACCGATGGCGTTCACGAGGCCGAATGAAACTTCACTATGTGCACCGGGCAGGGGAAAAAAGAATAGAACAGCTGGCGGGACTTTTTCTTCTGGTTCCACTCGTCGGCTTCATCTTCGGTCTTTACGAGATCGCCGTGCACCAGCACGTCTTCGACCGGCGCTTCCATCTCTACACCATCCTGGACCAGTCCTACGGAATCGTTCCGGGAACCCCGGTGAGGCTCGCTGGTCTCGATGTCGGAGAGGTGGACAGGCTGGATTTCACAAAGCTGAACCAGATCAAGGTATCGATGAAAGTCCTCAGAAAATACCAGGAGATGATCCGCAAGGACTCCTTCGTCACCATCAAGAAGTCCGGAATCATCTCCGGCGACGTCTCCCTCCGGATCAGCATCGGAACGCCCTGGCTTCCCGAAGTGAAGAACAATACCCGTCTCCGGGCGGAACCCCCGCTGACCATGGAGCAGATCATGGCAAAACTGAACCCGACGATCATCGATCTCCAGAGAATCGTCCGGAACATCGCCGATCTCTCGAGCTCGATCGATCGCGGAAAAGGCACGGTCGGTGCCATCCTCAAAAAGCAGGAGATTTACGACGAACTCCAGGGGACGGCGGTCAACATCCGCAAGACCTCCGAAAACATCAAGGTGATGGCCGGCGATCTACCCCATCTCGTCACGCAGCTGCAGTCGATCGTCGACGACATCAAGAAGGCCACTCCGGCCCTTCCTGAAATCACCGGCAAGACGACCACGATCCTCTCGACCACCGGGGAGACGCTCGATACGACGCAGTCGATCCTGAACGGGATCAAGCAGAGCTGGCCGGTCCGGAATCTCATCTCTCCCCCTCCCCCTCCCCTTCCGGCGCTGGGTCCTGTCGACCGGGGGGCGAGTCCGGTTCCCTCCCTTCCCGAAGGGGGTGGAAAATGAAGTCCGGCGTCTGCAAGGCTGTGGGGGGAGGGCTCCTTGTCCTCGCACTTCTCTCCGGGTGCGCGGGAGCCCCCGTGGCCCATCCAAACAGGGTGAAGGCTCGGGAAAATCTCTCCGGGGCACAGCAACTTCTGATGCAGAACCATCCGGCCCAGGCGCTTTCATCCATCAGGAAAGCCCTGCGGATGCACCGCCTTTCCGACGACCTTCCGGGGACGATCGATGACATGAACCGTCTGGCGAGCCTCTCTTTCTATCTCGGACGGGTCGACGCCTCCAGACAGTGGATCGACAGGGCCCTTCTCCTGGAAAGGGTGAGCGAATACCCCGGGAAGAGGGTTGAGACCTATATCCTGTCCGCGGAAATTGCCCCTCCGGGACAGGCCGGGGTATGGATCGAAGAGGCCCACCGCATCGCGGACGCCATGCCCTCCGGCTCCGGGGAAAAAGAGCGTCTCGAAGCCCGGCTCTTCCAGGTCGAAGGAATGAGGGCCTCGGCCCGAAAGGACTACCGGGGGGCGATACCCCTTTTCAGGAAAGCCCTGGCTCTCGACCATGGGAGAAAGGACCCCCTGTCTGTCGCCACCGACCATGCCAGCCTTGGCCGGAACTATTATCTTTCCGGAGACTACAAGGAGGCTCTTCGCCACTTTGGAATGGCTCTTTCCGGAGATGAAAGGCTTCGAAACCATGCCGGGATCGCCTTTGACCTGGAAGGGATCTCTCTTGCAAAGGCAGGAATTGGGGACTATCGGGAGGCAGCCCGTACGATGATGGAAGCGTCCGGGGTTGAAATGGGGCTCGGCCGAATGGAGATGTCCCGGAGAGACGTGGCCTTCGTTCGGACCCTTTTCAAGAGCATACGGACACCTGAGTCCGGGCGCTTCCGGGAGATCCTTGGCCATTGGTTCGATGCCGATTAGGCATCACCTTCAGGCGTGAAAAAAGGTTCCTTCAAAGTCGGTCCGCTCGGACAGACGCGCCTGGATCTGATCGAGAAAGGTATGGATCGAAGGGGCGGATTCGGGAGAATAGGAGATCAGGATTCCCCGGTAATGGAGTCCCTTTTCAAGGTTTTCGGATTGCCCGTGGCGGGAGAGCTCCTTCGCGATGCGTCCCATGACGGCGCGGCCTTCGGTGGGTCCGGCCTCCAGAATCTGGATCATGAGGAGGTCTTCCTGAGGCCTCATGATCCAGTCGGTGGCTCTCAATATGGCAGCGATGCTTCCGGTGATCCGGCTCCACGCGCGCTCCAGGGGGCCCGTGCCATAATATCGTTCGACCTCCGGAAGATTGTCGATCTGGAGGGCGATCACGGAAAAGGGAACCCCGAGTCTCCGGGTCCGGCTCCACTCTTCCAGCAGCCGGTTCATTGTGGCCCGATAGTCCAGCGAACCCGAGGAATCACGGGTGGTGAGCGAAGCGTCCTCACGTTCGCTTTCCTGGCGTGCGATCAACGCCTTGATCAGCGGCATCGACTCCTGGATCGATTCAGTCCAGGCATTCGGAGGGACACCCGATCCCATTTCAAGCAGAATCGCGCAAAATGCTCCCGAATCGACGACGAAGGGGAAAATCCAGCTTCCTTCCTTTTTTTGAAAAGGGGACAGGACACGCAGCGGAAGCCCCATAATCTCGGCCGGAAAGAAGACGGCCGTGTTGAGAATCTGGAATTCGGGGCCGTTGCTGAACCCGCAGATCCGGAACTGGGCCTCTTTTTCATCGTACCGGAAAAGCGAAATCCGGCTGTTTCTCAATCCCGCTCCCAGGGCCTGACGAAGGGTGTCCAGGACGGTGTCCACCTTTCTCAAGGCTTTTTCCGGTAGAATAGCGGGAAGTTTTTCGATCTCATTCCTTTCTTTTTCGAGGATGCTTTGAAGGGAGGCCGGGGCCTTAGCCGGCCCCGGGACGCCTGATCCTCTTCCCGCCTCCTGCTCCCGGAGCTTCGCAAGCCCCTCCTCGAGCAATCGGTTCTGGCGTCTGAAGATGATGACGGAAGCCACAATTCCCCCAAGAAACAGGAGGGAGCTTCCAAGGACGAGAAAGGGATGAGCGCGGAGAGAGTGTTCCCAGAGGGGCATGGTGGAGGGTCGGGTGCCATTCTCCAGTCCCAGATCTTTTCGAAGAAATTCTTCTGAACGCCTGAGATCCTCGACGCTGACCAGCCTGCTTTCGGGAGCGCCCGAAAGAGAAGGTGCGGGACGCGGGTCGAATGGGGGTCCGGATCGGAGGCCACAAAGAATCGCCAGAAGAATGCCTCCAGCCAACAGAATCGGGCCGACTCGAATTTTTGACAACTCCGCTCCACCTTCCATAGAATGAACTGATTCTTTCCTTCGACTCATCGGCATTTTGCCGAATTTCATGACCGATCGACGGAGCGCTCCCGGGAGTTGCCGGACGGAGAATTTTTGAGAATTTCCCTCTTCAACAAGATCCTGTTTCTTTCGGTCCTGGTCCTTTCGATCTCCCTGGGATTCGGATATATCCTTCTGGAACACCAGATTCTTCACCAGACTAAGGACCAGATCGCAAAAGACAACCGGCTCCTTCTTCTTGAGTTGACACGCTCCCTCTCTCTTCCACTCCTCAAGAACGACCGGATGGCCCTCGAGGACAATCTGGGCGTGTTCGAACACTCTCCCGGTGTCCTCGGCGTCTATGTCTTCGACCGGCAGGGGGTTCTTCAGGGGCGCATCGAAAATGATACCATCCCCTCTTCCGGAAGCCGAGGTCTCGTCGCCTCCCCCCTCCTGCCGCTCTCCCGGCCGGAAGAAAAAGAGGGTCTCGTCCTCCGGCACCTGAAGAAACACCATCTGTATCGACTTTCCGATCCAATCCAATTTCAGGGGGTGGGTGTGGGACAGGTGGTCCTTTTTCTGTCGGACGCCCCCTACGAGATTGTCAGGGCCAAAATCGCCCGATCCTTCCTGATTTTGGGAGGGGGGAGCCTCCTTCTGGCTCTTCTGGGATCTCTTTTTCTGTCCGCCTACATCTCCCGGCCCATACGCTCGCTCAGTAATGCGACAGAAAGAATTCTCGAGGGGGACTACATCCGGGTCAGCCCCCCGGCCCTTCGGGACGAAACGGGGGATCTCGTCGTCGCCTTCAACCGGATGGCTCGCGAAATGGAGCACAAGGAACGTCTGGAAAAGGCACTGATCCGGTACGTCTCTCCCGATGTTGCCGAACACCTGATCAACCATCCCGAGCTGATCCATCTGGGAGGGATCCGGCAGGAGGTGGTGCTCATCTTCGCCGACATCCGCAACTTCACCCGGCTTTCGAGCCAGCTTCCTTCCGAGGAGGTGGTCCAGATCCTGAACGACTACTTCAACTCCTTCATCGACGAGATCTTTCTTCATCAGGGATCGGTCAACAACATCATGGGCGACGGAATCATGATCGTCTTCGGCATCCCGCAGTTTTCGGAGTCCCATCCGGAAAGCGCCCTGGCCTGTGCGCTTTCGATCCGAAAAAGGATCAAGGATCTCTCGGACATGAGAAAGGAGCAGGGAATGCCCTCTGTCCAGTTCGGTCTCGGCCTTCACATCGGAGAAGGGGTGGTCGGACACATAGGATCCAAGACGCGCATGGAGTATACTGTCGTGGGAGGTCCGGTGAATATCGCCTACAGGATCCAGGAGGCGGCGGGTCCAGGAGAAATTCTCGTCTCCGACAACCTCTGGAAACGTCTGTCCGGAAATTACGAAAGCCTTCGGCACTCTACCCGTATCGTGACACCAAAAGGGCTGGAAGACGCGGTTCTTGTTCATGTCCTTTAATCTCAGAGAAAGATTGCACCTTGCCGAAGATACCATTACCTGAAGCGGGCATTTGCGGGTCTATGGGAAAGATTGGCCTTCTGCCGGTTTCCGCTGCGCTGCTTCTCCTCCTCGCATCAGGATGCGTTCCGCCACCGGCTCCGGAATCGCCCGCTCCTCCTCCGGCTCCGCGCAAGATTCTGGTAGACACTCCTGCCTCGTTGGCCGTCCGGGCACTTCTTCTGGGCGAAGACAAAAAGGCGTTGGCTCTCGCCCAGGCGATCCGGAACAAACGGGATCGGGAGGCCCTTCTCTCCCTGATCCGGCAGCAGGACATCGACCGTCAGGTCGAGGGCATCCGGTTCGATTTCGCCAATGGGCACCGGACCGAGGGGGCGCTCCTTCTGAGATCCTTACAGGAAAAATACCCCGAAAAGGCGATGGAGATTTTTCTCACGCTGCGCCCGGACACGCTTTCATGGATCATTCGACATGATGTCCAGAAGGGGGAGGAGCGCCTCGCCATCCGCATGATGATTCTCCTTCAACCCTACAAACGCACCTCTTTCCATCCGCTGATGGCGGCGGCATACAGCCATTGGGGATTCCGACGTTTCTGGCAGGGTCGCTACCACGATTCCTTCATGCTCGCCAACCAGTCTCTCTCTGCCGATCCGGCCAACAAGTCCGCCCTCTCTCTCAAGAAGCGCGTTCTCGCGATTCGGGATGCCCGTGTGTCCCGAGGCCTTGTCGCCTACCGTCACCAGCATCTTCCAAAGGCCATCCGGCTATGGAAAACCGCTCTGGCCATCGACCCTTCCAATGATGAGACAAAAAAGTATATTCTCAAGGCGGAGGAATTGCTGAAAAAAGTCAGACATCTTGAAGGTCAGGCGGGACAATCCGGATCGCCGGCGCCGGGAGGTAAGAAATAACATGGAACCGCTCCTTTTTGCCGATTGGTATACCGATCCATTCTGTTCCTGGAGTTTTGCGGCCGAAGAACCGATACGTCGTTTCCAAAGTCACTTCGAGGGGCGTCTCTCCTTCCGGCACCGTCTTTTCCCGCTCTATTCCAATATCGAGGAGTTTCTCAGAAAACATGGCCTGGCGACCCAGCAGGAGTTTGCGCCAAGAATCGGAAAGGTCTCGCGGGCGACCGGGGTCGCCATGAGTCCGAAGGTCTGGGAAACAGGTCAGGCCCCTTCCTCAAGCGAGGAGTGCTGCCGTTTCGCCAAGGCCGCCCTTCTCGCGGATCCCGAAAAAGGTGGGCGCTTCCTCTCCCGGGTCCGGGAGCTGGCCTTCCTCGAAGGGCGGAACATCGGCGATCCGGGCCTCCTTGGAGATACGGCCAAGGCTCTCGGGCTCGATATACCGGTCCTCGGGGAGATCCTTCGTTCGGGGAAGGCGAAGGCGGCTCTCGATGAGGATCTGGAAAAAGCCCGCATCGAAGGGGTCACCGTCCGTCCGACCCTCGTCATGACAAACTCCGAAGGGGACAGGGTCTTCATCGGAGGGTTGCGGGACTCCGATCTTTTCATCCTTGCAGGGGAATCCCTGGTCCGGGAAGTCTCGTGAACCGTCCCCGGGTCGGAATCATCATGGGAAGCCAGAGCGACTGGGAGACGATGAAGGGGGCCTCCGAAATCCTCGACGCCTTCTCCGTGGAGCACGAATGTCGGGTGGTTTCCGCCCACCGCACTCCGCTCGAGATGGTGGCTTACGCCCAGGGGGCGCTCGACCGTGGTCTCCGGGTGATCATTGCCGGCGCAGGAGGGGCGGCCCATCTTCCGGGCATGGTGGCCGCCCTGACGCCCCTTCCCGTCCTGGGGGTTCCGGTCCCCTCGCTCCATCTCGGAGGACTCGACTCCCTTTATTCCATCGTCCAGATGCCCAAGGGGGTTCCGGTCGCCACCTTCGCGATAGGAAAGGCGGGGGCGGCCAATGCCGGTCTTTTCGCCGTCTCCCTTCTGTCGGTTGCCGACGCCTCGCTTCTCAAAAAAATCCAGACCTATCGGGAAGGTCTCGTGGAGCAGGTCCACGCAATGACCCTTCCCCCTGTCTGAGGGAGTCTTTCCGGTGATCCTTCAGGGCGGCATGCTCGGCGTTCTCGGGGGAGGGCAGCTGGGGCTCATGTTTTCCCTTGCTGCCCGACGCATGGGGTACCGCACCATGGTGGTGGATCCCGATCCCGACGCCCCCGCCTTTGCCGTTTCCGACAGAAAGATTGTCGGATCCTATGCGGATCCGGAGGTTCTTTCAGAGATGGCCCGTTCCTGCCAGGCTGTGACCACGGAATTCGAGAATGTTCCCGCAGCTTCCCTCGCCACTCTGGAAAAGTCGCATGTCGTTCGCCCCTCCTCCCGATCGGTCGCGACATGCCAGGACCGGATTCTCGAGAAAACCTTTCTCAGGGATCAGGGATTCGAAACGGCGCCCTTTGCCGTCCTGCTCGACGGAAGGCTTCCTTCTCCGGATCTGTTGAGACCCCTTCTCCCGGGAATCCTCAAGTCGAGCCGTGAGGGCTATGATGGGAAAGGCCAGTGGGGGATCGGATCCCCTGAGGAGCTCGCCCGCTTGCTAAGGGGGAGGACCGGTTCCTATGTCCTCGAAAGAAAGCTCGACCTCGTGGGAGAGTTTTCCGTGGTTCTCGCCCGGGGGGCTGACGGGGAGATTGCCCTGTATCCCGTGGCGGAAAATCTTCACGCATCGGGGATCCTTCATCTCTCGGCCGTTCCGGCCCCGATTTCCGGAACTCTCTCGGACAAGATTTCCACGGTCGCCCGAAGCATCGCAGAAAGGCTCGACTACAAGGGCGTGCTGTCGGTCGAGTTCTTTTTGGCGGAAGGGGATCGTCTTTATGTCAACGAGCTGGCGCCCCGCCCCCACAACAGCGGCCACTACACGATCGACGCCTGCGTGGCGAGCCAGTTCGACCAGCAGGTCCGCGTTCTGGCAGGGCTTCCCCTGGCCTCGACCCGTCTTCTCTCGCCCTGCGCGATGGGAAATCTCCTGGGCAATCTTTGGCAGAACCAGTCCCCTCCCTCCCTCCGGAAACTTCTGGACCATCCTTCGGCCAAGCTGTATCTGTACGGCAAGAAAAACCCACGAGACGGCCGGAAGATGGGACATTTCACCGTTCTCTCGGGATCTGCCTCCGAGGCAAGCCGGGAAGCGCACACCCTGCTCGCGTCCCTTTCTCCTTCCGAAAGCGCACGTGATGATGATTTTTCGGAGATTTCGCCTGGCCTCTCATGAGGGCGTGCCTCCCGACCGCCTCCAATAACCCAGGGAACCGACCATCGGCTCTGTGAGTACAAGGATAACCTGTCCTCAAAAACAGGCATAAAATGTCCAAACGGCCAAGTTATGCTTGTTTTCACAGGCTCCCTTCTTTTTTTCGACATCCTCTCGCGAGTTTGGCCGGCATTGTCGAACGATCTCCCGTCGCCCCGGATCGTCGAAGAGGGAAAGAGCGGCGGGGACCTATGGTTGAAAAAAACATGCGCCTGCAGTAAAATCTCATAGTTTTGATGAGTCAAAACTATCGAAATTCAAAGGGGAATTTCAATCCGAGACCTCCCGAAATGTCGGGTCCGACTCCGACCCCAACATGTAAGGCTTAGATAATGGATATGTTTGTCATGGAGGGGCCCGAACCGGTTCTGACCAGAGCCGGTCTGATCGAGGACCCTTCACTCGCTTCATATGAGAAAGCCGGAGGATATGGAGGCCTGAGGCGGGTCCTCTCCGGACTTTCGCCCGCCGACGTCATCGAGGAGGTCAAGGCTTCGGGACTTCGCGGCCGCGGCGGATCCGGCTTCCCCACCGCCCTCAAATGGGAAAAGGTGGCCGGCCACCGGGTTCCCGTCCGCTATGTCGTCGCCAACGGAAGCGAAGGCGAGCCTGGCAGCCACAAGGACCACTTTCTCATCTCGCGGTCTCCCCACCAGATTCTGGAAGGGATGATCATCGCCGCCTACGCGGTCGGGGCATCCCAGGCCCACCTTTTCGTCAAGGAAAGCTTTCCGGAGGGAATCCGGATCCTGCAGAATGCAAGGCAGGAGGCTTTTTCGGCCGGCCTGCTCGGAAACAAGATACTCGGAAGCCCTTTTTCCCTCGATATCGCGATCTTCGTTGGGCCGGCCGCCTACATTGCCGGCGAGGAAACAGCCCTTCTCGAGGCACTTGAAGGCCGGCCGCCCCGCCCCCGTCCGAAGCCCCCGTTCTATCCCACAGAGATGGGGCTTTTCAGAAAGCCGACGGTCGTGAACAATGTGGAGACCTATGCCCACGTCGCCCGCATCCTGGCCGACGGGCCAGAGCGATTCAGAGAGCGGGGCACCCCGAAGAGCCCCGGGACCATGATCTTCTCCGTATCGGGATCCGTGGTGCGGCCCGTTCTCGTGGAGCTTCCTCTTGGCTTTCCCCTCCGTCGTCTCCTGGAAGATTATGCGGGAGGCCCCCTTCCGGGAGAGACATTCCAGTGCTTCTTCACCGGCGGCCCCTCCTTCGGCATCCTTCCGGCGAAGGAAATCGACACTCCGCTGGAGTACGACGCTCTGCGGGCCAAGGGGACCGGCCTCGGATCGGCCGGAATCATCGTTCTTGGCTCGGGAGACTGCCCGGTGGCCACTTCCCGGGACTTTGCCCTCTTCTATGAAAAGGGTTCGTGCGGGCAATGCCCCCCCTGCCGGCTAGGCACCGAATCCCTGCATGAACTGCTGGAATTGATCGAGTCGGGGGAGGGATCTCCCGGAACCGTGGAGCGGATCCGGAGGGTGTCCGAGATGATCAAGGGGAGAGGAAACTGCGGGCTCATTACTGCCTCCGCCTATATGGTCCAGTCCCTGCTCCAGCATTTTCCTGCCCTGGTGGATCGCCATCTGGAAAAAGACAGCCGCCCTTCTGCCGGCGAACGGGTGCCCTCCTGGCACTACGACCATTTCGTAGGATAGACTGTGAATTTCATTTTCAAAACTGGATATGATTGTCATGATGAAAAAGATACCTGTCGATCACCATCTTCTTTTCTGCACTGGGAACAAGTGCATGGGAAAGGGGAGTGAAGACCTGAAAATACTGGCCCAGAACATTCGCGACCAATCTCCGGACCTGTCGACGCTGCTCGTTACGAAAATGGGTTGTCTCAAACAGTGCGAATCCGGTCCCATGGCCGCCCTCTATCCGGAAGGCTACTGGTTTTCGGATATGAACACGAGCCGGACGGTGAAACTCCTGGACCAGATTCGGGAAGGCCTTCCGCCGCTTCCCGAAAACCGTTATTTTGTTCTGGAAAACGCTGATCAATCCCTCTGAAAGGACTCTCATGGCTTACCGAATTCGAAAGAAGGCTGCCCAGGACAGCAATCCGGAACCTCCCGCCCCTCCCCCCACTTCCCGCTCCTTCTCCTCTTTTTCGGGGCCGGGGCCGTCCAGGAACGCCTGGGGATTTGCCGGGGCGATCCTTCTGGTGATCCTGATCGGAATCGGTGTGGTCTACCACATCCATTCGGACAAGACCAAGATGGAATCGGCGGCGGTCGCCCTCGAAACGAAGGCGGAACAGCTTTACTCGAGGGGGCAGCAGACCAACGGGCCCGAGCTGGAGCAGGCGAAAAAAGACTTGGTAGAGGTCATGACGAAATACAAGGATACGAAGTCGGCCAGGATCGCCCCTCTTTTTCTCGCCTCCATCGAAAACATCCAGACTCCTGGAAATTCCTCGAAGGCGTTGGCATGGCTTCACCAGGGGCTGGACATGAACGCCGGAAACATGAAGCTTCAGCCCTTTTACTATGAAAGCATGGGGGTGACCCTCATGTCTGCGCACCAGTACGACCAGGCCCTGGCCATGTTCCAGAAGGTCATTGCCTTTCCCGAAAAAATCCTGGCCGACGCCGCACTTTTCAATATCGGGAAGATATACGAGAGCCTGAACCAGCCGGCCCTGGCGATCGTCAACTACAAGAAACTGGTCAAGGAGTTTCCGAGCTCCCCCTGGGCCGCGGAATCGGAACCGTTTCTCATGAAAAACGGCATTACCCCTCCCGCGACCACCTCGCCCGCACCGCTCGCTCCAAAATAGGATCGCCGGCTTCACCCTTTCGCCGGCGCGGACCCCGGTCGGGGCCTTGAGTGGTCCCGACCCCATTCGAGAACGGAAAACATGGTCGAAGCGATCTGGACAGTCAGAAAAGAGAACGGCAATACGGAGGTCCACCTGATAGACCAGAGGCTCCTCCCCTCCCGGGAGATCGTGGTGGAATGCCGTTCCCACGGAGAGATGGCGGACGCCATCCGGGAGATGGTGGTCAGGGGAGCTCCGGCTATCGGGATCTCCGCGGCTTTCGGGGTCGCCCTGGGGGCCCAGGAACTCGCCGGAGTCAGGGACCCCGAAGAGTTTACGAAAAGGATGGAGACCGTCGAGCGAACCCTTGCCGCCACACGGCCCACCGCGGTGAATCTTTTCTGGGCCCTCTCCCGGATGCGACCGCTCTGGGAGACGATCGCCCCCCGGACTCCGGAGGAGCGGACGACGACCCTTTTCAGGGAGGCCCAGGCGATCAAGGACGACGACATCGCCCGGAACCGGAAGATCGGCTCCTTCGGACAGGCGCTCCTCCCTCAATCCGCCAATGTTCTCACCCACTGCAACGCCGGAGCCCTCGCGACCGGTGGATACGGAACGGCGCTGGGCGTGATCCGCGGGGCTGTCGAGGCCGGGAAATCCGTGAAGGTCTTCGCGGACGAAACCCGCCCCTATCTTCAGGGGGCCCGTCTGACCGCCTACGAGCTCGCGGCCGACAAAATCCCGGTGACGCTGATCACCGACTCGATGGCGGCGATGGTGATGGCCCAGGGAAAGGTCAACGCCGTCATCGTGGGAGCCGACAGGATCGCCGCCAACGGCGACACCGCCAACAAGATCGGAACCTACGGACTGGCCGTGCTGGCCCGGGAGCACGGCATCCCCTTTTACGTCGCCGCCCCGTTCTCCACCATCGATCCGGAGACCCCCACCGGCAGGACCATCCCGATCGAGGAACGCTCCCCCCGCGAGGTCACCCACTCGGGCGAGACGCGGATGGCTCCGGAAGGGATCTCCGTCTTCAACCCGGCCTTCGACGTCACTCCGGCAAAATACATCACCGCCATCATCACCGAAAAAGGGGTCTTTTCTCCCGAGGAGCTGTCAAGGCATCTCGGGCGCCCCGGACAATAATTCCAAAGGAAGACCCGACCATTGAGCCAGAAACCGCCCTCGCAACCATCCGCCCCCCTCGAACAGAGCGAACATGAACGGGTCCGCCGCCAGAAGCGGGACCAGCTTCTCCTGCGGGGAATCGACCCCTACGGGGCCCCCTTCCCTGGACGGGAGTCGGTCGCCTCGTTTCGCTCCAGAACGGAGGGACTGACCCCGGAAACCCTTCCCGAGCCGGCCCCCTCCGCAAGAATCGCCGGCCGGATCGTCCTTTTCAGGAAGTTCGGCAAGGCCTTCTTCGCAACCCTCCAGGATGAAGGAGAACGCATCCAGATCTATGTGCGGGCCGACCTCCTGGGAGAGGATTATGCCAGGCTCGCCGATTCCCTCGATCTGGGAGACATCGTGGGGGTCGAGGGCGTCTTCTTCTTCACGAAGACCGGTGAGCCGACCCTGTCGGTCACCTCTCTCGTCCTCCTGGCGAAATCCGTCCGCCCCCTTCCAGACAAGTGGCACGGTCTCTCCGACCAGGAGGCCCGCTATCGGCAGCGCTACGTGGACCTGATCGTCTCTCCGGAGACGCACCGCATCTTCGTCACGCGGTCGACCATCGTCCGCTTCATCAGGAACTTCATGGACGGCCATGGCTTCGTCGAAGTCGAAACCCCCATGATGCAGCCCACCCCGGGAGGGGCTCTGGCCCGGCCCTTCTCGACCCATCACAACGCCCTCGACCTCGAACTCTATCTCCGCATCGCCCCGGAACTCTACCTGAAGCGGCTCATCGTGGGGGGGATGACCCGGGTGTACGAGATCAACCGGAACTTCCGGAACGAAGGGGTCAGCACCCGCCACAACCCCGAGTTCACGATGATGGAATTCTATGCGGCCTACGCCTCCTACGAGGACCTCATGGCGCTGACCGAATCCCTTCTCTCCTCTCTCGCACATGAGGTTCTCGGGTCGTTGGAAATCGTCTTCGGCACCCACCGGATTTCCCTTGCGCCCCCCTTCCGGCGCATCTCCTACCTCGAAGCGATCGGGGAGGCCTTCGGGCTTTCCCCCGAGGACTATTTCAACAATGGCCGTCTTCTGGAGATCCTTCGCTCCCGGAGCCTCCCCGTTCCGGAACCTCGCCCGGGGAAGCCCTATGTCGCCGATCTCCTGAACGCCCTCTTCGAAGAAGCCATAGAGCCTACGCTCACTCAGCCGACCTTCGTGACAGGCTACCCCAAGGCGATTTCGCCTCTGGCCCGCTCCTCCCAGTCCGATCCGGAGGTGACCGACCGTTTCGAACTCTTTGTCGGCGGAATCGAGCTCGCCAACGGCTTCAACGAATTGAACGATCCCGACGAACAGCTCCGGCGCTTCCTCTCCCAGCAGGAGTCGCGGCTGTCGGGAGATCTGGAGGCCCCGCCCCCCGATTACGACTATGTCCGGGCCCTTGAAGTGGGTCTCCCCCCCACCGCCGGCGAAGGGATCGGAATCGACCGTCTGGTGATGCTGCTCACCAACCGCACCTCCATCCGGGATGTTCTCCTCTTTCCGCTCCTCCGGCCGGAAGCATGACGCCTCTTTTCGAACTCCGGGTCGCGCTCAGGTATCTTCGCTCCTCCCGCCACCAGGGTTTCAGGCTCTCCCTCAACACGGTGATCTCCGTGGCGGGAGTGACGGTCGGGGTGGCAGCCCTGATGGCGACCCTGGGGGTCATGACCGGGTTCCAGCACAAGCTCCGCTCCAAGATCCTGGGGGTCAATTCCCACATCGTTCTCACGAACGGAGGGGCGGGGCCCATCGGCGACCCCGGTCGGATCGAAAAAGAGATCGCGTCCGAGCCGGGGATTCTCGCGACCTCTCCCTTCATCGTGGGGCAAGCCATGATTTCGGCCAACAAGATCGTGTCGGGAACGGTTCTGAGGGGGGTGGATCCGGCTCGGGAGCGTGAGGTGACCCGGATCGCACGCTACATGGTCGAAGGCCATCTCGCCTCCCTGAGCGCCCTCCCCGAAAAGGGGAGCTTCCCGGGGATCATCCTGGGGGCGGACCTGGCGGACAGACTCAACGTGGATCTGGGTGATCCCGTTGATCTGATCAGTCCCACAGGAACCCCTTCGGCCTTCGGGATGATCCCGAAGATCCGTCATTTTCGTGTGATGGGGGTTTTCAAGTCAGGCCTCTACGAATACGACAACACCCTCGCCCTCCTCGAGATCGGGCAGGCCGCCCGGTTTCTGGGGCTCCCTCCGGGGAGCGCGACCGGGATCGAGGTGCGTGTCCATGACATATTCCTCGCGACCAAAATGGCCCACCGGATCGGCGAACGCCTCGGCTTCCCCTTCTGGGCCCGATCCTGGCTAGAAATGAACAAGAATCTTTTTTCGGCCCTCATGCTGGAAAAGATGGTCATGTTCATCATTCTGGTCCTGATCGTCCTCGTGGCCTCCTTCAACATTGTGAGCACCCTGTCGATGATCGTCATCGACAAGGCCAAGGAGATCGCCATCCTGAAGACCATGGGCGCGACCCATCCCCAGATCATGCGGATCTTCATCCTGGACGGACTCCTCATAGGGACGGCAGGAACGATGCTGGGAATCCCCCTCGGGTACCTGATCACGACCCTCCTCGAGCACTACTACACATTGCCCAACGACGTCTATTTCGTGAGCCACATTCCGGTCATCATCCGTGCCCGCGACGTCCTTTCGGTGGCTCTTTCCGCGATCGGGATCAGCTTTCTGGCGACGATTTATCCATCCCGCCAGGCCGCCCTCCTCGAGCCCGTCGACGCCCTGAGGTACGAGTGATGGGAGGGCTCTCCGTCGAGGTCAGGAATCTTTCCCGTTCCTACCGTCGCGCCGAACGGACAATCGAAGTTCTTAGGAGCCTCACGACCGCTCTTCCCTCGGGCAGCTTCACCGTGCTTACGGGGCCATCCGGAGCCGGCAAATCGACCCTCCTCCATCTCTTGGGGACCCTCGACCGGCCGACGGAGGGGGAGATCCTCTACGACGGGCGTTCCCTTCTCAAGGCCTCCGACCGGGAGCTGGCATCCTTTCGCAACGAAAGAATCGGATTCATCTTCCAGTTCCATCATCTGCTTCCGGAATTTACCGCACTGGAGAATGTCCTGATGCCAACCTGGATCGCGGGGGGGATCGAGGATGCGGACCGTGCGAAGCGGCTTCTTGGGGAGGTGGGACTTGAAAACAGGCTGGACCACAAGCCGTCGGAGCTTTCGGGAGGAGAACAGCAGCGGGTCGCGGTGGCGCGGGCCCTGATCATGGATCCGGCCCTGCTTCTGGCTGACGAGCCAACCGGAAACCTTGACTCCCATACCAGTCTGGAGGTCTTCACTCTTCTCCGGGAACTTTCGGAACGGCAGTCCATGACATGTCTGGTGGCGACCCACAACGAGGTTCTGGCCCGGATGGCGAGCCGCCATCTCGCGATGGACGACGGGATAATCGTCTCTGCGACGGTCAGCTAGACGAATCTAGGATCCGGTGGGGGCCGCCGGGGTCGAAGGAACCGGAGAGGGAGAGGCCGCCGGCGCGGGAGTCGTCGAGGAGGAGTCGGAACTCGAGGCTGGCGCGGGCGATTTCGTCTCCCCTCCTCCCGAACTGCCACTCTCTCCCTTTTTCACATAGTCGGTGATGTAGAATCCGGACCCCTTGAACTGAAGGGCGGGCTTTCCCATCAGCTTGACAAGTGGGCCGCCACACGTCTCGCAGACGAGAAGGGGCGGATCGGAAAACTTCTGGATTTTCTCTACGACGGCGTGGCACTTCTCACAGGAATACTCATAAAGCGGCATCGAACGCTCCTTGGTGGTTGTCCCGGTCTTTTCGCGGTCCGCAGTTTCTCATGCCTCAATTATAACCTACGGGCCAAAGGCCGGACAATCTTTCGGGAAGGGATTATTCGAGGAGGGAAACCGCCTCTCCGATCCTCCGGACCCCTTCCTGGAGAGAGGAAAGGGAGGCCGCATAGGACATGCGCATGTGGACCGGGCTTCCGAACGGGGTTCCGGGAACCATGGCAACCCGGGCCACATCGAGAAAGAATTCCGCGAGTTCGTATGCGGTCTGGATCGGAACCCCCTTATAGGAGCGCCCAAGAAGACCCGAGATGTTCGGGAAAACATAGAAGGCCCCTTCCGGAGGCAGGCACCGGATCCCGGAGATGCGGTTGAAGGCGGAGACCACCCAGTCTCTCCGTTTCCGGTATTCGACCAGCATGGGCTCGAAGAACTCCTCCCCCGACCGAATGGCGAAGGAGGCAGCCTTCTGTGCAATCGAGTTCGGGTTCGAGGAGGTCTGGCTCTGGACGGCATCCATGGCTTCCATGATTTCGCGGGGTCCGGCGGCATAGCCGATCCTCCACCCGGTCATGGCGTAGGTCTTCGAGACGCCGTTGACGATGACAGTCCGTTCCCGGACGCTCTTGTCGAGGGTGGCGATAGAAGGGACGGGATCGCCCGTATAGTTGATCTTTTCGTAGATCTCGTCGGAGATGATGAGCAGATCGTTCTGGAGTGCGATCTCGACGACCCTCTCGAGACGTTTTCTGTCGATGATGGCTCCCGTCGGGTTGTTGGGAGAGTTGAGGACGAGAAGCTTCGAGCGCGGGGTGAGAACCTCCTGCAATGCGTCGGGATCGATGCGAAATCCGTCTTCTTCGCGACAGGGGATGAAAACCGGATCTCCCTGGTTCAACAGGATCTGGTCCGGATAGGAGACCCAGGCCGGCGTGGGGAGAAGTACCTGGTCGCCGGGGTTGACGAGGACCTGGAAAATTTCGAAGAGTGAGTGCTTGGCCCCGTTGGAGACGACGATCGCCCGGGGATGGAAATCCAGTCCCTGGTCCCGTATGAACTTTTCACGGATGGCCTCCTTGAGTTCCGGAATTCCCCCCACCGCGGTGTACTTGGTGAATCCTTCTCCGATGGCTTTCACGGCGGCCTTCTTGACTGGCTCCGGGGTATCGAAGTCCGGCTCTCCCCCCGAAAAGTCGAGCACATCGATCCCCTGCTGTTTCAGCTCCCGGGCCCGGGCGGCAAGGAGCAGTGTTGGGGAGGGCTTGAGAAGGGAGAGACGTGAGGCCAAAAAATCCTGAACCGGTCGATTCATCCTTGGCGCGCATTGGAAACCTCGGCGTTGACGCCGGGGAGGAATGCGCCCACTCCTTTCTGTTCGAGTGAATATCCATACCCGTCGGCCCGTTGGAGGGGCCGGCAGTATCTGTGAGAGATCCCCTGAACGACTCCGGATCCGGTCTGGATGTTGAAGCTTCCCGAGGACCGGATGGCCACCCGTCCGACATGGGTTCCTGCGTTCTTTCCGGAGGGGACCACCGCCCGGACCAGATCCCCGGTGGCGAAGCCGAAATGCCGCTTCGTCCGGGTCAGGAATCCTCTCGGGAACCCGAAGGAGTCGAGCCTTGTCCTCTGGTAGGATCCCCGGCCTGTGGCCGCAATC
>JAJZXW010000044.1 GCA_021806225.1 Nitrospirota bacterium | reverse complement strand
CCGGCGTCGAGCCGTCTCGTCTGAAGATCGAGGGCCTTGTTCCAGACGAACCGGACGCACCCCGCGTGGCGGGACAGGAGACTCTCCTGTTCGAGAGTCGGGACGAGTCGGAATTTGAACGCTTTAACTCTTTTCATATTGGGCATTGTAGCAGAAAACCCCGCACTGAAAGCCAAATCCGGGACGGCCATGCCGTCCGCGCACTCCTTCCCCGCCATGAATGGCAGGGTTTGTCGCGCGTCTTGATCAAGAGACTTGTGATGGAGGGGCTCCTCAATTGCTTACAATATTGTCATGTCGGGGCAGGACCGGGCAAGCGCCTCGAAGATAATGTCATGGTTCGGGACGAATCCCGTAATTTGCGTTAGACTTAATGGAGAAATCGTCTCTCAGCCAGCATAGGAGATCAATGTTAAGATTGTCTCAAGAAGGAGCGGAGCGCCGATGATCAAATCCTGGAAAGGGATCTGGCCCGTCATCGATCCGTCGGCATGGATCGCGGAAAATGCGGTCGTCGTTGGCGATGTAGCGATCGGTGAAGATTCGGGAATCTGGTATGGGGCGGTGGTGAGGGGGGATGTCCATTGCATCCGGATCGGGGCCCGGACCAATGTGCAGGATCTGTCTGTCCTCCATGTCACGAGGGACAGGTACTCCCTGACGGTCGGGGACGAGGTGACGGTAGGCCATCGGGTCATTCTTCATGGGGCCACACTGGAAAACAGGATCCTGGTCGGCATGGGAGCTATCATTATGGACGGATCGCATGTCGGCGAAGATGTCATCATCGGGGCGGGCTCCCTGGTAACGGAAGGAACGGTGATTCCACCGGGCCATCTGGCCTTCGGTTCCCCCTGCCGGGTCCGCCGGGAGCTGACGGCCGAGGAGAGGTCGTGGATCCGGGAATCGGCGCGCCATTATGCCCTCTACCGCCTCGAGCACGCCTCCGTCCCAGGGGGAACTCCGTGAACGCTTGGCAATCGAGAACCCCCGGTATCAGGACTATTCTCGCTCTGGTCGTCGCGGTCCTGATCGTGGGGCTGGTGGGAATCCTGGGTGCGGTGGACGAGTTTCTTGTCCGCCACAATGCCTTCAAGATTCTTTCCCGGGAAGGACGCTTGGTCGCCCAGGAGTTTGCCTTCGGGGTCGACATGCGCCATGAGGCGGATCAGTTTCTCTCCGCCGACGGACCTTCCGCCACCGACCAGTGGGCCCACGTCCGGGAGCTCGTGTCGATCCGGAGGGAGATGTCGGCCGTTCTTGCCATCCGGCACAATGTGACTCGGGTCGACCTTCTGTCCCGCCAGACGGGACTGCCCCACATTGTGTCGACCTCGGGCACGCCGATGTCGCCAGAAGAACGGGCGGCCCACGACGCCGTCGGCCTGGAACACCAGCCCTGGATGTCGGTAAGGGAACACTCGGGGGGGGATGCCATCTATGTGGTGGTTCCTTTCCGGCATGCTAACCAGACCCTGGGAACGGTAGGGATCCGCCTTTCCTATTATGAGATCGACGCGCTTGTACGCCAGGAAAAGGAGCGAATGGCGTTCATCCTTCTGGCCGGATTTTTGCTCCTGATGGGGGGCCTGAGCTTCGCTCTCAAACGATGGCTGATTGATCCGACGCGGGAACTTGAACGGGAGATGAGGGAGGTCGGAGAGGGAGATCTGAGCCGGGAATTCTGTTCTTTAGGATCTTCTGAAATCCAGCGGACGGGAGAATCCTTCAACCGGATGGTGGATATGCTCCGGGAGAGAACCCGGGACAAAGAACTCCTGCTGGAGGAGGTCCGCCGCCTGAACACAGGGCTTCAGGACAGGATTCTTGAGAAAACCCGGGAGCTTCAGGCCAAGAATCAGGCTCTTGCGCAAACGAACGAGGCCATGTACTTTCTCCAGCGACGTCTGGTGGAGCTCGAGAGGCGGGCTGCGATCGGGGAGGGAATGGCGGTCGTGGCCCATGAGCTCGGGAATCCCCTGCATTCGATCGCCGGCCATCTCGAGCTGCTTCTGGAGGAGGCCGACCTTCCTTCCCCAATCGAGGCTTCCCTGCGTATCATCTCGGGTCAGGCTGACAGAATGGTCAAGGCCATACGAAAGCTCCTGTCGCTCTCCCGGAGGTCTGAAAATCCCCGGGAAAGGGTCAGGATCGAACCGCTTCTCGGAGACATGGAGCGGCTGGTGCAGCCACGGCTCCGTGCAACCGGGGTGGAGGTTCGCATGGAGATGGCGCCTGACGGTCGCCCCCTTGAGGTCAGGGGGGATGCCGACGCTCTCCAGAGCCTGTTTCTGAATCTTATCGAAAACGCTCTGGATGCTGCGGGAGATGGAGGTCGGATCGTTGTGCGTGCCGAGCATACGGAGTCGGGTGTCCTGGTGAGCTTTCACGACTCGGGGCCCGGCATCCCACCCGCTCTCAGGTCGCGCGTTTTTGATCCATTCTTCACGACCAAACCCTCAGGAACGGGGCTGGGGCTTGCCATCTGCAAGAAGATCGCAGAGGATCTGGGGGGGGCCATTCATCTTGGAGGCGGACCGGGGGGAGAGGTGATCGTCCTTTTCCCCCGCTACAAGGGGGAGACGGAATCCGTGACATCTGCGCCGGGTTCGGGTGGGGAGGTTGCGTCCCGGACTTGAACAGCCGTCCTCTTTTTGGTAGTGTGGGCTATGTACTCGAGCAGAAAAAAAAGTTCGAATATCCGTCTGGTTTCCGAAAGCGATGTTTCCGGAAAGTCGATCCTTGTGGTCGAGGACGACGCCGTGGCCCTCGACCTGTTGGCGGAAATTCTTCGCAGAAACCATTTCCGGGTCTGGATGGCGTCCTCTGTGGAAATGGCGCTCGGACTTCTCGAAAAAACCTCCGTCGATCTCGTTCTCTCCGACATACGCATGCCTGAGAGGGGAGGGATGGATCTTCTCCGGCATCTTCGGGAACACCATGCAGATCTCCCCGTCGTTCTACTCTCGGCCTTCGGAGACGAACATCTTTGGGTGGAAGCCCTTTCCGCAGGGGCCGTCGATCTTATCCCGAAACCGTTCAAAAAACAGGAAATCATTGATGTCATCAATCGGACTTTGTCCGGTCGCGGATAACTTTGCCGCTTCCAACGATAACCGCGTTCTTGAGGGATGGTCCTGATCATGAGAGAGAAAGAACAGAATAAATCCGGCCTGAAAAACTTATCCCTTGCCGCCCTTTTGACCGGGTTGTTCATAGGCTTCCCGTTCTTTTCGACAACTGCCCTGGCAGTGGCCGCAAATGGTGATCCCGTGGTTTCCGAGAAGGATGTTGCTGCGGGACTGGCCCTTCAGAAAAGCTTCGAGGCCATTTCCAGGGCCGTTCTCCCGGCGGTGGTCAACATCTCCACGACCGCTCTTGTCTCGACCTCTCCACACCTTCCTCCCATGTTCGACGATCCGTTCTTCAAGCGGTTCTTCGGGAATCCCTTCGGACCTGGTAGCGGACAACCCCCCCAGAAGCATGTCGAGCGGAGTCTCGGCTCCGGCTTCATCATCAGTTCAGACGGGACGATCGTGACGAACAACCATGTGGTCAAGAATGCCACCAAGGTGACCGTTCTCCTCAGCAACAAGAAGTCCTACCAGGCGAAGGTGATCGGAACCGATCCGATGACCGACATCGCCGTGATCAAGATCAACTCCCGGACGCCCCTACCGGTGGTCACATGGGGGGACTCCAAAAATGTGGATGTCGGAACGATTGTCCTTGCGATGGGCTCTCCCTTCGGGCTGACCCAGTCGGTGACGATGGGGATTGTCTCGGCCCTCAAGAGAAGCAACATGGGAATCGAGCAGTACGAGAACTTCATCCAGACCGATGCGGCTATCAATCCCGGAAACTCTGGCGGCCCCCTCGTCAACCTCCGGGGGGAGGTTGTCGGAATGAACACGGCCATCTACACCACCAATGGGGGTTATGAAGGAATCGGCTTCGCCATTCCCGTGACGATGGTTCGGCAGGTTGTCCAGGACCTGATCTCAAAGGGCAAGGTTGTCCGGGGATGGCTCGGAATTTCCATCCAAAATGTGACCCCGGTTATCGCGAAACAGTTCGATCTCAAGAAAAATTCGGGGGTGCTCGTCAGCGATGTTCTTCCGGGGAGTCCGGCCGAATCGGCCCGTCTCAGACGGGGAGATGTTATTACCGCCCTAAACGGGATGGCGGTGGAGGATGCCAATGACCTCCGGATGCATGTGGCTCGAATACCGCCAGGGAAAACCGCCGCTCTGACCGTGGTTCGCTCCGGAAGGACGATGACGATTGACGTGAAGGTCGGGGAACTTCCGAAAAAGCTCGCCATGAACAACCGTCACCGGGAAGGAAGCACCGGGAATTTCAACAATGTTCTGAAAGGGCTTCGCATTCTGGACCTCAACGGTGAAATAAGGCAGCAGCTCGGGATCTCCCCGGATGTCCACGGGGTCGTGATCCAGGCTGTCCAGCCCGGATCCGCGGTCGAGGCGGCCGGTCTCCGGAGAGGGGACATCATCGTCGAAGTCGACAGGAAGTCTGTCCGTTCCGTGGCCGGGTTCGTGCGGATCGCCCGTCGGATTCCCGCTGAAGCGGAGGTGCTTCTGACCATCCTTCACGATGGGCGGCACAGCTATGTCTCCGTCTCCCCTTAAGGGAGAGGGGCTTCGACGCACCCCTTCTCCGGAGTCTGAGAAAGGGGGCGTTGCCGTCATGGGTGTCGATCCCGGACTAGCTCGGACCGGTTGGGCGGTGGTTTCCGGGGACTCCTTCCAGCGGTTGACCTTCCGGAGTGGGGGGACAATCAAGACCCTTCCGGGCGAGAGGTTGTCCGACCGTATCGGCACCATCTGCGATGCGCTGGAGGAACAGATCCGCAACCATGGAGTCTCGGTGCTTTGTCTCGAGGATCACTTTTCAAGGCGAAACGCTCCGGGGGTGGGACACCTCCTGGGACCGGTCATCGGGGCGGTGGCCTATCTCGCCTACCGGCACAATCTTTCTTTTCTGGCCATTCCCCCTAAGGAACTGAAGCATCGAGTGACGGGAACGGGAGGGTCCTCCAAGGAAGACCTGATCCGAGCCCTCTCTTTCTGGTTCGGTCCTGGCCTTGAGGTCGGGACAACCCACGAGGGAGACGCCCTGGGTCTGGCGTTTCTTGGTTTCGGGAGGCTTGGCCGACCGTGATTGCCCGCTTATGGGGAGTCGTGGAGGAGTCCGGAACGGAGTCCGTCATCCTACGCGCGGGATCGGTCGGCTACCGCGTCCTTCTTTCCCCACACTCCCTTGCCGTTCTCTCCGGTGCCACGGGGCCGGTGTCGCTCCGGACCTTTCTCCTCTGGAGCGAGCATCAGGAGTCCCCGCTTCTTGTGGGATTTCTGGACGCCGAAGAAGAGGAGCTGTTTCACGAGTTGCGGCGGATCGGAGGCCTTGGTGCGACCAAGGCGATCCGGATGATGTCACTTGCCCCGCGGGAAATCTGGCAGTCCATCGCGGCGGGAGACATCTCCCGCCTCAGGAAGCTGAAGGGTGTGGGAGAGACGACGGCCAGGAAGCTGGTCTCGGAGCTCAGGGACAGACTGCCGGCTCATGTTTCATCTGCCACCTCCGGGTCCGTGCCCCTTCCCGAATTCCCTCCGGCGACGGAGCCGGCTCCGAGAGCGTCGTCGATCGTGGATTCTGTCATGGAGATCCTGAGCCGGCAATTTGGCCATTCCCCGGGTGAGGCAGAAAAAATGATACGTAGGGCTTTGTCCCGAAACCCAGCCGTCAGATCGGTGGAGGAGCTATTCGATGAAGTCTACAGGCATGGAGTGGACTGATCCGGAGGCGGGTCCCATGGATCTGCCGGACCTTCCTTCTCCCGAACTTCCGGATGCTGCTCCTGGAATCCGCCCACGAACCTTCGACGAATACATTGGCCAGGAGACGGTCCTCGCCGGACTTAAAATCAGCATCGAGGCCGCCCTTATCCGGGAGGAATGTCTCGACCATGTTCTCCTCCATGGCCCTCCGGGTCTGGGGAAAACGACTCTGGCAGGTCTAATCGCCGGAGCCATGGGAGTCCCGTTCCTGACGACATCCGGACCGGTTCTTGAAAAGGGGGGAGACCTGGTGGGGATCCTGTCGCGTCTCGCCCCCCGGACGGTACTCTTTGTCGACGAGATTCATCGCCTTCCCCGTCCGGTCGAGGAAGTTCTCTATGGAGCGATGGAGGACTTCGCCATTGATGTGGTCTTCGATCGGGGACCCGCGGCCAGGACTTTCCGGCATGTCCTGCCCCCCTTCACACTCGTGGGGGCCACGACCCGGGCAGGTCTGCTGTCGGCACCCCTCCGGGACCGCTTTGGCATCTTCCAGGACCTCGATTTCTATCGTCCGGACGAACTGGTCAGGATCCTTCTTCGCTCCGCTTCGGTGCTGGGCTTTTTTCTCCCCGAGGAGGCTGCACTCGAAATCGGGTGCCGCTCCAGGGGAACTCCCCGAATTGCCAACCGGCTTCTCCGCCGTGTGAGAGACTATGCCCAGGTGAAGGCGGGGGGAGAGGTCACCCGGAATCTCGTGCTGGAGGCCCTGACGGTGGAAGGGATCGATGATCTCGGTCTGAACCGTATCGATCGCAAGGTTCTTCATACAATCGGAACGGTCTACAATGGGGGGCCGGTGGGTGTGGACGCGCTCGCGGCGACGCTCCAAATCGAAGTGGATACGATTATCGACGTCGTCGAGCCATATCTTCTCAAGGAGGGACTCCTTGCCAGGACACCCTCCGGACGGCGTCTGACCGAGTTCGGACTCAAGAGGATCTCCGGAACGCTATTCCAGGAGAATCGTTTTTAGGGCGGAAAGTGCGGACCCGGGGTCAGGAACTTTGAGGAATCTTGAAGTTGTAGGTGATTCCCAGAAGGACAGGAAGGGTCCACATGACACTGGAGGAGACGTCCGTTCGGGTTTGGGGGTCATTGGCGGAGACGGGGCCCTGGATCATGGTTGGAAGGACTTCTCCATAGATTGAAAAGGTGGGGGAGAGAGGAACGAGAAGACCGGCCCCGGCATCAACGGTAAAAGAAACCGAGCCCACGTTTCCCTGGTTGGCCGGAAGGCTGTTGAAGGAGGGGCCCAGGTCGACGGCCAGATAGGGGATGACCGGTTCCTGTGTGGCCCTGGGATCGAAGAGCGGAACCGTTGCTCCGACCGTAAGCGGAAGCGCAGAAAACCCGTGGAATCCGAGGCTCGGTGAAAAGGAAGCGTATCCGACCGAAAATCTGAGACCCAGGTGGGGGGCCAGCTGGGAGCTCCATCGCAGATGGAAGTCGAGGCCCGTGTTTTCGAGCTGGCTCATCTGGGTGGCCGGAACGGGGGTCCCGTCGATTGGGCCGGCAATGCTTCCGGAGAGAATGGGATCGACCCCCCCGTCGAAGGAAATGCTTTGCCAGGCAAATTCTCCGGCCGCCAGCGCCGAGGCAGGCCTTTCTGCGATGATGAGACCGGCCATAAGGAGTCCGGTCAGCGCAAAGACTAGTTTTTGCGGGATAAATTCCATGAGCTCATTCTGAGCGGGGTGAGCCGGTAAAGTCAAACTCTGGAATCAGGATCGAGGTGGCACGTGCAGCTAGGAAATCTGATATGGCTTTTTTTCATTCTGATGATGATCCAGCCGATCATGTCCCGCCGGATGCTCGAGTATGCCCGGGGCCAGGCTCTCCGGAACCTCGAACGGGCCAGGGGGTCGCGGGCCATTGCCCTCGTCCATCGGCAGGAGACCATGAACCTCCTCGGATTTCCGGTTCTTCGCTACATCAATGTGGAAGATTCCGAAGAAATCCTGCGTGCGATCAAGATGACCGACCCCGAAACGCCGATCGACCTCATCATCCATTCTCCCGGTGGGCTTGTCCTGGCCGCCATGCAGATCGCCCACGCCCTGGCGAACCGGAAGGCTCCCGTCACGGTATTTGTTCCTCACTTCGCCATGAGCGGCGGAACCCTGATCGCGCTTTCCGCCTCGCAGATCGTGATGGATGAAAACGCGGTCCTCGGGCCGGTCGACCCCCAGATCGGGGAGTTCCCCGCTGCCTCCATCCTGCGCGTCCTCGAACGGAAAAGCCATGACGAGATCGACGACAAGACCCTGATCATGGCCGATGTCTCCGAAAAAGCCATCCGCCAGCTGACGGACGGGCTGACGGGCCTCCTGTCCAAGCGCATGCCGGAGGAGAAGGCCCGGGGACTCGCCAATCTTCTGGCAACGGGCCATTTCACGCACGATTATCCACTGACGGTCGAAGAGCTTCGGAGGTTCGACATCCCCATCTCCACTGAGGTTCCCGAGGAAATCTATCTCTTCATGAGACTTTTTCCGCAGCCCAAGCAGATGTCGCCCTCCGTCAGCTATCTTCCGACCTTTCCCGGGAGACACTCCCGGTCCTGAAAGACGCCCCGGTATTTCGATTCCCGGGGCTCTGGTATAATGCTGGAAAGAGATCCGGCCAATAAGGAAAGGACACCCCGATGATTGTGGTAGCAAACAGGATAAGGGTCGCGAAGGGCCATGAAGCGGAGTTCGAAGAACGCTTCAGGAACCGTAAGGGAATGATCGACGGATTTCCCGGATTCATCCGGAATCTGATCCTTCGGCCGGTGGACTCCGAGTTCTACTCCGTCATGACCTTCTGGGAATCCGTGGAGGCCTTCGAAGCCTGGACCCGCTCTGATTCCTTCCGGCAGGCCCATTCCCAGAGACCGCCAAAGGACATGTTCTCCGGTCCGAATGTCCTGGAAATCCACGAGGTAATTATGGACACGGCCCAGAATGGGTAAGGGAGTTCTCCTTCTGTCCGGAGGGCTGGATTCCTCTCTGGCGGGGCTGATCCTCCGGAATATGGGGGTCTCCCTTGTGGCTCTTCACCTCGAGAGCCCCTTCGGATGCGACTCCATGGCGGAGAGAATGGCCGCTGAAATCGGCGTTCCTCTGGTGGCCCGGTCCAAGGGAGAGGGATTCCTGGAAATATTGGCCAATCCAAAATACGGGTACGGAAGCGCCATGAATCCCTGCATCGACTGCCGAATCCACATGTTTGCCATGGGAAAGGCATTCATGGAGGAGGTCGGGGCCTCCTTCCTGGTGACGGGCGAGGTGCTGGGACAGCGTCCCATGTCTCAGAAAAAACGCTCCATCGAGGCCATCGATGCCGACTCCGGCATGGATGGGCTTGTCCTTCGCCCACTGTCGGCGAAACTCCTTCCGGAGACGCGTCCGGAAAAGGAGGGAATTGTGGACAGGAGCCGTCTCTTCGGCTGGGCGGGACGTTCCCGGAAGCCCCAGATGGCTCTGGCGCGTCGCCTCGGTCTGTCGGTCATACCTTCTCCTGCCGGAGGATGCCTCTTGACGGATTCCCATTTCAAGGAGCGCGTCGGAGATTTCGTTGCGATCGACTGGCGGGAAAGGGGCCGGGAAGGGGCGAGCCGCGCCCCGGTGGCCTCCCTGCTTCGTTACGGAAGACACTTTCGTTTCGGTGAAGGGGAGTGGGTCATTGTGGGGCGTGACCAGTCGGACAACCGCCATCTGGAGGATCACATCCGGACGTCCGGGGTCGCATTCAGGCCCGACGGCTTCGACGGCCCCCTTGTCTGCATCCTGACGGCAGAAAAGGAGGTGTCGTCCCGCATGGAAGAGCTGGCCGCAGGAGCCCTTCACGCCTTCGGGGGGGGAAAGGTTCCGGCCGGCCCCCTGAGGGTGACGGTATTGACCGGGTCCGGAGAACGCTCCTTCACCCTCCCACCCTTGTCTCCGGATCGTTCCCATCTCATGAAGAAGGACGCATGGATGCCTCTATGGCGACGGTAGCCTCCCTTCATGCCGATCATTCCCGTCTCTTCACGCTTGAAGGGCACTCCTTCCGAGCGGTCTATCCGGTCCTGTCGAGACGGTCGGGGGGCCTCTCGGTCGGAATCAACCTGAATCTCGACAAGGGATGCAACTTCGACTGCATTTACTGCCAGGTCGACCGGACGGTTCCGGGAATGGAGGAAAAACGCCTTCCGCTTCTCGAGACGGTGATGGAAGAGATCGGACTTCTCTTCAGTGCCATGGATTCGGGGGCTTTCTTCCGGGAGACCTCTTTCGGGTCTCTTCCCCGGGAGTTCCAGGCGGTGAAGGACATCGCTTTTTCCGGGGATGGGGAACCAACTCTGGCGCCGAGCTTCCGGGAGCTCTCCCGGGCCGTGCGCCAGTTCCTGTCGGGACGGGATTGGGGAGGAGGATCTCCTCCGGTCCTCCGTCTTATCACGAACGGAAGCGGCCTTTTTCATCGCGAAACCCGGCTATGGACAAGGAAGACCTTTCTGGAGGAAGGTCCCGGAGAGATATGGCTCAAGCTCGACGCTGCCGACCGGCACCGCTTTGACTTCATCAACCGCTCCCGCATTCCCTTTGAACGGATGATGCAGGGAGTGGATCAGGTGGTGGCCGACCTTCCCGTCACGATCCAGACCATGATCCTCGATTACGGGAGACCGGGAGAAGCAGATTCATTTACAGCCGGAAGAGATCTTTGGGACCCCCTTCTGGCAAAAGTATCCGGCTGGGACAAGGAGGGGGCAAGGATCGGCGCCTGGCATCTTTACAGTGTCGCCCGTCAACCGGCCGTCGAGCGTGTACGGAAGGTTCCGGCGGAGCGTCTCGAGGCGTGGGCCAGAGAGGCCGCTTCGCTCCCTTTTCCCGTTCTCGTCTTCCCATGACCTTCTCCCGGGCGGACTACTTTTTCGGATTCGCCGGTCTTTCCCACGACAGCGGACCGGATCATCCCGAGTCGCCAGCCCGCCTCTCCTGCCTCCTCCCGGTCCTTGAGTCCCGCGTGACGAGGGGGATGGGGCGATTCCTCGACCTTCGCCCGGAACCGGATCTTTCCGCCTACCGGGCGAGCCACGACTCCCGCCATGTCGATTTTCTCGAATCCCTTTCCCCCTCATCTCCTTCTGTCGATCTGGACGGAGATACTCGGGTCGCTCCTTCCACAATCCGGGCGCTCCAGGAGATTGCGGGAGCCCTGCGGGATCTTTCAACCGTTTCTCCCGGTGCGGAGCGAAGGGTATTCTGCGCGATCCGTCCCCCGGGCCATCACGCCCATTTCCATGGAGGGATGGGGTTCTGCGCGCTCAACCATCTCGCCGCCCTGGCGGTGTCGCGCGCCCAGGCGAATCCCTCCGAGACGATTCTCGTTCTTGACTTCGATGTCCATCACGGAAACGGGACCTTCGATATCCTGACCCGCCTTCTTCCGCCGCAACAGTTCCTTTTCATCAGCACCCACCGCTATCCCTTCTATCCCGGAACGGGGTCCGGCCGCGAAAACCGGGAAGGCCCTTCGGGGGAGGGCGTACTGGACATTCCGCTTCCGGCCGGGACCGACGACGAGGATTACCGGACGGTCCTGGAGGAATGGATCTTGCCCCGATGGGACAGATTTTCCCCCGCGACGGTTCTGGTGAGCGCCGGATTCGATGCCCATGTGGCCGATCCGCTGGGAGACATGGCGTTGACCGAAAAAACCTACCGCCGTATCGGAGAGGCCCTTGCGCACCGGGAGCGGGGGCTCTCGGCCTGCTTTCTGGAGGGAGGCTACAGCCTGCCGGCTCTGGCCGCTTCGGTCGACGCCTTTCTCTCCGGATGGGATCGGGAGTAGAATGAGACCATCCCGGAATGATCGGCACCAATAGATTGGGAACACAACGAGAAGAGGAGAGGGTGGATATCCCGTTCGATCAGATCAGAAAAGGCGTCGGAGAACTCGTCCGACAGGTGGCGATTCTCCCGATGGAAACGGAGGATGGTTCTCCGGAATGGTGCTTCGCACCGGGAGAAGGGGATGAACGGGAGATTTCCCGTCTGCTGTCACTGTTCGACTCCTGGGAATCCTATGCGCGCGACTCCCTCCTCCGGCTTCACCCCGGAAGGAACCAGGAAATCATTGAAGTTCTGAGGATCGTCCGTTCGAAGATTGCCTTGAACCGGACGAACCGTCACTTCATGGGATACATCCGGGAGGGAGCGCTTCCCTCAACGGGGAGGGATTTCTATCTGACCACCTTTGAGCGGACCCTGGATCATCTTCAAGGGATCTGGGAGCAGACGCTCCGGCGGGAAGAGCCTTCGGGGTCACCCTCCCTCTTGCCGGAAGGACGATGACGATGGAAAAGACCGAACAGCCTGGCCGCTGCGATTCGTGCTGCAGAGTCAGCTCGGTTCTCTACAAGGTTTCTTTGGGACACGACTTTTTTGATCGCGCCTATAACCGCTTGTCGGCGGTGGACGACCAGGCACCGCGCTGGTACTGCGAGGAGTGTTCCCGGGAGAAGGATTATCAGCGCGACGTCAGAAGCATCCGGGAGGAATTTTTCCGCCTTAGGTCCGGCGCCGACTCCCTGCTCTCCGACCCGGCAACCTTCCTTCGGGCAAGACAGCGGATACGCGAGATCGACCAGCAGGTCAAGAAAGGCCGGAGTCCCCATGTGATTCTTTCACCACGGGACGTGGCCATTCTGCTCATGGATCTTGATTCATGGTCGGACGACCATGGAATCGCGGGTTAGGGGCCGAGACCCAATAAAGCTAAGGAGGAGTCGTTTGAGGGAAAAAACGTCGGGTCGGACGATTCATCATGAAAGAGAGAGCCGGATCTCTCTGGAGGAGTTCGTTGAAAAGGCCCCGGATTTTACAGCCGGAGAGCGGCTCGCCGTGAGGGAAATCCTCGAAAGTGTCGCCGGAGGGGGGCGGGAGGTCTCCCGGAGGCTCGCTCTGGGTCCTCTTCGCGGCCTGACGGGAAGTTCGGGGCAGGTCAATGTCCAGGGAGAAGAGGTCCAGGCCTTCGACGAAATCGCCCAGGAGGTTTTTTCCGGGCTTCTGGGAGCCTCCGGGAGAGTCTCTGTCCTCGTCTCGGAGGAGAGGGAAAAGCCCGAGGCCTTTCCCTGTCCCTCAGATTCGTTCTATGTGGCCATGGATCCCCTCGACGGCTCCTCCAATCTGGCCGTTTCGGGTCCCGTTGGATCGATCTTCGCCCTGTACAGGTCGAGGGAAGAGGAGGACGATCCGTCCCGGGCCATTCTCGACTCCGTCCGGGATGTAGTCTGCGCCGCTTATGTCCTTTACAGCGTCTCAACCCTCATGGTCGTCGCCTTCCGTGACGAAGTGCGGATGTACGCCCTCGATCCTGCCTCGGGGCGATTCCTGCCACTTCCGGGTCCGGTCCGGTTCCCCGATGGCGGGGGACAGATCGTGAGCATCAACACCGCCAACTATCCCCGCTGGGACCGGGGGGTCCAGACCTATGTCGATACCCTCCATTCCCGTTCTTCCTGGAGCGCCCGGTATGTGGGTGCCCTCGTCATGGATTTCCACCGCAACCTTCTCAAGGGAGGGATTTACATCTATCCCGGAGATCTTCCCAAGGGGAGCGGCGGAGGCCATCCAGAGGGGAAGCTGCGCCTTCTCTTCGAGGCCATTCCCATGGCCTTCATCGCCCGGGCGGCCGGGGGGCTCGCCACAAACGGCCAGAAGCCGATCCTCGACCTTCCAGCCACCCATATTCACCAACGGGTTGCGCTCGTCGTGGGATCCCGGGAGCGCGTTCAGGAGTTCTCCCGCTTTTCGGGATCGTCCGAACCAGATTAGATCAGGCGAGGGGGATCCGGATCGCCAGAAGGCGGGGCCGGGTCATCTCCTCCATGGCATAGCGGATCCCTTCGAATCCCGATCCCGACTCCTTGATCCCCCCGTAAGGCCAGTGGTCCAGCCGGAATGTCGGGATCTCGTTAATGAGGACTCCACCAGCCTCGATCCTTCTGGCCCATCCGATGGCCAGGTCGATCGAGCGGCTGAAGATTCCGGCCTGGATTCCGTACCGGGAGCGGTTGATCCGCTCGATAGCCTCCTCGGGCTTTTCGAAGGAATTGATCGTTGCGACCGGTCCGAAGACCTCCTCCTGTTCGATCGGCCATTCGGCCGAGGTTTCGGCCAGAAGAGTGGGGTAGAGAAGGGCCCCTTCCTGCCGGAGAGGCAGAAGAAGCCGCCCGCCCCTTCCGACCGTCTCCTCCACTTTTTTTCGGACGCTGTCCGCATGACTTTGTCGAATGAGAGGCCCCATCAGGGTTCGAGGAGACGAAGGGTCTCCGATCCGACCGTCCGTCTCGAGTCCCCGGATTTTTTCGACCAGACCGTCGCGAACCCGCTCATATAGGGGGCGCGCGACGAGAATACGCTGGATCGAGATGCAGACCTGTCCGGAGTAAGCGTAGGCGCCTGCCAGCAGACGGTCGAGCAGTTCGGTCGACCATCCGTCCTCCGCAACCATGACGGCGGCGCTTCCTCCAAGTTCGAGAAGGACTTTTTTCCGCGGAACGCGATCCCGGATGCTCCACCCGACGGAAGCCGATCCCGTGAAGGAAATGACGGGCAGGGCGGGATGCTGAATGAGACGCTCGGTATCGGGCAGATCGCATGGCAGTACCGACAGCGCCTCGGGAGGAAGGCCGGCTTCGAGAAGGAGCGCTCCCAGGGCGAGGGCCACCGTCATTCCCAGGGGGGCCGGCTTTACGATCATCGCGCTTCCCGTGGCGATGGCAGGTGCGACCTTGTGGGCGAGGAGGTTCAGGGGAAAGTTGTACGGTGTGATCGCAAGCACTGGTCCGTTCGAGACGCGATCCACGAGCCCCAGCATGCCGGTCCCCTGGGGAACGATCTCCCCCGGAAGGGACGCAGAACCGTCGGATTCCGTACAGGAGGCCGCGACACGAAATGTGGTGATGGCCCGGTCGACCTCGAAAAGGGCGGCTGAAATGGGTTTTCCGACCTCGACGGAGATCAGTCCGGCCAGGAGGTTCCGTCGATCCGCCAGAAGGGTGGCCGTCCCCTCCAGAATTTCCCGCAGACGGTGGCGTGGCAGGGAGGAAAGGATCTTCTGGCCAGACAGAACGGAGCCGGTCGCCCTCAGGACCTCTTCGGTTCCGGGCCTGGCGACGGTCCATGAGGGCTGTTCACCCGGGAACCCCGGCAGATTTGTGGTGAAGGAGTCCAGACGGTGCGGTGGAATCCGGGAGCTGTTGTCCTGCCACTCTCCGGCGACCAGAAAAGGAATGGGGGAACGGTGGAGGATGTCGTCGAGCATGGCGGGTCCTTTCCGTATGTCCAGGTGCGAGCCTCGCTTCCCTGTCCGCAGGTGTCAGAATTGCCGGATGTACAGGATAGCATATCCCCCCTGTGATCTTGAACGCTGAAGGATGAAAATGGAGCGAAAAATGATCGCGGGAGAAGGCCGGGGATCCCGGCCGCTCCCGGGAAGGAGCGGTCGGGATCCTATCACGATTTAGGGAGGATTCAGAAACTCGCGCCCTTGTCCCTGATCCGGAGTCCAACTTTCCCACCAGGTAGGAGCGCTGACCGGTAAGGAGAAAAAAGGCGGTGAAGACACCCACAATTATGTCCGGATTTGAGGAGGAGAGGGAATGGCCCGTTTGTTTGATCCGTGGACGGTTCGTGGGGTGACCTCGAAAAACAGAATCTGCGTCTCTCCCATGTGCCAGTATGCGACCTCAGATGGAGTGGCGGGAGCCTGGCACATGGTCCATCTCGGGAGCCGGGCTGTCGGTGGGGCCGGAATCGTGATGGTGGAGGCCTCTGCGGTCTCTCCGGAGGGCCGGATCACTCCGATGGATCTCGGACTCTGGAACGATGTCCAGGGGGAGGCCCTCTCTCCGATCGTCCGCTTCATGAGGGAGCAGGGCTCCGTTCCGGCCATCCAGATCGCACATGCCGGAAGGAAGGCCTCGACGGCGCCCCCCTTCGAGGGGGGAAGCGGGGTGGGGGTGGAGGATGGAGGGTGGGTCACCCTGGGACCCAGTCCGGTCGCATTCGGGGGGTTGCCTCCCCCCAGAGCTTTGGACGAGGGCGATCTGGAAAGGGTCCGGACGGAATTCCGGGAGGCGGCATTGCGGGCGCACTCTTACGGCTTCCGGATTCTCGAGATCCACATGGCACACGGCTACCTTCTCCATACCTTTCTCTCGCCTCTCTCCAACCGGAGGGAGGATGGCTATGGGGGGACCCTCGAAAACCGGATGCGCTTCCCACTCGAGGTCGCGAAGGCGGTCCGTGAGGTCTGGCCGGAGGATCTACCGCTGTGGGTCAGAATTTCCGCCACGGATTGGGTCGAAGGGGGATGGGATCCGAATCAGTCGGTGGTCTTGGCGAAAGCTTTGGCGCGGGAAGGTGTGGACGTGATCGACTGTTCCTCGGGGGGCCTCGTTCCGCATGCTCCCATTCCTGCTGCTCCGGGATACCAGACAGCCATGGCCTCGAAAATACGCCTGGAAGGGAGGATTCCTGTGGTTGCGGTGGGAATGATCACCGACCCCGTCCAGGCCGAACATATCCTTGTTACGGAACAGGCCGATGCAGTCAGCCTGGCGAGGGAAATGCTCCGTGATCCTTATTGGCCGCTTCATGCGGCCCGCAGATTGGCTCAGGACATTCCCTGGCCCGTCCGCTACGAACGGGCCAGAAAAGGGTAGGTGCTCCGGAAAGGACCCATTGTCATTTCATGGTATAGTGACCCCGGCCAGGTGTGGCGGAACATGTTCACGGGAGAAGGGGTACCCACGAAGGGAGGCGGTCGCGTGCAGGTAAAATCCGGTCTTGTCCATAGATTCATTGGAGGGACGCTTGGAAGGACGCTGCTTGCGTCTGTTGTTCTTCCGGCAAGCCTGGCAGGTCCGCCCGCCCCCCAGGGCGGATTCCCCTCCCTGTCCGTACTTCCTCTTCCCCCTCATAAAAGTGTGGCGGCAGACACCGACTTCGGCCGTGACGCCTCTGGTGCCTACTATTTCTTTTCCCCGTCCGGAAGTCTTAGACTCGCCCGCCTGACCGTCGAACATCCCATGGGGGCCAAGGACCTCTGGCGGGAGACGTGGACGACGGTCCCTCTTCCATCCCTGCCCGGTTTCAGGGTCCGCGCAGCAGCGATCGGGGGAAATCATCTTTTTCTCGGGGGAGAACGCGGGGGTGGGGGAGCGGTCGTCCGTTCTTTTCAGATCGGCATACGCGAAGAGGGCGGCCATGAGAAAATGGCCCTTACGGGTCAGGTGGACTACTTTCCGGAGGCTGCCGACGTGGCCATCAGGCTCCTTTCTCTGGACATGAAGGCGCGCATCCTCTGGCTGGGTTACGACAGCGGAAAGGTCGAGTCGGGCCCGCCCTTCCTTTTACTCCATGACAGGGTCCTGTGGGCGGATCCGGCCGGATATCTGCCTCTCCCGTCGGAGACGACTCTTTCGTCGGGCCCTCCCCCCCTCCTGGTTCCTCGGGCCATCCATTCCTCCGGCCAGCCCTGTTTTTCCTGCCGCTTCTATCTGACCTCACGGATGCCCTCACCGGAAGGAGAGATCCGGAACGAACCCGTACGAGCCTCCACAATGGTCGACAGTTCGATGGGACTCCTTCCCGCCGGACAGGGGCTGGGCATTTTTCTGGGGAGAGTCCCGACGGTGTGCCGGATTCCGGAAAGCGGTCAAGACGCGGGTCTCTCATCCTGTCACCGGGTCACAGGGAACACATTGCCTCTCGCGGCTTCCTGGTGGGGAAACCGCCTCGCCTACCTGTTCCCTCCCGGAGGAATCGATAAGAGAATGAAGGACCGATGGGTTGTCGCGATCGTGAACCCGGCCCGTCTTTATTCTTCGATTGAAAAGCTCCGCTCCGGAGAGTCCTTCAATTTTGCCAGACTGATCAGAGAGAAGGGGACCTTGTTGGCCTTGCCGGCCGGATCCAATCCCAGGCTTGGGACCTTTTCCTCCGAAGGGCGGGACCTGATCCTTTTCGGGCGCTCCCATCTCTACCGGATCGCTCCGGGAACCTGATCAGGACGGCTTCAAAAAAGAATGGCCATCCCTCGGAGAGAATGTGGGCGCTCTGACCGGGCTCGGCTCCGTGGACTCGCGACATGTCGCCAAGCTGTCAAACCGTCAAACCAGCATAATTTGCAATATAGATAGATTGTGGATACAATCAAGGTCATTTTCCGATTTCGACAATGAGCATGTTTCGCTTTCCTTTCCAGAGAAAGGTGTTCCTGCTTCTCTGGTCTGTAGTTCTCCGCGTTTTGCGGAAGGCGGGAAAGCCTTCCTCCTAAATTGTGGCGTTCTTATAAAAAACAACTCGGATTCGGAGGGATTGCATGGGAAAATATGGGTACGGAAAAACGGAAAGAACGACATGGGTTGGAAAGATCCGCAACCGGCTCGCCTCCGGACTGGTGGCCGGGTCTCTGGCCGCCGTTCTCGTTGGAACAGGAATCGCCTCTCCCGGATCGACCCTTCCCGTAGCGTCGGCTGCAGACCGATGGACCTTTGCGGACTCGCTGGGGATCGGTGTACCGTTTGATGGGGTCTACTTCATCAGCGCCAGCGAAGGCTGGGTATCCGGCGCCTCCGGTGTAATCATCCATACCACCGATGCGGGAAAGACCTGGGCCCCCCTCAATACCGGGACAACGCACTGGATCCATTCGGTGGATTTTGTGGACGCTTCCCACGGCTGGGCCGCAGGAAACAACGGACTCATTCTGTCGACCGAAGACGGGGGCAAGACCTGGACGACCCAGGAAACGGGTGTCCCCTTCGACCTCTACTCGGTGACATTCACGGACGCCCAGAACGGGTGGGTCTCCGGGTTCGCGGGAACGCTTCTCCACACCACCGATGGCGGTGCCCACTGGGCGAAGGTTTCGACCGACACTGCCCAGTGGATCATGAGGGTGAGCTTCCTCAAGAGTGATGCCAGCCACGGCTGGGCCGTGGGTCAGGAGGGTCTGATCCTCGCGACGGCGGATGGAGGAAATACCTGGAAAAAACAGAACAACCCCGTCCGAAAGGACCTGTACGGCGTCACCTTCATTGATCAGAACCGGGGATGGGTGGTCGGAACCCACGGTATCATCGAATACACCTCGAACGGTGGACAGAGCTGGGTCATCCAGAACGGCCCGGGCCGTGGACCCCTCACCTGGAGCGTGGCCGGAATGGAACGTGAATCCAACGATCTCCATACCGTTGTCTTTCTGAACGACAAGGTGGGATATGTCACGGGGGTCTTGGGGATTTTCCTGAAAACGGTCGATGGGGGCAACCACTGGACTCTCGTCAAGAGTGGAACCAACCTCGACCTGTATGGCATGACCTTTCCGGATAGCTCCCATGGATGGGTTGTCGGAGTTGGGGGAATGATCCTGCACTCCTGATCTTCCGACCGTTTTAATCGTCCGGAGGGGAGAGACCTTTCCCCTCCGCCTCATGATTCGAGGCCCTCTTTATGATCAGTTACATTCCCCTGACATTTTTTGGCGTCATCGCGGCAGTAGGCCTTGGATTTTTTGTGCATGGCTTCGTCAATCGCCAGAAAATTTTCGGCGCCTTCACCGAGCTTGCATCGGGTTTTTCCGGTGCGGCAGGACGATCGGCCATTTGGGCCTATCCATATCTATCCGGGACCTATGAAGGACGACCGGTCAAGATATTTTTTCACACGGCGGAAAATCACACGGTCAGCGTTCTGAATCTTGTTGTGGAGCTGGGGGTCACAACCCCGGACAAAGTCCTCCTGCTTCAGAAGAACGGATTCAGGGATCCGAAGCCTGACCAAAAGGCCAAGCTCGAGGAGGAGGTTGGACCACCTGTTCCCGTTTCCGGCCTGCCCTTCGATGTCCGTTCCCAGGATCCTTCCAGAGCTGCGGTCCTCTTGCGGTCGCCGGATCTTGCCCGGGAGATTGGTGCCATGACTCCTTACAACCAGATCCTTCTCTGGGACGGGTCGCTTATCGTCAGCAAGCAGTTCGAAGGGGTGGCGGAAACCCTCCCCGAAGCCATGCTGGCGACTTTGGCCCGCATTCTTTCCCTGGCCAAACGATTCGAGGAACTTGCTCCGGGGTCTGAAAAGATCGGGGCGCAGAGCGCCTGATGGAGTCCCGGTGCGCTCCGAAGGTTGTGATCCTCCTTCTTCGCAGTCCCGAGTGGACTCCTTATGCCACAGTCGTCCGGCTTGCGAGTTCGTTTGTCGCGGCGGGGGCCCGCCTGACGTTCTTTGTGATGGATGATGCCATCCTGGGACTGGTCCCCGTTCACGGACGGGGACCGAACTCCTTCCCTCTCTTTCCCGTTCTTCAGTCGGGAGCTGAAATCGTCGTCTGCCAGTCGACAGCCGAAATCAGGGGAATGGGGCCGGGGGGGCTTCCTCCGGGGGTCCGTTTCGAAACCCAGGTTCAACTGGGACAACTGGCCGGATCGGCCGATCTCTTTCTTCCTTTTACCGCATAGGTTCTTTCGAAACAATGGGAAAGCACAAAAATACCGTATTTATTCTGGAATCCTCTCCCACTGCCCATCTCCGATTTTTTGAGGGGCTCCGGATGGCCCTCGGTTTTTCTGTTTCCCATCGTCCCGTCACACTTCTTCTGATGGGAGAGGGGCTCCGGATCCTTCTTCCAATTGCGCCCAAGCTTCTGGGGCTTCCACCGGAAATCGACGAGGTCATTCCCCTGCTCAATGAACTGGGGGTGGGGGTCTTTGTTCCCGAGGCCGATCTGAACCGGTTTTTTCTGGACCGTCCTGTTCCCGACTTTGTGCAGGTGGTTGGCAGCGAGGTTGTCCAGGAATTGCTTTCCTCCGCAGAAATCGTCATCCCGTTTCTCCGGAGGGTGGAATAGCCATGGACGAACCCTCTGGATCCGGGACCGGTCTCGTCCTTCTGGTGGGGATCTCCCCCCTTCCCCCGCTGGTGGCCGGCATGCTGGATAGCCGGCCGATGGTCATCTTTTACGGGGAAGGGGTAAATCACCCCTGGAACGGCGAAGATAACTTTTTCTACCTCCTCCAGGATGTGGAAGGACGGGGCCGCTCTCCTTTTTCCCAATGTCTGACGGATGAAGAATGTGTCCAGAGACTCATCGGGGCCCGGAAGGTCCTGACCTTTTGACTTCTCCCCCGGTCCGACAATGTCCTTTCGGGTTGGGGCTCCTTGTCGGCGGGAAGATCCCCTTCGGATTCATCGCAGCCTTTCTGGTCCTTTTTTCTCTTTTCTTGTGGGCGCTCCTGCCTGAACGCTGGACGGGGATCGATCCTCTGTCCCAGCATGCCCGGCTCGTTTTGGCTCCACCGCTCACTCCCGGTCATTTTTTGGGTTGTGATTTTCTGGGACGCGATCTGTGGTCGCGGCTGGTCACGGGGAGTCTGGTCTCCCTTACTGTCGGGGTTTCGGTGGGGGTGCTGTCGACCTTGCTCGGCTGTCTTTGGGGGATCGTCTCCGGATTTATGGGGCATCCATGGGATCCGGTGATGATGCGAACCCTCGAGATCTGGTATGCCCTGCCCGAGATCCTGATTGCGACCATCCTGATGCTGGTGCTGGGCCATGGGATTCTGTCCGTCATCGTGGCCCTGTCCATCGGGGGGTGGATGGGGGTTGCCCGGGTCCTGCGATCGGAAACGCTCCGCCTTCGGGAAACGGTCTTCATGGATGCGGCGAGAGCTTCTGGAGCCGGGCCTGTTCGTCTTGTCCTCAAGCATTTTCTTCCCAATGTCCTGCCGGTCATTCTGGTCATGTTCCTCTTCCGGATCCCCGGGGGAATACTGGGAGAGTCGACCCTCTCCTTTCTCGGTCTGGGGCTCGCTCCCCCCGCCGCGAGTTGGGGCGTTCTGGTGAACGAAGGATGGAAGGCTCTTCCCATCTCGGCCTTCATGCTGATTTGGCCCGCGGGATTCATCGTCCTATCTCTGGTCAGCTTCCAGGTTCTGGCGGACCGTCTCTCCCGCCGCACCGGAGTCTCCCGGTGAGCCGGATCGTTCGCCGCCTCCTTTCCTCGCTCCTTCTTCTTTGGGCTGTTTTCACCCTGACCTTTCTCCTGACCCGCTTCGCTCCGGGAAACCCTTTTTCGGCCGGGCGCCATCTCCCTCCCGATGTGATGGCCAATCTCCTTAAAACCTATCATCTCGACAGGCCTCTCTGGGAGCAATACCTTCTAACGCTTGGACAGACACTTTTCGGGAATTGGGGAACCTCCTACAAGGCCACCGGGATTCCTGTCTCGGAAATCATATCCCAGACTCTTCCGGTCTCCCTGACGCTGGGTGTTCTGGCCTTCGTGGCCTCCATCCTCCTCGGTCTCACGGCGGGTCTTCTGATCGGGATCGGGCCCCCCTGGATCTCCCGGCTTCTCAGATACGGGACGACCCTGCTGGTGGGGCTTCCCTCATTTTTGCTCGCGGCGGTCCTGATTGATGTCGTGGGTCTTCATGCCGGGCTTCTTCCGGTGGCACTCTGGGAGGGTTGGCAGTCTGCCGTCCTTCCCGTCCTTGCCTTGTCGATCGCCCCTGCCGGCTATCTCGCGCGGATCTTTGCCACTTCGATGGAGGAGACTCTGGAGAGTCCTTTCTATCGGACATCCCTGGCCAACGGCATCGTGTCGTCCAGGCGCCTCATTTTTCACTTGATCCTTCCCTCGATGAACGCCGTTCTGGCCTTGGTCGGACCGCTGGCAGCGGCCTTCCTGACCGGATCCTTTGTCGTAGAAACAGTTTTCGCGATTCCGGGAATGGGAAGGGTCTTCGTGCTGTCGGTCATGAACAGGGATTACCCCCTGATCATGGGGACGACGATCGTTTATACGGTTTTTCTGACGGTGGCCATTCTGGTGGGGGATCTTCTCCAGGAAGGAGTGGATCCCCGGGTTCGGTCTCTTTAATAAGGATGATGAAGACTCAGGAGGGATAGGAGAACCACTCCGAGGAAGAGGTTTTGCGGGCGAGGGCCAGAACCTGCTTGTCGATTCCCCGCTCTTCGCAGGAAGCGAGAACCTTGCGGAGGATGTCGTTGAAGATCTCTTCGGTCGGATTGTGGTAGGCTTCGATCTCCTTGAGCACGGCCTGAAAAACCTCAAGAAGGGCTTTGGCTTTGGGTTCGGTCTTCGCAGGAGAGTCACCGAGGGGAGAGTAGTGCATCAGGGTGCCATGGAAGGCCTTCTTCCTCCGGGAGAGGTGGGGGAGTGTCTCTGAGGGATCCGGCGCCGGGGCCGTATTCCGGGAAAGGTCGTGCATCAGGACCCAGAAGCGGACAACTTCCTGGGTATCGTCGTCGAGCTTCAGCTTCCGCCCCAATTTGATCGCCAGCTCCGAGGCGGACTTCCGGATGCCTTCCGGTTCGTGCCGGGTGCGTTCGAGAAAGGCGGAAAGCTCCTCGAGATCGTCTGCCGACAGAGTGAGCATGACGGCCACCATAGAGGGAAGCGACAGGGACTTGTCCCGGAATGCGGAGACGGAAAAGATCGTCCGTTCCGCCGCGCGTGCGGCCATGTTTGAAATGATTGCGGTGCTGATGAGGTCATCCGCCCTGTAAACGCCTTCATCGATGGAGCTGATGCCGATGTAAATGGATTTCAGAAGGCCTCCGGGCTGGATGAGATCCCGGACGAGGCGGTTGGCAAGAACCACCCCTCCCTCCATGGGGGTCTCCGGAAGAAGGAGATAAAAACGTGTTTCCGAGTCCTCGGCGACGACATCGGTGTTTCGAAGGTGCTTCCTGATGATGTCGTTCAGCTTTATGCCTGCCGCGAGGAGCGACGGTGTGTTCGAATGCTCGGCCGTGATCGCGAGAAGAGAGAGGGGACGATGGTACCGGAGGGCCCGGAGCAGCTCCTGCTGGATTGAACCCTGATTATGAAGGGGAAGGCTTTTTTTCATGAGGCTCCCGTCCTTTTCTCCTGTAGAAGTCTTTCCGACAATTTTTCAAAAATCATAACATAAACATTTCCTTGTGTCACAAATTCCGGATTGCGTGGGGTATTACCGCAGAAGAATCTGATAGTTGCGAAGGGTTTCTCCCACGAGGGAGTCCATCCCCTGAACTGTCTGGGAGGAGATTCCCATCTGGGAACGGATCTCCTCGGAAAGACCCGAAAGATTTTTCAGGGATTGTTCGATGGTTCCGAAGGCCAGCTTTGTTTCCTCCGTCCTTTCCTTCGTGGTGGCCACGGCTTCTCCTAGGTCGGACAAAAGGGCGCTGTTGCGTCGGGTTTCTTCAACCGTCGAATAGATGATGGTCCCGATGTCTTCAACTGAACGGCTCGTCTGGTCGGCCAGCTTCCGGACCTCGTCTGCGACCACTGCGAAACCGCGTCCCTGTTCTCCAGCCCGGGCAGCCTCGATGGCCGCGTTCAGGGCGAGAAGGTTGATCTGTTCGGCGATCCGGCTGATGGCCTCGGTGATCTGCTGGATCTGGGTCGATTTGGCGTTCATGGACAAGGTTGCGGCGCGGAGGGTGTTCATGAGCGTGGTCTGATTGTCGACGGTCCGGGACAGATTGGTGACGATGCTTCCTCCGCGATGGATCTCCTGGTTTATTCCATCGAATTCCCGTGAGATATTGTCGAGCCGCTGGGTGATGGTAGAGACCGAATCGGAGATCCGGGACATCGAGTTCGTAAGGTGGGCGCCGCTCGACTCGGCTGTCTTGATGCCCCGGTTCAGGTTCTGCTCCCGGGTCACATCCGAGAAAACGGCGACATAGGCCTGGGGCTGTCCTTCCTCGTCGGACAGGCAGAAGGACTGCGAGAAAATGAAGCGGTTCCCGATCGGAATGACGGCGTTGGAGCGAGTCTGGTCGGCTCCGATGGCGCGGATGTCGGAGCGAACCTTGTCCGGGTCCCTGTGGAACTGATGGATCGAAATTCCCAGCAGATTTTCGGGAAGTGCGCGGTGGGTGAGTGACTCTAGGTCAGTGCGCATGGCTTGGTAGAGTGCCTGCATGGTATCGTTGGCGTAGAGGATCCGGTTTCCTTCGTTCCCCGAGCCCATCTCGGTGTCTGCTATGGCCAGTCCGAGTCCCGGCAACCGGTTCAGGGTGGTGAAGACCATCTTGAGAACCGACCGGATGGTCGTGCTCACGGCCTGGATCTCGAGATAGGGACTTTCGATTTTCTGGTCCCCCAGGCGGAAGTGGAGGGCCTCCCTGGCCTGATCGGCCAGGAGATGGAGGGGGTCCAGAAGCCCCGTCCGGACATTCCGGGCGAGGCGCACGGTCATGATGGCCGACAGGATCGCAAGAAGAAGGATGATCAGGCTGTTTCCGATCACGAGGGTCCGGATGCGGGCCGCTTCCTGGGCGTACCGGAGCGATTCCCGCTCAAAGGCCTTCTTGGCCACGCTCTGATCGAGGACGCGCACCAGGTTCTGGACGCTGGCAAATCCCTGCTGCTCGACTTTCTGTGAGGAGGTGTGAAAGAGGAGCGTCGACAGGGCCCGCATCTGGATAAGGTACATTCCGACCTCCTTTTTCTCTTCGGGGGTCAGGCCCTTGAGCCCGATGATGCTTTTGGAAAGCTCGTTGCCGGTATCGAGAAAGTCCCGGTAGAGGGATGGGTCTGGCCGGAGAAAGTATGTTCCGGCATCGGACTGGAGGCGCAGGAGGGCGTTTCTGACAGTGCTCACCTGGGCCAGCTCGCGTGAGGCCCGGGTGAGCTTTGTCAGGCTCGCCACGACCAGCACGAGGCCGGCGACGGTGACGAGGGCCACAAGAGTGGCGATCGCGACATTGACTCGCGTCCTGAAGTGTCTGCCTTCGGGAGGAGGCATCATTTTCATCTCTGCTCCTGTCATTTTGAAACTTCTTTTTGTTTGAATATGATTTATGTATAAAATTGTTATAAGTTGTTTTAATTTATGTTTTTTGTAAATTTATTTCCGAATTTATTTTTTAAATATATGTTTAAATTATTGAATGTGTCAATGTTGAGGTAATCAATCTGAAGAGGACGGAGAAAGATTCTTTCCGGATAATGCCTGCAGTTGCCTGGGTCCCTGAACGGTAATAAAAAAAGGGGTATTTGGATTTTGTGATTGATTTTGTGTTTTCCGGATAACGCTGTCATGGAATCATGATTTCTGATTTTTGATCGACATTCCGGAGTCGGCTCCGTAATCTTGAGGGTCTTGCAAAACCCCAGGCTTCCCTTCATTTATTGTGAATACTTTTAAGTATTTGTCATGTAAAATAAATCCATCATTTCCTTCTTTTAATTCTAGGAGGTTCGATGGAATTTTCCCCTATCTGGAGACGCATTCAACGATCCCTGTTTCCCCGGATCGAGGATTGCCTGGGTCCTCTGACGGAAGAGCACCGAAAGATCGTGGCGATTCTCGAGATTGTCCGGATCGAGGATCAGATCCGACAGAGCCGGAGGGGGACAGGGCGTCCCCCGCACGACTGGTTGACGATCGCCCGGGCTTTTGTGGCCAAAGCGATCCTGAACCTGTCCTCGACCCGGGCGTTGATCGAGCGTCTTCAAGCCGATGCGACCCTGCGCCGGGTTCTGGGATTCCGAACCGGAAGTCCTCTGCCGCACGAGTCAGCCTTTTCCCGGGTTTTCGGAGTTCTTGCCCGGACCGAGATCCCCGAGCGGACCCATGCCGCCCTGGTCGATCGTTTTGTGAAAGATCCGGGAATCGCCCACGCCGCCCTGGAAGCGTCTGCCATCCGCGCCCGGGAAAAGGCCCGCAATACCTGGAAGTCGGTGGCGGTGAAGATCAACAGGAAGCGGGGACGACCGAAGAGAGGAGAAACGGTTCCGCCGCCCGAGGTGTCTGGAGTGGTCCGCATTCTGCCGATGACGCCGGCCCGGATGAAGCGGACCCTTCCAGGGGACTGTTCGTGTGGCGCCAAGATGAACAGTCAGGGAAAATACGAGGTCTGGAAGGGCGACAAGCTCCCTGTCCCGGTCGTGGAGGGAGGGCTTTCCGTCTCCAGTCTTCTGACCTCGGTCGCGCTTCATGACAGCCAGGCCGCCCCTTTCCTTCTGAAAAAGACGGCGCGGAAGGTTCAGGGATACTGCCTGGCGGACGCCGCTTACGATGCCGCCTCCCTTCGAACGCTCGCGAAGGGGCTTGGACTGGTACCCGTCATCGACAAAAACCCCCGGAGAGGGGAGAAGATCCCGATGGAGCCCGACCGGGCGCGTCGCTACAAGGCCCGGACGCAGGCGGAGCGGTTCTTTGCCCGGCTCAAGGAGGAATTCGGAGGCCGCATGATCTTTGTCCGGGGAAACAGGAAAGTGATGGCCCACCTGATGTACGGGGTGTTGGGGATCCTGGCCGACCAGCTTCTTGGGAGCGGATCGTAGCGATCGCTTTTCCGGGGCACAAAGGAGAAGATCTTCCCTTCTTGAAACGAAGAGATGGGGAAAGGTGCGCCCAAGTACCGGCCTGATTTCAGAAATCTGGATCCTTTTCCGATCCGAAAGAGCCTCCTGGTGGGCTGAAATGCGATCCATCATCAAAATGTGATCGATAAACGAGTTTTCAACAGGGTTTCGCAAGAACTGTTTTTGGGGTTTTGCAAGACCCTCACCCTAAAAAAGTTTTTCCGACGAGGAAGAGCGGAGAAGAAGGAGAGGAAAATGGCGATGGAAGGTCCTGAAGAACAACGCGGCTTTGAGACAGAAGCGGTACACGGAGAGGAGGGAATCGATCCCTACCGGGCCCTGACCCCTCCGATCTACATGACCTCCACCTACACCTTCCCGTCGATGGAGACGGTGGATCGTGTCCTGGGAGGGGAGGAGGAGGGATATGTCTACTCCCGGGCGTCCAACCCCACGGTGCGCCAGTTCGAGCGCACGATGGCCCTTCTCGAAGGCGGAGAAGAGAGTGTCGCCTTTTCCTCTGGGATGGGCGCGATCGCCGCCCTCCTCCTTTCCTGGTTGAAGAAGGGTACCCCCCTCCTTTTCTCCCGCCATCTCTACAGCGGGACCCGACATTTCATCGAATCGATGCTGATTCCCCTGGGTGCGACGGTCCGGTTCGTGGATTTTCGGGAGCAAGGGTCGTCATATACCCGGCTTGAGGAGGAACTGAGGGAAGGTGCGGCGGGACTCTTTCTGGAGACGCCCTCCAACCCCACGCTCGATATCGTCGATCTCGCGGCGGTGGCATCCCTGTGCCGGACATACGGGGTTCCCCTCGCGGTGGACAACACCTTCGCCTCTCCGGCTCTTCAGAAACCTCTCGAACATGGGGCAGACATCGTGATCCACAGCGCCACCAAATATCTTGGGGGCCACGGAGACCTCCTGGGCGGTGTGGCGGTGGGCGCGAGGGAGACGATCCAGGCTCTCCGCGCCACGGAGGCGTCCCTCCTGGGGGCGACGCTCTCACCCATGAACGCCTGGCTGATCCTTCGTGGCATCAAGACGCTGGCTCTCAGGATGGTGGCGCACTCCGTGAGAGCCTCCGCTCTGGCCCGACTCCTCTCGGAAAAGGCCCCGGTGGTGCGGGTCCACTATCCGGGACTCCCGGAGCATCCGGGTCATGAAATCGCCTGTCGGCAGATGAAGGGAATGGGAGGAATGCTGGCCGTGCAGTTCGCATCAGGGAAGGCGGCACGAACATTCATGGACGGGCTCCGGATCATCAGGATCGGGGTGAGTCTGGGGGATCCCGGCTCACTTGTCGAGCACCCCTCCTCGATGAGCCATCGCGGGTGGAGTACCGAGGTGCGCCGGGCCATGGGGATTGAGGACGGGCTTGTCCGGATGTCGGTGGGGCTCGAAAGTCCCGACGATCTCTGCGGAGATGTAGAGGCCGCACTGACCCGTCTTTAAAAGCTGACGCCGGTCACTCCAAGCCCCAGACGGAAGACGAGCCACTCTCCCAGAAGGGCGGTGCCCGAAAGGAGCAGGAGAAGTCCGATGTCGAGGCCTGTCCAGAATTGGCGAAGCCGGCGGGACCGGGGAGTGGCCCCGCCGAAGACCCTGGCGGTCGCGAGCCCCAGAACCAGAAGCCCCATTTTTCCGTGTACGCTTCCCAGATAGATCTCGGCTCCCCCGTGCTGGAGGAGAGTGTCGTTGGCGAGGGCGATCCATCCCGTTCCCACGCCAAGGAGAAGAAGCCCAAGCCATCCTTCGAGCACCCGCTCGAATGCCCCCTTCCCTCCCGAGGATCCGGACGAAAGATGCAGCCGGTTGATGTCCCATATCAACAGGACCATTCCAATGCCGACCACGAAATGGATCAGGGCGGGATGAAGGTGGGACCAGCCCATGAACGGGACTCCTTTAATTCTGGTTCAGTGGATGGAGACTCTGTGCGCTCTGTGTATTCCTGCCAGGGTCTTCTCTGCCCGGACATCCCGCCTGAGTCCATCGAGGGGGAATGCCTCGCTTGACCGGGACTTTCTCTGCGGAATTTCCCCAAGGAGCCTTTCCAAAATAAAACTCACAGGATTCACGTCCACCCGCTGAAACGCCCTCTGCTGGGTTCCAGAGAAACCTCAAAATTTTCCCTTCGAAACATCTCTTCCCACGAATGATAGCAATCGCCAGACCAATGTAAAAAGATGGACAAAGATTGATGTCCTCTTGTGGACATTTTTGTCGTGAATGATCCTGTCCCATCCGGAGGCTTTATTAATGTAAAGCACTGATTCTAAATGTAATCATGTTTTGGCATGTTTTTTGTATTAGGAGGGGGTGTCACCGAGGTCCCTCCCCCTGCCGGGGTGAAGACATCCGGATGACGCATTCCGGAACAATGTTGTTCCAAATCATCATTTCTCGCCGTCGAGATCTTATTCCGATTTTCCTGATGCGCCCTTTTGGGCCGTCGCTTCTCTCACATTCCTGTGCTGACAGGCCGGAAATCCGGCATTAAATGGGTCTGCCGGTCATTGTGCCTGCGCGATCCAAGCTTTCACTATCCTTAACGAAGGAGTTCCGATGACGCTCGACCGTCGCCTGATACGATGGGGCCGTATTGTCCTGGCCTCCGCCCTCCTGATAGGGGGGACGGAAATCACCCTCGCCCGAACGGGCGTCGCCTGGGCGGATTCGTCCACCCCGGCCGCCACCGCAACTGCCCCGGCCGCTGCCGCTCCGGCTGCCACTCCGGCCGCGCCGTCGGACCTGGTGGTGCCC